>CAZDMR010000070.1:0-17395 GCA_964506795.1 uncultured Acidobacteriota bacterium | reverse complement strand
GCGGTTTATGATTTGTTCCAGATATTCTCTCGCTTTTTTGAGCTCATCTTCGGTTTGCCTCCACGCCGTGACATCCTGCGCGATGCCTATGAACCGTTTAACTCTGCCCGATTTGTCCCGGACGACGAAGCCCCGGTCCAGAATATGCCGAATGGATCCATCGGGACGAATGATCCGGAATTCATGATTCAATAGCTGTCCCGTCAGCATGAGTTCCATCGCCTTTATCACGCGATCCAGATCATCCGGATGAACTGCGTCATAAAAAGCAGCCGGGTTTTCGTAAAGCTTCTGCCGTGAATATCCATAGACGCGGTCATGGGCGGGGCTGATGTATTTGACAAGCTGCTGCTCATTATCGAATAGCCAAATGACTTCATCGATACTCTCGGCTATCAGTCTGAATTGTTCTTCGCTCTCCCGCAGCGCCATTTCAGATTGTTTGCGTTCCGTAATATCCAGGTTCACCACTTGCGTGGCGGGTTTTCCCTGGTATGTGATAAGGCCGGCCCGTACCTCCATCCAGCGTTCGCTACCATCCTTTTTAATAATCCGGTGCTCGTTGACTTCGGGAACGGGCTTTCCCGCCGATCGCTCTTCAGACTGCCTGCGGACGAATGCCCGATCATCCGGATGCACCAGAAGCCAGGAGTTTGGGAAAGACAGCAATTCTTCCACGGAGTATCCGGTCATTGCGGCAAAAGCGTTATTGGAGAAGACAAAACGATCACCTTGTATGATCGATATTCCCTGCAGCGATTGCTCCACCAGCGTCCTGTATTTTTCCTGAGACTCCCTAAGCTGCGTTTCAATGTCAATATGGGCGGTTATGTCGACGGCCGTGGTGAGCGAACATGGGGAGCCGTTCCATGGGATTTTATCTACGGAGAACAGGACCGTACGTATATTTCCCTCTTTTGTTCGTACCTTTACTTCGAAATTGTGGACCTTTCCTTCCTTCTGCAAGGTGCGGGTAATCTCGTCCCTTTGCTGCAAGTCGGCCCATAAGCCCAGTTCAATCGTTGTCCGGCCCACAAGCTCTTCACGCCTATAGCCGGTAAGCCGGGCAAAGGCGTTGTTAATATCAATAATAAATCCGTCGGTGACCTTGGTAATCGCCATCGGGTGGGCGGATGCGTCAAAGATGCTTTTGAACCGTTGCTCGCATTGCAGCAGACTCTCATCGTTAAGGGGTCCGCCGTTTGTTTTTAACGCTTCCGCTTCGAATGTCTGCCTCGGCAAATGCTTACGTATGCTTTTCATTGCTTTCTTCATTCCATCAGCGCGGATCATTCCATGGATGATCGTGTAATTTTTATTAAATCAGCCACTCTCCTTCGATTCGCCTTCGGCCCGTCCAGAAGCGAGATGCGGCAAAGGAACCTCTGCTCTGGTTTTTATCGACTCATAGCAAGGAGTTCTCCAGAAACTCTTTATGCTAAGGCGCCAAAAACAAATGCCGGGGCCTAATGAATTGCAAAGCGCATCCGATCAGGCTAAAGGAGGAGAGAATGGTATGGCAAAAAAGGTAGTGCTGGTTATCGATGACGAAAAAGACGTATGCAGAGTTATTAAAGAAGGCTTGGAGCGATTGGGCAAATTTAGGGTAATCGAAGCCTATGACGGAAAAAGCGGCCTCCATGCCGCCAAGCGCGAAACCCCGGATTTAGTGCTTTTGGATATCGATATGCCGTTTATCGACGGACTCAAGGTTTTGCAGGTTTTAAAAGAAGATACGGATACCTTTGCCATACCCGTGGCTATGCTGACCGGCAAAGATGACCACTTCTCCAAGGTTGCGGCCGCCAGATCATATAGCGAAGACTATATTACAAAACCAATAAGCGTGACGGATCTGAAAACCAGGATAGATAACATCCTGGAAAGATTTGTTATTTAACCCGCATTTCTTACCTGCCTGATGCACCCCAGCTTTGCCGGGGAGTTATTTGTTTCAGTCAAGCTGGCCTATCGGAGTCTTTTAGTTGGCCCAAACAGTTTCTTTTAAACGTAGCCGGAGGGATGTTGTCGACAATTTCGAACCATCGTCGGCGGTTGAAATAGTCGACCCCTTGCAAGGGCGCATCATTGAATTGGAGTAAAAAAAACCGCTTATCAAGATACGGGACTCGCCGAGAACGCCCTGCCGGGCCGCAATAAACACGAGATTTTTCGCCCGGCGGCCATTTTTTCTGATTTAAAAAAACGAAGAATTGATTTACAAGGCTGAAATGGGGATGAAAATGTGGCTTCCTCCTCGACAGCTTTTCAAATTAGGGGATTAGCTGCAAAAGTTGCAGATCTTGACACAAACAGCTCGTCAAGGTTTTGTGTGCCGCTCAATGCTGATTGTCTATTTCGTTGTCAAGTTATCCACTTTATCAGCCAGAAATGTTGGACGAAAACGCAAAACAATTCCCTGCCTGCATGTTGAGGAGAAAGCCGCAAAATTCCACTTTTCCCAACACAATCTATATTAAAATCGCAGCGGGAAATTCCAGAACATTTATAAAATGCATCTTACCGGAACAATTGAAAACAGATTAATACGGTTCGGCTTTTGAAAATAGTGTTGCATATTACTCTGACATTATCAGATGCCAGATTATTGCTTTTTACAGGTCAAACAGCAGCTGCGCGGCTAAATAACAGACACATGCCGGAGCCTATGGAATGAAAATCGCCCTTTTCAATGACACTGGAATTGTGCCTCATATCGGGTGCATGGCTGTTTCTGACGCGCACATTCGGATGCTTGCTAATATCAACCTGAGAGCTGATCTCCGATGGTTTGTCGGCGACGGAAGAGACTACTGGCTTGGAAATAGGCAGTCATCACTGGATAAATTGCTTGCCAGTCCGCTCTGCGCTGAGCTGGAATCCGTTGATGCCGTTATTGTCAACGGAGAAGGAACGATACATCATGGCAATGGGATTCATCTCCTTACGATACTGGAGGCCGCGCAGCATTTGGGCAAAAAGAGCTTGCTTGTTAATGCAGTTTTACAGGAAACAGAATGTTTTGATGATGTCCTCGCAAAATTGAGCGACTTAACGGTACGGGATCTACGATCTTCGGAGTTTTTGAGGCAAAGGGAAATCACCCATCGAGTTGTAGTGGACTCAATTCTTGAAGCTGAATTTGAGGAAGGACCTCTCTTCGATTTAAGCAACCGGATCGTGGTCAGCGACTGGCATCCCGACAAAGAGTCAGATGTGGGCTCGGCGCTTCGTTCTCTAATGGCCGATTCAAAACTTCATCCATTTTTTCTTCCATTAATCCACGGCATTCACAGATATATATGGAGAAAAATTCCATCGACGCTGTCCTCTGCCGATCTGCTAATAACAGCCCGGCACCATGGAATTTATCTAGCTGCCCTGGCAGGAATTCCCTTTGTCGCACTACCCGGCAATACACATAAAATTGAAGGTCTAATCGAGCTTTCTGGATTTGACATTCCTATTTGCACCAGGATCGATCAGGTTGAATCAGCTATGATTTTCGCAAAGAGGAATAGGAACATATTTAATGATTTCAATCATTGGCTTCTATCTAAAAGGCCCTTGACCACGTTTCAAAATCTCGGTCCTTCAAGCAAGAATATCTCAGTAGATTCTGCGCTTATTAAAGAAGAGCGATGTCGTTTTGAAGAAGCCGTTTTTCTGAGGAATCCGCAAGATCTTCTGGCTGACAATTGGAATCTCTGGCCGGCTATCGATGGGATTGTTAATCACTATTAAATATATTGTACCCGAAAAACTGGAAAGCTATTTAGGTATAACATGACTGCCGCCTCGCAAATTGATCCCATGAAAAAAAGAGGCGAATCGATATGATGGAACGCTCATAGCAAAAGTCGCTCTGGAAGCGACCAAGGGCCAGCAACCGTTAAACAAAACCCCCTCAACGTGCGGCATTCATTCTGATCAAGTCCCCCAATGGAAAAAGCAGGCATTGGAGTTAAGCCGGCAAATCCGGGGCCGTTCACCGGCTGGAATAAGCGAGTTTCTTTGGAGGTGCCTGGTTCGTTCGCTGGCCTTTTAAAGGCTTAAAACCGAAACCTGAGTGTACATAGGTTTCTCTTATGGCATTCCCCGCGCATATTCCAAAAGCTGGAAGGAATCAAGTTCAGCAAATTCAAGATCTGGACGGAGGGGACCCCTCAAATCCCTGTATCCCTCCTCGCTGCTCTAACACTCCCCGATTGTGGGGAATCGAAATTGCGGATTCACCCACTCTTAAATTGGCATTGCGCCTACTGCTTAGAACACCGTTAGAATGGGGGCTGTCGGAAAACTTTACAATCCAAAGCCCCAATTTAGTATTCGCAACTCATTGATCTGCTATAGCTTATGGGGATTATGCAGGTTTATTCCACAAATAACTGTAAAACTAATAAACGTTTTTGTGCACTCGAAATACATTTCAAGGAATGGTATTCACAAATCAAAATCTTGCAACTGTTACAATAGTTAGGCTTACGGTCGGGATGTTTAAATGGGCGCTAAGTTGGCTCAGAAATTGCTGCATAGAACGGCAGATGTGAAAAATTTAATGCCAAATTTTGGTGTTGGAGGCTGAAATGTTATTCAAAAAGCTTGCAACTTGTCTCCTGTTGGCAGCCGGAATTGCGTTTGGTTTCTATGAATTCGGCTACTCTGAGACCCTCTTCTATGACGACTTTGAGGACGACGCTACTGATTCTGTTCTCAATTTTATTAGCCTGCAAAATTGGGATGTATCGGACGGGACGATCGATTACATAAAAGAACCCGATTATGGGATCACATGCCTGGGTGACGGTTGCCTCGACATGGACGGATCAACGGGAAACGCAGGTCGAATTACCAGCAAACAACAATTCAGTATGCTGCCCTATGTTGATTACTATATTAGCGCGCAAGTGTCGGGCAACCAGCGGCGGAATGAATCAGACGGTATTACTTTAGGATTTTGGAACTTAGATGAAAATAAGGATCTTGGTTATTTCACTATTTCGGGCATAGCGTTCGATAGTCCTTTTTCGACAGCAAGCTACGGCTTAATGTTTTCTAAGAGCTATAACATAAAATTATATATCGAGGGTATCGGAGGAGACAACGTGGGTGTGATCCTTGACAATGTTTCCTTTAGTAATAATGTAATCCCTGAACCCACATCCCTCATCCTCCTCGGCACGGGATTAGGTGTGTTAGGATTGGCCGCTTATCGGCGAAAAAGGAAATAGCGGATTCATCAAACAATTCATATCTTGAGGAAAGGGCCGCTCTCCGGGGCGGCCTTTTTCGTTTCCCCTCCAATGCTGAAACGCCGAAAATCCTCTCGTAATGCTGACACAAAACGGAGCCATCAATTAAAGGTGTATGTCTTCAGCGACAACGGGACAACGGAGCTCCATAATTAAAATACACTTCACGTAGAAACTGGTAAGGCGAGGCCAGCATTAATTGCTTGCCTCCTGGAAAGCGTTTTCCCCTGCAGTTTTCTCCTTCTCGAACCTCCCAGAGCTATCAGCGATCAGACGAGCAAATCTATAGATACCGTTACTGTCACCGGCTTCCATTTTGGCGACCCGTGACCGGCTTGCCGGGTCGGCAGGGTCCAGCCGCAGCAATTGGGAGGCGTTCATTTCTTATCGTTGCCATGCGTTCCCGGCACCTGGCCGGCAGATGCCGCGGGCCGGCCGCCGCCGCGGCTCCGCTCTGAGAGCGTTCCTTATACGCCGCGCGGATTCTCTCCGGGGTTGCCCCGCCGGCAACAAAAACTTCCCACGGCTGACTGTTTACGCCCGACGGACTCCTGAGGGCGGTTTCCAGTATCTTCATTACGGTTTCCTTCGGAACAATCCTGGAACTGAGATCGCTTACGCTGTGCCGGGTCAGAACAGCTTCAATTACATCCACAAATAGGCTCCCCCTCCAATCGTTACGGACAGCTATATTGCGCCTCTTGCGACATTGACTGCTGACGGAGGTCCGTTTATTCAAATTTTATCCAGTCTATCTCCACGTTTGTTGCGTCTTTAAGAATCACGAACAGGTCGTGGATTCCGGCAGGACTTACCGAGAGTTTTGCACCGGCCACGTTCCTGTCCGTATTGTTCGGGATTTCAACTTGAGCGACCAGCGGCCCGTCTATACTGTCTATCCGGATTTCGATGCTGCCGCCTGTTGAAGATACGGCGTTGACAATGACATCACTCGACTTGCCGTCGCCGAAGTCAACTTTATTGTACTGTACCCATGCATCCCGGGCCGTCATGACGGTTTTCCATCCCTTTTGTTTTTGACCGGGATCGACGAATGCTACGGATACTCCTTCCGGGTCGGCGGCACTGTATCTGTCAATTTGAATTTCCTTACGGGCATTGGAAATGCCCACTCCGCGATGAGTGGGAACGACCTTCCGTATGGTGCCGTCCTCGTTGAAATATAGATAATCCGCCTTCATGGAGCGGTTCTTGTCGAAGTCCGGGGACAAATCCTTGTCGTGATAAAACAGGTACCACTGGCCTTTGTACTCTACTATGGAATGATGATTGGTCCAGCAGCCACTGGGGGATTGGTCCATTATCACTCCTTTCTGCTCGAAAGGCCCCATCGGGCTGCTGCCGGTTGCATACTCGAGCCTTTCAGCTCCGTCCACTTCATGAGGATACGTTAAGTAATAAATGCCGTTGCGTTCAAAAACAAAGGGACCCTCCACAAGTCCTTTTGTTGGAAGATTCGCAATCTTCTGCATCTCGGAATCAAGTTCCACCATATTGTCTTTCAGCCTGGCCACGAATATCGCGTTCAGCGAATAATATAAATATGCCGTCCCATCTTTATCGATCAAAACGCACGGATCGATGCCGCGCACGCCACTTATGGGCTGTTCCTCCGGCTTGAAAGGACCGTACGGTCTGTCCGCTACGGCAACCCCGATTCTGCCCCCGGCGGGAAAATAGAAATAGTATTCCCCGTTTTTGGAAACGCAGTCGGGCGCCCACATATCGAAAGATTCACGCTGCAGCCATGGAACGTCGGTCTGGGTCAGAATGACGCCGTGATCCATCCAGTCCATGAGGTTTTCTGAAGAGAAAACGTGGTAATCTTCCATGACAAACCAATTGGCCCGGCCCCTTCCCGGACTGGCGGGGATGTCGTGAGAGGGATAAACATATATTTTGCCTTCAAACACTCTTGCGGTTGGATCGGCCGTGAACTGATCCATAACCAGGGGATTCTGGGCAAGAACGCAATGACTGCCCAATAAGACGAACATATTAAGGATTAGCGTGTAGCCGCCGAATCGGTTCATCCGTGATCTCCCATTTATTGTTCTAAACAACATTGTTTATTGATTAACTCGACGCATTTTATCAGAAACGGAGAGAAACCTGATACCGGAACGTATTCTTCGAACCCGTTATTTAATTTTAGAATGCGATTTTTTATGCACAAAACGGCCTCATGGCGAGAAAACAAATCCATTTATAGACTTGATCCGTTAATATTCGGTAAAAGCTGTTAAAAATGAAAATATCATCGAAGACCGACGAGGGAAATATTATGGGAATGAATCGACGGGAAGCACTCGCAGCCGGTTTTGCAATGGGCATTTCAGCTCTGGCATCAAATGAAGCAGGTGCCGCGGAATCGAAAGATCCGGGTCTGGAGTTCGTTTTTGAAGTGGTTGCCACATTGGAAAAGCCGCTGATCTTCGGGCAAACCGGAATCGGCGAACGCCGCATTATCGGAATCACCGGCGGAACGGTAAAAGGTCCAAAGTTAAACGGCATAGTTTTGCCCGGCGGGGCCGACTGGCAGATCGTGCGCGACGACGGCGTCAGCGAGATCAATGCCCGCTATTCCATAAAATCGGATGACGGCGCCCTGATTTATATCGAAGCGCCCGGCATCCGGGAGGCCTCTCCTGCGGTGATTGAACGCATCAATGCAGGAGAAATCGTCGATCCTTCGGAATATTATTTCCGCACCACGCCGCGTCTTGAAACTGCGTCTCAAAAATACGCGTGGATGGGCCGGCGGCTTTTCGTGTGCAAGGGAATACGACATCCCGACGGGGTTGAAATCCGTTATTATATGATTACTTAACCCGGAGTATTCATGAAGCTTTTACTGCGGGGGGGCGGATCCGGGCATGGCTACAGCGTTGCGCTCCTTCAAGCTCCTCGACGTACTGTCGAGTACGCCTGCGGGGCTCTCGGTCGCGCGCCTTGTATCCATGCCCGTCTACGCCACCTCGCTACGAATCCTCATGAATAATCCGGGTTAACGCGCATGATGCAGGCTGGACATTTCGGAATGAATCACCTACATTGGCGCATTTGGAGAAAAAGTTGTGCTCGTTTCGTATCCGGAATTTGTAAATTCCACGAAGGGCTTGCCATGAACATGCTCCGTAAAGTGTTGATGCCGGGGATGGGTATCCTGGCTGTATTGGCGCTTCAAGTTCTATCCGCAGCTCCCGGCCGCGCCGCTCTTGCCGCGGAACCCGACGCCGATCCTCGCAGCATCGCGCCATACTTCAAGCCGGCCACATCGTCCCCAAAGGCGCCGGACCCGGACGGCTTCCTGCAGCGCTGGCTGCTTCTCGAGCCGATCGACAAGCCGAATCGCACCAACACCGTCTTTACCGACACCTACGTCCGCAACGCCATGAATACGGAGTACTTCCCCGGTCAGTTCACCGTCATTCCGCGCAACGGCGACCGTGTGACGGTTGCCGGCCGGGAACTCGCATGGCATGCTCTGGATTCCACCAATTTCAACGTCAAGCTTTTTCGCTTCGCTTACGGTCTGAACAAACCGACTTACGGCGTCCTCTTCTGGGCCGTGACCATCGTCAACAGCCCGCTTGAGATCAAAAACGCCCGTATAGCCGTAGGCTCCAATTCAGCGTCAATGTGGTGGTTCAACGGCAAGGAAGCCGTGGGTCTTTTTGGCGACCGGCGCATGGTTATGGACGACTGCGTTTCCAAACGGCTCACGCTTAATAAGGGCCGGAATGTCATTCGGGGGGCCGTCATCAACGGCCCCGGCATGAGTGATTTCTGCGTCCGTTTTATTGATGAGAACGGCGACCCGATCAAGGACATTACCCAGACTGTTCAATAAAGTGCTGCCCTTATTCCGGTCTCCTTCGTTTTGCTTGGGAGCGACTATGAAATCCCGTCTTTTCGCCGCAGGAATTCTTTCGGCTGCAGCGTTTTCCGCTCTGCTTTCGTTCGGCCAATCCGATCCCAGGGCGCTGGACGGCGAACCCTACATTCACGATCCTTCGACCATCATGGTGTGCGACGGCAGGTTTTACACCTTCGGCACCGGGGGCGGAGGCTTGATCTCCGACGACGGCTGGACCTGGCGCAGCGGGGCCGTGCGGCCCGGTGGCGGATTGGCCCCGGACGCCATCAAGATCGGGGATCGCTACTATGTGTCTTATGCCTCCAAAGGCGGAGGGCTTGCCGGGGGGCACGCCGGCGCCATCAACACGATGTGGACCAAGACACTCAATCCCGAATCGCCCGGTTTCGGATTTCATGACGACAGCATTGTCGTCACCACCGACGGCGTCGAGGACTGCGATGCCATCGACCCGGGATTCTTCCTAGACCCAACCGACGGCAGGCTGTGGCTCACCTACGGGACCTACTTCGGCTATATCCGCATCATTGAGCTCGATCCCGAAACCGGAAAACGCGTTGCAGGCAACCAGCCCGTAAACATCGCCATCGATATGGAAGCCACTACCATGATGTATCGCGACGGCTGGTACTACCTGCTGGGCACTCACGGCACCTGCTGCGACGGCGCCAATTCGACCTACAACATCCGCGTGGCCCGCTCCAGGAAAGTGACGGGTCCGTTCCTGGACCACATGGGCGTGGACACGCTCAGAGGCGGCGGCAAGCTTGTCGTGGCCGCCGGTGACCGCTTCGTCGGGCCCGGCCACTTCGGGCTGCTGGACCTTGGGGACGGGGTGCAGAAATTCTCCTGCCATTACGAAGCCGACTTGAACCGCAGCAGCCGCAGCGTGCTCGACATCCGCCCGCTTCTCTGGAAAGACGGTTGGCCCGTTGCCGGCGACAATTTCCGGGAAGGAACCTATGTGATCCAGTCCGAACGCAGCGGCTTCGCGCTGGAACTGGCCGTGGATTTCGTGCGTATGGACCGCGGCAGGCGCGGCGGCTTCGGCGCCCCTGCCGGCCCCGTGGAACCGGTTCCGGCCCAGGAACTTGCCCGGGTGTCAGCGGATTGGCCGGCCGGCAATATCGACATTCGCATCGGCGACTACATGATCCGCCCCCATCAGAAATGGACGGTCACTCCGGTCGCCGGCGTCGGCGGCTATCCCGGAGCGCCTTATTTCAAGATAGCGATCGCCGGTACGGACCGCACGCTGGCCGCAACCGCCGACGGTGAAGTTGTGGCTCTCCCCTCCTTTACCGGCGGTCCCGAACAGCTGTGGCGCATCGACCAGTTGACCGACGGCACTTACCGCATCATGCCCAAGTCGGTGCCCGATTCAGGGGAACCCCTGGCCCTGACCGCTGCAGGCCGCAGCACGCCGACGCTTTCAAGGTTTGATCCCGAGAGCCCCAAGGCACGCTGGACCTTTAAAAAGCCTTGACCCTCGTTTTTCACATGGCTCCTGCCGCTTCGCTTCCATCGAGTCGGCAGAGAAGACCGTGGACATGCAGTAAATATGCCCGAATCCGGTGCCGCAGTAGAAGCTTCATGAATAATCCGGGTTAAGCCAATAGTCGAAGAAACGGCGCTCCTCGACGGTAATGTCGAACCCGGTCTGACTTTTGACGGCGCTCCAGCCGCAGTGACCCGCAGGCCCCACGATCAGTTTTGCCGGGTTGACTACATTATTGTGTAAAGAAGGCGCCATGTTTTGTGGGGCCTTCATCGGCGTAAACCGCGTCGCTGTAGCCGGCATATTCGCCCGGCCTGGAGACGCGATCGGTCGTGGATGCGTCATTGCTTCCGCATGAGAGTGTAAAAACACAGAGAACCAGGATCATAGACAAGGCATATCGTTTCATTGTGCCGTTTCATTTTTTGATGATTAATAATTTGCGGGCGTTCCATCCCCCTCACTGCACCGCCGGGATCAGGGGGCGGCGAAGCGTTCGACGGTCCAGCGTTCATCGCGGCACAAGCCGCAATCCTCGCCGAGGAACCAACTCCCGGATGAACGGTCCCCCTTCAACTGCCAGTCAAGCCAGTGAACGGCCTGTTCAGCCCAGTCGCCGCCGTCAGGTTCTGAAAAGGTGCCGCCGTGTCCTACGGGCAACCAGCCGAAAAATACCGGCACATGCTTGATACGCGCGACATCGTCGGCGGCATTGGGATGAGCGATATCCGTCGGTCCTCCGGTAAAGTAGGCAATCGGGCCATGCAGGTTGGCCAGTTCATCCTTGCTCACCCGGATCTTGCTGCGGCCGCCGGGACGGTTGTACACGCCGCTGTCGAAAATTATCGAGGTTGCGATGCGGGGGTCGGCGGAAATCTTGATGGCCTGCAGGCCGCCGCAACTGTGGCCGGCGACAGCGATGCGGCGGGTGTCGATATGCCCGTAGAGCTCATCGACCGGGTCCGCGGTGCGCTCCGCCGCCCAGGTCATGGCTTGGCTCATCTGGGCGACATCGGTGGCGTCTTTTTCCTGAGCGGCGGCACCGCTGCGCGGGGGTTGCCGCCATGCATAACCCAGCGCAATCACGATGTAGCCGTGCGAGGCGATGTCGCGCAGAAACTTGTCGTGAACCAGGCCATTGTCGCTGCATCCGCCGTTGCCCCAGATCAGCAGGGGCACAGGGCTATCCGGCAGTGCCACGGGACGGTACAGGGTATGGGTGCGCAAATCCGCCCTTGACTGCGCTATCGCCGGGGAGTCGCCGCGCCCTCCCTGTTCGCCGATAAATCCTGGAGGAGGCGCTGCGTTGTCCGCCGCCAGGATCGCTTCTGCAACGGCACCGCCCGCGATGAACAGGACAAGCAGGCCGGCTCTCAGATGTGCTGTATTCACTGTTTTCATAATGCCTCCGAAATGCGGGTTAAGGGGATTTGCGGGGGCCATAGTGTGGTACAGCGTCCCCAAATTCATACGCACCCAAATCGGGCGACCGGCCAAGGTACCCGTCATTGACATTGGGTAGTATCATTCCGGCATCGATTGCGTTCGCGCCGGCCCGCAAACGGAAATCCGAGTCCTCCGCGTCGTACAGCCTGCCGGGATCTTCGGTTGTCAGGGCGGAAACATTTTCGAAGATATCGTAGCCCAGTATCACGCTGTGTACATCCTGGCCGGTAACTTCGCTGTATTCCGACAGGCTCCGGAAACGCCTGTCGATACGTTCACCGGCGAAATCGGCTTCCTTCTCGGAAGGCGGCGATTTCCATATAAAGGAGACCTCTGCGTCCGGGTTAGGGCGGAACCCGTTATAATCCGAACTGGAATAATTGGTCGCAGTCTCCACGCTGAACACTTCCGGTGCGACGCCCTGGCCAAGAATCAGGTTGTTTCGGAAGTGCAAATTGGAAGCCTGCCCCATGGATAGCACTTCGGACGTGAAGGTATTGTGGTAGACAAGAACGCCTGCGCTGTTGGCGGTAAATTTGACCGATCCGCCCTCCGGGGCGTGGTACACGATGTTGCGGATAAAATAAGCCGGCCCTCCGAGAATGGGTTGCGTGCTTAGGGAACGATGCGCCTGGTTAAAGCAGCGATTGCGCAGAACGCGGATATTGTGCATGGCGCCGTCGGCTTCAATGCAATTGTCGTCCACGTTGGTGATGTCGTTGTTGTAAATGTCGATCGCGACCGGCATCCGCTCGCGAACCGGGTCGGGATTGCCGTCCGGCGCGCCGTATGTTGCATGATCGATGCCGTCGTGAAAGTTCGCGACATAGTTATGGGCGATTACGTGACCGGAACCGTAAACCTTTACAGCGAGCTCTGAAAAGACCGGCGTAGGATAGCCGGGCGTATCCTGCCAGACGCGCCCTATCCAACCCTCCAGGCGTTCGGGATGGTTCCTGCCGATAAAGGTATTGTCGGCGATGTAAAAGTTCTTAGAGCCGGACCAGTCCGTATAAATGCCGCGGCCGATATTGTCCAACCGGCATTTCTTTACCGTCAGGCCCACGGATCCCGTCACACCCTTGTGGCCCGCCTGAAATGCCACGTCGGTATTGCGGATGGTAAGACCTTCGAAATAAAGATAGTCGGCCCCCATCACGTCAAAGAGGACATGATTGCCGTTCCCGTCGAATATCGCTTCGCCGTCGCCGGCCGCTACGATAGCGATCGGTCTCTGGGCCGTTCCGCTTTGCCGAAAGCGGTAGGTGCCGTCAAACAGCAAGCCCAGCTGGTTCGCATACCTGTAGCGGTCTTCCCTGTAAAGACCGGCATGCACCAGAATCGTATCGCCGGGCCGGACCCGGGGCGGGTAGGCGTTAAACCAGTCCGCACCGTTCGCGCGGGTATAAAATGCCGCCAGAAGCCCCGTGAATGAAGGCTCCTGCTTCTCACCTTCAAACCCGGGCGGATACACATGGAATATACGGCCTCCGGCATAGGGTTTCGGCTCGGCGCGTGTGCGGACAAAAAATTGCCGTTCCGCACCGTTTTCAACACCGTCCGGATCCGTCATCTCGAGCAGGACTTCATACTCCGTATCCGCCTGCAGATCCATGATGCTGCCGGCAAACATGTTCGGCACCGTATAGTCATAGGCGCCGTAATTGTTAATGAGCTCTTCCCGCTGCAGTCGCAGCAGCGGCAGGGCCTCGCGCCAGTCGGCCTCCCCCCGCTTCCTGTAATGGACCGAAACGCTCGAATTGCGGTTGTCATCGCCGTCGATGGTCCACTCAAATCCCAGCGCCATAAGGGTCGGAGGCTCGACAATGCATTCTCCGGAATAGGTTTTGTATTCTTCCGCGCTTGACGCCACGGCAGGCAAAAGCAGCTGAAGCGTCACAGTGAAAAAAAATCCCAAAAGTGTTTTGCTCATTTCGCTCGCCACGCGGAAATCGCTCCTCACGTTCATTCAACCCCTACTATAGCTTCGAAGAGAAAAAGAATCGGATTCCATGCTATTTCTGGAAACGAATTCGTGTCAAGACCGAATAAAATCATTCACGGAGCATGAAAAGCCCATAATCCGACGCACCAAGCATCGCAAGGTATTTGAGCATGTTCTGGCCGATATTGAATCGGCGAAGTTCAAAGAAAGCGAGCGTTTTCCTTCTGAAGCCGAACCGGTTAAGTCATTCGCACCAGCACGAAAGCAAGATTGCCATACTGTCCTCACTTTCCGGGTGCGCTTTCTCTAAAGTGTGCCCTGTACGTGAGGTATTTTAGCCAGGGGTTGCCCGCCGCCAACGCTGACGTCCACCTCGGACTTCGGCAGGTCGTCGGATCCGAGTGCAAATTTCACTTCACACTTTTCTCCTGCTCGCAGGTGGACCCTCTGGAATCCGCGCAGGTTCCGTATCGGCGCTTCCTTCTCAGGGCCGCCGCCAATGTAGAGTTGAACCACCTCATCGCCATCCCGGGATGAAATATTCCTGACCGTTGCACGAATTTCCGCTCCGTTCGGTGTCCGCTTCACATTCAGATCCGAATACGCAAATATCGAATAACTCAAGCCAAAACCGAACGGGTACAGGGGATCGCCCTCAAAATACCGGTAGGTGCGGCCTTTCATATCGTAATTTTCAAACGGCGGCAACTGATCCACACTTTTGTAAAATGTCACAGGAAGCCGTCCCGCCGGGTTGTTGATCCCAGACAGAGTTTCCGCGATTGCCGTACCTGCCTCCTCGCCGGCATACCATGCGGCGAGGAGTGCGTCAGCGTGCTCTGCCGCATAATTCGCAGCGATGGCGCTGCCGCCGGTTAGAACGACAACTACCGCTTTTTCAGTGGCGATTGCCGCCTTCACCAGGTTTCCCTGCGGCTCGGGCAGGTCCAGGCTGGTGCGGTCGCCGCCAAGAAACCCGGGAATGTCCAACCCGGGCATTTCTTCCCCTTCCAGCTCGGGACTCAAACCGACGAAAACAACGGCGACATCGGAATCCTTAATAAGCGTTTCGGCTTCGGCAAGAGCGGCTTCGGCCGGCGGAATCCATCCGAGCTGAATTATGCCCCCGGAACCCGGCTGCCGGTATTCGACACGCAAGACATACCTTCTACCGCCCTCCAGTCGTATGCGACCGACCGCACCCGGTCGGTTTCCCAGCGCCGTTTGCGTCGAGGTCATTTGAGTGAAAAACCCAGTGCCGAAGCTGATTTCCTCGTTATCAAGAAAGAGTCGGGCCGTGGCTGTACGATTCCACCTGCCCGTACGGACAGTCAGGTCATACTCGCCCGTGGCGGGCGGCGTCAGTGTGCCCGTCCAGCGCACCGAGTAATTTTCGCTGCCAACGGCCGCGATGACGGCTGGGTCTTGCATCCCCATATCGAAATATGCACGAGTCTCGGGCCTGCGGAGCCTGGGTTGTCCCCGGAAGTGGGGATTGTCAAAGTACTCGACCAGCAATCCTCGCCCGTCGCCGTCCGGGGGTGTCAGAAATTTCGAGGGAACCAGGGCGTGAGTAAAGGCCGTGTAGGTTGCGCCAAGCGCGTAATTTACTTGCGCATTGGGAAATTGCAGCTCTAATCCTTCCAGCGGCGTTACCTGTTTGGATGAAATGCCGTTGTAATTACCAAGCAGCGCAATAGGATCGTCGGCCGAGGGTCCGACAACGGCGATTTTGCGCACCGACGGCTTTAAAGGCAGAACGCCATCCTCATTTTTCAGCAGTACGATCGACTCCCGCGCCGCTTCCCGCGCCACTTGCCGATGTCGGGGCGAATCGTTTTCAGAGATCAAAATCTTCGAATACGGGACCCGTTCCGGTGGATCGAACATGCCCAGGCGGAATCGCGCTACGAAGAGCCGTTTGAGCGAGCGGTCGATCTCGACTTCAGTGATGCGGCCCTCCTTCACTTCGTCAACCAGGGTCCGATACTCGGTGCCGCAGGTGAGATCCGTTCCCGCCTTGACGGCCGCCACGGCCGCGCCGCCCAGGGTGGAGGTATACTTGTGATTCCGATAGATGTCGTTCACCGCACCGCAATCGCTTACAACATAGCCCTGGAAGCCCCACTGTTCCCGAAGCCGCCTCTGAATAAGGTCTTCGCTGGCGCACCCGGGTACACCGGCTACGGAGTTGTAGACGCACATGATCGAATCGGCCTTGCCTTCGACGACGGCGGCTCGGAATGCCGCCAGATAGGTGTTTACGAGATCATACTCGCTCACTCTGGCATCGAAGACATGCCGCTCGGGCTCCGGGCCGCTGTGCACCGCGTAATGTTTCGGCGTGGAGACCGTTTTCAGGTAATGAGGGTCGTCCCCCTGCATTCCGGTGACAAACGCGATGCCCATACGGCCGGTCAGATAGGGGTCTTCTCCGTAAGTCTCTTGGCCGCGACCCCAACGGGGATCCCGGAAGATGTTGATATTCGGCGACCAGTAGGTCAGTCCGGCCGTGCGGCCGGGAAGAGTCATGAGTGCCTCAGCGCCGGAAGGAGCGGGATGTTTCAGAGCATCGTTATACTTGGCCCGCGCTTCGGTTGAGATTATGTCGGCCACCCGATACATCAGATCGGTGTCCCATGTAGCGGCAAGCCCGATAGCTTGCGGGAAGACGGTAGCCCGGCCCTGGGCCACGCCGTGCAACGCTTCGTTCCACCAGTTGTAGGCGGGCACACCGAGACGCGGAATTGCGGGAGCCGTACTCTGCATCTGGAGTGCCTTCTCCTCCAGCGTCATGCGGGAGACAAGATCCCCCGCCCGCTGTTCAGGCGACAGATCCGGATCCAGATAAGGCGCGTCGCTCGTTTGCTGCCCGAATACCATCGAGCCCAGCAACCAAAGAAAAGCAATAAAAAGCTGTGTGGGTTTCACCTTATTATCTCCTGTTTTGTTCATATCGAAGGCAGGAGAAGAGAGCTCCTTTAAACACCGCATTTATCGCCCAGCCGTTCGCGGCGGTGCGATTCCTTCTTATTATTCAAATCATACCTTCATTTAACCGGGCAGAATCGCGCCCTGCTTTTTAAGGCCGGCTTGCAAAACCCGGATATCGATCTTTCTCAGATCCACGCCGCTGCTGATCGACTGTGCCGCCGCTATCCCCGCTGCCTCGCCCAGGGCGATACAATGAGGAATATAGGTGAAAAAGTTATTGGCAATCTGATCTGAAGAAAATGCGCGGCATGCGACAAGCAGATTGTTCACCTTGCGCGGTATCATGCATCGGTACGGCATGTAGGTTCAGAACTCCTGACACGCCCTGTTAAAAGTTAGGAAACTCTGCATTTCGGCGG
>CAZDMR010000069.1:0-18344 GCA_964506795.1 uncultured Acidobacteriota bacterium | reverse complement strand
CTAGGAATCCGTCCGAGTATTAGAATGCGCCGCGTTCCCGTCTCGGCGTCCAAAAGCCCGAATAGATCCGGGACCGCAGGCATGCACTCGCGACGAATATCGCAGTGCCCGAAACAGGGCTTCAAATCCCCGCAATCATTGAACCTTTTTCAGAATTTCCAGCAGGAAATCCCAGAATTTATCCACTGTGTCGAGCTGGATTCTCTCATCCGGAGAATGAACAGCCTCGAGTGTAGGGCCGAGCGAAACCATATCCATGCCCGGGATGCGCTCGCCGATAATGCCGCACTCCAGGCCCGCGTGCACGGCTTTCACTTCGGGATCTTTGCCGTACAGCGATCGGTAGGCAGACTGTGCAATTTTCAAAATCGACGAATCCATATTCGGCTTCCAGGGCGGGTATCCATCGGTAAAGCGGACCGACGCGCTCCCCAATTCGAATATGAAGGAAACAGATTGGACAATTTCCTCTATCTCCGAGGCGACGGAGCTTCGCTGGCTGGTCGCGACTCTCAAGGAGTCTTCCATTGTCTGAACGACGGCTAAATTGGTGGAGGTTTCCACGAGCCCGGGGATTTCTGCACTCATTTTGATTACGCCGTGGGGAAGCGCCGCAATTGTCCGCAGGATTCTTTGCTGTTCCTTTTTGCGCATCACTTTCAGGTTTTTGCCGTTTTCGATCATGCTCCATTGGAGCTGCAGATCCGGTTCTACGGCCTCAAGCTCTGCTTTGACCTTGATGCTAAAGTCCTCCACGATGCTCCGAGCGCGTTTGACCTTGCGGGGAGGAATCCGTAAAAATGCTTCGCATTCCCGCGGGATGGCGTTGTGCTTGTCTCCGCCGTTTATCGACGACAGCCGGGCGCCCGCGGCAGCGAGCGCCAAGAGCGCCCGGTTCAGGATTTTTATTGCATTGCCGCGGCCTTTGTCGATTTCCAAGCCTGAATGCCCGCCCTTAAGACCGGTGACCTTAAGACACGCCGCGGACATGGTGTCCGGAGCGTCATCAAAATGAACCGTCCATGTCCCTTGCGTATCCTTTCCTCCCGCGCAACCGACGCACAACTCGCCCAATTGCTCTGAATCAAGGTTGATAAGCACTCTGCTCTCAATAAAATCCGTCTCCAGGTTGCTCGCGCCCGTCAGGCCGGTCTCCTCGTCCACGGTGAACAAAAATTCGAGGGGGCCGTGTTCGAGGGAGCGGTCCTCCATGACGGCAAGATTTACCGCAACGCCCACCCCATTGTCCGCGCCGAGTGTCGTTCCGTTTGCCCTCAGATAATTGCCTTCGCGGACCAGCTCAAGAGGATCCTTTGAAAAGTCATGGACCTTGCCTTTGTTCTTTTCGCAGACCATATCGAGGTGCGCCTGGAGAGCGACGGAGCGGACCTGTTCGCGCCCGGGGGAGGCGGGTTTTTGGACCACAACATTGCCGAATTTGTCGCTTTTAAACCGCAGACCCAAGTTTTCTGCGGTATTGACTACATACCGCGAAGCGGCCGCTTCATTTTTCGAGCAGCGAGGGATGCGGGAAATTTCGGCGAAATATTTCCACAACAGCTCCGGTTTCAGACCCTCAATTGCAGTGGACATAAGGAACCCTCCATGTTTGTATTGCTGAATACTCATTTCAGCACCGAGGAAATTGTACTTCCTTTCTCCAACATTTATACCACGGCTCCGGCATCAAGGGAGACATGTTGAACGCTTGCGGCGGAGGAATCCCGTATTGGACGGACCTTCATGAAAACCCGCGCCCAAACCATTCCGCCCCCGTATAGCGCCGCCAGGGATCTTCAAGACGCCGCCGTCGATCTTTGAAAAAGTCCGCTTTTACAAACGCCGGTTGCGTCTGCGAACCATTTCCGGCAGCTTTAGGAAATTTGCAGCTCAAGGCATTTCCCCGCACAGGGGGAAAAGTGATTGTTTCCTTCAAACCGCAGGAACCGATTACGGATGCTGGGGGGCGAGATCCAGCCCCATCGTTTCCGGCAGGCCGAACATCACATTCATATTCTGCAGCGCCGAACCCGCCTGGCCTTTGACAAGGTTGTCCACATGACTGATGACGCGAAAGGTTCCCGTGCGTTCATCGGTCGCCACGGTGAGGATGAGCCGGTTGGACCCGCGCACATCGCTTGTTCCGGTGGCCTCGTCAAAATCCCGCACCTTTAAGAACGGCTCGTCGGCAAAGATATCCCGATAGGCAGACAAAATCCGCTTGTGCGTGACGCCTGCCGGAAGCCGCCCGTATAGAGTGGATAGAATGCCCCGCACCATCGGCACAATCTGCGGCGTGAATGTCACCTGCACAGGCTTACCCGCCAAGTCGCTGAGTTCCCGCTCGATTTCCATGACATGCTGATGACCGGTAAGTCGATAGGCGTTGCTGTTGTCGTAGCGCTCGGGATAGTGCAGTCCCGGAGCGGGTTTCTTGCCGGCGCCGGATACGCCCGTCTTGCAGTCACAACAAATACCCTGAAGCTCCACCAGTCCGTTCTTCACGGCCGGCCACAAGCCGCAGATACAGCCTATGGCAAAACAACCGGGATTGCCCACGATGCGCGCTTTCCTTACCGCTTCCCTGTGAAGCTCCGTGAGCCCGTAGACGCTCTCCTTAAGCAGCTCCGGCGCCTTGTGCACGGGATCCCGCGCTATTCGGGTGGCATATTCGCGGTAAAGCTCAACCGAGTTGAAACGGAAGTCTCCGGAATAGTCGATCACCTTGCGGCCGGCCGCCACCTCGGACGGAGCGGCAAGCTGCCCGACTCCATCGGGCGTCGCGCAAAATACCACGTCCGCTTCTACCGATTTTGCCTCATCGGAATCCGGTGCCAGGATAACCTGGTCGCAGTAGCCCCGCAGATAGGGCCACATATCGCTCAGTTTGTCGCCCACCCCCTGCACGTCGACCAGCGCGGACAAAGAAGCTTCAGGATGCCGCATCAACAATTCCACCAACCCGATGCCGCCGTAGCCGCCCGCTCCAATCAGCTTCACACGAACCATATGGACCTCCGTAATAATACCGCGCAGCCGCTGGCCGACTGCGCCCAGCGATTAAATCATAGGACGGATCGACGGGCGACAACAAACTGATTAAAAAACCGCTCGCCTGTTTATCACCGCTTGCAGAATTAACATCCGGAAAATGCCGCCTTTTTGGCTGCGCGGCACATCCTAGTCCGTTAGCTTTTTTACCCAGGCAGCATATCGATTCATCCATTTCTGCAGGAATTGCCTGCTGTCCGGCCCGATACTGCCGTCTTCATTGAACAACCCGTCTTTGACCTGTATGAAGGCTTCAGGCTGCCCCATCGTCGGCACGTTCAGACAGGCCAGAATGTTGCGCAAATGCTGCTGCGCCATAGCGGTCCCTGTTGCGCCTGTAGAAACGCCGATCACACCGGCTGGCTTTCGGCCCCAAGAGTTTCGGCCGTATGGACGCGAACCATGGTCGATGGCGTTTTTGAGCACGCCCGGAATTGAACGGTTATATTCGGGCGTAAAAAATAAAAGGCCCTGGCCGGCCTCAATCTCGTTCTTAAACCGTTTGACGGGCTCGGATTGGTTCCCGTCATCATCCTGATTGTAGAGGGGCAAATCGTCAATCTGAACCTGCTTATAAACAAATTCCGGAGGCGACAGCTTCACAAGGGCATTCGCCAGCTTTCGATTGAAGGACTCCCGGCGAAGGCTCCCGATGACAACCGCGATTTGGTATTGTCTCATGACCGTCTCCTTATAAATTCTCTGTAGGTTGCTCCCCTACATTTTGCAGAGAAGTCCTATCGCAGATCAATAACTTGATTGGCCTGGATGATTCGGCGGGATTCATTGAGAGGCGCCGGATTTGAGAGAAAGGCGACCGACGAGCCCGAAGGCGTACTCGAGGGAGCGAAACGCCGGAAACATGCCGGAGTGGGCCGCGACAGTTAAAGCTTCAGAAACGGCGGATTCAACTTTGGCGCGAGGCCAGCCATTTTTTATAAACTCCGTCCAACGAGTCGGCCAGTCCCGGCAGCCTTCTCTGCACATAGGGACGGATGCGGGCGAAAGGAGCGGTCCACGCCGGGTGCCTTATGTAATCGCACCGGGCGCAAAGGCTGAGCTTATCAAAATCCCTTTCAAACAATTGCCTGCGAACCTGCAGGAACTCCTCCGAATGCCAAATCTCCCCGATCGTTTGTTTCCGAACGTCTCCGAGGATATATTCGCCCTCGGAATCGAAGCAGCACATGGCGACGCGGCCGTCCGCCAGAATCGTGACATAGTGATAGAGGCGCTCGCAAAAATTCAATCTATGCTCATGCCGCGGGGTTTCGCCGTTTAATTTGCCCGCCCAATTAAAAAAAACGGAAAACCGCACTTCGTCGGCTTCCTTCCAGAGTTCCGCAAATTTTCTTTTGCTGGATCGATTCTGATCCACGACCACCATGGCGACGGAAACCTTGGGCTTTCTCTTATTCAGTTGGCGGCGGATGCTTAGAAATTGCAGAAAATTCGCGCGCACCTCTTCAAATTTGAGGCCCACGCGAATTTTCTCATACGTCTCTTTGTCGGCGCCCTCCATAGACAGAATGAGACTATCGAGCAGGTCTTCCCGAAGAATCGCTTCCGAGATCTCTTTGCTGAGCTTGGATCCGTTGGTGGTCAAATTGACGTGGCTTTGGGGTGAAACCGCGCGGATGTAGCGAAAGTAGTCCAGAACGCCGGGGACAAGAAGCGTTTCTCCATGCAGAAAGGGCATGATTCTGTATGCTTTGCGCTCCCCGCATTCGTCTATTATTTTGCGAAAAAGCTGGAAGTCCATTATCTGCCGCCTGCGCTTCATTGTGGGGGTCGCGCAAATAGTGCAGCTCGCGTTGCAGATATTCGTTAATTCGACGTAGACTTGATCCGGAAAATCAGGATATCGATACATTTCTATTTGATTTTATGCCGGACCCAGCATGCCCGGCGCCGCCTTGCGTCTGTCCGGGCGCAGCCGGCAACGGGGCCTCCTCCAATATGCGGACAGGCCCTTAAAATACAGGCTGTGCTGCGGCGTAAGCGCGGCACGGGCGCGGCCGCCGGGGGGCAAACACTCGTTTCGAATCCAATATCAAATTAACCTATCACCTCCACCAGGCTCATTACTTTCTGGCGCTTGTTCAACCGCGTTATTGCCTCCAATATCTGGAAATGGCAACCGGGGCATGAAGTAATGACGATATCGGCATCCGTGGATTCGATGTACTCGACCTTTTTTTCGGCAATCTTCATGGACAACTCGTAATAGAGAAGGTTGAACTGCCCCCCCATTCCGCAGCAGCGGTCCGCATGGGGCATCTCTATATAAGCGGCTTCGGGCAGGGATTTCAGTATCTTCCGGGGCTGTTCCCGGATGCCGAGGTGGCGGTTTAAATGACAGGGATCATGCCACGTTATCTTTTTGCCCTTCAGAGCGCTGGAGTTCTGGTACGCCGATGCGGGAAGCTGCAGAACATCTGTAAGAAATTCAGAAATGTGGTGCACTTTCGCCGCAAACTTTGAATAGGACTCTTTTCTTTCAGGCGTATCCGCCAGGAAGCGCTGGTATTCCTTGAGAGTGCAGGTGCACGTTGCGCAATCCGCTATGACGTAATCCACGTCTTCAAAAGCGGCCACATTGGCATCGGCCATTTTCCTTCCGGTTTCAAAATCCCCGGCGCCGAGAAATACGGCGGCTCCGCAGCAGCCCTGGGCCCTGGGCATCACGACCTCGACTCCGAAACGGGTGAGGACATCGATGGTTTTCTTTCCGATCTCCGGCAAAACGAATTCATTCATGCACCCCGAGAAATATCCGACTCTCATCACAGGCCTGGCGCCATGGGCGGGCCGGTTTATTTCGGGGACCAGCTGACGCAGAAATTTCGGAGCGATTGACGGGATCTGTCTCCCTTTTGCCAGCCCGGACAGAAAGTTTGGGAGATGCTGAAAAACGCCGTTCGCCCTAGGCATGAAAATGGCTTGAAAAAACGAAGCGACAGCCAGCGTTTTCCCAAAAAGAGTCCGGTTGGCCAATAAATTGCGGTAAATAAATCCGTAGGGGAAACGCACCCCCATTTCTTGGACGATATCGGCGCGCGCCGCTACGACAATGCGGGGGATAGGCGCCTTGGCCGGACAGCTTTCCGTACAAGCCATGCAGCTGGTGCATTTATAAAGTCGGTCGGCCATTTCCCGATTGATTTCCAGTTCTCCGGAAACAAGCCTTTTCACAAGCTCGTTTTTCCCGCGCGCGACGCCCGCCTCAATCTTTTCTTCATGGTATACGGGACAAACAGAGGTGCAGAAGCCGCACTTCATGCACTGCCCGAGTTCCTCTTCCAATTTGCTGATTTCCGTTAACGGCACCTGGTTCATCGTGGTTCCCAGATTTTATCGGGATTCATAATATTGTTCGGATCCAACAGAGCTTTTATCCCTTTCATGAATGTGATTGCCCTGGGGTCGAGCGCTTTGGCCAGAAGCCTTTGTTTCTCCAACCCGATTCCGTGCTCCCCGGAAAGCGTCCCGCCCAATTCCAGCGCCACTTCAAAAATATCGGTCAAGGCATCCTGCATCCGGTCAAGATCCTCCTTTTCCCGGCTGTTGGTGGAAATGCTGGGGTGGATATTGCCGTCGCCCGCGTGGCCGATGAGCACGATGGGGAAACCGGTTTTTTTTGTTATTTCATCCATCTTCTTGATGAAATCCGAAAGCCGGTCGCGGGGCACGGTGACGTCTTCGGCGATTACGGTTCGGGCGGCCCCGTAAATAGCTGCGAAACCCGCACTGCGGGCTTTCCAGTATGTGTTCGCTTCATTCTCGTCTTTGGCCAGGCGGGCGATCCGTGCGCCGCCTTCGGTGAGCAGTTCCAGAATCCGTGCTGCTTCGCTTTCTATGGCCGCGATAGATCCGTCCACTTCGATCAGCAGCATTGTTTTGGCATCGACCGGCAAACCAATCCGCATTTTTTCCTCAATGCGCCGGATCACGAAATTGTCCACAAATTCTATCTTGGCGGGGACAATGCCGGCGGCCAGAATGTGCGAAACGACAGCTCCCGCCAGGCTCATGTCATCAAAGATTGCCATCATGGTCTTGCTTCCCGCCGGTTTCGGAAGGAGGCGCAGCGTGATTTTTGTAATGACCCCCAGAGTCCCTTCGGAACCCGTGAACAGCGGGACGAGATCGTAGCCGGTACGGTTTTTAACCGTCGATCCCCCGATATTCATCACATAGCCGTCCGGTAACACAACCTCCAGTCCCAGCACGTAATGCTTGGTGACTCCGTATTTGATGCAAAAAGGGCCGCCGGAGTTTTCCGCCACCGTGCCTCCCAGTGTGCAGCTCAGGTAGCTCTGCGGGTCGGGTGGATAAAAAAGATTCTCCTTTGCCAGAATGTCATTGAAGTCCTGCAGAATGACTCCTGGCTGCACCGTAGCCGTTAAATTGGTCCTATT
The DNA here is from genome assembly GCA_964506795.1 of uncultured Acidobacteriota bacterium. Classification (GTDB taxonomy): domain Bacteria; phylum Acidobacteriota; class UBA6911; order UBA6911; family UBA6911; genus UBA6911. The sequence goes on along the minus strand of CAZDMR010000069.1, from coordinate 10,872 downwards.
GATGTCCAGAACGCGGTCCATTCTGGTCGTGCAAAGCACAATCCCGCCCCGGATGGGCACCGATCCTCCGCTGATATTGGTGCCGGATCCGCGCGGCGTCAGGGGAATACAGTTTTCATTGGCCAGTTTCACAATTTCGGAAATTTGTTCGGTTGAGGTCGGCAGGACCACGACATCGGGAGAATGGACCCAGGTTGTGGTGCCGTCGTAAGAATAGGTTGCCAAATCCTCTTTCACGGTAAGAACGGATTCCTTGCCTGCTATTTTCACTAAACGATTAATAATGCCGGGTTTCAACATCAGTCCCTTGATCCTTCCTGCGCATCCATTTTGATCGGGACTCGCCCTCATTTCGGCAAGGGAGAGCCTCATCGAACATCGATCATTAATTTGAGGCCGGCGAAACCGACGAAATCATTCCGCGTGCAATTTCGAATCCGCAGAATTGACCGATGCCGACACAAGCGATGGATTATGCCACAATAATTCCACAATTGACTAGAGAAGAACCGGCGAAGCATCCGCCGCCGGAACAGGATTCACCCGGGTTATTCAACGGGAAACTTTCTTTGGATTAGTCGTCAAGCACCTCTCGGATCTTCGCCGAGAGCGATTTGGAGGAAAACGGCTTCTGGATAAAGTGAACATCCTCGTCCAGGATGCCGTGGTGTGCAATAACGTCCGCCGTGTAGCCGGACATGAATAACAGTTTGAGGCCGGGTCTGAGAGCATTTATATGCTCCGCGAGCTCGCGGCCCGTCATCTCGGGCATAACAACATCGACAATCATCAGGTGGATTTTCTCGTCATAGCTCTCGGCAAGGCGGCGGGCCTCCCTTGCGGTGGTTGCCGCCACAACTTTATATCCCATTCGTTCCATCATCCGTTTCGCCATGTCCTTGACGGCAATTTCATCCTCAACCAGCAGCACTGTCTCAGTGCCGTTTTTTGAGCGCTCCGAGCGGATGGTTTGTTTTCCCTCATTATCTCCGCCGTGGTGCCGGGGAAAGTATATTTTGAATGTGGACCCCTTGCCGGGCTCGCTGTAAATGTCGATGCAGCCGTTATTCTGCCTCACGATCCCGTATACGGTTGCCAATCCCAAGCCCGTGCCTTCACCGATGTTCTTGGTTGTGAAAAACGGCTCGAAAATATGTTCCAGGGTTTCCTTGTCCATGCCGCATCCGTTATCCGCAAGCGACAGCATTACATATTCGCCGGGGACAAAATCCGGATGACCGGCGCAATGCGTCCCGTCAAGGAATACATTCTCTGTTTCAATCGTGATCCTGCCGTTTGTCTTTATGGCATCGCGGGCGTTGATGATAAGGTTCGCCAGAATCTGGTTGATCTGCGAAGGATCTATCTTGACATGCCAGAGATTGTAGCCCGGCATCCACGCAAGATGGATGCTTTCACGGACCAGCCTATGCAGCATGCTCAGCAATCCTCCGACCGTGTCATTCAAATCGAGCACTTTGGGAGAAACGGCTTGTTTACGGGCAAATGCAAGCAGCTGGTTGGTAAGTTCGGCGGAACGGAGGGCGGCCTTATTGATTTCCTGGAGGACATTAAACAAAGGATGCGTGGTGTCAAGCGCGTCAAGGGAAAGCTGAACGTGCCCCAAGATCACGCTCAGCATATTGTTGAAATCGTGGGCGACACCGCCGGCAAGCCGGCCTATGGATTCCATTTTCTGCGATTGCGCGAGCTGGGACTTCAGCTTTTCCCTTTCGCTCTGCAACGCGCGGTATTCCGTGATATCCCGCTTCACGGAAACAAAGCTGACAATGTTTCCTGAATCATCTAAAATCGGCCAAATGACCGCCTCTTCCGTATACAGGGTGCCGTCTTTCTTGCGGCTGACGTAGGATCCGCTCCATTGCTTTCCACTATGGATAGTGTTCCAAAGATTGTTGTAAAAGGCTTCATCCTGTGAAGTGCTCCTGACGATGGGAGGCAATTGCCCCAATACTTCATCCTTGGTGTAGCCGGTGACTTCCTCGAATGCGCGATTGACGTACTGGATATGCCCGCTGGCATCGAAAATCATCACGATTTCGCTGGACTGTTCGATGGCGGATACCAGGCGATGCTTTTCGGCCTCCGCTTTTTTCTGATCGGAAATATCCCTGGATAGCATGAAGATTCCTTCCAGCACCGGCTGGATGCTGAAGGCGTAACAGGAAATGGTCCCGTCCGGATTCCTTAAATTCATCTCCACAAATTGCGGTTTGCGTTCATTCATGCAGCGCCGCATGGCGGCGAACAACGGACTTTCCACCAAATCCGGGAACAATTCCATCAAGGTGCGGGTTTCCAAATCTTCTTTCGTGCGGCGGCTGTACCGGGCTGCGACAGAATTTATGAAAATATAACGCCATTCGAAATTAATGATCTGGCACCCTTCACTGATGCCATCCAGGATGTTTTTGTACCGTTCGTTGCTTCGAGATACCGTTTCAATATCAACGGACGAGGAGCTTTTCTTCCCATTGGGCGGGTTCAACGCGGCAGCGACGGCGAAAAGAGATATCCCCGATAGAAGAACAACTGCGGCGATGAGGTAAAACTCCGTTCGCAATGCCGCAAAGACTTCGGCCTTATCCATTTTGGCCAGTATCAGCCATGGAGTGTCGCGCACCGATTCAATAACGGACATCGAACTAACGCCGCGATAGTCCCTTCCCTCGACCAGACCCCTTTGGCCCAAAACCGCTTTTACCGCAAGCACATCCTTCCGGGATAAGGAAACGCGGGAATGCAGAGCGGAGCCTTTTTCCCGCCGCAGTTCGTTCAGGTAAAGGGCCGAATCGCCGTCCCGGCGCACCAGCAGCATCTCGGTGGAACCCACTGGCGAAGAGAATAATTGCGGGTTAAGAAACGGACTGGCGTCGTATTGATAAATAATAGCGCCGCTTGGCGCTTCGGAATCCTCTTTGCGGATAAAAAACGGCACCACCTGATCTATTTGCACGGTGCCGTCACGGGGGTGCCGGTATAGATCAGTCAAGACGGGTTTCTTGGAGCGAAATGCCGCCTTGAGTGCCTGAAGCAATTCTTCTCGGAGGGCGCCCGCCTCCGGATTCAAGCGGAAATATAAGTCGCCGGCGGAATTCGCAAACAGGGCGTCCTTGAACTCGTACTGCAGCCGGGAGGCGCGTAAACCGGATGCAATCGTTTCCAATTCGGACGGCTCCGGAGGAATTTCCATCCAACGCTTTGCCAGAGGAGAATAATACCGGCGGATCAACTCTACGGCGCTTTCATCGACCCGCATTTCCCTCCATCGGAGAATGGTGTTCAGATGCTGCTGCAGGACATTTTCAAGAGAGGCCCGCACATTCTCTACGATAAGCCGGCGCTGTGTTTGATAGCGCCATATTAAGCCCGACAGCAATGCCACTGCCGCCAAGATCAGAATTAATTTCAACCGGAGTTTCATGGGCTCTCCCATCAGAAACCTCTCCAACAGACAAAGCAGGCCTCCGGAGAAGGAAGCGGCTTGCAGCAAATTGTCCGAGTAAATCTTTTCTTGAGCTGATTGAAATTGGAGCAGGACTGAACTACGAGGACATTCACCGCGCTGGCTCCGAGATGCCGTCAGGCCTTCACATCGGCAGGAACATCTCCTGTCACTTTTATTTATCGGCCTTTTTCAGAGCTTCAATACGTTGTTCGGCTAAAATCGACACATTGAGACCGCGAGGCGTACCCAAAGTCGCCTCGGCGTAGTCCCTGGCGCGCATATAATAGCTCTCCGCCTGAGATGGAGCCCCTATTTCCTCGTAGCATCGTCCCTGATAGTAAAGGACGGTCCCGGGACATATGCCGCTTTTGTGCGGCTCCAGGTTTGTTTTGGCCAGATATTCCAATGCGGTTTTCCATTCTCCTCTCATCATGAATCCGCGTGCAAGGCTGAGGGAGGCAAACTTGGCTTCGTCCGAAAGCGGGTCGCGTTCGACGAGATGCTTCAACATAGCAAGTATCGAATTGGGGAAACTGTCCGGCATGCTCCAGGAGTATTCGGCGCCGGATCGTCGGACACGGACCGGAACCAGTGAAACGTCTTCTTTGCCTGTCATGAGCTCAAGGACGACGTCCTGCTCGGGTTTTTTCGAAGGCAAGTAGGCTAGAAACTCCGATGAGGTCATGGACTTTGCATCCACCGTCTTGATAATCGAACCCGGCGCAGGCGCTGTCTTCGCAGCCGCAACTGCAGAGGATACGCTCAGTACGGCCAAACCATAAGGCGAATCCGTTACTTCCATTCCCAAGTTGGGGGCCAGGAGGCGTTCCCGGATCCTTTCGCTGTTATTCAGCTGAGAGACGAGAAAATCAAGAGCAGGCTTGTCGAGGGCGGCGACTTTGATGGAATCGGCAATCGGGTGCAATGCACTGTACAGCTTGAGCAGATACCCGTTTTCCTTACGCATTCCAATGAGGAGAAGCTCGGAACGGCCGACGGCGGCGGAAATTGTCTTGATCAGGCCATCCATGTCCTCGCCCGCCTCTCCTTGAAGAAGCCGGCCGACCGGTATGGATCCTTTGTCTCGAAGCGTCCTGATGTCCTCGAGCGGGATCAGCGGATCTGAGAACGCCTGGCAATTGACGGCGAGGCTTTCCGCCGCCGCTTTCGAATCGGCGTCCAGCAGCGTCCACTCCTTGCCCTGCGGATCCAGTTCGTAGATTCCGAGAAAACCAAGGGCGGGTTTCAACTGGCCTCTTACAGCCAAAGCCCTTCCGCGTTGAATCGTGATTGCTCGGGCATATTGACCGCATTTATGCAGAACCTGAACGCGATGTGTCCCGGAGCATATTTCCTTCGCTTTTAGAGGCGTTTGCCCCTGCAGGACTCCATCAAGCCAGACTTCCGCGCCGGACGGAGTTGAAGACACGTCCATAGATCCCGTGTCTTTGGCCAACTGCACGTTTTGAAGTTCGGGAATCACGAGGATGGGCTGAGACCAGTCCACATCGGCGTCCGCCACCGCTATTTCCATCTCCAGAGGCTGGCGGCAGCCGGCCTTAAATTCGAGTTTTGCGGCCGCGCCCACGGGGACATCAACAAGACGGAAAAAGCTATAAGTCCCGGGATCCACGCCCCATTGCTTGACGGCCGATTCATAGTACTCCCTTTGTTCCGCAGGCAGCGATGCCAGCCACGTTTTGTATTCCTGGCTGACTCCAACGGCGTTCCCGTTGAAAACAACGGCTGCGGAAGGGGCATTGATTGCCATCGGGATATCCACTGCACGCCGGCGCAGCGTGTAGGACTGAAACAGATTTTCGGAGGGCTGGATCGTTATATCGATATTCTGGTCGACGTAGTCAAGCAAATGCAGCCGCAGCCGGTAATCTCCCGCTATCAACTCAATTTTCGCTGGGGTTGTCCCCAATCCGGAGCCCAAATAGTAAAGAACGGCTCCCGGAGGATTGGTTTGCACTTCAAGGCTTCCGGTTTCGGCGGAGCGAATCTTTTCCAAAAGAAGCTTTTCCCTGGGATTGAAAATGCTCTCGTCAATTACGGGATCCGTGATGAGAAGCTCTCGGAGCATTCCCGATATTTCCTCCTCGGGCGCGAGCAGCATGGTCTGAGTCCGTACCATAAGCAAAAGCGCATCCTTCAGAATCCGGATCCCGTCTTCCCCAAGCGTTCCGTTACGGCGCAATTCGCGCAATTCAACCAGCAGTGGATTCAGCTTTTCGGGCACGGATTGAGGCTCCGCGGACTGCAGATCCACGGCCTCTTTCAGAACCGTTTCCATTCGCACCGCGTCGTATTCCGCCTGCGCCGGCTCCTGTGCGGAGAGCAGTGGCAAAGCAAAAATAATAAGAAAAACGCCGCCTATGAATATTTTCATTTTATATACACCCAATTTTCGCCGTCCTTGCCGGCCAGGGCCACTTCGCCGGTTGCACTTACTCCCAGGACTTTCAAATCCCGAAACCGGGGTCTTTGCTCGGATGAATACATGCTGATCTGCTTTTTTTCAAGACCTGCACTTTCGTCAATCATTGCGAAAACCTGCAGGGAGTCGGATGTAAGAATATAAAGATGATTCAACAAATCCAGCGCAAGATATTCGATGGATTGCTTTTTGCCCGAGACGGTCGAAGGGGCGATATTTGTCACTCGCTCGCCGTTCCTTGAAATAACGAGGATATTCTCCCGGTCCCAATCCAGGATATAAAGATTTCCCAGCCTGTCGGCCCTGATAAGGCGCCCCTTGATCGAGGCAAGAGCCTCAAGGGAAGGAAAGTCGGGCGCGCCGGCTAGATTGCCGCGGAAAACTCCCTTGTCCCGATCCAGAAAGAACACGCCTTCTCGAGCATCGACCGCTATGGAACAAAGATCTTTGAGCTGCTTCTTTTTTTCGCCCTCTCTCGCGAATATAGCCGACAGACTCCCGGCTCCGGCGTCCATGCGTTCATCCGTAATGGAATAAATCTTCCCTTCCGCCCCTGCCGCAATATCCACTATTTCGCGAACGGGTTTTGTGTCCACTATCTTGCCGTCCGGCGAGATCGTCAAAATAGCTTCTTTATCCAGGAGAAGAAATCCCTCATCGCTGTAAATCATGCCCTGAGGGTCTTTGAGTTTTTCGATGCCCGACAGCCGGGCGATTTGGATCTCGTCATAAATCTCGGCGACGGCTCCCGGAACGGTTCGGGAAAAGCGATACGCGATGGAAACATAATGGCGCGGATCGCCGTAAACGTTCGGTAGATCCGACGCCCCAAGGGCGTGCTGGAAATGGAGCAATGCGGATTTGGGATCGCCTCGAAACGCGGAACTCAATCCGAGGATCATGTGGGCGTTTGCCAGCAGCGGGGAGAAGGGGGCTTTCTCTATGGCCTGCATCGCCCGCTTTTCGGCCGTTTCGTAATCGCGCGCCCGCAGAGCGGCATCAGCCATCGCCTGCAATCCATAGATGGATTCTTTTAAGACCGGATCGGCTAGAGCTTCGGATTGGTTCGCTGCATCTCCCTTTAAAGCGCTCGCGTAATACGCCTGTAAAATACCGATGCGCTTTACGGCTTCCCCCGCTTCCGGGTCGAGTTTTGCCGCTGTCTTAAACTTCTCCAAGCGCTGAATGCGATCCGGGACGGATCCCGGATGGAGGATGCCGATTGCTTGAATAGTCTCCTCGATATAAGCGGCGGCCGGCGAAGGGGGAAGACTGCTGTTAATGGAATCGAGCTTAGGTATCAGCGAAGAGATCCCTTCTTCGGATGCATGCCTCATCGCCTCATAAAACTGCATCCTAGTTTCATCCAGCACCGCTCCCTGTTGGAACAGGAATATGGATAAAACGGCTCCTGCAATAAGCATATTCGCCTCCCGCACGTCTTAACCCGGATTATTCATGAAGCTTCTACTGCGGCGGCGGATCCAGGCATGTTTACCGCGTTACGCTCCTTCGGGCTCCTCGACGTACTGTTTAGTACGCCTGCGGGGCCCTCGGTCGCGCGCCTTGTATCCATGCCGGTCTGCACCGCCTCGCTACGAATCCTCATGAATAATCCGGGTTCACCCGGATTATTCACCAAGCTTCTACTGCGGCGGCCTCAGCGTATCTGCTGAACAACAACTTCTTCGCCGCCCGGTTCTCCCCGGATACGGTAATGGTGACTCGCCTGGGCCTCAAAGGTGGATGCAAGCTGTGTTCCCTGATACTTCCCCGAATTCCAGCGAAAGTGGATCTGGTGATTGCCGGCCGCCAGCCTGGGAATCTGCGCCGGATAGGGCGCTTCGAGCTTTCTATTGCCCAACTGAATCTCGCATCCGTCATAAGCATCATTGGGAACTTCGATAAACGCGCTGCACAGCGCCGGGACGGATATGAGGTAAACCTGATCCGGATCCAGGCGGACCTTATTCAGCTTGTGGTCAAGAAAAACTTCACCGCTCACAATGCGGAAATTATGGATGCCCGTGGCAAGCTGAAGAGAAGGATTTGAGAGAGACAATGCCCCAAGCCTCTTGGCGCCGTCGTAAACCGTCACCGGATACATTTCGCCCGCGTATTCAAGGCGGACTAGTCCGAAAGTGGGTTTTTCAACGACCGGTTCGGGTTTTTTCTCGGCGACTGGAAGCTTTGCCTCCGCTTTAACCGGCCCTTCATCGGAGGCGGCGGACGTGGATTCAGCGGCTGGGGGTTGAGGCCCCTCTTCCACAACAGCCTGTTCCTCCTTTGCCTCCGCAGGCTTGTCCTCAGCGGGAGGCTCTGTTTCGGGCACATTCAAAGGCGTGCTTTTGGCGGGGATATCGGCAGCGGCGGGAGCGGCCGGAAGGTTCATGGTTGCGGCGGCGTTCGGAGAAGCGGTGTGCCGGGGTTTCCCGTAGTACAGATAGCCTGAGATTGCCGCCGCCACCGCAAGAACCGAAGCAAGCGCAACCCATCCATACCGCAGTCTTTTTTTGCTTCCTGTTTTCGCTGCAGCAGCGGCGGCCTTGTCCCCGATTTTCCGCATTTCCAGCGATGAGTAGTTTCTAAGATCCTTAATCAACTCCGAACAGCTTTGATATCTTTCTCCGGGATCCTTGGCGAGCATCTTGCGGATGATTTCATCAAATGCCGGATGGAGGGTAATGTTGAGTTCATGCGGCTGGACCGGATCTTCATGAAGGATCTTGTATATGATGGTCGCGGGATTTGTCCCGCTGAACGGCTTTTCACCGGTCAGCATTTCGTAGAAAATTATTCCCAGCGAGAAGATATCCGATCTCCCGTCGAGGGTCTTTCCCATCGCTTGTTCCGGGGACATATAGGATGGCGTCCCCATGAGGGCGCCGGTCTGTGTAAAATGCGCCGTGGAGAGTTTTGCGATGCCGAAGTCCGCAATCTTGGCCTTCATGTCCGAGGTCAAGAGAATATTGGCGGGCTTTATGTCGCGGTGAATGATGCCGTGCGCCGCGGCATAGTCCAAGCCCGACGCAACCTGTTCGATAATGGATACGGTCAGATCCACCGACGGAATTGGATTCTCGGCAATCCATTCCTGCAGGCTTTTGCCCTCCACGAACTCCATTGCAATATAATCGACATTGCCCTCTTCCCCGATGTCGTAAATAGTCACAATATTCGGGTGGCTGAGATTGCCCGCCGATTGAGCTTCCCGATAAAACCGTTGCCGCAGCTCTTTATGCTCTATCCCGGCGCTGGAATCAATCTTGATGGTCTTTATGGCGACGGTGCGGCCTATCAGCGGGTCCACGGCTTTGTAGACTACCGCCATGGCGCCGGCGCCCAGTTCTTTTTCAACCTCGTATCTGCCGATGCATTGCTTGGTCATTGCGCCAACACACTTTCCATGTGTTTGCAGTGTACAAACGCATTCTAATTCAGACTAATACAAAAAACAAACCTCCGAAAGAAATCCGCGGCGCCGCCTGCAAACGGGCGGCACGATTTGCACTATCCCGTTGAAACATCGGAAAAGGGGAGGCCGCCTGAATTTTGATTCGTCAATCAACCGGCAGGCAGGAATGCCTTTTTGCCTTTTGGTTATAAATCCGATGAACGGGCAAGCAGGCGGCGGCCGGCAGCGTCCGCAAAAGCTTGCCGGGGGTCCGGACCGATCAGGAAGGATTAAATAGCGTCTTTTTCGTCCTTGTCTCTAAAATCGGCCAAGTAATCGAAATCGCCGTCATCCTCGTCGTAGAGGTCATCCTCATAGCTGCCGAAGAATTGCCCGCCGACGCGCTCGCGAATCGGGCCTTTTTTCATGCCCATTTCGCCTTTAGCGCCATGATTTGGTTTTCGTTTCCGCGAAGGCTTGACGTCCGGACTGAAATTACGGCTGCGTCTTTGAGCCCGTGCGCTTCGATCGGTCTCGGTCTGAGAGATTACGAAATCGGAGTTGTTCATCGAAGGTCTTGGCGCGGTATTTTGCCGATACATTCGGCCCGAACCGGCGGCCTGCATGGAGGATCCGGTTTTGTCCCCGGATCCGTAATCGCGCCTGCTCTCTTTTTCGCGAGCTTCGTTGATCTTTATATTGCGTCCCTTGAACGGTTGATTGTTGAATCGGCGGCTCGCCTCCTCGGCTTGAGGGCGGTCTTCGAACTCAATGAACGCAAATCCTCTGGGTTTTCCCGTTTCATGGTCTACGGGTATGATCACGGTTGAAAGCGCTCCTACGGGCGAGAAGAACTCTCTTAGCTCCGCTTCAGTCGTATCGTAGGCCAAATTTCCCACAAACAAACGTACTGGCATTGTCCTTTCCTTTGAAGCCTATCAGCGCGTAGAACTGCATGCGCACCCCAAGGCGGGCGTTTGAATTATCATGCGTATTGTTCCAGGATCATAGGTCGGAACTGCAAATTTATGTGTCGACAACAGAAGCTAATTGGAAGTCTCCATTAAATAAACAGAGGCATTTTACACCAAAAGGCATCAAATGGCAGCAGGATTCGCTAAATTCACAGTTATTCCCGATCCGCCATCGGCGGCATTCCCATTGCCGGGATTTGACGCGGATCCTTTTCCGCTATTCCTCGGCGGAATCAAAATAATGGTTATAGTAAATCTTCTGTGCGGGATTTTGAATCGCGCCAGAATTGAGTTTGTCCAGAATCTCACGGGCGGCCCCGCCGATCGTTTGCCGCGGCGCAAATCCGAGCGTTCGGCTGAGCTTCGAGAAAGAGACGCGGTAATCGCGGGCATCCAGGTTGGAATTGTCCCTTAGAATCGGGACGCCGCCCAATGCCTCCGAAACTTTTTCCGCGACTTCGTCAATCTGATAATTTTGAATGTCGGATCCGACGTTGAATATCTGGTTGCCGACATCCTGCAGATCCGCTTCGAGACATCGGGTATAAATCTCCGCCGCATCCTCGACTCCGAGCAGCGGCCTCCATTGCTT
>CAZDMR010000068.1:0-18619 GCA_964506795.1 uncultured Acidobacteriota bacterium | reverse complement strand
AATGGGAAACGGGGCGGCACTTCTGTCGGCTACCGCGCCCATTCTCGACTCTACTCAAGATTCCACTGCGGCCGCGGATCAAAACGCTCCCCGCCGCCCGGCGCAGCGAAAGGGTCATCGAAAAAGGGGCAATTCCGAATTCTTGCCTTGAACGAAAGGACCTCTCGTGCCGCTGGGAAGAACTGTATTAAAGGAGGTAAGCGATTGCGCCAGCTGCCGTCCCGTCAATCCGCGCGCGCCTTCCAGCACCGTGCCGCGCAAATCCGTGGCCATCATGTTCGCCTCTCTGAATATCGAGTTTAACAGCACGGCTCCCGAGAAATCCGCCGCACTGAGATTTGACTCCCTAAAATCACAGCTGCTCATGGCGGCGCCGCAGAAGATACTTTGGCTTAAATTCGACAGGGTGAGTTTAGCGGAATTAAGTTGAGCGCCGCGAAAATCGCAATCCGCCGCTATGGCGGAGGTAAAATTGGCGTTACTCAGCTTCGCGGCTACGAAGCGGCAGTTATACATTCGAGCCTTCAACATATTGGATTTTTCCATGTCTGCCTCTGCAAATGAACAGTCGCGTATAACAGCATGGTTGAAATAAGTCGAATTTAGATTGGCGTTCGTAAAATCACAAAAATTGATGCGCGTGTCGTACAGCCTGCAATCACGCATGTTTGCATCCCGGAATAACACTTCCCGCAAATGTCCTTCCGACAGATTGGCGTCCGCAAACAAGCAGCGCTGGAAATTTGTTTCCGCAATATCCGCGGCCGTAAAATCCGTTTCCCTCAAATTTGCATTTCGAAAATCGCATTTATCGATTCTCGCATTTCCAAAATCCGCTCCGGAGAGGTCCGCGTCCAGGAAACTTGTTGCGGTGAGGATTGCCTCGCGCAAATCCGCTTTCTGCAAATCGGCATCCGACAAGGAACCCCCGTGAATATGCGCACGCTCGCCTCCGTTCCCTTCCAACCATTCTTTATGTTTTTTCAATATCTCAGCAAGGGACCTTCGCTGAAACATTATTTTGGCTGCAGGAATTTTTTCATTCGACATGCCGCGACATGCTCCGAAGGTCTAATTATGTTCAGGCTGCCGTCCAAGGAATGCCTGTAAGATGCATATCGACGGGCTATTGCAGAACTTTATGGCAGTCCAAATTCAATGTTCTTGATTTATAAGAAGCGCGCCGTATTTGGGTCCATCATTGATTTAAAATGGGTTAGCTTGGCCTTGGCGCTTTGTTTTCTAATAACCAATAAGGAGCTTGGAGCCTTTTTGCTTGGATCGTACCCCACTATTGAGAGATGCTGCGTTTCCGGCTCCACGCAGGCACACAACGGAGTGGATTTCCTCAACCCGCCCAGACTTCCGAGCTGAATGCCGATGCTCCGCCGCGCCGCCGAAACCTGAAGCCCAAAATTTTCTTATCGCAGATTTACAGCTATGTCCTCGCTGAGCACAAAACCAAATTTTTGTTCCGGTTCAAATACTATTTCCTTGCCCCGGGTAGCCAATACCGTGGCACCCCCGGCTCCTCCGCCGACGGCCGCCCCGATTGCCGCCCCTTTTCCTCCGCCGGCAATGGCTCCGATGACGGCGCCGATCCCGGCACCGATGCCGACTTTCGTCGCATCGCTCTTTTTCGTGGACTCAGCCACATACGACAGCGTCTCTGTTTGCAAGGGATAGGATTGGTCCTCAATAACGAGATTGATCAGTTTCAGAGACATTGCCGCTCGGCCTTCCACTCTCCCGGATTGCTCGACATTTGAAAGCGTTCCTTCCGCGATACTGCCTCTGCGGGCGACAATCAATCCATCTATCTCGATATCCTGATCCAAAATAGCCTCGAATGAATCTCCTGTTTTGTTGACCGAGGAATCCAGTCCTTCCGCAAGTCGGACTTGCACGGCAGTCCCGCTGGGGATAGTGACAATCCTGGCCGTTTGCACCTTTGCAACCTCCGGCACTTCTTCCTGCTTTTCAACCGTGCGGACTACATTTTGGGGCTGATCGACAGCGCGAGGCGCTTGCTCAGGCTGACTCACTGCGGCGGTTTTCTCCTGAGTGCGGCGCGCAGGCGCCTGTCTTGTCCGAGCCGGTTGTACCGCCCCCGACTCTCGTGTGGATTCACTCAGATTTTCGGCCGGTTGGGCTTGTTCGGGAGCGACTTCCGGCTGAGCCGGTTGCTCAACGGATTCCTGGGCCGCCGGCGGAGATTCTGGCTCCATGCTATCGTCACTTTTTTTGCCGCATCCGGCAAACACAATAAGCGACAACGCCAAAAAAGCATATTTTATTCGCATCATAATTGTTCTCCTTAGCGACGGTTGAAAAGCGCCCTATCGAAAATATAAGTTCTTCCTTTTCATTGATGTGAGGATCCCGTTGCAATCCTTTGTTTCGTATTTCCCTCTATTTAAGTTTAGAGTACCATGATAAAGGGCATTCGAGAATACTATTAAAAACATATCAAAAGCTTTCACTCTGCTCCCAACTATTCATGAAAGCCCATAGCACAGGATAAGCGTTGTCTATCGACACCGGAAAATTGCCTGCAAAACCTTTGGCGGAGTTGCGGCAGTATCTTACTGAGCGGCCAATCCCCCAAGGTTTGTTGGAAGCTCTCGAACATGATCCCCGGAAAGGCGCCAGGCGGCTGGCCGTGTCTATTCGGAAGCTCCGCCTCCTGAAACTCCGCGAGAAGAGGAGGCTCTGGAATCTGCTCCGATTTGAGCGCGAGCTTTGGAACCGCGGCGATAGATTTATCGCAGGCGTTGATGAAGCCGGCATGGCGCCTCTCGCCGGTCCCGTAGTCGCCGCGGCAGTAATTTTGCCCATGGGGTATATGCTTCCCGGCTTGAACGATTCTAAGAAAATCCCCAGCGAATGCAGGCGTAAAGACATGGCGGCCCGCATAAAAGAGGACGCCGTAAGCTGGGCTACGGGATGGGCTGAAGTTCATGAAATTGAAAGGTATAATATTTATAATGCGGGACTTTTGGCGATGCGTCGCGCCATTGATTCTCTGGTTATAAAACCGGATTATATTCTTGTTGATGCCCGCACCATTCCGGCCTGTGAATATCCGCAAAGAGGCATCGTGCGCGGGGACGCTCTTTCTGCGAGCATTGCAGCCGCTTCCGTCATCGCTAAAACCACGCGTGACGATCATATGATGGAAATGGACCGGATTTATTCCGGTTATGGATTTGCTTCACACAAAGGCTATCCAACACCGCAGCATTTGCGGATCTTGAAGGAACGCGGCATCCTGCCCATACATCGGCGAAGTTTTGCGCCAGTGCGCGAAGTTCTGCAAATGGGCTCCATTCAAAAATCCCTCTTTCCGTCTTTGGATTCTTGAAAAAGCGCCGCTGCTGGCGAATTTCAAATTTTCCTAAATTCCTGAGCGGTTCCTCTCAAACAGCCGCATCTGCAATCCTTTTCCGCCCCATGCGCGAGGAGGAGGCGATGCGGGGACATCGTTGACGACGAGCAACAAAGAGATCGCCCCGCAATCCCCTTGTAACCAAAGGATTCCGGCGGATCGTGGACATTTGCTGCGTTGGCGCTCCTCGACAATGTCACCACATTGCCTGCGTCGCGCCGCCTTGCTTCTTTCCACGCGGTGCTCGGAACGCAGCATATTCTAATACTCGGACAGGCTCCTAGATTGACACCGCCTGGTGCCGGAGGTTAATTTAAAGTGAGCAACCGGATTATTCCGGAGGATTCCTGTTAACCGAGAAAAGGGGGAAGATGAAGATCAAAGCCGTGTTTTTTCTGCTCCTGATTCTGCCTTTGATTTCTCCATGGAAATCTTTTTCATGCGAGGCCGCGCAAGATAACGCAGTGCTTCCGCACATCCCCAGGATTACGGTGGAAGAATTGAGGCAGATGATTGAAGAAGGGGCGGATATTGTAACCGTGGATACCCGCGACAGCGCCAGTTATGCATCCGGCCATATCCAGGGAGCCGTCAATATCTATTATGACCCCACCTCTGATCCGATGCAGCGACAAATGATGCTGATGGCGCTCCCCATGGATAAATTGATCGTCACCTACTGCGATTGCACGGATGATTCAAGCAGCGCCAAAATGGCGGAGGAGCTTTATCAATTGGGATACGACCGGGATAAAGTAAAGGTTTTGGCGGGCGGTTCGCTCCGATGGGCGGAACTAAAATATCCCTTTGAGGCGCCGCAATGAAATTCTGCGATTGACGAAGCGAGCAGACTCGCTTCGTCAATCGTAATCCATCGAAAATCCTTTTAAACTCCCCAGCCCACTCCGGCCTTAGCCACGGATGCGCCCGATACATCTACGATAGCAGCTCCGCCGTCCACCATAAGAACGGCCCCGGTTATGAAGGAAGCATCATCGCTGGCCAGAAAGGAGCATGCTCCAGCCATTTCATCCGGCATCGCAGGTCGCCGCAGAGGTACGCTCTCAGTCAGGACTTCAAAGGCATCTTTCTTGATAGCCTTGGACAACCCCGCCATCGCATCTATCAACATCTCGGTCTTGGTGGCGCCCGGAGCGACAACATTGCTTCGAATCTTCTGCGGGCCGTATTCGAGAGCCGCCTGCAACGCCAGCTGGATCAATCCGCCTTTGGACGCACAATAAGCCGGCATGGAGGGCAGGCAGCGAACCCCGGCCAGCGATGCGATGCTTACGATCGCGCCCCCGCCCTGTCGTATCATATGAGGGATGGCTGCCTTCATGCATAAAAACGGGCCGTTAAGATTCACGTCTAATATCTTTTTCCAGAGGTCTATTTCAATATCGACGATGCTGCCGCCGGGATCGATTCCCGCGTTGTTTACGAGAATGTCAATTTTGCCGCCGAACTTGATCGTCTCGTCCACCATTTTCTTTACATCATCGAATTTGGTCACATCACCAGCGCATGCCGCCGCCATCCCCCCTTTCAGCGAACCCGCCACGTCGTCCAGAAGATCCTTGCGAATATCGCTGATCACGACTTTCGCCCCGTCATCCACAAACCGTTTTGCGATTGCCGCGCCTATACCCCGGCCCCCTCCGGTAATCAGTGCTACCTTTCCGTCAAGTCTCATAGCAATATCTCCTATTCTTTTATTAGCTTCGATCGCGGGCTAGACAGCCTGCAGCCGTTTCATTCTCCAGCGTTCAATCTTATACTCTCGCGCCCTGGGGCGATATTTAGCACATTCCAAACCATGACACAAGCGATGAAACCTTCGCGCAAGCAGCACGCGCCGGCGCAAACCATTCCATTGCAGCCGAACAGGTTCCTATGCTAAAAGGAGATTCCGTTCACCTTTGGAGGGAATGCGTATGCGACCGCTGGAAACTGATTTGTCCATATACGGCAAGTTTGACTTCGACAGATCTGCTTTGGGGATAAAATACCTTTTCTTTAAGCCGGAAAGCATCGATCGTTTGAGCGAAGAGAAAGCACTCTCGTTGTGCGAAATGGTTGCCGAGGCGCAATCGACCGGAAAACCCTTTTATTTTGATCGAGCATCCGAGGAGACCTGTGTCGGGAAAATCCTTCTCGGAATGAAGGATATGGAATCGTTCGCCGAAAGCGGTCAAATCGGCGAACGCCTGCAGATCTTCGAAGAAGCACGCGCAAATTATGCTTTCTATCAGCATGTCCCCCAGTTCAGGAAGGATGTCGTCCGATATGTGGCATTCGCTCCAATCGATAAGCTGACTTTTGAACCGGATCTCTTGATCCTCACTGCGACGGCCCCGCAAGCTGAAATTATCCTGCGAGCCATGACCTATTCGACCGGAGAGCTTTACCATTCAAGGACAACTCCCGTAATGGGCTGCGCCTGGATTTTGATATACCCTTTCCAGAGCGGCAACGTGAACTATATCGTTCCTGAAATGGTTCACGGCATGAAGGGAAGAGAAATATTTCCCAAAGGATCTATCGTAATATCCATCCCGTACCGCTGGATCCCCGCCATCACACGCAATCTTGGAAAGATGCCGTGGCATCTTCCTTCCCACGAAAGCAAGACTCGGTACCTTGAAGAATTCCAGGCCATTCTCGTCGATCTGGCTAAGAAAGCGCAAACCCCCTGATCCCCAAGTTCGAAGGCCTTTAGCATTTATGCCGATGAAACCATCAAAGCCTTTCTTGGAACTTGCGGGAGTCAGCCTGCGGGTTCACGGCAAGCCGGCATTCCGCAATATTTGCTGGGCTTTCTCGCATGACCAGCATTGGGCGATGATCGGGCCCAACGGATCCGGAAAGACATTGCTTGCGCGCGCCATCGCCGGCGAATTGCCTGTGGCAAGAGGGGAAATCCGTTATGGTTTCCGCGCCCCCGCCGGGAAAATTCCCGAAGATTGCATTGTTCTTTTCTCCTTCCAACAGCAAAAAGCCTTAGCCGGCGAGGCTCCTCCGGCCGCGCGGTGGCTCAGCACAGAGATGGATGCGGCGCCGACGGCAGAACAATTGCTTCGTCAGGACAGCGTCGAGGAGGTAAATCCCTATGAAATTCTCCGGAGGCCTTTGCCCGCCGCCGCGCACTATGAACGCCTTCGCCGAAGAACAGTCCGCCTGCTGAGAATAAAACCGCTTATGGACCGGTCCCTCCTATCACTATCCCACGGCGAAATGCGAAAGGTTCTTTTGGCCCGAGCGCTGCTGCGCCGGCCCCGGCTGTTGATATTGGACGACGTTTTTTGCGGGCTGGATGTCGCCTTTCGCTCATATTTAAAATCCGTCCTAGCGGAATTGATGGCGGCAGGAAGCATGCGCATCCTTTTTCTGGATACGGCTGTGGACAATTTGCCGCGAGGGATCACACATATCCTGCTCGTTGACGGTCTCGGGATAAAGGCTCAGGGGTCCGTTTCCTCCATGACGCAGCATCCGGAAATCCGCAAGCTTTCGCTTGCTCCTAAATCTTTGAAGAGGCACGGACGTCCGCAGCGGCATCGTCAGCGCCCCTCCGAACCTGAGAACTCCACGCTCATGGTCGTTGAAAACGCCACGGTCCTATATGAAAACCGCAAGATCCTATCGGCAATCAATTGGATCATCCGCCGCGGCGAAAGCTGGGCCTTAATCGGCCCCAATGGATCGGGGAAAAGCACTCTGCTGAGCCTTATCATCGGAGACAATCCTCAGGCGTATGCGAACTCCATTTATGCGTTTGGAAGAAAAAGGGGAAGCGGCGAGAGTATCTGGGATCTGAAAAAGAAAATTGGATATGTGTCCCCTGAGCTGCATCTTCGTTTTCCGGAGGATCCGACGTGCCTCGAAACGGTTCTTTCCGGGTTTCACGAATCCGTGCGCTGCTATATCCCGCCCTCTGCTAAAGAGCGCGGAGCGGCGGAAAAAGCGCTCGCGCGCATGGGTATGCTCCGATTCAGCCACCGAGAGTTCGGATCTCTGTCCACGGGACTTCAGCGCATGACGCTCCTCGCCCGCGCCCTGGTGAAATCGCCGGATCTTCTTTTGCTTGATGAACCATGCCACGGGCTCGATCCATTTCACCGCGGCATGTTCCTAAAAATCATCGAATCCATGCTTTGCGGAAAAGAGACGACCCTCGTCTATGTGACGCATCGATACGATGAGATTCCAAGGGGCATTGCTAAAATACTGGAGTTGAAGGACGGGCGCGTTTTCCAATCGCGGATTCTCAAAAACCGAACATGACGGAAGCGTCCAACACTCTCCTCCTCTCGAGGGATTTCCTGTTGTCCCGCGCCGCTGAAAAGAAAATGGCCGTGTTGCAAAATGTTGCTATAATTAAAAGGAACGAGGAGCGTATCCATGGTCAAATTTTTGCTGTGGTGTATCCTGTTTGTTCTTTGTTGGCCGTTGGCGGTATTTGCGTTGGTTTTGTATCCGATCGTATGGCTGCTGTCGGTCCCCTTTAGAATTCTTGGGATTGCCGTGAGCGGGACTTTGGCTTTTGTTGGGGCGCTTGTCATGCTGCCGGCCCGCCTCTTTCGCAAAATCTAGACTGCGGGCGCAATCCATCCAGGCAGTTCTCCCCCCTATAGTCTGTTTTATAGAACCGCTTAAGACCGGGGAAGGAAGGTCTTCAAAATTCGAAAGGATTAGAGACAATGAAAGCACGCAGCATCAGCGAAGATATATGGTGGGTGGGAGCAATGGACTGGGATCGGAAGCTCTTCGACAGTCTCATTCCGCTTCCGGACGGAACGAGCTACAACAGCTTTTATATCCGCGGCTCGCAAAAATCGGCGCTTGTGGACGCCGTAGATCCTTCAATGAAGCACGTTCTTTTTGAGAGATTGAAAATCCTGGCTCCCGCTTCCATCGACTATGTTATAGCCAACCATGCGGAACAAGATCACTCGGGATGCATTCCGGATGTCCTCGAGGCATATCCCCAGGCAAAAGCCGTTGCCAGCAAAACCGGCAAAAGCCTCTTGATGGACCTGCTTGGGGTGCCCGAAGACAGAATTCTCGTGGTATCCGACGGAGAAATCCTCGATCTCGGAGACAAGCATCTCCAGTTTATCTACTTCCCTTGGGTCCATTGGCCCGAAACCATGCTCACATGGATGCCTAAGGAGAGGGTGCTTTTTCCCTGCGACCTTTTTGGCGCCCATCTCGCAGCCGCGGATTTATTCGTTTCCGACGATGCCTCGCTTCTTTTGGCCGCCAAACGCTATTATGCGGAAATCATGATGCCCTTTCGCAATACTATTCGCCGGAATTTCGAAAAGGTATCCAAGCTTGAACCGTTGATGATCGCTCCAAGTCACGGGCCGATCCACAAGCGGCCGGAATTGATCCTGGCCGCTTATCGCGACTGGATTGCCGGCCCCGCTCATAATCTTGTCGTCGTGCCTTATATTTCTATGCACAACAGCACTCGTCTTATGGTTGAGCATTTTGTGGAAGCCTGCGCCGAACGCGGCATCCATGCGGAGCAGATAAACCTCGAGGATGCGGATATAGGCAAATTTGCGATGTCGATTGTGGACGCCGCCGCCATCGTTTTTGGGTCGCCCATGGTGCTCGGCGGGATGCATCCAAAAGTAGCCTACGCAGCTTTACTGGCCAACGCACTGCAACCCAAAGCAAAACAGATTTCTATTATCGGATCGTTCGGCTGGGGAGGAAAACTTGCAGAAACCTTGCGGTCGCTGCTGCCAAACCTCAAAGCGGAGTTTATCCCGCCGGTATTGGCAAAAGGATTGCCGAGGTCCAAGGATTATGCCGCTATTGAGGCATTAGCCGACTCGTTAGGAGAATCCATCATGCCGTCTAAACAACCCGCTGAATCCGACAAATCCAAAAAATATGAATGCAGCATTTGCCGCTATATCTATGATCCCGCCCTGGGGGATCCCGAGGGTGGCATCCCTCCGGGCACTCCTTTCGATCAAATTCCCGATGACTGGGTTTGTCCTATCTGTCATGCTTCGAAAAGCGCGTTTGAACCCATTTAGACAGTGGACACCCCGCCGCGATATCGGCGATGAAAACAGAGGCGGCTTTGTTTTGAATGCGTCTTTTTGAAATAGTCCGGGGTAATGTTTCTTTGATGGCGTCCCCAATGGGATTCGAACCCATGTTGCCGCATTGAAAGCGCGGTGTCCTAGGCCGACTAGACGATGGGGACGCGTTTAAGGCGAGACATTCTTGCATTTTTATTCTGCGATTTCAAGATGCCCCGCATTCAATTTTTGGAGCGCTTTTTTCAGTGCCGGCGGACGCAGATATAAAACAGTTGTGCCCCGGAATCGGTTTCAATTTTCAACCAGACTCAAATTCCCGGCGACGTCAAGAGAAGCATTCAAATGAGAAACGGCGGCTGTGCCGGAGAGATGGCTGCTTTGAAATGCGCCCTATGATAATTGATGAGCCGTGCTGGACTCGAACCAGCGACCCTCTGCTTAAAAGGCAGATGCTCTACCGCCTGAGCTAACGGCCCATTATTAGGATCCTTTAATAAGCGCCGGCATTGACCCCCGTGCCGAGCAACGTCGGGAAGGGTAACATGCCGATTGGAAGATTCAAAGCCAGTTTTATATATTTTTCGCGGATCTAATTGCGGTATACGCCCAAAGCTTTTTAGAATTTAAATTCCGGATCCCGCAGTGCATCGATGTCTCCGTCAAGCGTTTCGAGGATCTTAATTTGTCGCTCCGTCGTTTCTTTTATGGATGCCGCCAGCTCGCATACTTTTTTCAGGCCGTTCGCGATGATTTCCATATTTCCGCACGTCTCAATGGAAAACACGCGCTGGCTTATAAAATCTCCGCTCGCCGGTTCCCTCTCTATGGTGCGAATAACAAGCCCCCATCTCCCCTCGATACGCGAATAGCCGATATAGCTTTCGGCATTTACGCCGCCGAGATTCGCTGAATGGATTTTTTCCGGATACCAAACCGAAGTTTCCAAACCGATATTTCTGAAATTTTGGCTTATCTCCGAAAGTGAATTTCTTAGTGTGCCCATCTGGGCGTTGAGGTCTTGCGCGACGCGCCGGCTCAGCTTTTTGTATGTCATATCGCTCATGATTTACTCTGTCCTTTTAATGCGGGACCAGTTTCCGCCATTGGATGCTTGGAAACGTTGGATTCCATTCCCCTTATTTGCGAAGCAAACTGACCTTCCCTGTATTTGAATAAATGCGCAGGACCTGAAGCCCGGAACCCAACCTGCCGTGCGCTGTCTGCCCCGGACCGTATCTTAAATCCATTATCTCAATTGGAAAATCGCTTTTAAGCGAACCGCTTCGGCTGGATAGGTCGATCCATGCATCGAGGCCCTTCGGGGCCCGCACGCTGATATTGCCGCTTATAGAATCCAATCTCATTTCGCTGCGTTCGTGCACTTCCACAATATCCGCGCTGATATTGCCGCTGAGCGAGGATACCCAGAGTTTGCCTTGAACATCTTTCAGCTTGATGTCCCCGTTCCCGCTTTCCGCCCTGAGGTTTCCAATAATCCCAGAGATTTCTATATTCCCGCTGAAAAAAGACTTTATAAAAAAATTAAATTCTGTGGATTCCGGAACCCGAACTTCGTAATCCACTCTCGCATTGCAATGTCCCCGCTCGAGATAGCGGCAGGATAGATCCACACGGTTAAAAGCGCTCCTGTCTGTGATTTCTATCAAACGGCTGTCCGGTCCCTTTTTTGTTCCGACAATTTCAATAAGCTCTCCTTTGAAGCCGGACACCTTGATATTTCCATTAAGGGTGGAAATCCATATGTGTCCCCTTGGAGGAATGCTGTAATTTTTCCGGAAATCCTGTGCAAATGCGGTTTGCAGGCTGAAAGCGATGGCGGCCACCAACAAGGCTTTTCGAATCATCCTGAAATTCCTTTGATGATATCCGGCTTTTTATAAAAACCCAATCGCACGCTTCAAAGCACAGCGAGTAGCTTCAACCGCCGGGCCCGAACAAAAACCGTTCCGGCATTCGACGATATCTTGCTCGAGACCGATTAAAAGCGCGCGCTTTTTATAATACCCGACTGCCGCGCCGCTGTACAGATTGCAGCGGAGAATCGGAGAAACTGAACCGAGGTTATTGGGGATAAAGGGAAATCCAGGACTGGAGGCGGGAATGAGGAGATGTAATAATTGTTTCCTTTCGGTCCGGTCCGGTGGAAACCATGGAAATTTCCGTCTTCAAAAGGTCCGCCAGGCGGGCCAGATAATCCTTTGCCGCAGCCGGCAATTCCTCATATCTTCGTATGCCTGCCGTATTTTGCCTCCACCCTTTAAAAGCCGTGTATTCCGGCCGGCAT
The DNA here is from genome assembly GCA_964506795.1 of uncultured Acidobacteriota bacterium. Classification (GTDB taxonomy): domain Bacteria; phylum Acidobacteriota; class UBA6911; order UBA6911; family UBA6911; genus UBA6911. The sequence goes on along the minus strand of CAZDMR010000068.1, from coordinate 6,858 downwards.
TGCCCCAATACATGGATATCCGCAGGGAATTTTTCAAGCAGGCCGCCCTTATAGCGGTATCCGGTACACACATTAATTTCCTCAAGCTCATCGAGAACATCGAGTTTTGTGATCGCCAAGCTGTCCAGATTGTTGACCATGGAGGAATACCGCGCCACCATGGAATCAAACCAGCCGCACCGCCGCGGTCTTCCGGTTGAAGATCCGAACTCTTGTCCCCGCCGGCGTATTTGTTCTCCGAGCGCGCCGTTTAATTCGGTCGGGAAAGGCCCCTCGCCGACGCGTGTTGTATAAGCCTTTGAAATTCCTATGACTCCGTCGATTCGGGTGGGAGCGACGCCGGTCCCGGTGCAAGCGCCTCCCGCAGTAGCGTTGGAAGCTGAGACAAACGGGTATGTTCCATGATCGACGTCGAGAAGCGTGCCTTGGGCTCCCTCAAAAAGCACGTTCTTGCCCTCATCGATGCTTCGATTGAGAAAATCCGCCACATCCGTCATATATTCCGACAGCTCTTCTCCTAAATTCTTCATGCTCTCATAGATTGCATCGATATTCGGAGAATCTGTTCGGGAAGGAAACGCCGCCGCTCTTATCCTGTTGTTCTCTTCCAGCTTGCGCCGCAGCGCGCCTGGATTGTTCAGGTCGCAGATTCGCAATCCGCGCCGTCCCATTTTGTCTTCGTAGGCCGGGCCGATTCCCCGGTTGGTGGTGCCGATCCGTTCCTTCCCTCTCCGATCCTCGTCGCCTTTTTCTGCGATCCGATGGTATTCCAAAATCACATGGGCGCGATCGCTTATGAAAAGCCTTCCCCGGCAATCAATCCCCGCTGCCGCTAAATCATCAATCTCCTTTTTCAAGGCAATGGGATCAATGACCACCCCGTTTCCGATTGCGCATAACTTTTGAGGATGCAGGATCCCCGACGGGATCAGATGGAGGATATATTTTCGGCCGTCGATTATTACCGTATGGCCGGCGTTGTGTCCGCCCTGATAACGCGCCACTATGTCAAAATGGTCCGTAAGCAGATCAACAATTTTACCCTTGCCCTCATCGCCCCATTGGGCTCCAACGACTATCAGGTTGGCCATTAGAAAAATTCCGGATGGTAATGATCAATATCCACCGTGCGGCCGCTTCTTGACCGCACTGCAAAAATGCTGTTTGTTCCGACGTCCTTTTGTATGCGTTTCTGCATGGGGAGACGACTTATTGTCGGACACTGGTTTCCAAATAATTGTCTATCATTCTGGAGATTACGCCTTTGGTGGTATTCCCTATAATCTGCTCTTTCACAGCACCGTCTTTGAAAAGCAAAAGAGTAGGAATTCCCTTGATGTTGTATCTTCCGGCTACCATGATATTTTCATCTACGTTCAATTTGAACACCTTTGCCTGACTGCCGTACTCCTCCGCGATGGCTTCTATTATCGGGTCAAGCATCCGGCACGGAGCGCACCAAGCGGCCCAGAAGTCCACGAGCACCGGGATCGGAGAATCCAGGACCTCGGCTTCAAAGTCTTGATCGCCGACCTCTGCCACTTTTCCGCTCATTATTAATCCCCAACCCGATTGAAGGCAAGCCGCTTCCCCGCTAAAATAGAAAGTCATTATGGGTGGGGGTTCAAGCCTTGTCAAGTTTAATGATCCCGGCGCCAAAAGGCGATTTGGGCAACATTTTCTAAGGGATACGGGAGTTTTAAAGCGTATCATCCAATGGATAAAACCTGCCGGCGGCGATTTTTTTGTTGAGATTGGCGCGGGAGATGGAGCTTTGTCCATACTCTTGGCGGAGAGCGGAGCGCGCGTTCTTGCGGTCGAACTCGATAGGGATTGTATCCCTTTTCTAGAAAAGGCCTTAAATCCCTTCAAGTCCGCTGAAGCGATCCAGGCTGATATCCTGCAGCTGGATCTTGCGAAGCTCCTCTCCGGCCGTCTTCCGAGCGGACAAAAAATCCGCGTCGTCGGTAATCTTCCTTACAACATCGGTACCGCCATTATTGAGCGTCTGCTTCGCCTCCGGATGCCCGTTGCGGATATGTATTTCATGCTCCAACTTGAAGTCGCTCAACGCTTAGTCGCAAACCCCGGCTCGCGGGTATATGGTTTTCTATCCGTATTCTGCCAGTATTATGCAGAGGTTCAATTAGGTTTCACGGTTTCACCCGCCTGTTTTGTTCCTCGCCCGCAAGTATCTTCAGCATTGGTATGCCTGCGGCCGAAATTGATTCGCCGCAAGCTCAATCTGGAAGCTTGTTTCGAAGCCTCCGCCAAGGCGGCTTTTGCCTACAGACGCAAAACGCTAAGAAATTCTTTAGAGCGACATTCAGCCTTCGGGAAGTTTGCTCAAACATTGTTAAAGAGAGCGGGCATCGACGAATCACGCCGAGCCGAGCAGCTTTCAGTCGCCGAGTATGAAAAGCTCGCACAGACGATTTACGATTTTTCCCTGGAGTCCGGTTCCATAGATCTTGGAAGGCTTTAATCCCGGATTATGTCCAGTAACGGCCGCGCCGCAACCATCTTTCGGCAGGATGACTTCCGCCGGTTTCAACTGAAAATTCTTAATGCGGATAGATTGATTTTTTGCCTTTCGAAACATATTCCATTAAACGATTCTCTGGGCTATACTTCGCCGTTAATTAACAGGCTGATGCAGTGATGATAGATAATCAGATGCGCATCATTCCCCTGGGAGGATTGGGGGAATTCGGCATGAACATGATGGCCGTCCGCTATGGACAAGACATCGTTGTGGTGGACGCCGGATTGATGTTTCCGCGCGATGACCTCCTGGGCGTGGATCTGGTGATCCCGGATTTTGCGTACCTTATTGAGAACAAAGAGAATGTCCGTGCCGTGCTATTGACGCACGGTCATGAGGATCACATCGGAGCCCTTCCCTATTTTTTAAAAGATATCCCGGTGCCGGTGTATGGCACGCCCCTTACGCTTGGTTTCGCTCGAGGCAGGCTGCAGGAAAACGGATTGCTGGATCAAGCACAGCTTCACAGTATCCAACCGCATTCAATGTTTGATTTCGGCGAGATGCATATTGAGACTTTTAGCGTGACTCACAGCATCGCGGATAGCATCGGCCTGGCCATAAAATCGCCTATCGGCACCGTTATTTTCACGGGAGACTTCAAACTTGATCCCTCTCCACTCAACAACAAGCTCACCGATTTAGCTCTCCTCTCAAATTACGGAGAACAGGGGGTGTTGGCCCTCTTCAGCGACAGCACCAACAGCGAGCGCCCCGGTTTTACTCCGCCTGAAATCTATGTCCGTCGTCACCTTGAACAAATCTTCTATTTGAGCCGAAGAAAAATCGTTTTTGCTTGCTTTGCTTCAAGCATTCATCGCATTCAGATTGTTCTCGACCTCGCCAGAGACTTCGGGCGAAGAGTGGTGCCCCTCGGCCGAAGCATAAAGCAAAACATTGCAATAGCTTCCGACTTGGGATACCTGAACATACCCGCCGGAGTTTTGGCGGACATATCTGAAGCGGATCGCATTGACGACAATAAGATTATTCTTCTCAGCACCGGCAGCCAGGGAGAACCTATGGCGGTTCTTACACGGCTTGCTTTCGACAAAGTCAAAAATTTCACCATTGAAGAAAACGATTCCGTGATCATCAGCGCGCGAGTCATCCCGGGAAACGAAGGCCGCGTGTCGCGTCTCGTGAATCATTTCTGTCGCCGGGGCGCGCGCGTGTACGATGAAAGCCGCTGGATGGTGCATGTTTCCGGTCATGCCAGCCAGGAAGAATTGAAGATTATGCTCAATCTTACCAAGCCGCGTTTTTTTATACCTGTGCATGGCGAATACCGGCAATTATATGCGCATGCTCTTCTCGCGGAGGAAGTCGGAATCCCAAGAGATAGAATTATAATTGCAGAAACCGGAGATATTATCGTTCTTGAAGGCGACGGAGTCCGCCTCGAAGGTAAAGCCGCGGTGGGAAGACGCCTGATCGATAAAGGCGCAATGGCCGAATTGGACGAGGTCGTGGTCCGCGATCGCCAGCATATTTCCGAAGAGGGAGTAATTCTGGCGGTGATTGCCGTCAACAGAGCCACTGGCCTCGTGGAAGGAATCCCCGAGATTGTAAGCCGAGGCCACATCCATGAGGAAAACGGCGCCGCCTTCTTTACGGAAGCGCGCCAAATTGTTATCAAAGCGATCGAGGAGTGTTCGCAAGAGGAGCGCGAGGATTCCGTCGTTCTTGCCGAAATTATTCGTTCCGAACTTAAGCGTTATTTCCGAAAGCGGACCGCGACCCGACCCATGATTGTACCGGTCATTATTGAAATCTGACAGCAATTGGATAAATATAAATTTTCAGCGAAATGAACGCCAAAAAACATGAATTCATAGGCTTTTTACTGTTCCTAGCTGCAGTATTACTTTTGCTCTGCCTCGTTTCTCACAATCCACGCGATTCCAGCTTCAACGCTTTGTCGCTCGAAACAGTCGTAGACAACAAAATAGGCAAGCTCGGAGCCTACGTCAGCGATTTTCTTTTTCAGGCGCTCGGCTTCTCTGCATTCCTTCTGGTTATCCCTCTATTAATCTTGAGCTGGAAGCTTATTTTCGGCAGGCCGATACACTCGCCTGGTTTTAGAACTGCCGGGTTTTGCCTCATTATCGCGGCCAGCTGTGCCGCCCTCCAGCTGCTGCCCATGGATTTTTTCGATGTAAACTTTATGCCCGGAGGCCTAACCGGTGTTTTGATAGCGGACACGCTGCTGCCCAATCTCAATTGGACCGGCACTGCAATCGTGGTTTTGGGAGCATTGATTCTTGGAATTTTGGCCGGCACATCATTATCCTTGGAAAATGTTTTCACAGGGATCGGCAAAAAATCTTTTTCTCTTAAACCGGGGATTCCGGAAAAGATCCGAAAATGGATGAAAAGCCGCAAGCCTGTGCGCACAGTCGTGAATATTCCCCCTCCGAATCCTCCCCCGCTGGATCTAACTCCCAGGCCTGCACCCATAAAAATCGATTCTTTAACGTCCAGCGACCGGCCGGCGCCGGTGATTCAGGAATCCGAATTGGATGATGCAGAGCCTCCTCAGCCTCAATCCATTGCCCTCGAAAAGCCGCGATTCCGCAAGTTTGTTTTGCCGCCGGTTGAGCTTTTGAGCCCCGCCGAAAACTCCTTCCCGGTCAGCGAAACGGAGCTTGTGGAACTGGCCCGCAAAATATCGGCTAAATGCGCCGAATTCGGCGTCACCGGGAGTGTCACTCAGATACATCCAGGCCCCGTGGTCACCACTTTTGAATTCAAACCGGATGCCGGAATCAAATACTCCAGGATTACCGGGCTTGTAGATGATCTTTGCCTCGGAATCAAGGCGGAATCCATTCGCATTGATCGAATCCCCGGAAAAGCGACGGTTGGGATTGAAGTCCCGAACAGCCAGCGCGAAACCATCATGCTGCGCGAATTGATAGAATCGGACGCCTTTCTCAAATCTCCCTCGCGCCTTACGCTGGCATTGGGAAAGCTGATTAACGGCAGTCCTTTTATGACCGACCTCGCGCGCATGCCGCATTTGCTGATTGCGGGAGCTACGGGAGCCGGCAAGAGCGTCGCGCTCAATTGCATGATTACTTCCATTCTCTACAAAGCGACTCCAGAGGAAGTTCGTTTTATTTTCATCGATCCCAAGCGGCTTGAACTGGGGCTTTATGTGGATATCCCGCATTTGCTGACTCCAATCGTAACCGATCCCGCGGAGGCGGCCAATGCCCTCCGCTGGGCGACCAACGAGATGGAACTCCGGTATAAAAAACTGGCTCGCCGCGGCGTGAGAAATATCGATCACTATAACAACCTCGTGCGCTCCTCCGGCACACAGTTATCCTTCCTTGATAATGAGACCGATGAATACGAGAAACCGCTTTCTTATCTGGTCATCGTCATCGATGAATTGGCGGACTTAATGATGATCTCATCCAAAGAAGTCGAGGAATCCATCTCCCGTCTCGCGGCAATGGCGCGCGCTGTCGGCATTCATCTTATTCTTGCCACCCAGCGGCCGTCCGTGGACGTGATTACCGGCATCATCAAGGCCAATTTCCCCTGCCGCATCGCATTTAAAGTGGCCTCAAAGGTGGACTCCCGAACTATCATCGACTGCAACGGAGCGGAGCAGCTATTGGGCAACGGGGATATGCTGTTTATCCCTCCGGGGACATCGCGCCTGACAAGAATTCACGGAGCCTATGTAAGCGAAAAGGAAGCCCAGGCGATTGTGGAAAATCTTCGCAAGCAAGGCCGCCCGTCCTACGACGATTCTGTTTTGAGTTATGGACAGCAAGAACTGGATGAAGCCGGAAACCCTATGGATCCCGGCTTGCAGGACAGTCTTTACAACAACGCGGTGCGGGTGGTTGTCACCGAAGGCCGCGCCTCCACTTCCCTTCTTCAAAGAAGACTCAGCATCGGTTACGGGAGAGCCGCGAAGCTTATCGATATGATGTACCACAACAGCATCATAGGCCCTGCCGACGGATCAAAGCCCAGAGAGATTCTTGTCGGGCTGGATTTTCTGGATCGCCTGAATCCGGAGTAGTCGCCCTTGACTCGGCATTGCCGTCTGCTAAACTTTTTTTAGGATGGTGTTTTAAACAATACCAGGACCGGGGCAGATCGGTGAAATGGCATATTCCCTTAATTATATGGCTTACAGCCGCTTGCCTCTATCTACCTTTTGAGCTTTTCGGCCAGAATCAGAGGCACTCGCGTGGGCCGCTGTTCAAAGTAGCGGTAGAAAATGTTTTTATAAGAGTCTCCGTAATAGATCCTCTAAACCGCTTCGTCACCGGATTGGAAAAAGAGCA
>CAZDMR010000067.1:12272-18781 GCA_964506795.1 uncultured Acidobacteriota bacterium | reverse complement strand
TACCCATTAATCCGGGTTCATTCTCGCGCCGCTCCGCCCGGCCGGGAATTTCCAAATCTGTCTGCAGCCGCTTCGTTGTGCAACGCATCGGAAATGCAGGGCGGTAGTTGCTATTTCAATCCCGGTCAAGTATACTTTCATCGCTGCTTTTGTATAAAGTGGGCTTGGGCCCACTTTTTTTGTTTAGGGTGAAAATGGCAGGATTAGATAGCAGCCAGCGCCAATGCCTGGAAAGCAGGATTACTGATTTGGCGAAGCAGATTGCCGCCTCTATGGGGATGGAAGTGGTCCTCGTCGAGGTAAAAGGAGAAGGAAGCCGATCAGTTGTCAGGGCATATATCGATCAGCCCGGCGGAATTTCTCTTGATGATTGTGAACGGTTCAGCAAACGTTTTTCGGTATCGCTGGATGTGGAGGATTGGATCCCGTTCAGCTACGTATTGGAAGTTTCATCGCCCGGAGTCAACCGTCCGCTGCTTCAACAATCGGACTTTCTGCGTTTCAGCGGTCAGAATGCCAAGGTGAGGACACGGACGCAGCACGAGGGGCAAAGGAACTTCAAAGGCAAGATTATAGGCGTGGCTGATGATCAGCTGAAGCTTGAAGTGGCGCCTGGGAAACAGGTCAAAATTGCTTTAGCGGACATCGAAAAGGCCAATTTAATACCTGATTTAAGCATGAGGCCACAGGGGGCCTGAATATGTCTAACATCATTGCTCAAACGATCGAACAAATTAGCAAGGAGAAAAACGTCGATCCGAAGATCATCATCAGCGCGTTGGAAGATGCGATGGTGGCTGCCTCGCGAAAGTATTACAAAACAACCGAAGACATCAATGCCCGCTTTGATCCGGAAACCGGCATAGTCGAAATCTTTGCGGTAAAGCGCGTGGTTGAAACCGTTGAAAATCCAAGTCTGGAGATATCGCTGGCCGAAGCGAAAGAAATAGATGAAACACTGGAAGTCGACGATACGGTTGAGCTTCCAAAGCCGACGGATGTTCTGGGAAGGATCGCGGCGCAAACTGCAAAACAGGTGATTTTGCAGAAGGTTCGCGAAGCGGAGAGGCAGAACATTTTCAACGAATACTCCGAGAAGATCGGCGAGATGGTCAACGGCGTGGCGAAGCGTTTCGAAGGCCCGGACATAATTGTAGATATAGGCAAAACAGAGGCGCTGCTTCCTCTGCGCGAGCAATCCAGGGCGGAAACATACAAGCAGGGGGAGCGGATTCGCGCGGTTATCGTGAAGGTACTCCCTGTCGCCAAGGGGCCCCAGGTAATTCTTTCGAGAACCGATCCGCAATTGCTTGTGCGCTTGTTTGAAATGGAAATCCCCGAGATTTATGACGGCACGATTGTTGTGAAAAGCGCTGTGCATGAACCGGGAGACCGCGCCAAAGTGGCCGTCGCCTCGCTGGACCGCGATGTGGATCCGGTCGGAGCCTGCGTAGGAATGAAGGGATCTCGGATCAATTCAATCATAAGGGAGCTGCGGGGCGAAAAAATCGATATTGTTCAGTGGTCCGAGGATCCCGCGCAATACGCGGCGAATGCTTTGAATCCGGCGAAGATCTCAAAAGTTATCGTCGTTGACAACATCGAAAAGCGGATGGAAGTGATTGTGGAAGAAAAGCAGCAGTCCCTCGCTATCGGCAAAAAAGGTCAAAATGTGCGGCTGGCCTCGAGATTGATCGGATGGCAGATTGATGTCAAGAGCGAGGAGCAGAAGAAGCAAGAAGTGCTCAGCGTTATGGAATCGCTGACTTCCTCGTCCACGGCGCTGAACGAGCTGGAGGGAATAAGCGACAAGCTGATCGAGCGGATGCGGGAATCGGGAATCGAGAATGTAGAAAATATCTTGGAATTAGGGCTGGACAAGCTGATGGAAATTCCCGGGATCGGGGATAAAACAGCGGCCAAGATAATGGAGGCTGCCAGAGACCTATTTGAAGAGGTGGAAATTGAGGTGCCGGAGGGGATAGAAGTGCCCACGGCGATTCAAGCCTCCGCGGAAACCGAAGGGGACGAGGAGGCTGCCGAAGAGACAAGTCCCGAGGAAGAATCGGAAACTGCGGAAGAGAGCAAGGCTGAAAGCGGAAGCATCGATACGGAAAGCGCTGGAGAAGCCGAAGACGTCCCAGAGGAATCTCCTGATACTGCTGCCTCGACAGCCTCGGACGATGAAAAATAGGGCGGATTGCCGGGAAAATCGGTCCGTGTTGAGCCGAATCAGCCGGTTGCAAACAACGGTCGCATTGATTAAGATGATCGATTGATTTGAACAACCGGATTCCCAGTGTGACAGAGGTCTTTGCGTAAATGGATAAAATAACCGTCGCAGAACTGGCGACAGAATGTTCAGTAAAGAACCAGATAGTCCTCGCTGAACTGAAGCGTCTCGGGCTGTATGTTTTTTCGCCCACTGCGACGATTGATGCGAGTTTCGCCGAGACCATCCGCAAGAAAATACTCTCCCAAAGAGAGGCCGAAGAAATTAAGGCGCTGGAAGCGGAGAAGAAAAAGGAAGCGGATGCCGCCAAAAAGTCGGAGAAAAAATCGGCCGGGAAAGCGGCGGCCGGTGCGCCGGCAAAGCGTGCCGCCGCAAAAGCGGCAGCCCCCCGCAAGGCAAAAAAACAAGCCAAAGCCGAAAAAGCCGTAGCTGAAAAGCCGGAGGAAACCGCCCCCAAGATTTCCCTCGCGCCTCGCAAGGGTAGAAAACACTACGACCGGGAATCCGCTGAACTCGTCGATCAGCTGGAAGCCGCCAAGTCCGCGGAAGAAGCACCGGCGGAGCTGCCGCCGAGCGAAACAGCTCCTGTTGAAGCCGCCGTGCAGAAGCCGGAGGCGCCGGCGGAAGCCGCTTCTGCCGCACCCGTGCCGCCGCAGGCCGCAGAAAAGCCTTTTGAGGTTGGGCCTGAATCGGCAGAAAAAGCCGCCCCGGTCCAGGAACCTGAGGCTCCTGCCGCAAAAGCGAAACCCGAACCTACTCCCATTCAAGAACCAATGCCGAAAGAATCGGCAAAGCCTTCTGCTGCGGTTTCTCCGACGGGGCCGGCCAGAGAACCTGCGGCCCATCCTGGAACTGTGGCGAAGAAGATGATGGTGCCGAAGGCAAAGACCAAGATTCTGATGCGGACAAGCCCGGAGAAACTTGCGAAGCCCGAAATCACCGATCGGATACTAAAAGGGCTTCGGGAAGAAAAGCCTCTGCCGCCTAGAGGAGCTGTGCCTCCCAGGATTTTGCGAAAGAAGAAAATAGGGAAGGCAGAAGCCCCCGAAAGAGCAGCCAAAATCATTAAGCTGCCGCCGCCGCCGCCGGTTTCTCCCGAAGACTATAAACCTATGGCTATTACTGAAGGTGTGACGATCAAAGAGCTTGCAGAAAAAATGGATATCAAATCCAAATACATCATCCAAAAGCTCATTTCCAAAGGGATTCTTGCATCCATCAATCAAACCCTCGATGTGGAGGCTGCAAGGGAGGTATGCGCGGAGTTTGGATTCCGCGCCGAAGTGATTAGCTTCGAACAGGAGGCTGAAGCAAAGCAGGAGGTAGCGGATAAACCCGAAGACCACGAGCCGCGGCCGCCGGTCGTAACCATCATGGGCCATGTGGATCACGGGAAGACGTCTCTTCTGGATGCCATTCGAGAAACAAATGTAACGGCCATGGAGGCAGGCGGCATCACGCAGCACATCGGGGCTTATCAGGTGGATATCAAGGATCGGAGCATTGTTTTTCTCGATACGCCGGGGCACGAGGCTTTTACTATGATGCGCGCCCGCGGGGCTCAGGCAACGGATATCGTCATCCTCGTGGTGGCTGCCGATGACGGCGTAATGCCTCAAACGATTGAAGCCATTCACCACGCCAAAGCAGCCAATGTCCCTATCATTGTCGCGATCAACAAAATCGACAAGCCGGGGGCTCAAATCGACCGCGTTAAACAGGCGCTCTCCGAACAGGGACTTTTGGCCGAGGATTGGGGCGGAGATGTGGTGACGGTTCCCGTTTCTGCAAAGCAAAAGACAAATATCGATTTGCTTTTGGAAATGATACTTCTGGTCGCCGATCTTAAAGATCTCAAAGCGAATCCCAAGCGCCTGGCGTCGGGGGTTGTGCTGGAAGCCAAAGTCGATAAAGGGCGCGGCCCCGTTGCCACGGTGCTTGTGCAGAACGGCATGCTGGAACTCGGAGATTCGTTGGTAGCAGGCTCGGTGCACGGGCGCATTCGAGCGCTCACCAACGATCGCGGCGCGAACATCACTTCCGCCGGCCCCTCAACTCCTGTAGAGATCCAGGGGCTGCAGGATTTGCCGATGGCGGGCGATGTATTCCAGGTTTTCAAGGATGCAGCCAAGGCGCGGCAGGTGGCTGATTACCGGCAAGCCAAAGCGCGGGAACAATCGCTGCGGAAAACGGCGCGCCTTTCGCTTCAGGCTCTCTATGAACAGATGCGGGAGGGCACGGTAAAAGAACTCCCCCTGATCGTAAAAGGCGATGTGCAGGGTTCCGTGGAAGTGGTTCTGGACATGCTGCAAAAATTGAGCACGGACAAGGCTAAAGTGAAAATCCTGCACAGCGGAGTAGGGGCGATAACGGAAACCGACGTGCTGCTTGCATCGGCTTCAAATACCATTATCATCGGATTCAATGTCCGGCCCGAACGCAAAGCCCAGGAGCTTGCAAATGCCGAAGGAGTCGAAATCCGGCTTTATACAGTCATCTATAACTTGACTAACGAAATCAAGGCGGCCATGATCGGCATGCTGGACCAGCTGACTAAAGAAAAGTATTTGGGGCGCGCGGAAGTCCGCGACACGTTCCGGGTCCCCAAATTCGGACTTGTCGCCGGGTCCTACGTACTTGACGGCGTTATCCAACGAAATGTCGATGCGCGGCTGCTGCGGGACAATGCCGTGGTTCACGAAGGGAAAATCAGTTCTCTGCGCCGATTCAAAGATGACGTTTCGGAAGTCAAATCGGGATTCGAATGCGGCATTGGATTTGAACACTTTTCCGATGTCAAAGTGGGCGATATTATAGAAGCTTATATTATAGAAAAAATACAACCCACCTCGCTTTAGTTTGCAATTGGCCGTCGGGCCGGGATGTATGGGAACGGTCTTTGTGACGGGCCAATCGTAAATTGCAAATTTTACAATGCCCATAGCCTATTGCACCCTTGAGCTTTTCCTCCCCTATTCGCAATCGCTCAAAGAGAAGCGGATGGTTTTGCGCAAGGCTCAGGATCGCTTGCGCGCCCGCTGCAATTTTTCGATTGCCGAAATGGAGTACCAGGACTTGTGGCAGCGCGCGAAGCTGGCGGCAGTAACGGTAGGCTCCGACAACGCTGTCTTGGAGCGCGTCACCCAGCAGTTTGTCCGGGAAGCGGAGAACATTCTGCAGGACTTTCTGGTCGACTGCCAAGTTTCCTATATTGATCCTTGAGTTCTGATCATGCAACCATCGCGAAGGCCCCAAAGACTCGGGCTGCAAATTCAGCATGAAGTAAGCCTGATGATATCCCGCGATATGAAGGATCGCAGGGTCGGCTTTGTTACTGTTACGGGGATCCGGATGAGTCCCGACCTCAGCCATGCCAAGATCTATATCTCGCTGATGGGCCCCGAGCATGAGAGAGATGAAAGTCTGGCGACTTTGAATCATGCAACCGGCTGGATGCGCCGCGAGCTGGGCCGGCGGATTCGCATGAAGTCCGTGCCCGATATCGTTTTCGTGGAGGACACATCTCAAGATTACGGGGAGCACATTGACAGACTCATCGACGAAATCCACAACCGCTAAAAAAAGAGGCGTGGACGGAGTAATCATCATAGACAAACCGTCCGGGTGGACGTCCCACGACGTGGTGGCGAAAATCCGAAATTTGACCAGAATCAAAAAAGTAGGACACACCGGAACGCTGGATCCTTTCGCCACCGGCGTCCTGCCCCTCATGCTGGGACGCGCGACGCGTTTAACGAACTACTTCTTGGCCTCCGACAAGGTGTATCACGGAATCATGCGCTTCGGCTTTGCTACCGACACGTTTGACTTGGACGGGGAACCTCTTGGGGAAGATTCGCATCCCCAATTGAATGAATCGCGGCTTCAGGAAATATTTGGCCGCTACCACGGCATAGTTCATCAAACGCTGCCGCCCTATTCGGCCAAAAAAGTGCGCGGCAAACCCATGTACGAATATGCGCGCAAAGGGATTGCGATTGCTCCGTCCACAAAGCCGGTTATGATCAAGGCATTGAAGCTGCTCCAGGTGAATCAAAGCGAAGTGGAATTCGAGCTTTCCTGCTCCGCCGGAACCTACGCGCGAAGCTTGGCCCATGATATCGGCGCGGATTACGGTTGCGGGGCGCATCTTGTTCGTCTACGCCGCACGCGCAGCGGGGAATTCCTCATCGAAACGGCTGTTTCATTAACCGAGGGCCAGCAGTTTCGTCCCCGTGAGTTCTTTCTCGACAAAATCATTCCTTTGCGCCATCTT
>CAZDMR010000067.1:0-12262 GCA_964506795.1 uncultured Acidobacteriota bacterium | reverse complement strand
CCCTGAGATGCCCGCAATAACCATTTCGGACGGAGATAAGAAAAAGCTTCTTAATGGGATGGATTTGAACCTCATTACAGCCGATTGGGAATCGGAAGCCTTTCGATTAATGGATGAATCCGGGGAGTTGATCGCCCTGGCACGGCGAATCCAGGCATTCACTCCTCCCGTTTCGCAACCTGCGCGCTGGGTCCGCCTCCATCCCCATTTGATATTCAATTGAAGCACTCGGCAACATGCGCTCGGCGGCCGCGAATAGCGGACAGCCACAGGGAGCAATCCCGGCGGCTCCGGTCCTCGTTTTTTTGGCTATCCCGCCATCGCGCCGCCGGCGCCTTAAAGTGTCAAGCGGTCCTTTATTTTTTGGAACTTCTTTTCACCTATTCCCTTAATGTTGATGATCTCTTCAATGCGGCTGAACTTGCCGATTTTTGCCCGGTAATCCACAATCATTTTTGCCGTTGAAGGTCCTATCCCGGGGAGAGTTTGCAATTGCTCCGCGGAAGCCGTATTCAGATTGATCTTTTCCGAAGCGACGGGGCCGGATTTCTGGGCCAGGACGGAAACCGAACTGAATACCAGGCCCAGACACAATACAAGCGCACAGGCGATTTTTGTTCTTTGCGGCATCATCTCTTTACCTCCCGATAATATTTATTTGCAGATAGTATTTAGCCGTCAGGGAACCGTTCCCTCACGGTTCTCGATGCTCTCCATGTCTAATTGCCCCGGGTTCATTTGAGCCAAAAAAATCGCAATCCGGGAGTTTGAAGGGCCGGACGCGAACGCTGGAAACGCTGAATGGTATATGCCATAATGATAAACGCAATTGTTTTCTGCGGATTAAAGGATCAAGCGGTTTATGAAGTTCTTCGGTCATTTCTACTCTGGAAGAGCCATCGCTGTCGGTGTCGGACTGGTTTCCGTCTGTCTTTCCGCTTATGCTCAGAAAAAACCGATCCAGACTCCCGCGCCCATCAATATCGACAGGGAGATCGAAGAGCAGATTGAGCCGAATCGGGCCCTCAGTTATTACCATTACTCCCTGGCAAAATGGCATGAAAACAGGAGCGACTTGGCGGAATCTCTTTCGGAAATGAAAGCTGCTCTGAAATATAACCGCGACAACGCTCAAATCCATTTGGATATGGCCGGCATTCTGTGGAAACTGGGCAATCACGGCGAAGCCCTGGAACATGCGCATGAAGCCGCTCGGCTGGATCCGCAGGATCCGGAGCCGCATTGGTTCCTCGCAAATATTTATTTCCGAGCCGTAGAGCCGGGGAATTCCCCAGGGGAAGGTCTCACGCAGGCGATTCGGGAGCTGGAAAAGCTGAAAGAGCTGATACCCGAAGACGAACGCGTCTATTATGCCTTGGGTAGAGCCTATTTTGAAAACAACGAACCGGAAAAAGCTATTGAGGCTTATGAAAAGCTTCAGGATTTTCTGCGCGGCTCCGATTACGGCTACCGGGAAATCGCCAAATATTACCACCAAAGCGGGAATTTGGGAAAAGCCGTCGAATACCTTAATAAAGGATTGCAAATACAGCCGGATTCCGCCGAAAGCCTTTCGCTCCTGGGCGAGCTTTATATGAAGCTGCGCAAAAATACGGATGCTGCCGCTGTCTATAAAAAACTCCTCGAGATTGTCGGAAACAGGATGGCCGTAAACCTCAGGCTGGCCGAGGCTTATGTGAACGCGGGCGAATACGGCGAAGCCCTCAATGTTTTGGACGAAGTTTCCATAGCCGATGGAAATGTGGACAGGACTTCGCGCATTCTGCAGGCCCGCGCGCAAATAGGATTGCACAAACTTGCAGAAGCAATCGAAACGCTGCAATCGATGTTGGAAGTGAACCCGGAAGACAGCGAAGCCCGGTTTTATCTTGGAAATGCTCTTGAAGGAAGCGGCCGGTACGAAGAGGCTGTCGAGATGTTTTCCTACCTTGTCGAAAAGACCGGAAATAACAATGAGGTGGAGAAGACCAACCGGCTTTTGTTCCAACAGCATCTGGCTGCCAATTATATGGAGTTGAGGGAATTCGAAAAAGCTGTTTCCCTATATCAGGAAATGGCCGAGATGGATCCCAAATCCAATACTCAGCTGTTGAATGCCTACCGCGTCAGCCGGCAATTTCAAAAAGCAATGCAACTGGGCGGGAATCTATACGAAAAGAACCCGGAGGACATTCAGATCGGAGCAATCTATGCTCAGACTCTGGCGGATGCGGGAAAGCCTAAGGAAGGCGTCAAAATTCTGGAAAAGCTGATTCAGTCGAATCCAAAGGATATGGATCTTTATGTTTTTGTCAGCCGGATCCATATCCAGGGCAGGCAGTACGACAAAGCCATGGAAATCTTGCGTCAAGCCGAAAGCATGGATGTCGACGGCGCAAACAATGAAAAGCTGCAATATCTCCTTGCGGAGATTTATGAAAAGCAAAAGGAATATGGCCGCGCGGAATCAACGCTGAAAGAAATACTGAAGACCAACCCCAAGAACGCGGCCGTCCTGAACTTCATTGGTTATATGCTTGCAGACAGGGGGATTCGTCTCGAGGAGGCGCTTCAATATGTCAAGGATGCCTTAGTGATCGAGCCGCACAATGGTTTTTATCTCGACTCTCTGGGCTGGGCTTTCTTTAAGATGAACGACCTGGAAAACGCGGAGAAATACCTTCTTGAAGCCAACCGGCTTGCCAGAAACGATCCCGTCATCGACGAACATCTAGGGGATCTCTATCTCAAGACCGGCGACCTGAAAAAGGCGCAGGATTTTTATTTGAAATCGGTGAAAATCCAAACGGAGCAGGAAGATATAAAGAAGGTGCATCTAAAGCTTGAGATGATTCGGGAAACCCTTCGGGAACAAGAATCGAAAAAGTAATGTCCCCGCCCCTTCGAGCGCGTTCTTTCGCAAAAATAAACCTGGCGCTGTCCGTTCTCGGCCGCCGTAAAGACGGCTACCATGATGTCCAGACCGTCTTCCAGAGTATTGATATATCTGACGAGCTTGAGTTTCAACCCGCCCCCAGACTGGAACTCCGCTGCGAAAATCTGCCCGGAGTACCGCCGGAAGATAACTTGGTATGGAAAGCGGCAAGCTTGCTTGTATCCAAGCTTGGCGAAAGCCGGGGCGCCATGATGACTCTCAGAAAGAGAATTCCCGCGGCGGCCGGCCTGGGAGGCGGCAGCGGAAACGCTGCCGTAACCTTGCTGGGGCTGCGGCGTTTATGGAATCTGGAGATGAGCGATTCCGAGCTGAATTCTCTCGCAGCGAGCCTGGGTTCGGACGTTCCCTTCTTCCTCGGCGGGGGCACCGCGCTCGGAACCGGAAAAGGAGAAACCATCCGGGGGCTTCCGGACATTCCGCGCATGCCCTTGGTCGTGATCTTTCCGGGAGTGCAGATTTCAACGGCGGAAGCCTACCGCTCTCTGAATTTGGGATTGACTTCATCCCTGGAGGACCATAGAATTCATCATTTCTGCGGCCGGGTGGAGATGGGCAGGGATATCCTGGCCGGGATCTTTAACGATTTCGAAGCAGCGATCCTTGCTGCGTACCCGCCCATTATGGAAGCCAAAAGCTTTCTTGAATCGCGCGGCGCGACAGCAGCACTGTTGTCGGGCAGCGGATCATCAGTCTTCGGATTCTTCTGCGATGAAGAGTCAGCGCTCGCAACCGCCCGGGATGCACAACGGGCCGATTGGCGGGTGTTTCCGGCGAAGACCCTTTCTCGAGCTGAGTATTTCCAAAATTTGTTCGGGTAAACGCCGGCTTTACGCATGCGGGTTGAAGTAATCCCGTGATAAATGCTGGGGCGTCGTCAAGCGGTAAGACACAGGTCTTTGGAACCTGCATTCGGAGGTTCGAATCCTCCCGCCCCAGCCAATTTTCAAGCTCCTGGAGTGGATGAATGATCAAGTCCGGATACAAACGGATAAACGGGACGTTGAAGGTTTTTTCCGGCAATGCCAATCCATTGCTGGCGCAGGCCATATGCACCCATCTGAAGATTCCTCTGGGGAAAATCAATCTGACTGCGTTCAGCGACGGAGAGCTGTATTGCCAGATTATGGAAAACGTCCGGGGCATGGATGTGTTTCTGATCCAGCCCACCTGCTGCCCGGTAAACAG
Source organism: uncultured Acidobacteriota bacterium (assembly GCA_964506795.1). GTDB lineage: Bacteria > Acidobacteriota > UBA6911 > UBA6911 > UBA6911 > UBA6911. The sequence continues at coordinate 8,121 of CAZDMR010000067.1, read as the reverse complement.
CAATCTCATGGAATTGCTGATTATGATTGACGCGTTCAAGCGCTCTTCCGCAAAGCGGATTACAGCGGTCATTCCCTATTACGGTTATGCGCGTCAGGACCGAAAGGACAAACCTCGCGTCCCGATTTCGTCGAAGCTTGTGGCCGATCTGCTCACGGCCGCGGGGACGGACCGGATCCTGTCGATGGATCTGCATGCCGGCCAGATTCAAGGTTTTTTCGATATACCCGTGGATCATTTGTTTGCGGCTCCGGTTCTGATTGAGTATTTAAGGAAGCTTAAAATCCCGAACTTAACGATTGTTTCGCCGGATGCGGGAGGAGTAGAGCGCGCGCGGGCATTTGCCAAACGGTTGGAAGCGGATCTCGCCATCGTGGATAAACGCCGTACGGCGCCGAACGAGGCGGAGGTGCTTCATGTGATCGGGCAGGTAAGCGGAAGAAATGTAATTATAACCGACGATATGATCGATACGGCCGGCACGCTGGTAAAAACGGTTCACGCGCTCAGGAAAAAGAGGGTCGGAAGGATTTTCGCCTGCGCCACTCACGGGGTTCTAAGCGGCCCTGCGATTGAAAGGTTGAGAAACGCCCCGATCGAGGAGATTATTCTGACCGATACGGTCCCGTTAAACTCGGCAAAATTGCTGCCGAACATGAAGGTTTTAACCGTTGCCGGTTTGCTGGGCACCGCCATCCGGAATATCAATGAAGAAACAAGCGTAAGTAATTTGTTCGTTTAGAGCCGAATCGTCGGGCATCGGGACCTTGGCTCAGCCGGGATTCTGAAGGCCCTGAGACCTATAAGGTTCCGAGGAAGGAGTTGGATTACATGCCAACAGTAATTGAAGCTCAAGCGCGGGCCGCGGGCGGAAAGAACGCCAATAGAAGGCTCCGGAAGTCTGGTAAAATTCCCGCCGTTATCTATGGACCGGGGAAGCAACCTGTGGTGGTTTCCGTCAATCCCAAGGATGTCGTAGATATCCTCTATTCGGATGCCGGCCGCAATACCATCGTTGCTTTAAGCGTGGACGGTTCCGAGCAAAACACGGCGATGATAAAGGATTACCAGATGGATCCCGTCAAAGGGGATCTGATTCATGCCGATTTTCTTGAAATTGCGATGGACCGGGCCCTCGAATTGACGGTTAGCATTGAGCTGGTAGGAGAAGCAGAAGGAGTCAAATTAAGCGGGGGCATTATGGACTTCGTCACCCGTTCCATTGAGGTTGAGTGCCTGCCTTCCGATATTCCTGATTCCATTAAGGTGGATGTCAGCGCGCTTAAGATTAACGACTACATCCGTGTGAAAAATCTCGAGATCGATAGCCGTGTGAAAGTGCTCTCCGATCCGGAGGTCGTCATCGTCACGATAGTTCCTCCAACGAAGGAAGAAATTCCGGAGGAAGCAGTCGCTGAACCGGTGGAACCCGAATTAGTCAAAAAGGGCAAGGCTGAGGAAGCCGCGGAAGAGGAGCAAAAGCCCAAAACTCCGAAATCCGAAGCGAAACAATAGCGCGCCATTTCCTCCCGGCGCTTTGATGCAGGATGATGCGGGGGCAGGACATACAATCGGAAGATTTGGCCAAAATCATTGTCGGGCTGGGGAATCCCGGCGAACGGTATGAGCGGAACAGGCATAATATCGGATTCATGGTGTTGGACGCCCTTGCGCGGGAGGCGTCCGGTATCTGGTCGGACCATTGGCTTTCCCGAATCTGCCGCATTGAAATCAACGATCGCCGGCTATTGCTGGCAAAGCCGGCGGTTTATATGAACCATAGCGGGAAGGCTGTTGATTTTCTGCTTTCGGCTCTTCAGCGCAAGCCGGAGGATCTTTTATTGGTGGTCGATGATTTGAATTTGCCTTTCGGTCGAATCCGGGTGCGCGAACGCGGGGCTTCAGGAGGCCATCGGGGCATTGAATCTGTTCTGATCTCCTTGAAAACGGAAGAAATAGCTCGCGTGCGGATAGGCATCGGAGAGCCATTGATGCCGGAGGATAAAGCGGAATTTGTTTTGTCTGATTTCCCTCCGGAAAAACAAGCGGAGCTTGAAGATACAATCGCGAAAGCGGGGAATGCCATCAAATCGATACTCAGCGAGGGCGTTGCCAGAACAATGTCGTTTTTTAATGCGTGAAGCAGTAAGGAGAAAACCGTGAGAAATTATGAAGTGGTTTTTATTGCCGCTCCCACTTTAGCCAGCGAGGAGCTGGAAAATTTTATAAGCCACATTCAAACCGTAGTAGAAGGCAAAAACGGCAAAGTGGTCAAGGTCGACAATTGGGGGAAAAAGCCCCTGGCGTATAAGATCAAGAAATTCCGGGAGGGTTATTATATTGTGCTCTCCATCGAGGGAGACGGCGGCGCTATTGCGGAACTGGAACGGCGTTTCAGGGTGACCGATTACATTATCCGCTTCATCTCGGTCCGAATAGACCAAGACGTCAAGCGCTCTGAAAAGATCAAGGCGGCAAGGCAGAAAAAGGCGTCTAAGAAACCTCCGGAGTCTTCCTTTGCTGAGGAATCCGATCAGGCTCTTCCTTCGGATATTTAGGGATCTGTTCGGGAATCAAACCGCAAAAAGGCGGTCATTAAAGATAGAAAGGCTAGAACAATGCCAAGTCCAAAAAGATTCAGCGTTCGGCGCAAGCGGGTATGTAAGTTCTGCGCCGAAAAAATTACCTATATCGATTTTAAAGATGCAAAACTTCTGGGTCATTTTATTCCCGAACGGGGGAAAATATTGCCGAGGAGAATCAGCGGAGTCTGCTCGATGCATCAGCGCTTGCTTGCGGAGGCTATCAAACGCGCCAGGCACATGGCCATCCTTCCGTTCGTTTCTGATTGAGAGTCTCTTTCCACAGGGTGAAAAATGAACGTCATTTTAAAGCAGGATGTTGAAAAATTGGGCAAGGCGGGCGACATTGTGAAGGTCGCCGCCGGATACGGAAGAAACTTTTTAATTCCCAAGCGTATCGCGGCGGAAGCTACTCCGGGCAATATCAAGGTTGCCGAAATGGAAAAGCTTGCTCATGCGCGCCGCGACCAACGGGAGAAGGAATCTGCTGCGCTTGTTGCCCGGGATATCGTAAAACTTACAGTCACTATCCAGCGGAAAGCCGGCGAAGAAGGTTCTCTCTACGGGTCGGTGACGGCCCTGGATATCGCGGATTTCCTTGTCACTCACAAGATCGACATTGATAAGCGAAAAATTCAGCTGGAGGAGCCGATTAAAACGGTGGGTGAATATCAAGTGCCCATTCGGCTCCACCGCGAGGTGACGGTCCCCGTCCGGGTCATTGTGGAATCCGAGCCCGAACCGGCCGCCTAAATGCCCGCGTTCGCGGTTGCCGTAACGTATGCGAGTGGGCTGAATACACAACACAATGAGCGGCATTTTCCATTTTGATGTTGCGGTATTCGATAAATTGCAAGGACCGCCGGTTCCTTGGGGGGCCGGCGGGACCGCCTTGTTTGCATTGTCCCCCGCCCCTTTTCATCCCGTTTCTAATTGCAATTCGTAATTCCAAATGGCCGACATCAGCCTAGAAAAAACGCTTCCCAATAACCTCGAAGCGGAACGCTCCATCCTGGGCGCCATTCTGCTCGATGACAGTGCCTTCCTTTCGGTCTTCGAAAGCCTCAAACCGGCGGATTTCTATCTCGACAGCCACCGAAAGGTCTTCGAGAAAATGCTATATCTCACGAGCAATTCCCGCCCTATCGACCTGGTTACCCTCAAAGAAGAGCTTCAGCGGGCGGACGAGCTTGAAAGCGTAGGCGGCGCGGCCTACCTGGCCGGCCTTACCGACGGCTTGCCGCGCGCTTTGAACATTGAGCACTACGCCCGGATTGTAAGGGAAAAATCGACCCTGCGCCGGCTAATCCAGATTTCAAACGAGACCATGGCCCGGAGCTATCAGGGGGAGGATCCGGCGGAAGAAATCCTGCAGCATGTTGAGAAAGCCGTATTCGACATCGCCAACCAGCAGTTTCGTTCCGGTTTTATTTCCGTAGCGCCCGTGGTCAGCGATGTTTTCAAGGAAATCGAGGAAATATCCAATCGGAAGGCTGCGGTTACGGGGCTGGAAACCGGTTTTGTAGATTTGGACCGGATGACCGCGGGGCTGCATCCTTCGGATCTGATTATTATTGCGGCTCGGCCCGGACTCGGGAAAACCAGCCTTTGCCTCAACATTGCCGAACATGCCGCCATCCGCATGCATAAGACCGTCGGCATTTTCAGCCTCGAGATGAGCAAGGAGCAGCTCGTAAAGCGGCTTTTGTGCAGCGAAGCCAGAATCGACGCGCATAGAATCAACACCGGATATCTGAGCAAGGAGGACTGGGCCAAATTAAGCCAAACCTCTGGGGATCTTTCGGAAGCGAAAATATTCATAGACGACACGGCGGGCATTACGGTGCCGGAGGTACGCTCCAAATCGCGGCGTCTGATGCTCGAGCGGGGCTTGGATCTTATTATTGTGGATTACCTGCAGCTGATGTCCGGTTCGAACCAGCGCTATGAGAATCGCACCCAGGAAATCTCTCAAATTTCGCGCGGGTTGAAGGGGATAGCCAAGGAGCTGAATCTTCCTTTGATAGCTGTTTCACAGCTCAGCCGCGCTGTCGAATCGAGGCACGGAGACCAGAGGCGGCCCCAGCTTTCAGACCTGCGCGAATCGGGTTCCATCGAGCAGGATGCCGACATTGTGCTGTTTATTTACCGCGAGGATATGATCAATCCGACGGAAGAAAACAGCGGGCTTGCGGAGTTGATCATCGGGAAGCAACGAAACGGGCCGACGGGATCCATACAACTTGCTTTCAGTAAACAGTTCACAAAATTCGACAGCCTGTATCAGGAATAGCGCATTGGATTATCCTAAATCAGAGAATGATCCGGGACGGATGGCCGTTGATAGCCGGCCGAGGGGCGCATGCCGCACATGGGCGGAAGTGGATCTCGGCGCGGTGGCGAAAAACTACAGAACGCTCGCTTCGCTCCTGACTGCGGGAAATATCGGCCGGCCTGCTTCGCCGGCGGCGAACCCCAGGATCATCGCGGTAGTAAAAGCGGAAGCCTACGGCCACGGCATGCTTCCGGTTGCACGCGCGCTGGCCGCCGCGGGCGCGACGATGTTTGGCGTCGCTTTTGTGGAGGAGGGCATTAGACTTCGGCAGGCGGGCATTTCTCAGGAAATCCTGGTGCTCACAACAACGTGGCAAGGACAGGAAACCGCGGCGATAGAAAATGGCCTTACGCTCGCGGTGGATACCGCGGATGGCGTGCGAGGGCTCGAAGCCGCCGCGGAAGATCTGGGCGAACGGGCTTACGTCCACATCAAAGTGGACACGGGGATGGCTCGTTTGGGCGTTCGTTGGAATTCCATTGAAACGTTCCTGCGCGTTTTCAGCGGGGCAAGCCGCGTTGCCCCCAAAGGCGTTTTTACGCACTTGTCCAGCGCGGAGGAGCCTGACCCTTCATTTACGCAGGAACAGATCCGGCGGTTTGAGCATGCGCTCGACGCGATTCGGGAATCAGGCATGGACTGCGGGGAAATTCACTGCGCCAACAGCGCCGGATTGCTCTACTTTGAGAGCCTTCGGCGCTGGAGCATAAGAGCAGGACTCGCTCTTTACGGGTACGCGACGGACCCGCGGCGGTCTCCGGTTGAACTCCTGCCGGCCCTTTCCCTAAAGACCAGAGTCGGCCCCATTCGATCCCTTGAAGAAGGAGACCCGATCGGATACAACAGAAAATATGTTGTTTCGCGGCCCTCAAGAGTGGCAATCCTTCCCGTAGGATATGCGGACGGATTTGATCGTCGCTTTGGCAATCGCGGCAGGGTGATCATTCGCAACCAATGGGCTCCCGTGATCGGGGCCGTTTCAATGGACATGATTACGGTGGACTTGACTGATTTGCCCGAGGTTCGGGAGGGCGATGAAGTGATTCTCTTGGGATCGGGAGGCGACTGCAGCATAACGGCTGCCGATTGGGCGGAGTCGCTGCAGAGCATCCCCTATGAAATGCTGTGCGGCATTGCTTCCCGCGTGCAGAGAATCTACATTGAAAGCGATTGATCCGCGGAGGCTGTTTTGAAAATCGCAACCTGGAATGTAAACGGCATTCGCGCCCGCCAGAATCAAGTTCTCGAATGGATCCGCCGCGACCGGCCCGATGTCGTCTGCCTGCAGGAAATCAAAGCCGCGCGCGAACAGGTGCCGGAGTCTCTAAGCGAGATGCAAGACTATTGGTGTTGCTGGCACGGCGAACGAGCATACTCCGGAGTGGCTCTTCATATACGCCGCGACCTGGTGCAGGCGCCCCCGAAATTTGAACATCCTGATTTCGACTTTGAAACACGCATCGCGATCGTTCGCGTTGAGGATCTGGTGATCGGTTCCGTTTACGTCCCCAACGGCGGGAAGGATTTTGCCGCAAAAATGCGTTTTCTCAAATCCCTGGAAAGCTACGCTGCGGAATGCCGGTCGCGGAAGCTGGCGCTGATTCTCTGCGGAGACATGAACGTCACGCGCAGCGACATGGATGTGCATCCCAAAGAACGCAAACCCAACGCCATCGGCCAGCGTCCGGATGAACGCGAGCAATTCGAGCGGATGCTTGCCCGGGGCGGTCTGGTCGATGCGGGACGCGCTCTGGATCCGGATAACGATCGGCTCTTCACCTGGTGGCCCCCATGGCGCAGCATGCGCCAGAAGAATATCGGCTGGAGGTTGGATTATATCCTTGCGAGCGCTTCCGTCGCGGCCCGCATTAATCGGTGCTTTGTCCTTGCCGAACTCGGAACCAGCGATCATGCTCCGGTAATCGCGGAAATTGAACTCTCCAGGCGGGAGCCTGTTCGATAAGAGATGCCGGGACTCTTCCGTGACATTCCCGGCTCAACGGCTGAAGCTCATCGCAATTAAGGATTAGCTATAGCCGCCGGGCAGCGGTTTAAGCTGCTCGATAAGATTATGCAACTGCTGGGTTGCGGGCGTTTCCACCCCAAGTTGCTTCGCTAAACGCAGGATGGTGCCGGAAAACAGCTCGCGCTCATCCGGCTTATCCGCATTCTCAAAATCCCGCTGCAGCGATGTCTTGGTTTTATATGCGTAATTCCGGCCCTCTTCATAGCTTGAGGCGACAATGTCAGCCGGAAGCTGAACCCCCTTTTCAGCGGCCAGCATGGCGATCTCCCGCATCACTGCCTGGACGCGCGCGCTCAAATCGGGCGTTTCCATTACCTGTCCCAGTGTTTTGCCGAAGCACGCCTGCACCATTCCAAAAGAAGCGATAAACAGATACTTCCGCCAGAGAACGGGGGAGATGTCCTTATGCCACTCATAGCCGATGGCGCTCTTATCGAAAAGCTCGAAGAGAAAACGGGGGATTACTCCCGGCTCCCGGGAATCCGGCCCCAGCAGAATTTTGCAGTCTCCGCCGCGCTGCACAATCCTGCCGGGAGCGACAATCCGCGCTCCGATATATGTGCAGGCGGGATATATCCGAACGGCATCCAGCTCCCTCCATATGCGCTCGCGGATATCTATTCCGTTTAACAACGGAATTAAGGCGGTACCGCCTGATACGCATTGACGCAGCTGGCGGGCGGCGTTTTGCAAATCATATCCCTTGACGCAAACCAGGCAGACATCCAGCGGGGGCAAAGCTCCAAAATCGTCTGTCGCCGACGTCGGGCGGCAGACCCAGTCCCCTTCGACCGCCGTCCTTACCAACAGACCGTTCCGGCGAATAGCGTCGAGATGCGGCCCGCGGGCCGCAAAGTGGACTTGTACATTATCGTCGGCGGCAAGTCTGCAGAGCTTGCCCCCGAAGTATCCTCCGACGCCTCCAACCCCGATCACGCCGATCGTCAATCCCATGCGGGCTCCCTGCTCCATTCGAGCCGAAATTCGAAAGGGCGGGAACAGTGCCCCTCGATTTATTAAGGTATTCTTGAATCCAGACGAGTTTTGTGAACCTTCCGGCGGAGTCCAAACTACGCCGCGCGGCCTATCCCTACTTTGCCGCTGAGATGTGCAGTGTTAACCGGGATTATTCAGTGCGCCCCAACGGCGCAGATCACCGGTGGGTGAAAGTCCCACCC
>CAZDMR010000066.1:0-19723 GCA_964506795.1 uncultured Acidobacteriota bacterium | reverse complement strand
CTGCCTGGGAATGTCGCTGTCTTCCTCGTTTGCCTTGATCATTCCGGAAAAATCACCGAAATACAGCCTTGCAGCATTTCCCTCAATCCCCAACAATTCCTCTATGTTCTCAGCAGTCTCAGCCCTTTCCGCCATGATTTTCATTTGATGCAATGTAACGGCCTTAGGCTCCACATGATTTCTTTGAAGCATGGTTCGCTGATTCCGGATTTTCCCCGCAACCAGCCTTTTTGCCAGAGACAGCGCAAACCATTCCTCTTCAGAAAGACGGTACTGGCTTTTCCTCAGGAAAACATTCTTCACATTCATTCCCGTTGTAATCCCGTAAAACCAGCCGCCTTGGGAAAAGTAGCAAATTGGAATATTCCCATGGCAAAGCCCCTGCACAGCCTGGGTTGTAATCTGAATGTTTCCCATCAGATTGAGTTGTGAAATTTCGCCTATGCGTATTTCCTCCTTCAGGGCGTCCTTTTCGCGCACCTGCAACACGTCCCCCGATTTACCGACGCGCAATCCATGAGTATTTAGATATGCAGGACGCAGATCGTCCCGGGGCGTTACCAGTCGTCTTACCGGTGCCTCCAATTGTTTATCCGCCTGTTTTTCAAAAAGTGAAAGCTGAGAAATGCCTATTTTGAGGGACGGCAAGGATAATCCAGCGGTTTCGTCCGGAAGACAGATCCCGGCAAGCGAACATCCAAGGCATTTTGGGGAATCCTGCAAGGGAGGCGGAATCACACCTGCGGTTGCGACAGAGCGAGCTTCCTGAGCTATGCGCAACGTTTCTTCTATCAATGCAGCATCAAACTGAACCCTCACCCGTTGTTTCGTCTTGACATAATAAACGAGCCCCTCTTCACATCGGTAGCCGTTGTCACGGAGTATCAATCCCTGCACTGCAAGCTGCATCCTGTCCGCGGGCCATAATTCGAGCCCCGATGCCCCCTGTTTTGGATCGCCGTGTTTATAATCAACAGGGGTAACCGCTCCATTTTCGACTTCGACAAGATCCATTCTGGCGATCAGGCCGTATCGATCGCTGGACATGGTGACTGAGCGCGAACGCATGGTCTCATCAGCGATGTCCTCCGGCGAAGGAAGTTCTGAGGGATTCCCATCCACCCGCCGGTGCTGATATTTTCCTTCCCGCGTATCCGCGCTTTCTTTAAAAATGCCGTCCACCCACTCGTAGAAAAACAGCCGCGGGCAATAAACAAATTCATTTAACATCCGGGCCGGGATATATTGGGGAACAGCCGGCCTGCGAACCTCCTCCCGAACATCCTCAAGGACTTTCATAGCGTCACACCACAATGCAAGGGCTGTCGATATGCTGATAGGGGCGGCCAAGAGCAGTTATGACCCTGTCACCCCTGCCGTCGGCAGGTCCGAGGCTCACAAATATTACCTGATCCGCCTTATGGTCGATGATATCGCCAAGCTCCGCCCGGCACCGCACCAAGTCTTCCGGCGTCAGTTGGCATTCAAAGACGGAGTATTGAAGATGATCCCCGTAACCGCGCATCTTTTTATGCACGGCGCGCAGCCGCCTTTCATCCGAAATATCGTAGCAGACAAGATAGCTCGTGCGCATATATCATGAATATCGGCATAATGATCTATTTATATATTTCTTATTTCCTGTGCTGATGAGGAATTTTGGAAGCAGAGATAGACAATTGAGGATGGCGACTAAATGGAGGGAGACGTTTTTAGTCGTTCGCCAATCCCAATTGCGTCAATACCGTGGTAAAAACGGATTTTGCAGATTCAATGATGGCCCCCATATCCACCAGCCCTACAAGATCCTCCCACCCTGGATATCGCGGGGCTACAGCATAATCAGCCAACGTAAGGCAATGGTTTTCCAAATACCCAAAACTGGTTTCTTTTTCACGAGCTATTTTTAGAAGCAGCACAAGATCGTGCGTACGAGGGGGGATTTGTCCCAGCGCGAGAATCAAGCCTTTCAATGATTTTTCGGCGCACTGCTCGGCGTGAAAACACACAACGTCCGAATAATCTGCTCCCAATTCCGACATTCGTAAGGCGGTTTCAAGGTCCCGTTCAGCTTTTTTGAGGTACGATTCAACTTCCGGATCCGGATGATCAAGCCGCATAGAGAAGCCTGCCTTCGCGATCCGCAATTGCTACAATATGCGTCCGCCTGGTGCGTAAGCGCTCATATTCCCGGGGAGTTACAACCGCTATATCCATAGCGAAATTCAATCCTAAGAGTTCGCGCCGCACTGTTGCCGCCCGCGAGGCCGGCGGATTTTCATCCTTCCATACAATCAAAAGATCATAATCGCTGTCGGGACGAGCATCTCCAGAGGCTCGCGATCCATAGAGCAGTATTCTTTTAGGTGCAAACGCCGATACGATCCGCGATGCGATTTCGTCAAGTATCATTTCCTGCTCATTCTTGAGCTTTTTCATAGCCGGTATTATACCTTAAATGGAGCGGTTAAAATCCAAAGCTCTTTATCACAACATGTGTGCGTGAGGCTGGCTAATCTGTTCAGGAGATGGATCGGAGATAACGGATTGTTAGCATTTCTCCACACTAGCCAATGATTTCGATCGGCGAGCTCATAGCATTTGCTTATGAGGATCATACGCTGCCGCTCCTCTTGATGGCGAATCCCTCAACCCTCAATAGCCTCGAACAAGCCTAGGCCGAAGTGACTAGCATAGCCAAGAATCAGTGGCCCAACAATCGGTTCCGCGAAACGCAACTGCAGCGCGTAGCCGATGTCAACCGGCGGATTCACCCCCCCACGTTGGCGGCAACGTATGAAATGTCTCAATGCAAGCGTCCCGCCGTTCATAGGCAATTCTTCGAGTTCTTCCACAAATGGCAATCCGCGCGAAGCCAGTTCCGCGTTAATCTGACCGATGACTGTGTTAATTCCTCGACGCTTGACGAATCGCGGCGGCACAAACGGCGTTACGCTCACCCATGTTCGTGAGCCCCCTCGTGAAGCCAGCATGCGTTCTACGCGGCGATTAAGCGGATGCGGCAGCGACCGCAATTCATCCAGATCTCCAATGCCCGCGAGAGCAACTCGCAAATCGCTCACGCCCCCTTTGGTCCAGGTGCGACGGATAGTGCGGATCGCTCGCTGAGCCATTTCGCCCAGTCCCATTGGTGCATAGATGATGATGTGATCCAGATGCCCGTCGGCGTCAAGGTCGACCGGCAGAATGTGCGCGTGACGGTGCCCGTTGCGAAGCGGCCTACCGTGTTCATCTCGTCCAGTTAGCTCCGGGCATTCCGTATGCCAGCCCTGGGCCATGCGTCCCACGATCTCACGATGCAGCAATTCTGCCTGGGGCAATGTCCGGCTGCATGCGGGTAATGCAGATTGATTCCCGCTGTGCGTGGTCAATGCCAACAGCATCATGGTCACGCGCCTCACCCTAGGACGCGCCAGGCGTTCAGGCACTCCCACTTCCAGCGCATCATTGCGACGCCAATAAATTACTCTCTGAGAACCGGGCGGCTGGGACCAACGATGCTGTTTCCACCAAGCAGTATCTTTCATAAGGCAATCAAGTAGATCCTTGGGGTAGGGTTCGATCGCATTCGCTCGCTCCCTGAGCAATTTTGCCGAGAGTTTCTTTTTACCTCCTGGAAAATGAAATTTTGCGAGGATTTGGTCAGTCGTCGCACGTTGCCAATTTGTATATTCTTCTGAGGGAATTGCGGCCATCAGTGAAATCTGTTCCCACTCTGGACCGGGGTGAATTCCATCGCGATGTGCAAAAGCGTTGAAGCCATTGGATGCGGATGAGCTAGCTTCGACCAATTCGGCCTCAACCCAACTCTCGCTGCGGCCAAGATAGTTAAGGGAATCCGCGAGGCGCCGAAGGATTTCCAATTCGTCTGCTGCAAGTTCACAATCCCAGTGAATCTCTATCGCCGCATCACCTATATTGGCCCATGTATCGAAAACCAGCGTAGTCTTTTCACGCCCTTTTTCGACCGATCCGATGGGCATGAAGTGGCGGCTATGAGCGGCGCTAGCCGCAGGAAGCCGATACGACGGCAAGCTCCCGGCCAGCTTCTCAAAAAGCTTTCGAGCTTCTGGCGGGATGCCTCTCCATCTTTGGGTGGTGAAACCGCAAGCGATCAGCGCACGCAGCAACCGCCATGGACTGGGCGGCCATTCAATCTGACCTTCGTTCACATGATGGCCCCACGGCGTCGCATGGTAGCGTCCGCCGGGGAAACGCAGTCGTATTGTAGGCACGGCATGCTCCTAATCATCTGAGGGTTCGTCATTATCGGTTTCTTCGCCGGTTACATCGGCACTATCTTCAGTGTCTTTGCCTTTCTTCAACTCATCTTCGAACGTCACGGTAGTGTGGCTCATAAACTCCTTGCAGTTCGCGATGGCGGCCTTCATAGCAGGATCGAGTTCTTCCAACGAAGGCAATTTGAATCCTTCCGGACGCGATGCAATTACATTCACTCGGTCGAAAGGTTCCAGATCGCAGGCCGTTCGCAGCCGCAGATCGCCATCGAGGAGGCTTCTTACGCGATGCAAAGCAAGCAGAATAAGCATCTGTTCGACCCTCGAACCCAGGCCGTATCCGCGAATTTGGGCTAGATCGAGATTGATGTGGCAATCGATCCGTTCGGCAACGAATTCATCACGGGAGAATGGAACGTTTCCAAAGCCGCTTTTTGTGTCACCAGAGGGATTGATGTGATCGTTCTTAACTCCCCCCGAAGCCGCAACATTTACAGCGGACGCTTCGATAAATGCAGACAAGGCGCGGGCAACCCGTAACCGGCCTCCAGCCAATTCCTTTTTAGCGAGAAAGACACCATGAATTAGGCTGCCAATGTCGTATTTCAACAGCACCTGAGCAAGCTTTTTTCTGTCAATTGGGCCTTCTTCAAGGCCGCCAAGCTCAGCTTTTAGATTATTAAAGAAGTCTCGATCTTTGCCTTCAAGAAGATAAGGACTGCTAATCCGGTGGGCCTCCAAAATCGAATCTGTTAGGAATGCGCCTTTGCGAGTAACCGTGACGTGGCTGATTCCATTGAGCGCAGCAATCGGCGTGTTTTGTGAAGCGTCCCAGCAGGCTATTTCGAGCCGGTTGGCCATGCTTTGTGCGCTTTCGACTAATAGCTTCTGGCCATCCTTCGTTTGATATGTAGCGGCGCCAAGGCTGGGGAAGCCGGTCGGCTGGAAACGATCGCCCTGAACGGGCCGTAACGGTACGGTGAACAACAATCGGTTTTCTTTGTCCAAAGGCAGTAAATCAAGCATGGGTCAGTCCTTTCATAGAGGGGTTCAGAATGGCGGCAGCACGCCGTGCGCTGCCGCGGTCAATAGGAAAAGCGAGCGCCGCAGCCCATAACCGGGCTGTCGGATCATCTGTAATGCCGGCCTGCAGCGGCGGACGAATTCCAGCGGAGCGGAGTCGTGCCAGAGCGAGAGTCGTGGCACCAGCACCGTCTCCAGCAAGGAGGCGTCGCACAATGCCGGGCTCTGCGGAGATATTCTTGTCGCGGGCCAGCGGCCATGCCAAACATGACAATCGGATTGCCAGCCAAGCCTCTTCCGGCATATCAGAGGAATGACCGAGCTTCGGGCGATGTTCCGGTGACCATTTATCCCATTGAATCGCCATGAGTGCGCGAGCTAAGTCAAGCAATCTGAAATCATCAAGCGTGGCGCTCAGGAACGCTGCAAGATCGCTCAACCGCGCGCTACAGCCTTCGGCCGCTACGAGAGGCAACCGGCGTTGAGCCTTCGCGGTCGCTTCGATCATCCGCCGTTCGACGATGGCGGCGCAATCCGCCAGCGGATCGCGCCCAAACATCACTACCCGTGGGTCTCTGGTAAGACGCTTTTCGGAAATCCGGAAATGTCTGGCATCTGACTTCAGAGGAAGCCAGTGGTGCCGAACTGGATCAATAGGACGGCCTTCGCGGGAATAAAGAGCCGCGGCGCTCCCCAGCGAAAGCGCTAGCCTCACTTCAGCGGTACCGTCGTCTACGGCCTGAATCCATTCAGGGCGCAGCGACGGAATCGGACCGGCATCAATAGCCGTGCCGGATGCTTGAATCGCCTCAACCGCTACGGCGGATCTTAAAATCGCTTGCCAACGATCGGCCGATGGATCATGCGTCAATGCGGCGAAAACGGCATCGGCCAAGCGTTTGTGCGTCTGCACAAGGCGCGAGGGAGAGGTCTTCTTCCGCGATTGCCGATGAATGCGATCCAGCCAATCGACTAGATCATCAATCAACCGGGCATCGGATCTTTCTGTTACTTGTACTCGACCAAGTGGAACGGCAAAATGGGTTGCAAGATTGTTGCGCTGCAGATATCCATAACGAAGGAAAGACGCTATTCCGCGTGTGGTACCCAAACTTATGATCGCTCTAACAGCGTCAAGGGGATTTCTGACGACTCTTCGTCCGATCGTACATCGGCCTTCCCTTAGAATGGTTTCGACTTCCGCAAAGGTGCTCGGCTTAGTCCATAACGGAAACCACTGTTCACCACGCCCAGGATTCTTTCGCCCCTTGTTTAACGAGAACTCGTCCAAATCAGAGCTTGAACCTGAACCAATCCCAAGGGGCGCGAAGTAAAATGGCGAAGTCAGAAACCTGTTCCGGTCGGTGCTGGACCTTCTTGCTACGCCAGACTGCACGGTGACGGTGCCCTCGAATGCGAACAGCAGATCCCAGGGCGACCCTTCCCCTTCTGGCAAGAATTGACGAAATGGTTGATCGACCTTTTCTTTTTTCAGCTTCTTGGAAGACTTCAAATCCGGATATTGAAAACTTCCGTCCCATGAGTCCCGATGTGATGCGTCAAAACCGCACAGACTTGAAGCAACCGACGAATTCCATCCTTTCCTCACGATACATTCAACAACGGCAGCCAGAAAGGCAGCCGTGTAGCTGCCGCTTCCTTCATTCCCACCGGTTCCCATTATGGCAGGCCCACGGAAAGAATCGCCCAGGTCCGCGATTACGGTACCCAACCAGTCCGATCCCGATCCGCGTAATTGCATTCTGATTTCCGATATCATCTCAGCCTTTGCTTTTTCCGAATCCGGCTTTGCACCTCCGAGGTTTTCGATCACGGATCGGAGGAGAGAAATCGCGGCGCGAAATTTGGAAAGGCGAGCCGTTGTTGAGCATTCGATAATACCCAGTGCAATCCGGGCAGTCTTCTCGGACGAGCCATCGTAATAGCCCGACCGACCGCCCCAAGGATTGAAAATGGGCGTCGGCTGGTACCTCTCAACAAAGAAAGCCTCTAGTTCCTTGCGACTTAGCTCAGTCAGCAGGCAGAAATGCTCGTCCTGCCACCAGCCGCGAGCGTCCCTGTCAACCTGCTCAGAAACAAGACGCAGGATTCCGAGTGCCTTGAGATATTTGGCAAGCGGTGTCGGCGAGCAACCCTTGAGTTGATGAAGGTGAAGTGTCATGCGCAGGTCTCCTCAAGCAAGGCGGGGTCGTGGGTATTTAATCGTGATGCGCGTACGTCGGCCACACGCAGCAATGCTTCCAGGTACGCTAACGCCGCCGGGCCGTAACGGTCGAGCAATGAGAGGCATCGTTCGCGCCAACTTGCTCCCGTGCGAGTGGACAGCCCGAGTGCTGCGGGCTCAAGAGTCAGCTTCAACGGAGGAAAGGGCTCACCGTCTGAATCGATTACCACCGCGGGAAGCTGGTCGCCTTCGCGCACACCGCGAATCGGCAAACCGCGGCCGTCTCGATCCCGGTATCCCTCGTCCTTCGGTGCTGCGTGCAGGGCTGCGCGAACCTTGCCATGGTGGCTTGCAACCAAATAAACCAACAAATCAAACATCTCTGCAGAGCAGTCGAGGATTTGCCGAACGCTTGCGGGCAGCGATAAAACCATATGGCTTTTCGTTGCTTGAAAGCCGATTTTCGCAAAGGCCTCCGTCCATGGACCCAAAAGTGCCGGATGCTGCGGCTGGTAGGTCTCCAAGACCGCAAACAAGGCTAACGCACTTGCCAGTTCGTGCCGAAAGGCCGGACGTGTCTCGCTGTTGTCCGCGAAGCGATAAGTGCCGCGCGGATGTAACCATGCATTGTCAGGAGCCTTGGCCAAGTCTTGCCGGGGCGGCCGATCAGTTCCGCGTATAGCGCCTTGAAATGCGGGATGGGATTTTCCCACATCGTGCCAGATTCCGGCGAGTGCCAAAACATCTCGCACTTCGTCCGGCAAACGGAGTGACTCGGCAATATCGTGAACGGCCTTTGCCGCTTCCAAATTGTGAAAACCAATCGTTTTCCATTTGCTTAAACTCAGGGATTCGCTGTCTTGCTGATTGTCCGATTCAACGAGAGCTTGGGCCTCTCTTGGAATCTGGGACGGAGGAATAGTGGGCACGACCGAGAATAAATCAGGATCAAATCCCCGCTCTGGTCGATAACCGCCACAATCTGCCGCGACGCACACAATACGGCCCGGTAAGAGACTCGCTCGATTCGCCTCTGTCCACTTGCCATCGATCCAGTCCCAAATCCACGCTCGAATCCCCCTGCGAAGCCTGGCCTTTCGGTTTGCCTTGGTTTTTTGGCCACAAAGCCAGTCGCGCGCTTTGAGAAACGGAACGGCGCATAATTCGTTACGTTGAGGTCGTCGTTCCGCCGGTGGTGGTTCTGATGCTTCAAGGTCCAGCCAAAACACTTGGAGGTCGCGCTCGTCGCCGGAACGAATGAATCGACTGATATCTAAATCGGCACCAGTTAAGTCAGGAGTTGTATCGAACATCTCGTCGAACTCACGCCGCAATAACAGGTGGGACGGCTTATAGGGGTAGAGCATTGCGCGATCCTGTGAATCCAGAGATTCTTCGAAGTACTCGAGACTGGATATTCCAACGTCCTGTATGTGCTGCAGCGATTCCCAGGCGCTATTCAGCTCATCTACAGCGTACGGCGCCGCCGTTTTTTCATCGCGTCCCCGATCCACCACCAAAACCCGACCATTTCCGCCGTAACGAGCACAGCGACCGAATCGTTGAACGAGGCTGGGCCACGGTGCAAGCTCGGTAATTAAGCAGCCGGCGGAAATATCAACACCGGCTTCAACAACTTGAGTTGCCACGATAATTCGGTCGGCGTCTGCTGTACACGCTTCGCGACTTAGAAAGCGTTTGCGCCAACCATCGCGTTCTGCAGGACGAAAGCGGCTGTGGACCAATTCAAGCCCATCAACTCGTCCGGCTGCCTGAAGCTCAGCGAATGTATCACGGGCTCGATCCACCGTATTACAAACGACGAGCGTGATATGCCCATGGGCACCGATCGGAGTGGCCGCGTGCTCTGTAAGGATTCGTTGAGCAAATGATTTATCATTCTTACTTTCGATCGTCGCGAGCCCCAATGTCTTACTGATATTCCACAAAGCGCCCCTACGATGATCGGACGACATAATGCAGGGATCCCGAATCCAGTCGTTATGATGCTCGGCAGTGTCCACTGTCTTTAGCCAATCTGGCTGCAGCGTCGCGCTCATCCACCACGTATAGCAGGGACGGAAGCCCTTTTTACAATCTTGCTCGCGGAACGCCTGAAGCTGCGCCGATGTAGCCAAGCCAACGTCCATTAGCTGCATCTCGTCAATCACCCACAAAGCGTCCTGATTTAGAAGGCCGAACTCCATTGGCCACCGTGCTCGTGCGCTTGCGTAACCGCGGTTGAGAGCGCGCGACAGCAACATGTCTTGAGTGCCGATAATGATCAGCGGCCGTTCGGGATAGAGGAACCACTCCTTGGGATCCTCTCCGCCCATGACTACGTGGACATTGGGACGCTGCTCTGGCGGCATCCGCGCCGCAAGCATTTGAGCGACATGCTCGGTCTGCTCGACAAGCACGCGCATAGGAAGGCACCACACGAGCCTCCGCGGCCAGCGATCGTCCCCTCTAGCGATACGGTGAAACGACCACGCTCCGAGGACGCCTTCCGTCTTTCCCAAGCCCGTTGGAATACGTATTAGCCGATTTCTGCATATCTCGTTCGCCCCGATCTCAGTCTGCCAATCATGGGGCGAAGAATACTCCGTCACACTTGCGAACCACGATTTGAATTCTCTTGAGTGATTCATCTTCTTCTCCACTGTTCCTCGTTTTGGACGCTGTGAGAAGGAACATTCGATCCCGAGACTTCGGGAGCAAAATGCCTCGGCGACATTCACTTTGCCATCCAGCAGCCTTCGGCCTTTTCGGTCCCGCTCTGCCTTTATCGGGGATGACCGACTTTCAAGCGCGCAATGCATCTTACAAAACGGATGTGACATCCGGGGTCATTTACTGCTGCTGTTCGCAAATCTTTTTTGCTTCGGCAAGGACTTTGTCTCTCAGGCTCTCCGGCGATCTTACCCGAACGCCTGATCCAAAGCTTAATATCCACCCGAGCAGTTCCGGAGTGTCCGATACGCACAGGAACATTTTCAGGGCGCCGCCCTTCATCATCTCCAGTCGCTGGCTTGGGTGCCATTCGCGATCCTTCACCCATGCGGCGCTTGCCCGGTCGAACTGAAGCTCGACATCGATTGGTTTGCCCCGCAT
The DNA here is from genome assembly GCA_964506795.1 of uncultured Acidobacteriota bacterium. GTDB lineage: Bacteria > Acidobacteriota > UBA6911 > UBA6911 > UBA6911 > UBA6911. Next base: position 9,142 of record CAZDMR010000066.1, on the reverse strand, counting down.
GACCACGAGCGCATCCTGCACATAGTCTTCTATGTCGAAGTGCAATGGCATCTGGCAAGGCCGGGCTGTTATGGCCAGCGACCGAATTCTTTCCACCGCAAACATCCTAACATCGTGCCGCTTATGGCAATAGCCGATCAGATACAGCGATCCGTTCGCATACCAAAGTTTGTAAGGATCTACAGCGCGCCTGCCGGTTCGATTGCGGGATGCCGAAAAATATTTTACTTCCACCGTCCGCTTTTGGTCGATCGCCCGCGTGATGCGCTCCATTATTTCTCTGTATTGCCGGTAGCTTTTATGAGGACCGATTGCGACTGAAAAAGAGTTCCGTAGCTTTTGTATGTATGCGATGGTTTCGGCCGGCAGCGCGCCAATGACTTTATTGAAAGCAGAATCCAGCGATACTTTGATAGGAGTTCCGTCGAGGGGTTTCAGAAGATCGCGGCTGAAGACCAGCGCCATCAGTTCGGCCGGAGAAAATCCTAATTTCGGGACTCCCCCGCGGTAGCCTTCCACCAGCTTCCATCGGGTCGGTCCGTTCAGCCTCTCGGCGAAAACGGGGAAATGCAGTTCCATCGTTTCGAGGTCGCGCCGGATTGTCCGCGGATGCCTGGCATAATCCTCGGGAAGCGACGCCGCAAGTTCCTGCAACGACAGTCCAAATCGCGAGGATTCGATTTTTGAGAACAACAGCAACTGCCGTGTCGCCTGATCGTATCGGGCCATAAGGCCTCACATTAAAAAATGTCGCCTGACGCGGCCGATCGATTATCGTATTTCCTAATGTAATAGGAAGGATTATAAAAACAAGATAATGAGGATATCTGGAATGCGTTCCAAAAGCAACATGCTAAGTGAAAAGGCGGGCCCTGTTGAGCAAATCAAAGATGAATGTGCAAAATTGACCGAAGTCATAGGCAAGGATGGCAGGTTTATCATGGGATCCGGTTGTTTTTTGGATGAGATAAAAAAGGGAGCTCATGAAACCGCGGTCATCATGAAAAAAGACGAAGGGCGTTGCCCCAGAAAGCCTTTTGAGCGCAGGACTGTCCCGCGGGAAGTGTTCAGTTTTGGAAAGACAGGGGTTTTGCGGAAATGCCTACTCTTTCGGCGCCAGGTCCATATATTGCAGCATGCCGTGGGCCGCGCGCCGGCCTGCGCCCATTGCCAGGATTACGGTCGCCGATCCGGTCACGATATCTCCGCCGGCAAACAACCCCGGGATGGATGTCATGCCGGTACTCTCGTCGATTTCAATGTAACCCCAGCGGTTCACCTTCAGCCCCGGCGTGCTTTGCGCGATGATGGGATTGGCCGATGTCCCCAGGGCGTAAACCACCATATCCACATCCAGAATGTGCTCGGTTCCCTTCTTCGCAACAGGCCTGCGGCGCCCCGAATCATCCGGTTCACCGAGCTCCATTTCAATGACTTCCAAGCCATTAACCCAACCGGATTCGTCTCCGATTATGCGAATGGGATTGGTGAGCCACTTGCAGATAATGCCTTCCTGAATGGCATGGTGCAGTTCCTCCTCGCGGGCAGGCGATTCTTTGATGCTGCGCCGGTAGACCAGATAAACCTTCTCGGCTCCCATGCGCAGCGATACGCGCATGGCGTCCATAGCGGTGTTCCCCGCGCCCACGACGGCCACGCGCTTCCCCATGCCCACGGGCGTATCATACAGCGGCCTGCGGAACCCTTGCATAAGGTTGATGCGGGTCAGCAGTTCGTTGGCTGAAACCACGCCGTTGTAAGCTTCGCCGGGAATACCCATGAATTTCGGGCTTCCGGCCCCCGTGGCGATAAAGACCGAATCAAATCCCATCTCGCCCATAAGCTGGGGAATCGTGAAAAGCTTTCCGATCACGCTGTCGAGCTGAAACTTCACTCCAAGCTTTGCCAGAGCATCAATCTCCACATCGATGGTGTCGTTGGGAAGGCGGAACTCCGGGATGCCGTATTTCAGCACGCCGCCTGCGACATGAAGGGCCTCATAAACGGTGACATCGACGCCGGCCTTGACCAGGTCGCCCGCGCAGGCAAGTCCCGCCGGCCCCGAACCGACAATCGCCGCCTTTTTGCCTGCCGCCTCAGCCTGAAGCGGGGCGTCCCACCCTCGTCCCACTGCAAAATCCGCCACAAACCGTTCAAGCCGGCCGATGGCGACGGGCTCCATTTTTTTCCCGAGAACGCAGGCAGCCTCGCACTGCACTTCCTGAGGACAAACCCGGCCGCAAACCGCCGGCAGCGCATTGGCATCCTTCAAAACCCGATAGGACTTTTTCAAATCCTTCAGAGCCAGCGCGGCGATAAATCCCGGGATATCGATTCCGACGGGGCATCCGGCAACGCAAAGCGGTTTCTTGCACTGCAGACATCGATTGGCTTCGGCGACCGCCATTTCCAGAGTGTAGCCCAAAGCCACTTCTTCAAAATTGCCGCGGCGCGCCTCGGGATCCTGTTCCGGCATCGCAGTGCGCTTGGGAGCGATTGTTTTAATGCTCCTTACAATACGCCCGGTCGGCGGCGGCTCCGGCGCCGGCACCTCCGCCAGGCGCTCAATCCTCGGTCGCGAGCGCGGCTTGATTACTGCCGGATTGGGGCCGCCGGCTCCGATCTGCGCCAGCTTTTTGCGCTCTTCGTCGTAACGCTTCAGGCATTCCTTCTCTTCGCATTCGAAACGCTTCTGTCTCAGCATCAACTCATCAAAGTTGACCAGGTGGCCGTCAAAATCGGGCCCGTCGACGCACGCGAATTTCATTTTGCCGCCGACGGTGACGCGGCAGGAACCGCACATGCCGGTGCCGTCCACCATAATGGAATTGAGGCTGACCATGGTGCGTATTCCGTAGGGGCGCGTCATTTCGGAACAAGCCTTCATCATCGGAAGCGGTCCGATGGCGATCACTTCTTCAATATTCTTATGCTCCTTAAGCACCTGATCGAGCACCACCGTAACGAATCCCTTTGTGCCGTAGGAGCCGTCATCGGTGGCGACGCGAAATTCATCCGAGTATTTGCCGAAGCGGTCGGCCCAGAACATTAGATCCTTGCTCCGGAAACCGATGATGGAGATTGTGTACGATCCCAGTTCCTTGTGCCGGCGCAGCTGAGGGAATACCGGCGCCACGCCCAGACCGCCGCCCACAAGCACGGCTTTCTCCCGCCGCTCCAGATGGGATGCCGCGCCGAGAGGTCCGATAAAATCGATTATGGAGGAACCCTCCGGAAGACCCATCATTTGATAGGTCGTTTTCCCCACGGCCTGCACAACGATGGTTACGGTGCCTTTGTCCCGGTCAAAATCGGCCACGGTCAAAGGAATGCGTTCTCCCGTCTCATCGATACGCACCATGACAAAGTGGCCCGGCTGGCAGGCCCGCGCGACTTCCGGTGCCGCAACTTCCCATAAAAATGTAACGGGCCCAAACTGTTCGCGTTTAATAACTTGATACATGATAACCTCTTGCAACTATCAAAAAAATTAATATTAACTTGAGAAGTATAAGCAAGGCCGCTACTTAGATCAACCGGTTCCTGATAATAGAGGATGCTTCCCGAGTCTTCGAGCCCATTGAAATCGCAATCCCGGGAAAAAGATTGCCGATTAATCCGGACTATTCACGAAGCCTCTACCGCGGCGGCCGATCATTTTGCCGCCGCGCTTTCATTGCAGGCGAACTGTTGCAATGAACCACCGGCCCGGCATATCCACGCCCGCCGTTTCCTGGTAGCGGCTGTCGAACAGGTTTGTGAAATCCATGCAAGCCGTGAAGCGCATGAACCGCCGTTCCAGGCGGCCGTCCAGAAGCCAGTAAGCGCGGCCGTCGGCCCGTTTCTTGTAGCGCAGCGAGTGCTGAAATTCCATTTTAAAAGGCAGCGATAACCATGCGGAAGCGGACCAGGAATCCCGCGCATAATCAAGCGCATATTTCGACATATATTCAACCGGTTTCTTATTCATCGAAAGACGGCTGTAATGAACCGCGACCCGCGCCCGGCGGCTGATGATCTGCTCCACTCCTATCTCCAGGCCGGCGGTGCGCAGGTTTTGTATATTGAAGGTGCGCCATTTTTGATCGGAAGGGAAACGGATCCAGTCGATCACGTTATGCTCCCGCCTGGCAAACAGCGTCAGGGATGCCAGGCAGTTTTCTGAGACAATAATATCGGCGCCGGCCTCGGCCGACCAGGCGCTTTCAGGCTCAAGCATGTCATTCGCCCTGTGATTAGGATCCTGGTAATAAAGCTCCGTGAAGGTGGGGATCCGGAAAGCGTGCCCAACGGCGGACCGCAGCCGGAGGCGCGGCAGTATCCACAAGCTTCCGCTCAGCGAAGGGCTTAATGCCGCTCCAAAATTGGAATAATAATCGAAGCGCATTCCCGGGTAGATTGCGGCTGCCTTGCCGGGAGTCCACTGCAGCTCGCCGAAAAAGCTCGCCTTGGCAAATGCATGGTCTCCGAGACTTCTCGAAGCAATCCAATCGCCTCCGACTTCCCCGCCCACCCTGAATTCTGCGGCCTGGCCTGCCCGAAAACGCGATTTTGCAATAGCGCCGGCGGCGTGAGTGCGGTGATTGCTTTCATACAGCTCCGGCGCGCGGATATCATAAAGAAAACGGTCGCCATGGGTTTGATAGTAGGCCTGAAAAACGGCGCCGGCGGCCCCGCCCGCTTCAAAACGGCGATTGACGGCAACGAGGGTCTGGTTGGTCCATTCCTTTGACGGCGCCGGCCCGTAAAAGCCGTCAGCGCCGAATTCCTTGTCGGCATGCGAAACAAAAACCGAAAACTGTTCCCCCACGCTTGTGCGCGCGCTGACGGCGATGCTTCTGAAGTCCCGATCGTATTGGAAACCCGACGAGCGGTCCGCGGAGACACTGATCAATTGGGTGAGTTTTCCTCCGCCGAACCCGGCGGCAAACGATCCTTGAAAAAAACCGTGCTGACCTGCTGAAATGGCGGCGCTGGCCGGCGGCGATCCCACTCGCGTTATGATGTTGATAATTCCGCCGTATGCGTCGGCGCCGTATATCGAGGAGCCGGCGCCCCGGAGTATTTCAATCCTTTCGACATCCTGCAATTGCACCGGAAAATCGCAATTATGATGGCCGGTCTGCGAATTGTTGATCCGCACGCCGTCGACGAGGATTAAAGTCTGCGAGAACTGAGCGCCGCGGATCGATATGTCCGTCTGGATGCCATGGGGGGCTCGCGCTCGAAGGTCGACGGAGGGCGCCTGTGCAAGAACGTCCGCTATCGATTGCGCCGGCATCCTTTCTATTTCTTCACGGGTGAATACGGCGACCGTGCGGGACAGATTCTCGAACGGGACAGGATATGCATTTGCCGTTACAACAACCGTTTCCTGGAGAACCTGCGCTTCGGCAAGGGCCGGTATCGCGGCAAGAATAAAGACCAGGCAACCCTTGATCATGGCATAAATCAAATTGGAATTCGGAAGTCCGAATCTCTTTCGGAGTTCCCGTCTGATGCGTTTATCTTTTTTATCATGCAACAGCTTACCGTGATTCATTACCGATTTGGGTATTATTACGCAGGCGTCAATGAGTATTTGCACGAATTGATCCCTTCGACCCTTCATTGTTAAATAGAGGCGTAATGAGTCGGCGTCGTCATTGCAGCAAAAAACAAACCGGTGCAATGGCGAGGCTGACTTGAGCGAACTGCTGAAAAGGCGATCAGCGCAAAGAGGCGGGAAAAGCCGCCTGCTCAAGAAAAGACATGGGCGCCGGGCATTCAATATCCGGCGACAGCGAGTTGTGGGGACACTTTCCAGGTTTTCGGTATGGATAGGGGGGGCCGGAAACAGGGAAAGTCCCCACGTGATTTTGAGCCGCATTTAAATTAAAGACGGTAAGAATGCGGATCGAGCGAGGCGCGAGCAAATACTCATCCAAACAAGCGGCCTTGAAGAAATAGGCCGCTCCCGCCTATTAACCTGCTGCGAATACGGGGGCTTCGGTTGCTTAATCGAAGCCCCTTTTCATCTCCGCACAAATAAGATACGCATTCCTTAACTGCCTGTTATACAGGCCTGGTTTGCCGTTGCCGAGAAACCGGCGGAAATATGTATCCTAGGTTCATGGCCGCAAGGCCTTTTTTTGCGCCATGTAAATGCCCCGGATTTGCAGTAGTTCCCCGTCGTAGCGCCCGTCGCGGAAATCCGGGAACGTCCATTCGAAAGGAACGTAACGGCCCTTCCGAAAACGGCAGATCAGGTCCGCCCACACGCCTTGACCAAGATAAATTTTCTGCCCCGCACTCTTGAAGCTGGCAAGAACCACTTTATTGTGGTCCAGATAGCCGATATCCAGGTTTGCCGGACGCCCACTTTCTCCCGCCAAACGGCTTTCGATTTCATTGCACCTGTGTTTTGCGGAAATCAAACTGTCGGGCGGTACAAGTCCGCAGAAGGAAAGCAGCCTTCGGTTCAGCCCCCGGCCCATCTCAGCTTCATAATAATCGGTGCAGTCAAAAGGGTGGTCCGCGCCCGCGAAATCGATTTCTCCCCAGCGCGACCGGAGCATCTCCAAGACCGCCTGCAAAGGGCATGACGGAGCCCACAGCATTGCCACGAAGAGTTTGACCGCATCAGGTTCCTGTGGCTGCAATTTCGCCCCTGTCTCTTAAAATGGAGACGGCTCGGGCAACAACGGATGCATCGATGTTAAATTCCGCCGCGATGCGCGAGACCAGCTCCTCCGAGCGGATCCGCAGGCTTTCAACCATATCATCGCCCCGACGGATCTGAATTCTGGTTCCCTTCAGATAGATCTGCTTTGATCCGGCGATCCGTGTAAGCAGCGGATATCGCATCATGTCCCATCCGAACGAAGCGTCCCACGCCTTATAAAAATCCCCGGCATCGACCGGAGAACTCTTGTATGTCAAACGATACGTTTCTCTATCCCCTTGAACCGTGGAAAGAGAGATTCGGCCGGTATTTCCGCTGCCCCGCGTCAAAATAATCCGGTTGAATCCCGTTTCATATTCCCGCGACCCGCTCGAGGGCAAAGGAATGGGATCGACAATCAAGTATCCCGGATCCAGCAGATGAGCCGTTCCGTCGATCCACAACAGCAGTGCGCAATGGGTGTCCGGGCCGTAGCTGCGGTCGGCCAGGATATATTCCGCCTTCCATCCCAACCGGCGCACGAGATGCAAAAGGGCCGAGGTCAGGCTGAAACATGTTCCGCCCGTGCCCAAATCGATGTGATTGCGGATCACTTCTTCGGGATAACGCCGGGCTTTCCCGCAGCTTTCCGCCTCCTCCTGTTTTATGATTTTCGTAATGTTTTCATAGGGAAGGCGGGCGAACGCGGCAGCCACATTTCCGAGCATCAGGCGGGCCGGCCCCGCTGCGGGAATATTGTAATGCCTCAAAAACCCGGCCAATGTTTTCATTGCCTTATTATACAGGATAGCCACACGCGGCAAGGGACGCCGTTTGTCGCCGCAATGCTTTCCCGGCCGGGGCCGGGAGGCTCATTGGAACCTTTCCAAAAATAAAGGTTATTAGATTTGAAGAACAATGTTCGTTCATTGCGTGGTATTATTTTGCTTTTGCGATGCGGCGATCGGGATTGCACAGCAGCTCAGAATCCAATGCACTCCCGGTCAAAGCATCACGCGGCCGCGGAAGCGGCGCCGCATGGTCCTTTGAATCGACGAATACGGGCATCTGCAACCAAACGTTCGGAGAAACAGCTATGACGACTACGGAGATCAATCTGATGGAGGCATTTGCAAAAGAGAGCGAGGCAAATCGCAAGTATCTGGCTTTTGCCAAAAAGGCCGAGCAGGAAGGGTTCCATAATGTAGCCCGTTTGTTCCAAACGGCGGCCGAGGCGGAGACCATTCATGCGCTGGGGCACCTGAATGCCATGGATGCCGTCAAATCAACCGCCGATAATCTGCGCGCGGCCATCGAGGATGAAACATACAAATTTGCGGAGATGTATCCTCCCATGCTGCAGCGCGCGGAGGAAGAAAATCATACGGCCAAGCGCGCGTTTTCATGGGTCACAAAGGCGGAGGCTGTCCAAGCTCACCTATACAAGCTCGCGCTCGAAGCGGTGGCTCATGGCAAAGACCTTGCGGAAACCAAATTCTTTTTGTGCCCGATATGCGGTTATATCGAGACGGGGGACCTTTCCGGAGCCTGTCCCGTCTGCGGCGCAGAAAAAGAAAAGTTTGTCCTGATGTAGAGAAAAATCCCGCCCGCCGCAGCCTGAGATGCATGAAAATTAAAAAGCATCCGGGCTCGGACAACCATGCGAAATCTTAAGCGTGTTCGATCGCTTCCCCGGATAAAATAACGGCTCCGCCCCGCTGAAAGGTATTGCATGAAATACTTCCGTAAATAAGGCCTCTGCCCCAAAAAACTCACGGATGGAATCGAGGGTCCACGCTGTCGGTCCCCCTCCGAAAACTCTTCGCGAGCGCGTATTCATAATTTGCACCTAAAAAAATAAGCTCCCCGGTCCTGCTGGGGAGCTTATTAAGGCTGAAATACATGCGAAACCGGCGGCTATCCGCCGGTTTGGCTATCCATCTAGAAGCTGATGCGGATCTTGGCCTGGAACGTTCTGTGCCCGCCTTTGGAACTAATCCTTCCAAAGTCCTGGCTGTTGTTCATTCCAAAATCCGGGTTGTACAACTGCGTGAAACGTGCATTCCATACATATGTGCTGTTCGACGGAGTCGGATGGTTGAAGATATTCTGCGCGTCCACGCGGAAGTCGATCTTCTTGCCTTCCATGAATTCGATCGACTTGCTCATGGCCAGATCCAGATTCCAGCGCCCGGGGCCGGTGAGTTCGTTGAGCGAATAATTACCCCGCACGCCCGGTTCCGCATTCTGGAAAATAATTTGACCCGGGATTGGATCTCCCGCATCATCGTATCCCGCAACCAGCGCAAGAGCTCTGATTCCGCTGCTTCCTGTGCAGATAGACTGCAGCTCCGGCGCGATATTTGCGCACTGAGGATCCGTTACCTTCATATACGTGTCCGCGAAGAAACGGCCTTCGCGTGCGCCCGGTTCCCAGGTGACCTCTCCATCCTTCGGATCAAAGGGTCCGACCAGATCAGGCTGGCCGCCGCCCCACAG
>CAZDMR010000065.1:0-19919 GCA_964506795.1 uncultured Acidobacteriota bacterium | reverse complement strand
CTAGGGACCTGTCCGGGTATTAGAATGTGCCGCGCGCGTGGGGGGTTGGGGACGAGATCGAGGCGCGAGGAGAAGGCGATGGACGCAACGCCGGCGCTGCGCGACATCGTTGACGACGAGTAATAAAGAGATCGGCCTGCAACTCTCTTGCGCCCAAAGCGGTCCGGCGGCGGGCTTTGCCGTTTACAGGTGATAGTCTCCCGCAGCTTCCGGCTGATAGGTTATTTCCTCAATTTTCAGGCGTCTTGTGCCGGAGGGAACGGTCCATTCGACGGTATCCCCGACGGAATATCCAATGATTGCGGTGCCGACAGGCGCAAGAATGGAAATTTTCCCCCGTTCGAAATCCGCTTCATTTGGGAATACCAGATGGAGAAGCATTTTCTGATTGGTATCCAGGTCTCTAACCAATAATTGCGTGTTCATCGTTACGACGTCGGGAGGCATCTGCCTTGACGGAACAACAACGGCCCTCTCCAATTCCTCTTCAAGGTGCGCGAGATATTCTCTATCTTTTTTACTCCAGCGCTGCGTTCCTTCGATCAATTTCTGAAGCCTCTCCATATCGAAATCCGTGATATGAATGTTCCGTCTTGGCATCGGCAATCTCCATATGATTAAAATCCAATCGGGGAATTTTTCCGTAACCGGTATATAGGCAAACAAAAATATTGTAGCAGTTTGCTTGGAGCATTTCGAGATCGACGAAACCCGCCGGCCCCAAAACGCCGCTTTAACCCGGATTATTCATGAGGATTCGTAGCGAGGCGGCGACGCGGCTTCGACAGGTCGCAGCGCGAATGGCTTCTCAGATCAGGAAAAGCGCGAGTATTCCCGTTGCGGCAACGGCGAGCGTTGCCGGCAAGACTCTTCTCTTCAGGCCGCGGCCGCTGAGAAAGACAACGAGGCCGCACTTTACAAAGGTATTCGCCAATGCCGCCATTGTAATGGCATAAATCGCGGTGCTTTCATCCCCTCCGGACCGGGCGAATCCGGCGAGCGAGAGTGTAATCGCATCCACATCGGTCATCCCGGCAAGTATCGAGACCAGGTAAAGGCCCTGTGAAGAAAAGCGCTCTTCCACAATCTTGACAACCAGAAGAATGACGGCAAAAATCAGCCCGAAAGTAGCGGCTTTGGTTAGACTGAAGGGATTTCTCAGCGGGACATCCCTCGACGGATTTTCGGATCCTTCTTTTTTTTCATTGCTTCTGCGGTAAAAGAAGCCCGCTGTGAGCAAACCCGCCAGGCTCATCGCAATGAATGGGATTGCAAGGCTCGCGACCATAGGCGGGTGGACTACCGCCACTTCAACCACTACCCGCAGAAACATCACTCCCCAGGCAATCATGATACCGACGCCGAACGTATCCCCGGAATGCGGCGCCCGGGATTCCTTTGCTCCCCGGGCGAAAGAAAGGGTCACGGCGGTGGAGGATACCAGTCCGCCGGTTAATCCGGTCAGCGCCGTTCCCCGCCCCGGTCCAAGCCAGCGGGTAGCGACATATCCGACAAGGGAGAGCGTTGAAATCAGGATTACCAGAAGCCAGAGAGTGTAAGGATTAATGGCATTCCATGGATCTATGGTTTTATTCGGAATCAGCGGAAGGACGATGAAAGAGGCGATCAGAAGGCGAAGCCCCGCATAGATATCGTCGCGATCCAGTTTTGAAACCAATCCATGCATCGGCTCCTTGTAAGCGAGGACCGCCGCGGCAACGATGCCAAGGCTGACCGCAAGCCCGCGGTACCCAAGCATTGTCATGCCGCCCAGCAGACAGGCGCACAGAGCGCCGGTTTCCGTCGTCAACCCAAGAGCTTCAGGCTGGATGCGGCCGTTCATGATGTAGCCCGCCACCAGGAAACCCGCTACGATAAGCAGAGTAGCGACAAAGATCCATGGAGTCCCCATGCGGGATCCCAGCCAGGAAGAGACCGCTCCAGCCATTGCCAGGAGAATAAAGGTGCGCAGCCCGCTGCCTCTTCCCTCTTCTTCTTTGCACTTGTGGCTTTCCCGCTCGGTGCCCAACAAAGCCCCGATCAACAGCGCAATCGCAAAATCACGAAGGGTTGTCCATTCCATCGAAATACTCAGGCTTCCACGATCGAAATCAAAAAAAGCGTATCCGCAACTTCCGAAACAAGTGGGGCGCTTATCCCTCAAATATAAAACATCCTATTGCATCTGCTCATGGTTCGCGGCCGTTTTCCCCATGGATCCAGCGGTACATCGGATCCCTCCGCTCTTCCCCGGCCAGGCGCCGGTTGCGCAACTCCTCCAGGCTTTGGTTTATGGTTTCATGGACAGCGTCCATGAGCCGGCGCTTTTCTCCTTTCGAATAGGCCGAAACATCTAAGGCCGGACAGATTCGGATGCGGATGACCGTGCCCGGATTCACCTGCAATGTCTTCGGAACGATCACCCGGCAGCTTCCGTCGAGCGCAACGGGGATTAAAGGGACCTGCGCGCGCAAAGCCAGCGAAAATGCCCCGCTGCGAAAAGAGCCCAAAAGCCCGGTCCGGCTCCGTGTTCCTTCCGGAAAAGCAATGGCATTCACGCCGCTTCGAATCACATCCGCCGCCTCCAGAATGCCTTTGGCGGCGCTTCTGGGATTTTCGCGGTCGATAGCGATATAACCGGAACGCCGCATGTGCCATCCCATAAAGGGAATCCGGAAGAGCGATTTCTTGGCGATCCAGCGGAACTGCACGGGGAGATGCGCGGACAGCGAAAGAATGTCGTGCAGCCCGCTGTGATTGGCGACGAAAATCTGCGGCCGGGCGGGATCGATATTCTCCAATCCTTCAATTTCCACACGGGCGCGGCTGAGCCAGAGGTTGTCCTTCGACCACCGGCGCATGCAGTAGTGCTGCAACCTGCCGCTGCCGGAGACGCAGCTGCCCAGAATGGAGACCGTTCCCCAAAACACCGTGCTGGCTGCGCATCCGGTCCAACACCAGATCGTGAATATCCTTGATTTGAGTTTTTGCATCTCGACAACTACGGCTTCCCGGCTGCCGCGGCAACCGGCGGCAAAAGATTCATGCATTCGGATTCTCGGTTTCCTCCGGCCGGACTGCTCTTTCGATCCTGCGCATCGTCCATTCGTCCCTATCAGGTTCCCGCTCTCTCCCCGGAAAGAATCGTAAACATCGGCTCAATGTCCACCGGAACCCTCCGCAATTTATCCAGCGCCCTCCGAACTTCAGGTCTTACAGTGCCCAGCCGCGCAATCAAATCCTTGGCCTTTTTGTAATTCCCCTCGGCTTCGATAGTCAGAATTTCCCGAGTCAGCGCTTGGATTCCGTCTTTGATTCTTTTTGGATTTACGGAAAAGCTTCCGTCCTCATGCACTTCAACGGCTCCGTAATCGAGCAAAAAGTTCAATTGCATCGCAGTTCCGCGGCCGTGAGCCTCCTCGACGCCGAATCGGATGGAGCGGAAAGCCGAAGCCAGAAATGTGTCATAAACGCTCGCTTCCAGATCGCGCTCCATAACGCCCTTGTCCGCGAGGAATCCCAGCGCGAACAAACCCGAAATATCCGCTTTCGCCTCCTCGATGGCGCTGTAGGTTTCTTTCAACTCCCGGCGAACCGTCGTCCGGCGTCCATCCACGCTGATCCTATGCGGCCCGAGACCATGCATTAATTCATGCAGTATAATGTGAGTGAAAAAGGCCTCGAACGAGACATTCTTCCGCGCGCCGGGAGATAAAACCGAGCGCGAAATCGGAAGCAGCACGATTTTGAATTTGGCTTCCTGAACATTCTTCAGCATGACCCGCTTGGCCCCTTTTTCCCGAATCACGCGTTCGTCATTCGGCAGGTTGAAGGCAGCGGTTTGGACGCCGCAATTGCCGTCGCCGGAGGCGAAAACTTCGTTTACGACGCGTATGGGCGCCATGGGTCCGATTTTTGGATTCCGATACTTGGAATCCATGGGAAGGTGATTTTCAATATCCTGCAGGTGGGAACCAAGCTGCGACAGCCGGGCGGTTTCCGCATCGTCGCGAACGGCGATGAAAGCCTCAAATGCCGCTTTGGCGTTAAACCATTCGTCCTCGTACACCTCATAGGGGCCGATTGTGGGCTCGATGGTTGAATCCAGCTCCATCCAGGCGATATCGCTCGCGTAATAGTCGTTGCTTAAGAAAGCATCCGCCCGCTTCGTTAAATACGCGCGCAGCGTCCGCTGCAGTGTAAGAGACGCCGCTTCCCGCAGCAATCCGGCTGCAAGGGCCAGTTCACTCTGATATTCCGCGCTGTACGGATTGGCAAAAAACCGTCCCTGATCGCCGCCGGCCTCATGCCGGATGACCGTAAAAAATCCCATGGCCCGCGATTTCTCCTGCGGCGGAAGCGTCTGAATCCATGATTCAATCTGTTCCCTGGAGGATCCAATGGGATAGAAATTTGCGCCCTTGGGTTTTTCCCGGACTCCCGGGATAAAGGGTTCGTTATGATCCAGGCGGGACCAGGGTCCCTTGTTCAAAAGAAAATAGTGCAGCCGAGCCTCGCCCAGCGGCGTTCGGTCTTTCATCAGATCCAGCAACAGGGATTCGTTTCCCGCCCATACCTGCCGAAAAAACAGAGCATCCATAATCTTTCCGGCCTGTACAAGCTTGGCCAGCGCTTGTCGCTCCTGCGGCGGCATCTGCGAAATATCCGCGGTTATTTCCACCGGGGCGAACCGCGCGCTCATTGTCTTCAGCTTTTCCAGATCGGGCATGGAATTCTCCTGAAATTGCATGGGAATCAACCCGGCGATAAGCAAGCCAAGTATTATGCGCATGCTCTTTAGCATACCCCATGAATACGCCTTCCATGGAACAAATTGCTGCAAGGCGCGTGGCTCAGGTGCTTGTTGAAATGCCGGATCGCTTTCTCTATGATTGGGATTTCTTGATTCCTGGAGCGGCCGTGCCTGTTCTACTAAAATCCAAAAAAACTCCCGAAATCTCAAAGGAAGCAAAATTCCGCAGATCCGCCGAAAGCATGGCCTCGATGCAGCGGGAGATCTCGATCTCAGAATTTTTCAGCAAAAACCGGCATCTTCTCGGTTTCGATAATCCAAGCAAGGCGCTCCTGACGGCGGTCAAAGAGGCTGTAGACAATTCTGTGGACGCTTGTGAAGACGCCGGCATCCTGCCCGTCATTAAAATCGACATACGCCAGCTGGCCGAGGACCGGTATCGAATTTCGGTCGAAGACAACGGCCCCGGAATAGTCAAAGCTCAAATCCCGAAGATTTTCGGAAAACTTCTTTACGGATCGAAATTTCACAGTCTGAAACAGGCGCGCGGGCAGCAGGGCATCGGCATTTCGGCTGCGGGGATGTACGGACTGCTGACCACCGGAAAGTCGATCGGGGTCACGTCGCGCACGAGCCCGGAAAAGCCGGCCCGTTACTACGAAATACAAATTGATACGCGCAAGAATGCGCCGCAGGTGATTATCGACAAGGAGGTGCACTGGGAATCGCCCCATGGAACCAAGGTAGAAATCGAGCTGATCGGGACCTATAAGAAAGGCCGCCATTCCGTGGACGATTACATCCGGCAGACGGCGATCGCCAATCCCCACTGCGAGATTTTCTATACCGTTCCGGATGCCGGAGAGATCCTGCATCTTCAGCGCGGCTCGGATTTGCTTCCTCCCGAGCCGCGCGAAATCAAACCGCACCCGTATGGCGTTGAGCTGGGTGTTCTTATCCGCATGATGAAAGAAACTTCCGCGCGGCAGCTCAGCGCCGCCCTGCAGAAGGATTTTTCCCGAGTGAGCGCGCGGGTCGCAGCGGAAATTTGCAAAGCCGCAGATCTCAGCCCCGGAGCGAGGCCTCATTCGATCGCGGTCCATGAAGCCGAGCGGCTGTTTAAAGCTGTCAACCAGGTCAAAATCATGAGCCCCCCCACCAATTGCCTGTCTCCGATCGGGGAAGAACAGATCCGGGCGGGGATGCAAAAGGAAATTGTCGCCGATTTCTATGCCGCCATCACGCGCGCACCGGCGGTTTATCGAGGGAATCCGTTCCAGGTAGAAGCCGGCCTGGCCTACGGCGGCGGACTGCCCGCCGATGAACTAGTGGACCTTCTGCGCTTCGCCAACCGCGTCCCGCTTCAGTATCAGCAGGCCGGCTGCGCCATCACAAAGGCGGTGCTCGGAATAGACTGGCGCAGCTACGGCCTATCCCAATCCAAGGGCGCGCTTCCGACGGGTCCGCTGGTGCTGTTCGTTCATATTGCTTCGGTCTGGGTCCCTTTCACCTCGGAGAGCAAGGAGGCTGTGGCGGCTTATCCTGAAATCATGCGTGAACTGCGCCTGGCGCTTCAGGAGTGCGGGCGCAAGCTGGCGACCCACATCCGCGCGCACAGAAAGGCGGCGGAAGAAGAAAAGAAAAAGTCCTACATAGAAAAATACATCCCCCATATCGGAATTGCCCTGCGCGAAATTTTGGGGCTGACGGCTGCAGCCGAAGGCAGCGTCGTCAGCACGCTCAAGGACGTCCTTGAACGAAGCCGATCCAGGTGATGAAATAAATGCGTGCGGGCCTGTTTCTTGAAATAAAAAGCAGAGGGGAAAATACATGTCCGGGAAGACCGGTTCGGGCTCCAAAACGGGGCGGGAATCCAACAAAAAAGCATTAAGCGCTATTCGAAAGTCCGCGGCGGACATTCACGAAAAAATTCTTGCCCGCAAAAAACCCACCATGAAACTCCCGGTGCGCTCTTTGTCCAATGTCCGCTATCAGCCGCAGCGCGGTTTTTTTGAGATGACCGGCCACAAGAAGGAGCGCACCCTCACGGTTAATACCGTCAAGACCTTTGCCCAGACGCTGCGCATGGTGGCTCTCTCCAAGGAACTGCTTGAGAACGACGACATCGCAACCAAAAGAGAGGCCTATTACGTATCGAAGAACTGGGAAGACGCCCGCTTCCTGGAACAGCCCGAATCCGACACCGTCATGGACGACGTTGAGGCCTATTTCGGGGTGAATCGGGAGCAGCTCGGTTTTATTCCCGAAGAAAAGGGCGGCGATGTGGCCGGCAGGCTTTTCGTAATCGACCACGATCGCGACACCGGAAAGTCTTTGCGGATCGACTGCACGAAATTCGGATCGGGGGCCTACAGCATTCCCATATCCGTGGAACAGCTCCAATTTGAAACCAATGCGAGCTTCATCCTCGCGATCGAGACCGCCGGGATGTTTCAAAGGCTGGTGAAGCACAACTACTGGAAAAAAGCCAACTGCATTCTCATCAGCATGGGAGGAGTCCCCACAAGGGCTTGCCGCCGTTTCATACGCCGGCTGGCGGATTTCAAGAGGATTCCCGTTTATGTCTTCGTCGACGGAGATCCCTACGGCATCACAAACATATACCGAACTCTTAAAGTCGGATCCGGCAACGCCGCGCATCTGAACGAGTTTTTCTGCGTCCCCCAAGCCAGGTTTCTCGGAATTACTCCGCAGGACATTGTCGACTATAAATTGCCCACGCACCCCTTAAAGGATGTAGATATAAAGAGAGCTCGGGATGCCATCAAAAACGATCCCTTTATCCGCCATTACCGCGAATGGATTCACGCGATGGAGCACCTTCTCAAAATGGGCGTCCGCGCGGAACAGCAAGCGCTTGCCAAACACGGCCTGAATTACGTCATCGACACCTATCTGCCCAAAAAACTTGCGCATCCTGAACGCTTCCTTCCCTAACGCGGCCTTTTATGCACCCGCCTAGGATTTCCTGAATAGTCTTTCGCCGCCGGCCAATTCCCCCAGGATTCTGTTCTCAACACGCCGCGCATAATCGCGGTAGCCAGCACATCCGCCGCCAGAGCTCCGATGATTCCGGCGTCCTCCGCTTCGCGCGGAGCCCAGGCGCCCGTGCTGACGGCAAAGACCGTGTCTCCGTCCCAAGGCATATGCGCGGGATATATGCAGCGCGCCAAAGCATCCTGAGCCATCGCCGCCATCCTGGCGCACTGGGTTTTTGTGAGCGCCGCGTTTGTTGCGACAACCCCAAGAAGCGTGTTGCCGGCAAAAGGAGCCTTGGGGCGGAAGCCTTTGAGCAGCCTTTTTGTGACCTGCGCAAAGCCCTTTCCGTCTTTTCTTCTTGCGCCGGCAACGATCAGGCCCGTGGCCGGATCCACAACGTCGCCGATTGAATTCACCACCGCCAGCGCTCCGATCCTGAGGCCGTCTCGGCGCTTCCATGCCCAGGATCCGAGACCGCCTTTCATTGCACGGGCGGGCCCCAGCATCTTGCCGACCGTCGCGCCCGCGCCGGCGCCGACATTCCCCTCCCTGACGGGCAGGCTGCTCGCCGCCGCGGCGGCTTCATACCCCGCTTTTGCATCGGGCCGGATCCGAGCATCTCCGGCGAGGAGATCGAAAAGGACCGCCCCGCAAACAATGGGCACTTTTGCCACCCGTGCATCGAAGCCTCGCCCCCGCTCTTCGAGAAACCGCACGATCCCCGTCCCTGCTTCGAGCCCGAAAGCGCTGCCGCCGGACAGGAAAATCGCATCCACGCAATCCAGGCTGTTCGAGGGATTCAGCAAGTCGGTTTCGCGCGTCCCCGGCGCTCCTCCCCGAACGTCGACGCCCGCCGCAAAAGGCTTGTCCGCCATAACGACGGTGCAGCCGGTGGGACGGTCCTGCAGCGTATAGTGACCCACAAGGATGCGGTCGACATCGGTCAGAGACGGGGTGCGCGGCATAATAGTCTTATCCTTTTTGTTTTTGCAGCATCGCTTGATTATTTTAACTCCGAACGCGGAAGTTTTTCAGAATTTGACAATGACCGGAAGCGCATTCAGGCGCCGCCGATTCGCAATGCGCGGGAAAACCCGCAAATGGGTTATGCCGCATGTGTATTCCTGGAGCATTTTTTGGTAGATTACAGTGGATTCACCGACAGCCAAGCGCATAGGCGGGGCAGATGGATCTATTGCTCACGGATACATATCGGTGCAGATTGAAATGCTGACAAACAAGCGGGTGCTATTGACCGGCGGCGGAACGGCCGGACATGTCAATCCGGCCCTGGCAATCGGATCGGTTTTTTCTGAAGAAGGAACGCGGTTTCTATATGTGGGCGTCCGGCGAAGGGCGGAGGAGGAAATCGTTCCGCGCGAAGGAATTCCCATCAAATACATCCGCGCATCGGGCTTTCCTGAGGGCGTCTCCCTGAAACTGGCCAGTTTTTGCTTAAACCTTCTGGTCGGAATGATCCAGTCCGTTTTCATTCTTGCCCGGTTTCGCCCGGGAGTCATTATCGGGACGGGAGGCTACGTGTCGGCGCCCGTTCTTATAGCCGCGGCCTTATTGCGAAAACTCGGGTTCTGTAAATCCCGCGTTTTCATCCACGAACAGAACGCGGTGCCGGGCAAGCTCAACCGGCTGATGGGCCGCTTCGCCCATCGCGTGCTGATTTCGTTCCCGGAAACTCTATCCTATTTCCCGAATACGGGCGTGCTGACAGGGTATCCCATTCGAAAGCGCATTTCCCGAATCAGCCGTGAAGAAGCTCTGAAAAAAAGCGACTTGGGGATACCGGAGGGCCGCAAGGTCATTTTTGTATTTGGAGGCTCCCAAGGATCCCGAGCCATCAACCGGGCGCTGGTGGATGCGCTGGAGCATCTGCTGCCCTTCAAGGATTCCCTTTTTGTCGTTCACGGTGTGGGGTTTTCAAAAAGCCGCGAATACGACGCACTCAAAGATACAGAGGCAAAACTTCACTTCAAGTACAGCAAAGAGCAGCTTAAGAAGATCGAAAGCTTCTATCGTTACCGCGCATTTTTCCACGATATCGAACTCCTATACGCGCTAAGCGACCTCGTCGTTGCGCGGGGGGGCGCAGGGAGTCTCAGCGAGATTTCAGCCATGGGATTGCCCGCCCTCATTATTCCAAAATCCAATCTGCCGGGAAATCATCAAGTCCTAAACGCCCGCTCCATGGAAAGAGCCGGAGGCGCGGAGATCCTTTACGAACAGGTGGCGCCCGCAAACGGCGGGCTTTCCGAATGGATCGACGGAAAGCTCCTTGCGCAAAGGTTGCTCGAGCTGATTCAGGACGACGAGCGACGGCAAAGGTTGAGGCAGCACAGCGGCTCTTTTCTGAACCGGGACGCTCTTTCCAGAATCGAGCGCGTCGTCCGCGGAGGCCAGGCAGAGCAGGATTCGGATTATTTGGCTGCGTCCGGCGGTCCCGCGGACCGGCCGCTGCCCGACAACGCTTCCCTGCTGGCGCTGCTGGAAAATTTCTCTGAAAAGCATCCCCCCGCCCGCAACGTCGAGGAAGTGATCCCCGACCGCCGGGACCTGGAATATTTGAAGAACCGCGCAAGCACGCTTTTAATCCACCCCTCCTGGCAAAAACGCAACCTTGGTGTGAAATTGCTCGGGCTTCTGCATGCGGGCGACAAATTGCCGGCGCTGCTGTCGCTTTTCAACGACCGGGAGCCCGCCTCCCTCCTCAAAAGGCTTGTGGGCGGCGATTTTGAGCAGGTCGGCTTTATTCGACGGAATGTCATGACGGCGCTTGTCCGCATCAACGAATGGGCCCCCGAGGTGGAGAATGCAATTCTCAGGGGCTTCGAAGATCCTTATTGGGAAGTCCGGGCGGAGTCCGCCCGCGCGGCGGCGTTTTTCGGCTCCAAGCTTTCCTCTCCGAAGCGCATGATATCCGCCTTGATAAGACTGCTGAGAGATCCCAATCTTGAGGTCAGCGTGGCCGCGGCGGAAGCATTGGGAAAGCTCGGCGGAGAAGAGGATGCGCTGCCCGAGCTCCTTGCGTTATGGGATACCAGGTTTTGGAAAATGAGGGCTGCCGTGCTTCGAGGAATTAATCATCTGGTGGATCGCGATCAAGTAAAGCGGCTTGATGCGCTCGAGTCCCAAATACCCAGGTTTATTTTGACATCGACCGATTTCCGACCGCATTTTGATATAAAATTCGCCTATCGGCGGCTTATGGAATCCGTCTCCAGAAAAAAAGAAAAGAGGATCGATCCATGATTTACCTTCTGGGAAGATACCTGCATCCTCATTTCGACTCCTTCTCCTTTCTCCGCCTTGTCGAGTACATTTCCGCAAGATCCATAGGGGCGGCGTTGACCGCAATCATACTCACGCTCTTTTTCACTCCGATATTCATGCGATACCTGCACCGGCGCGGATTGGTGGACCAGTGGCGCTATACGGGGCTGGCATCGTCCTACGATAAAACGGGAACGCCTGCCATGGGAGGAACGGTCATCATAGGATGCGTCGTTATTTCCTGCGCCCTTTGGTGCAATCTCGCGAATTCATTTCTGCTGGTGGTTCTTTCGGGCACGGTGTGGTTTGGACTCATCGGCTTATGGGACGATCTGGCGAAAACAAAAGCCGGGTCCGGCGACCGCGGGCTCTCTGAAATCAAAAAGCTTGTCCTGCAGGCGGCGTTCGCGGCTGCTTTGTGCGCTTTCCTGGCCAGCGGTTTCTCGCCTGTTCCCGCGGATCAAATGGGCTATTTTTATGTTCCTTTCCTCAAAGCGCCTCTGTTCGATTCCGTCTGGCTTTATCTGCCCATCGTTTTCTTCTTTGTGATTGTCGTCGGAAACTCGGTTAATATCACCGACGGCCTTGACGGTCTCGCCATTGTGCCCTCCGTATTTGTCCTCGGAGTGCTCGGTGCATTCGGATATCTTTTCGGAAATTCGATCTGGGCGCGATATTTGAATTATCCTTTCCTCCCCGGGGCCGGCGAGCTCGCTGTCTTTTGCTCGGCCTTCGTCGGCGCGGGCATCGGGTTCCTTTGGTTCAACGCGTATCCGGCGCAGATTTTCATGGGCGACACCGGGGCCCTTGCACTTGGGGGTTCCATGGCGGTGCTGTCGGTCCTATTGAAACAGGAAGCGCTTTTTTTGATTCTCGGCGGGCTTTTTGTGGCCGAAGCCGCCAGCTCCCAAATCCAGGACAAGATCGGAATCCGCTGGCTCGGCCGACGGGTTTTTCTTCGGGCGCCGCTGCATCATCAGATGCAGCATAAAGGCCTTGCGGAAACAAAAGTGGTGATCCGGCTCTGGATTGTCGCCGGCATTCTGGCCCTGGCCGCGCTTGCGACGCTCAAGCTGCGCTGATCGTTCCGCGCAAAACGCGCGGATGCCATGTGCCGGCGAACCTTCAAGGGAAAAAGCGAACGTGAGGAAACAAGGCCGCCTAACCTTATCCGATTTGCCGAATAATCGGGCCTTTTCCGTAATCCATCGCTTAACCCGCGGCAATCCGGCTTTGCCGGCATTGAAATCATGGAATTCAATTCGTTGATTCATAGAGATAATCATGGATTTCAAGCCCCCGCTTCGGAATCGAAGCTGAATGGCGGCGGCTCCGGAAAAAACGCGATATTTGTGGGATCCGGCATTCTTTTGAGCCGTCTCGCCGGCCTTGTGCGCGAGCGCGTATTCGCCCATTATTTCGGAAACACGGACGCCGCCGACGCCTTCAAGGCCGCGTTGAGAATCCCCAATCTCCTTCAGAACCTGTTCGGCGAGGGGGCCCTCTCCGCGTCTTTCATCCCCGTTTACGCAAATCTCCTGGCGTCCGGCAAGGAGGAAGAAGCTAAAACCGTCGCCCGCGTCGTAGGGTCTATTCTTGTTTTGGCCATGTCCCTGCTTGTCCTTGCGGGGATTCTGACCACGCCTTATTTAATCGATCTTATTGCTCCGGGGTTCGAAGGCGTCAAACGGGATTTCACCATCCGAATGGTGAGGATCCTATTCCCCGGTGTTGGAATCCTGGTGCTTTCGGCATGGTGCTTGGGCATCCTCAACAGCCACCGGCGCTTCTTTCTCCCGTACGCGGCCCCGGTCCTTTGGAATCTCGCCATCATCGGAGCTCTTGCCGGGTTCGGCGGACGCCTGCAGTCCTACCCTTTAGCCATAATGGTCTCGTGGGGCGCTGTTGCGGGAAGCATCCTTCAGTTCGGCGTGCAGCTGCCCGCTGTCCTACGGCTCGCAGGCCGCCTCCGCTTTCAGATAAACGCGCTTTCTCCGCACGTACGCGGCGTCATCCGGAATTTCGTCCCCGGAGCCGCCGGCCGCGGCGTCAACCAGATCAGCAGCTACGTGGACGCCGTCATTGCCAGCTTCCTGCCCACGGGCGCCATGGCCGCCCTGGCCTACGAACAGACCATTTATCTGCTCCCCGTCAGCCTCTTCGGAATGTCGATCTCCAATGCCGAGCTGCCCGAAATGGCCGGCGGCACAGGGTCCGCAGAAAGCGTCGCCGAATCTCTCCGAAAACGCCTGAACGTCGCCATGCAGCGCGTGTCCTTCCTTATCATTCCCTCAGCCGCGGCTTTCTTTGCGCTCGGAGACAGCATCGTCGCCCTTCTTTATCAAACGGGCAAATTTACAAAGAACGACGTGCAATACGTCTGGATGGTTCTGGCCGGAGCCGCGATCGGCCTCTTGGCCGCCACGCTGGGGCGGCTTTATACATCCGCATTCTGGGCCATGAAAGACGTGCGCACGCCGCTTCGCTTCGCCGCCATAAGAGTCGCGCTCACGGCCGGCATGGGGTGGTTCCTTGCTTTCCCAGTGACGCGCTGGCTCGCGCTGCCGCCGCATCTCGGGCTTGTCGGGCTTACCGCGTCTTCAGGAATCGCCGCATGGATTGAGTTTGTCCTTTTGCGCCGCGGGATGAACCGCAGAATCGGCCCGACGGGTTTGCGCCTGCCTCATACGGCGGCGCTCAGCGGCCTGGCGGCCGGCGCCGCAGGTCTGGCTTTCGGCGTCAAGTACTGGACAGCCTCCCTGCACCCTGTGGTCTCGGGAATTATCGTTCTCGGGGTTTTCGGCTCCGTTTACCTTGCCGCTGCGGTCGTCATCCGGATACCGGCCGCAATCGAATTGTTCCATGCCGCAAACCGGCGGCTCTTCCGAAAATAAAAACCCGCGGTCCGCAGTTACGCGCGCCCCGCCCGGGCCCCGATTCGCCGCATGTATGACGCGCAGGCCCGCCTTTCCTCTTCCGGCCGGTGGGTGACAAACCGATACCGATGAATTAAGCTATAGAAATCGCTGATAAGGAGAAGGCAAGTGAAAAAGGTCGTGTTTATCAGGCATGGAGAAAGCTTGTGGAATAAAGAAAACCGTTTTACCGGCTGGACCGATGTGGACCTGACCGAAAAAGGGATCCAAGAGGCCGAGGAAGCCGGCCGCATTTTGCGCTCGGAGGGATATGTTTTCGATATCGCTTTCACATCCGTGCTTAAACGATCCATCAAAACCCTGTGGATCGCGCTGGAGGAAATGGATCTTATGTGGATCCCGATTCAAAACAGCTGGCGGCTGAACGAAAGGCATTACGGAGCGCTCCAGGGCTTGAATAAAGCGGAGACCGCGGACCGCTACGGAGCGGAGCAAGTCCACCTTTGGCGCCGCAGCTACGACGTCCGCCCGCCCGCTCTCGCTCCCGACGATGAGCGCTCGCCGGCTCAGGATCCCCGTTACGCCGATTTGATCCCCAGCGAGATTCCGCTGACGGAATGCCTCAAGGATACCGTGGCGAGAGCTCTTCCTTATTGGAACGAAGCGATGGTTCCCGTCATCCGATCCGGCAAGCGCGTGCTGGTTGTGGCTCACGGCAACAGCATGCGCTCGCTTGTGAAATATCTCGACGGCATATCGGACAGCGACATAGCGTCGCTCAATATACCCACCGGCATCCCGCTGGTCTACGAGTTTAACGACGACATGTCTGTGATTCGCAATTACTATCTCGGAGATCCTGAAGCGGTCAAAAAAGCCGCGCAGGCGGTGGCGGACCAGGCCAAAAGGAAATGACAGATCAAGATTAAAAGCAGCGCCTTCCGTCGGCCGTTTCCCATCAGCCGTTTTTTATTTTTCCGCCGGGAGGAAAAACAAACGGCGATAATGATCCGGAAGCCGCGCCGGGCGGAAGTCCCTATCCGTGATCACGTGGGCGGTTTCTCCCGTGGCAAGCAGCAGGCCGGTGTTTTTTCTCCTGATTTCGTATCGATAGCGTATGACCCTGTCCGTGGCCTTTGCCAGGATCGTTCTGACGACAACGTCATCTTCAAACAGCGCGGGCGATTTATAACGGCACCTCGCTTCGGCAACAATGAGGAGCCGCCCGTCGCGGGATTCCATTTCACCGTAGCGGAAGCCCTTGGCTCGGCACCAGGCGTTCCTGCCGACTTCAAACCAAACCAGGTAGTTCGCATGATAGACGACGCCCATCCGGTCGGTTTCCGCATAACGGACGTTCACGGTCGTATCGACAAAATCAAGTTCTGAAGATTTTTTCGGCATGATCTCTCCCGGAAGCGGCTATCATATCATTCCGCCGCAATTGCGAAAAACTGAAGACGCGCGGGCCGTTGATTTGCTGTTTCAGCTCCGGAAAGTCTGTCCGGACGTTTTTGAGAGTTATGTTTTCCACCATCGCATCCAGGCTGCACGGAGAATCCAATTCCCTCTACCGGCTTCGCGACGACATGAGGGACCGCGGGCACAGTATTGAGGATCTTGTTTCAGGCAATATCAACGAACAGGGTTTTCTATTCCCGCAAAAGCGCTTGGAAGAAATCCTCGTGAACGCCTCGCGGCGCTGCCGGATTTATCGGCCCGATTCGTTCGGACAGGAGCCGGCGCGCACGGCAGTTTCGGATTATTATCGGGATTCCGCTCTTGCCGTGGACCCCGACCGCATTGTCATCACCCCCGGAACAAGCTTTTCCTATTGGTACTGTTTTAAACTGATCGCGGACGAAGGCGACGAAATCCTATGCCCATGTCCGTCCTACCCCCTTTTTGAATACATCGCGGCATTGAGCGGCGTGAAGCTTATGCCATACCCGCTCATGGAAACACGAAATTGGCGGATCGACGTCGAACGGCTGGAAGCTTCGATCTCCACAAAGACGCGCGCGCTGGTGCTGATATCTCCGCATAACCCGACGGGGCACGTGGCTTCATCCGAGGAGATTGAAAATTTGGCGGAGGTTGCGCGCCGCCACGATCTGGCAATTATCAGCGACGAGGTATTCAGCGAATTTCTTCTTCGGGACCAACCGCTGCCGCGCCCGGCGCGAAGCGACGCGCCTCTGGTCTTCACCCTGAACGGCTTTTCCAAAATGTTTGCCCTGCCGGGAATGAAATTCGGATGGATGGCCGTTTCGGGAGAAAAGGACAAAGTGCGGCAGGCCCTTCGGTCTCTGGAGATAATGTCGGACACCTTTCTTCCGGTCAACGAAATCGTCCAAGCCTCCGCGGCCGAAATTTTCAAAGCCGGGCACTCCGTCCGGGATGAATTTGCGCGGCGCATCCGCGATTGCTGGGAGCTTATGGAAAATGCTTTGTCCGGATCCCGCCGCGTCACCTATAGCGCACCGGAAGGAGGATTCTACGTCGTTTTGCGGCTGGGAAATGTGGATGAGGGGACAGCCTCCGAAGCCGTTCTGCGCGAGAATCGCCTCCTGGTTCACCCCGGATATTTTTACGACATGGAACCGAATCACCTGGTGCTGAGCTTTGTGCAAAAGCCCGATACGATTCGACATTCGATCCCGAAGCTGCTTAGAACCCTGGAAAATCAGGCGGAGCTCTTTTAATCATCGCCGCCGTCAAAGACCGAATATCCGCGCCGGATTTTTTCCTGCCGCCAATCTCGCATCGCAGCGGGCGCGCTTGCGGGCTCAGATTTCCGCCGGAGCCCAAAGGATGTTCAAACGCAGGCGCTTGTGGATCAAATAATTCCATTCGCGGCGAACGGAGCTATGGAAAAGCCGGACCCAATTTTTTTGCTATGCGGTCCTGGATCCAATGTCCGTCCCACCATTCCACCGGATTCACGGGGAGCCCTTGAAGGAGCATGCCGAAATGCAGATGGTCTCCCCCGGCCAGACCTGTATCTCCGGTTCTTCCGATGATATCCCCCCGGGCGACTTTCTCTCCGTCCGAAACGGCGATGGAGGAAAGATGCCCGTATATTGTCATGAGCCCGTATCCATGATCGATCACGACGGAGTTCCCATAAATGCCGAGAAATCCCTGGTAAGAAACAATGCCGTCGTTGGCGGCCGGGATGGGCGCTTGTTTGACCGAAGCCAAATCGCAGCCAAGATGAATCTGATGATCCACAACTCGATTCTCGTATAGGTAGCTCCGTTTGTCTCCGAACGACGCGGTTGTCTTGCCATTAGGCAACCTTAGGAAAGGTTTTCCCCATAAAAATAACGGAGTGGATTTCCGGGCCAGATTTTTCAGTATCTCGTCATTTTTCCGGCGAAGATCTCTGTTAATCGCTAGATAATTGTCCAGGAGATTTCCGCGGTCTTTCAGCTCAGGGGATTGCGCCATAATTTCGGGAACAACTTTGCGGAGAAATTCGTCGGTGATTCGGAGGTTGTCCGATACGAATCTCTTCGGGAAAAACTTGTCTATAAAAGCCGCTTCCGCTTCGTTGCCGGCCCCGTCTTCCGCTACAAGCCGGACATCCGGCTGTTCCATGTCATAGGGCGCGGCAAACAGGGCAAAGCGATCCTGCTTGCCGCCGCCAGGGAAAGGGTACCCAGGAAACCACCAGGAACCGGCGCGGACGCCGTCCCGGATCGACGCTTCTCCCACCCGATAGGCGACGGCTTCGCATCCGCCCTGAGCCACGTAGACATGAGTCGAAACAACCTGGAGAGCGGGAGGAGTCAGGCGTACCGGCAGCTGGATTTCTTCAATGACCGGATCCGGATGTCTGAGCCAGGTCCCCGCCCTGTCGGCCGTTACACGGATTGCGGCCGAGCCTCCGGTCAGGCTTGGAAGCACCTGCCTCCCGGCATGGATCGTAAAATTATCCACACTTGTTTTGGGTCCCCAGAGGAAAAACTGGGAGCTTGGCGTATAGTTCTTTTCGAGAAGCGTTACAGTTTTATTTCCTTGATAAAATTCCACTTTAACATGCTGCAGTCCCCGCCGAGGCTCCGATACTTGAATCTTGAAACTTGTTCGCTTCCCAATAACAGGGGTTCCCGGTTCTATTTTTATTTCCGGCGGGCCTGCCGCCGATAAAACCGCCAAAACAATAAAGAAAAGCAACACTACGCCGAGAATCGGCAGCGCCGCCCTTGAGCGATTGCGCGACCGGATTGCAATTTCATCCATAAATACCCCGCGATTTAGTAAAATAGGTTGAAAGTTTACCACCCATCCGATGCGGCGGTGAACCAAAACTCAGGCAATGATTGCTCTGGAGAGGGATTCCAATGTACAATCGCACCGCTCGACATGGCACTTTCCTGGAACAGATCAAGCATTAAGGAGGCTGCAATGAAAAACTTTTCAACCGGCGCTCTTTTCTTTTTGTCGTTTCTCTTTTTTATCGGCTGCTCCTCGATTCCATCGGGGACTGATGAAATCAAGGACATTATGGCAAACGCTTCCGAGAAACTCGGTCAGGAAGTCACTGTCGTGGGGACGGCTGAAACCAGAACTTCAATGGCCACTTTCCAATTGTTTAAAGTGTATCAAGGCGGCGACTTCATCTGGGTAACGCTTCCGGAAGGGGAAGAAAATCCTCCTCAGGGGATAAAGATCCGTGTAATCGGCACGCTCGGGGAGAAGGAATTCAACATTATCGGCAAGGTTTTTTATATCGAACCAAAGGAAATCCTGATGGAATAATCTTTATGGGCAGCCCCTTGAAAACGGCAAGGAATGCCGCATTCACGGATAAGAAGCCAGGAAACGGCTTAGGCTTTTTTTTGCCGCGCAAGCATTGGCTTTCCAACGGCGGTAGGTTTGTACCGGGCCGGTGCCCATGAGCTGCTTGGCGCGTGTGCCGATGCGCGCGGAAGGATCGTAGGAAAAAGGTTCCAGGAACGTATCGCCGGCCTCATCGCTGACGGCCCGGATACAGCTGAGAGGGATTCCCCTGGATTCCGCTATTTCGGCAAGCGCCGCAGTTTCCATATCTACAATGGAAGCATGAAATTTCTCGCGAAGAATCCTTTTGTGATCCGGCTTTCCCAAAACATGAGAAGAAGTCATCGTATCGCCTGCGCAAACATTCAGACCTAACGAGCCTGCAGTCTGCGCCAGAATCTCCCAATCAGCCAAATCAAAGGTACGGTCCAATTGAACTTTCTCCCAGTCCGGACGAAGCGCATCCAGGCTGAATGCCAGCGCCCTGCGCACCGCAACCAGACTGCCGAGCTTCAAGCCGGGATCCAGGGCTCCCGCATACCCGATGACAAGGATATGTGAAGGCTTTGCGCCTTCCAGAGCGGCGGTCAAAGCGGCGGCGGATTTCACGGGCCCGACGCCCGTTTTCAAAAATCCTACGACTTTATCTCCCCGCGCGGCTTTCCACAGAGGAATGCCCGCCGCTGAAATCTTCCCGCGGACCTCAAACGACTCCATGCCCGCCTTCAGTTCTTCTTCCAATGCAGCCGCAATTAACAGCATAAAAATCCAGAGACCTATCCGAGTACCAGAAGATGCCGCGTCGCCGCCTACCCGGGGACATCCGCAGTGCTTAAGGCCTCGGGGCATCCTGTCCGTGCCAGCAGGCGCCGCGCGCATGGATCTTGAGGGGCCGGCAACCCGGCGGTCTTCATTGCCCGGACAGCCGGGTAGGATAACAGAGCGAAGCGGATTTGTATCTCAGTATTCCCTGCGTTAGGGGAATTCAGTTTGCATTAAAGCGGGAAGCCAGAAGCCGGAAGCCAGAAGCCGGCGGAAGCAATTATTTGAAACAAAGGCCATATTCTGCCGTCGAATTTAATAGCCCTCGAGGCGGATAAGATTGAAAGGCAGGCGGAGCATCGGATATATTGAAAATTGAGGATCTTGTCCGAAATGATTTGGACTGCTTTTTTTTTGCTTCTGGCGATGATACCGGGATTTTGGCAGGATGCCGG
>CAZDMR010000064.1:15905-19959 GCA_964506795.1 uncultured Acidobacteriota bacterium | reverse complement strand
AAAAGAGGGTCGGCACTAAAATCACCGAAAGAAGAGGAGCCGATTGACGAATGTCAGAAATATTCGCGAGGGTTGAGTTGTCCGAAGCAGAGATGAAATTAATCATAGAGGATCAGCTCGCCGGCTTGGAATCATGCCATATCGTAAGTCTGGATCCAGATAATGAACATGATCTTGCTCGTTGCCCATTAAACCATTTTATGGGCGTACCAGAACAAGAGGTGGTTACCCGGCAAATTCTGGCCCTTAAGCTGATGCAATTCGTTGAAAGGGACTGAAATGAATCTCTATATGGAAACAACGAAGATCGGCGTTGAGAAGACCGTAAATGAAATCGGATGTCTGCTCGCCGAAGCCGGAGCCCGGGCGATCCTGACCGAATATGACGGGAACCGAAAAATCAGTTCCCTGAGTTTCAAGCTCCAGGTAGGCGACAGGATGCTGCCTTTCAATCTGCCCGCCCGGATAAAGCCGGTATTTACCTGTCTCCAAAAGAAACGGAGCCCAAAA
Organism: uncultured Acidobacteriota bacterium; assembly: GCA_964506795.1. Classification (GTDB taxonomy): domain Bacteria; phylum Acidobacteriota; class UBA6911; order UBA6911; family UBA6911; genus UBA6911. The sequence continues at coordinate 19,449 of CAZDMR010000064.1, read as the reverse complement.
TACCGCGATCGAAAATCCAAAGAGGATTTAGCGCAGGCTGAACGCGTAGCCTGGCGCCAGCTGCTCCGATGGGCCCAGGCGCAACTGGCGCTGATCGATACCGGGATGGTCTCGGCAGATGAGGTATTTTTGCCGTACATCCAGACCGGTATGAATCAGACGCTTTATGAAAAGCTTCTATCGAGCGGCCAGCTTGGGCGCCTGGCGCTGCCGGAGGGGAAATAATCCATGTCTTTAACGGAAAATCAGTATAAAGAAACGCAGGAGGCCCTTGCAATTGTTGAAGGGATTGTCAGAGGCCTGAAGCTCAAGGAATTCCTGGATTCAATAGAAGAGGCGGAATCTCTCGGCCCGATTCTTGATCCGACGCTCTACCGAGCGGCGGCAGACAAAATGCATAGGATCCGCCGCCTGGCAATCGCTCTCATGGTATTTCAAACCGCTGTTTTCGGAGATTCAAAAGTGCCGCCAAGAAATTAAGAGATTGGGGGAGGGGGGAAATGAAGGCTGAATTTAAATTAGACAACTATTCAAATCATGATTTCAACGAAGCGGCCCTTATTGTCCGCCGCCCAGAAAAAGAGCCTCATGGCTTCGTTGAGCTGGTGATTGATGGCCGTGTCGTACAAATCTCCAGCACAGAACTTATTCAAGCAATCCAAGGCGTTACGAATTGGCAGTAAAGGTTTTGCAATAATGACGCTAACTCTTATCGACATACGACAAGTAAAGGATCCGCAGCCGGCGGCATTCCATGAAAGCGCCGCGGCCCGATACCTCGGGATGAACAGAACGTCCTTCAGGCAGCTGCTTAAACTGGGAGTCATCCCTTTTGCCATGCACGCGAATGGGAAAACCCGGATTTTTCTCCGCGACGATCTGGACGCTTACTTATCGAAACTGGATAAGCGTACAATGTGTCCACGCGAAAATCCGCTTGTAGCCGTGAAAGGAGAGACACGGTGAGCGTTCGGAAAACAAAATCGGGCATCTGGTTTGTCGACATTCGGTGGCCGGATGGCATTCGGACGCGTTCCAGGATGCCCGACGAGAGCACCGCTCGTCAGATAAATAAAAAAATAGAAGTTTCCATAGTCGACGAGGACAGGATATGGACGCGATTGCGCAAGAACCTGCACCTCGATCCGGGCGGATCCGTCACGTTTTCAGATCTGGCGGATCACTATTTCAATCAATATGTCAAAAGTTACAACCGGGACGTCCGAGTAAAGAAGTCCCGGCTGCAAATCTTGAAGACTTTCTTTAGAAGTCAATCGATCGAAACCATGAGCCCGCAATACCTGGCCAGGTTTATAGCGTTCAAAAAGCAGGAGGCTGCAAAGAGCGCTACCGTCAATCGATACCTTGCCTTGATACGGCATATGATGCATTGGGCTGGGGAGCAGGGGATCATCGAATCGAATCCGTTAGGAAAAATTGAGAAACTTAAGGAGCCGGAATGGATAGGGATCAGGCCAGACGAATCTTTGATAGATCACATTTTCGACCGCCTGGATTCCAGAGTTCTGCCGGCTTTTGTTTTTCTCCGCGAGACCGGATGCCGCAGGGGTGAAGCTATAAGGCTTAAGTTGGATCAAATAGATTTTACCCACCAGGTGGCCCAGTTCCGCGGTGATACCAAGAGCGGCCGCGGCCGCCAGGTTCCGCTGACGGAAAAGGCATTATGGGCAGTACAGGCATTACCACAATGTGCTTCCACCGTTTTTTATCATCCGACCTCTCTCAACCCGTTCACGGGAGACGGCCTTGCCTGGTTGTGGGATAAGGCGAGAGGCGATATCAAACTTCGGATTCACGATCTCCGGCATGCTTTTGCAATTCGATTGGCCGAGGAAGGATGCCCAATGCACTACATTTCAGAAGTGCTGGGACACAGTTCTCTTGAGTTCACCAGGCGCCGATACGCGCGCTTTTCGCCCGAATCCGCGTCCAGGTCTGTTTTGCGGATACTCGAGGGCCGCAAGGCGGCCGGGGCACAAAACGGGCACTGAGGAAAAAATGCAAACCTTGCAGAATGCCGTAAGTATAGTAAAATCAGGGAGCGCACCCGTAGCTCAGTTGGATAGAGCGTCGGACTTCGAATCCGCAGGCCGGGCGTTCGAGTCGCCCCGGGTGCGCCATTAAATCATTGATCCGGAATCCCTTAGAGTACGCATCCAATCCAATCCCTTTCGTCAGGATTGCTTCAGATCTGTGAACGGTTTCCCTGTCGATAGGAAAAACAAAAGCCCTTTTTCAAAAGTCGTTCGGTATCGAGCCGAACGAATTTCCGATAATGGATTATCTTTGGACTGAGTCTTGAATTTTCGAAAATACTTCCCGTTTCGATTCTCCTATCCATGTTTGAAAAGGGCGTGGCTCCCAATCCGATAATGGGTCTCGGAAAAGATGGTTTTACACGTCCTCTTTGCCCTTATCCGCATTACGCAGAATATAAAGGGACCGGAGGCCTGGAAAACGCAGAGAACCGGACCTGCGAAGAACCGGATCCGGAAAAGTATTAAGGGGACCACATGATAAAAATGCGTTAAGATAATCCTTATTAAGAGAGGGGGGCGACTATGGATTCCTATAATAAGGAGAACATAACTCGAAGAAAGTTTGTTAAGGGGGTAGCCTGTACATCTATTTATTCTGCATGTTTTTTATTGGATGGTTTGCCAGCCTCGGAAAAGGGAGAAGAGGATAAAATGGAAGACCGCAGGGGCAAAGTACAGCTGGCCGCCGTATGCGGAACCTATTGCGGAGCCTGCCCGGCTTACATCGCTAAACACTGCGACGATGAGCAAATGAAAATAAAGCTGCAAAAGAGAATTTCATCCAGGTCAATGAAGGCCCAGAAGAATATGCCGCCTCCCAATTGGATGGATGGCCTTCTCTGCGACGGCTGTCTCGGCGGCGGCATGCTTGCCAGGCATTGCCAAAACTGCGCTATAAGGAAATGCGCGGCGAGCAAGCAGAATGTGACTCGCTGTTCTGACTGTGAAGAGTTGCCCTGCTATCGTATTACGAATTTAATCAATATGGGCGGGGGCTATCTGCACCGTAAAGAATACCTGCCGAACCTTGAAAAAATTCGCGAGATGGGCGTTGAAGAATGGGTTCAATACGAAGAAGAGCGCTGGCGTTGCCCCAACTGCGGCTGGCCTATGAGCTGGTATGACGCCGAATGCCCCAGATGCGGGGAGCCAAGATCCAAGCGACTGTTTCCGTTGACTGAAAAATAAATGCAATCTTTCTAGGAAAGCGAGTCCAAGCCCCTCTGCGCCGGTTCGCTGTGAATCCTCATGAATCGTACGGATTAAAAGAGAAAAGCGTTAAGGACAGCGGCAGGCGGGGAAGACGGCAATGTCGCAAGCGAGATCGCAGAGCAAGATAAAAATGCTAAAAGGGAAAGGGCGGCAATGAGAGGAAGGCGGTTCGCGCGATTGGATTCCTGCGCCCCTGCTTTTTCCCCTTTTCCGTATAACTCTTGTCTCGCCCCGTTCCGGATAGAGATAATCAAACGTCCGTTCGGCTGTCT
>CAZDMR010000064.1:0-15895 GCA_964506795.1 uncultured Acidobacteriota bacterium | reverse complement strand
TGTCTGGAAACGGCAATGCCGCCGATATGGTCTTCAAGGGATTCCCTGTCGATGCATTTGACTTCGTCATTTTCCACCCAGTAGATATGCCTGATAGGCAGCGCTGCGATGCGCGGAAGAATCCGAACCGCAAATTCTTTTCTCTTTTTGCTGTGACGCAAATAGATGTCATGAAAAAAATCCATGACCGGAAGTTTTGACAGGAAAATGGAAATGCCGGGCATGCCTTCGAATTGAATCCTAGGCGGGGGGGTGTTTTTATCCCCCTGGGAATAACGGACGATATCCTCTATCATTCCGGGCAGCGTGGGTTTCCACCGGCGGCTGTCTATTTTCTCGCGGTACTCGCGAACAATCTGCTGAAACTTGATAATGTGCTGTTTGCCTTTGAACCGGGCGGCTTCCGAGACATTAAACAGGAACATGCTGAATTCATCCATAATCTCGGCTGTCTTGCCGTCCTCCAACTGCATCAATTTAAAGAACTCGGGCAGCGTTTGCTTTTCGAACAGGATCAGCTTAACCCGGATATCCGTCGTAGAATCCTTCACAGCTTCGTCCATGATTCTGAGGTTTTCATCGACAAGCTCTTCAAGTCGCTGCCTTGTGTTTTCACCGAGGTTCAAATTTCTGGAATATTCGAGAATGGAATGCTGCAAGAAGGCTTCGAGTAAATTATGAAAGGTCTCTTGATTCTGCTGTTTCTTAAGGTCAAAGACGTTGAAAATCTCCAATAAACTTTTATTAAATTCTTCCAAAAACTTCAGTTTTTGCTCCGGCTCGAGAAATGAAGCCTCCATGCACATCAACAAGGTGTTTATATTCCTGCAAATCTCTTCAATCCGTCCCCCCGGCCTGCGGCCCATCAAAGTCCGGCGGTTATGAATTTTGTCCGACGCTTTGGCCAGCGGGATAAAAATCCGCAACCATTCAAATAATTTCAGATCCGGCAAAACGCTGTCGCCGGCGGTGATACACCTGGCGATATATATCAGATAGTCAATCTCTTGATACAGCTGGGGCAATGCTTTAATTTGTTCTTCACCGGCCCTGGTGAGAATCTCCAGCCCCTTATTTATGCGTCCCTCGGCGTCATATTTGCGGAATGCAGCCTTGATGTCTTCGATGGTGGTATCGGTATCTTCAAGGACATCATGCAGCAAAAGCGTAGCCAAAATGAGAGGATCGGTGATATTGAAAACCTCAACCATAATCCTTACCACTCGGATGGGGTGCTCAATAAACTGGCGTCGGATGTTGCCCACGGGAACGGTTTTCAATTGTCTGCGGAAATGGCCGTCGTGGGAACGGTATGCGATTTTGTAAGCCGTCAGCAGCAGCGCTTTATCGCTTGGCGACAGCTTTTTTCCCGCCGCGCTCTCAATGAATTGGAGCAGCTGGTTGAATTGATCATTGATATGAATGTGGTCTTCTTTGATGATTCTGAATATTTCAAAGTATCTCAAATGCTGCTCCAGCATCCATTTCTCATCCTTATCGATGCCCGGGCTTTCTTTCTGAATTCTCGAAAGCAATTCATTAAACAGCTCTTCAAAAGCAGTGCCAAAGGGCTTTTCTCGGCGGATTTGATTAAACCATTCTCTATAAGTCATAAAAGCGTTGTACCGCGCGGAAGAGCTCCTCACCATCAGGACAAAATTCATATAGTCGAAAGCCATCCAGACGCGCATCAGCGTTTCCTGGGCGATTTGCGCCATGCCGGGTCTTACCGCATTGGCATCCGAGATTTGCAGGACCTGGAGCATCTTAAGCAAATCCACTTTTGGAATTCCCGTTTCCTTGTGGGTGGTGTCTATGTCTTCGTAGAGATCTTGATGCAATGTTCTCCCGTCTTTGATGCGGCCGTAAGTTGCTTTCTCAATCAGAACCGATTGATTTCTGATGAGGAACTGGACGATTTTGGTTTCACGGGGAGCCCAGCCCAGGCGGAATAGGAAATCGTTCGCAAGCAATGCGGAAATCTGCGGATGGATTAAGTGGCCGATATAATTTCTTGCTTCGGGCGTATCCATTTCGTAGAAGGGATAGGTTTCTTTGAGAATCAGTGCGTTGCGCGCTTTATTCTTGATCAATGCAACAGCGAGGTTATACCAAAGCGGCAAGTTCGTGCCTTTTATGATCGCCGCTTCTCCCAAGTCGTGAAACAACAAGGCGGTGTTGATCCATAGCATGGCGAAGCATTTCGCGTCGCTGCTTTGGTATTCGTCTGGGCCGAAACCGTGGATCCATTTGAAGGCTTGTCGAATGGCCTCGAAAGTGTGATCCATCAGGGGCAAGGGCCTGTAAATATTCGGATCCCTAGCCGGAAGCTTTTCCTCAAAAGCGTTAAGTCCGGGAATCAATGCATAGATTTTTTTGTTTTGAACGGCGCGTTCAAAAGCCGGCCGATGAGTCATGATCAACGCGAATTCTTCCTTGGGGGAAATCGGCGGCGCAAAAAGGTGTTTAACGCGAGCAATGATTTTCTTCATTTGAGAATTTTCAAAAATTCTTTTTCAATTTTTCAGGGTTTTTGCAGCAGCTTCTGCCGTCGCTGCGCTGCCGTTTATCCGCTTTAACGAGGCTTTTGTCGCCATGCTGAAATAAGTATATGCCAGCGCAAAATAAAAACAATAACGGACCGAACATCCGTGTATCCAGGCGGATTAGGCGGAGGCAAGGGCGGTGGGAAGGAGGCAATATCGTTGTCGGAAAACGCGGCGGGCGGAGCATAAGATGCGCTTGCGGAAGACAAGCCATAAGAGGGAATATAGGACCGCATGAGAGGACCGCCCCCATGTGAACCCGGATTATTCATGAGGCTTCTACTGCGGCGGCGGATCCAGGCATGGTTCCAGCGTTGCGCTCCTTCGAGCTCCTCGACGTACTGTCAAGTACGCCTGCGGGGCTCTCGGTCGCGCGCCTTGTATCCATGCCCGTTTACGCCGCCTCGCTGCGAATCCTCATGAATAATCCGGGTTATGGGATAATCGGGATCACGCAGGCATCGGACTTGAATAGGATTCAGCGTAAATAAAGCCGGGCGTGAGCTTTAGTACCGGCTGTTTAATGCAATGTATGAGCAATCGGGAGCCTAAAGCAGAAAAAGAATCGGTCGCCGGCCTTGTGGAGCGAATTACTTTTCACAGCCCGGAAACGGGTTTCTGCGTCCTGCGACTGAAAATGCGAGGCCGACGTGAGCCGGTGACGGTTGTCGGCTTCACTGCCGTTGTGCATCCGGGCGAGTTTGTGCAAGCGGGCGGCAAATGGGAAAACCATCGGGAGCACGGGCTCCAGTTCAAAGCGGATTTCATCAAAGCGACGCCTCCTACGACGAGGGAAGGAATCGAACGCTATCTTGGGTCGGGCATGATCCAGGGCATTGGGCCCGTGTATGCCCAGAAGCTGGTAGCCGCTTTCGGCGAAGAAGTGTTTGAAGTGATCGAACAGGAGCCCGAAAGGCTGAAAGAAATCGACGGTATCGGGCCCATGAGGGCGAGGAGCATTGCCGCGGGCTGGGCGGACCAGAAGGCCGTTCGCGAAATCATGCTGTTTCTTCAATCGCACGGCGTAAGTACGGCGCGGGCCGTAAGAATTTATAAGACATACGGCATACGGGCCGTCCCCTTGATCATGGAGGATCCTTACCGCCTGGCGCAGGATATCCGCGGCATTGGCTTTAGGACGGCCGACGAAATCGCCCGGCGCCTCGGCATTGAAAAAACTTCAATGGTCCGGGCGCGGGCGGGCATTTCTTACGCCTTGATGGAAGCTTTAAGAGACGGCCATTGCGCGCTGCCTGTGGATTATTTGCTGGAGTTAGCCGGAAAGCTATTGGAAGTTGAAAAGAATCTCTTATCGGATGCGCTGGCCAAGGAGCTTGCCGCGGGGAATGTGGTCGCCGACAGCATAGGCAATGCCGATTGCATTTTTCTTCCTTCCCTCTGGAATATGGAAAAGACGATCGCCGAACGTGTGGCATTGCTGGCTTCGGGGACTCCTCCGTGGCCCGTTATCGATCCGTCAAAGGCTATTCCATGGGTTGAACGGAAACTGGGAGTGAAGCTTGCCGAAAGCCAGCGGGAGGCTGTGGCGAAGGCGCTGCGGGCAAAGGGACTGGTGATTACCGGCGGCCCGGGCGTAGGAAAAACCACAATCGTCAACGCCATCCTCAAAATAGTTTCGGCGAAGGGCGCTCAAGCGGCGTTGGCGGCGCCCACGGGGCGGGCGGCGAAGCGGCTTTCGGAAAGCACGGGTCTGGAAGCCAAGACCATCCATCGACTGCTGGAATTCGATCCTGGGAGCGGAGGATTTAAGCGCACCCAGACTTATCCCATCGAATGCGATCTGCTGGTGATCGATGAAACCTCCATGGTGGATGTGCCCTTGATGGCAAGCCTTTTGAGGGCGGTCCCGGACCGCGCCGCTTTGATCATCGTCGGGGATGTGGATCAGCTGCCGTCTGTCGGTCCGGGGCAGGTTTTGGCCGACATTATCGCGTCCAAACGCATGCCGGTGTCTCGACTGAGCGAGATCTTCCGCCAGGCCGCGCGCAGCCGGATTGTAGTCAATGCGCACCGTATAAACAGCGGGCTTATGCCGGAACTGGCGGTCCGGAGGGAGCGCGGGAGCGATTTTTACTTTATCGAGGCTGCTGAGCCCGAAGATGCGGTATCCAAGATCCTTGCGCTCGTGAAAACTCGGATCCCGCGCCGCTTCGGCCTGGATCCGGCGCGCGATATCCAGGTGCTTTGCCCGATGCAGCGGGGAGGAATCGGCGCTCGGTCTCTGAATGTCGAGCTTCAGAAGGCCCTTAATTCGCAGGACCCAACGCAGCCCGCCGTTGAGCGTTTCGGGTATACCTATCGAGTCGGGGACAAGGTGATGCAGACGGAAAATAACTATGAAAAGGAGGTGTTCAACGGAGACATCGGGTTCGTCGGCAATATCGACGCCGATGCGAAAAAGATCCTGATTGATTTCGAAGGGAGGATAATCCCTTATGACTTTGACGAACTCGACGAGGTCATGCTCTGCTATGCCGCCACCGTTCATAAAAGCCAGGGTTCGGAGTATCCGGCGGTCGTCATCCCGGTCATGATGCAGCATTATAAAATGCTGCAACGGAATCTTCTTTATACCGGCGTCACGCGCGGTAAGAGACTGGTGGTGCTGGTGGGACAGAAAAAGGCAATTGCGACGGCGATCCGCACAGATAAAGTCCGTATCCGTTGGACAAAACTGAGGGAGAGACTCCTGGGTGGGAATCGCCCCCCAGGCGCATCTGAGACTCTTCCGGAACCTACGGCGGCGGCGAATTAAAAAACCGGAAGCAAGCGAAAAAGCGGCCGCGCTTCACGGGGTTGTGCGGGTCTCGGGCTGCCGGTTGAGCAAAAGGTCGAAAGGCTTGCTGGCTTCGCCGAAATAGACGCTGATGTGGGGAAACGGAATTTCGATTCCCTTTTGGTCGAACGTGTTTTTGATGCGGCGGCGGAGTTCGCGCCCCACGGCCCATTGCTTCAAGGGTTTTGTTTTGATGCGGATTTTTATGCTCACCTCGGATTCTTTAAAGTCGTCCACGCCCAAAATTTCAAGCGAATCAAGAATCAGAGGTTCGAAATCCGGATCCCGTCGAAGTTCCTCTCCGATGCCTTTCAAAGTGTCCATGACTTCATCCACATTTTCCTTATAGGCGACTCCGACATCGATGATGTAATAGGAAAATTCCTTGGTCATATTGGATACTTGCTTGATTTCTCCGTTGGGGAAAATATGCACTATCCCTTCAAGGTCACGCAGGACTGTAGTGCGCAGCTTGATGGCTTCGACGGCCCCTCCGGTGCCGTTGATCTGGGCGACATCCCCGACGCGGATCTGGTCTTCCAAAAGCAAGAAAAAGCCGCTGATAATATCGCGCACCAGATTCTGCGCCCCGAAGCCGATGGCCAGTCCGGCAATGCCGGCCCCCGTTATAATCGGCATGATATCGAAGCCGAATTCTCTCAGAATCATCATAAAGGATGTGCCGAGCACCAGCACATATCCGGCGCTGTTGATGATTTTGCCCAGAGTTTTTGCGCGCTTTTCCGCTTCGGACAAAAAGGTGGAATCTGAATCCTCCACGAGCCTCTCCATTTGAATTACGGCCAAGGAGATAATTTTGAGAACTACGTAGGCGCCCGCAAGAATGCCGATGATGCGGACAAGACGCGTCCCCGCGGTGTTTAAGCTTACATCGAGGATATTCAGGGCTAGAGCGACCGCTACCAGGGCGAACAGCACATGGGCGAGCGTCTGCAGCGGCTGCATAAATCGCTGCCATGCGGGCTTCGAGCTTCCGAGCGTTTTCAACAACGAGGAGGCAAGCCTTGCGGAATAAAAAGCGAGCAAAACGACGGCGGCAATGAGCAGCGCGTTCTGGATATAATGGATTTCAATGTCCGCCAACGGCAGCAAATAGCTCAGATAATACAATATCGAAATGAGCAGGATGGGAGTTATCAGGCTTTCCAGGTAATGGACAATCAGGTCGTCGAGGCGGGACTCGGTTTTCTCGGCCCACTTGCGCAAATAACGAAGGATGCCGAATCGCAGGATTGCGGCGATCAGAATCGCAATGGCGGGATAAACCACGTAGCGGGCGTCGAATCCCAGTAGATTTGTAAGATATTGCATTTTGGTCTTCCTTTCCGATCGGCCGGGCGCGCTTTCGGCGGGCCCGCAGGTGCGGCGGATTCTATAAAATTGAAGGTTTTGCCGATCCAATGACATGGGCTCTTAGGAGCCTGTCCGGGAACCCCCATAGATAATCCGGACGGCTTCCCGGGATACGCGCGAATAGCTGAACCGAGCTGAAACTCTTGTTTTTTTGCTTCGAATCTCTCATCGATCCCCCAAAGGACTATTTGCCACAGGGGTTCTACGTTGTAAAGTAATAATAGATTTTTATTGTTCTAAATTAAAACCGGCGCATTTTTGTGTTGTTGAGGGAGGATGCCATAGATGGAGGGGATTGAAGCGTCGGACGGGCGTCGGCGGGTGGCGATTGAGTCGGTTCAGCCGGAGGTTGACGGAGGCCGTTTCCCGATCAAACGGGTGCCCGGCGAAAAAGTCATTGTGGAAGCCGACATATTCGGAGACGGCCATGACGTTCTGGGATGCCTGCTTCTTTACCGGAAGCGGGAGGAAACTCGGTGGCACGAGATATCCATGACTGCGGTCGGAAACGACCGCTGGCGGGGATCATTCGAGGTCGTTGAGCTCGGACGGTACCTTTATACAATCGAGGGCTGGACGGATCGCTTTCAGACTTGGCGAAGGGATATGCGCAAGCGTGTGGAAGCGGGCCAGGATGTCCGCGCGGAGATTGCAATCGGAGCCGCTCTGATTGCGCAAGCGTCTGCTCGGGCCGGCGGAGCGGAGCGCGAAAGGCTGCGGGAATGGGCGGAGCGGATCAACGACAAAGCCGCGGAGCCGGATGCGGCGCAGCTGGCGCTTGACGAAGAATTGGCCGACCTGGCGGCGAAGTATCCGGATCGGCTCCTGGCAGCGCGCTATGACAAAGAGCTTGAGGTCTGCGTGGAGCGCGAAAAAGCCCGCTTCAGCGCCTGGTATGAGATTTTTCCCCGGTCGTGCGCACGCGAGCCTGGCGGCCACGGCACCCTGGCGGATTGCGAGTCCTGGCTGCCTTATATTGAATCGATGGGATTCGACGTGCTGTACTTCCCCCCTATTCATCCCATTGGAACGACCAACAGAAAAGGCAGGAATAATACGAATGGAACGGCCGCGGAGGATGTGGGAAGTCCCTGGGCAATCGGCAATGCCTACGGCGGGCATAAATCCATCGCACCGGAGCTGGGCACTGTCGAGGACTTCGAACGGCTCGTGGCCGCAGCCCGCCGGCATGGGTTGGAAATCGCCATGGATCTCGCCCTTCAGTGTTCGCCGGATCATCCTTATGTAAGGGAGCATCCGGACTGGTTTCGATATCGGCCTGATGGAACCATTCAATATGCGGAGAATCCTCCCAAAAAATATGAAGATATCTACCCGCTGGAATTTGAGACTCGCGATTGGCGGGCATTATGGGAGGAATTGCGCGGAGTCGTACGGTTTTGGCTCGACAAAGGGATCCGCATATTCCGGGTCGACAATCCGCACACGAAGCCTTTCGCGTTCTGGGAATGGTTGATACGGGACACGCGGTCGGCGTATCCGGACGTGATCTTTCTCGCCGAGGCATTCACGCGTCCCAAAGTCATGTATCGGTTGGCCAAGCTGGGTTTCTCTCAATCCTACACCTATTTTGCCTGGCGCAATACCAAGCAGGAATTGACGGATTACTTTACGGAATTAACGCGATCCGGGGTAAAGGAATATTTTCGTTCGAATCTTTGGCCCAATACTCCCGATATTCTTCCGGAGTACCTGCAGCTTGGCAGCAGGCCGGCATTCATGGTGCGGTTTGCGCTCGCGGCAACGCTGGGAGCCAGCTATGGAATCTATGGGCCCGCATTCGAGATGTGCGAAAGCGCTCCGCGGGTCGCAGGGGGCGAGGAATATCTAAACTCGGAAAAATATGAAATCAAACATTGGGATGTCCATTCACCGTGGAGTCTTAAGGACTTCATTGCCAGGATCAATCGGATAAGGAAGGAGAACCCCGCTTTGCAGCGCGATGGGGGACTCTCTTTTCACGAGACCGACAATCCGATGCTCTTATGCTACAGCAAAGTTGCGGAGGATCCGTTCAACGTTGTTTTAATGGTTGCCAATCTTGACTTTCGGTATACCCAGGCAGGATGGGTTCATCTGGACCTGTGCTCGATGGGATTGGACGGGGAGCAGCCTTATCAGGCGCATGATTTATTAAGCGGCGCTAGGTTTCTTTGGCAGGGGCCGAGAAATTACGTGGAATGCAATCCGCAGGAAACGCCCGTGCATATTCTAAGAATCCGGCGGAAGGTGCGCACCGAAAGAGACTTTGATTATTATATGTAATGGTGGGAAGCCGGAGCACCGCTTGAAAGCGTAAAATGGAAGCTTTAAAAGTCAAACCCGGATCTCCGTATCCTCTGGGCGCCACATGGGACGGCGCGGGTGTGAATTTCGCCGTATTTTCCGAGCATGCATCAAGGGTCGAATTGTGCCTGTTCAATTCGGTTGAGGATGCGCACGAAGCTAAACGCATATCCCTTGTGGAGCAGACCGACCAGATCTGGCATTGCTATGTGCAAGGGCTTCTTCCCGGCCAACTGTACGGGTATCGCTTTTACGGGCCTTACGATCCGGGGCAAGGCCACCGCTTCAACCCGAACAAGATAGTACTGGGGGCCTATGCCAAGGCGATCGCGCGGACTATCCAATGGAACGACGCCATGTACGGCTATCGGATCGGAGATGCCGCAGGCGACTTGTCGTTCGACGAAAGAGACAATGCCCATTGCTGTCCGCTGGGCGCGGTCATTGACAGCGCCTTTACCTGGGGCGACGATCGGCCTCCCCGCATTCCATGGCACCGGACCATCATCTATGAAGCCCACGTGAAGGGCTTAACCAAGCTGTTTTTCGCTATTCCCGATAATATGCGGGGGACCTATGCCGCGCTCGGATCCGAACCGGTGCTGAAACACTTAAAACGCCTCGGCGTAACCGCGATTGAACTGATGCCTGTTCATCACCACGCCTATGACAGGAATCTTGTCGATCGCGGACTGAGCAATTATTGGGGTTATAACACCATCGCTTTTTTCGCGCCTGATTTGCGATACTCCATGGCCGGAACTCCCGAAGGTTCGGTTCGCGAGTTCAAAACCATGGTTCGCAATCTGCATTCCGCCGGGCTGGAAGTAATTCTGGATGTCGTTTACAATCATACCGCTGAAGGGAATCATCTGGGACCGACGATTTCGTTCCGCGGTATCGACAATGCCTCTTATTACCGTCTGAATCCCGAAAACCCCCGCTATTATATGGATTATACGGGCTGCGGCAATACGCTGAACATGCGGCATCCCCGGGTATTGCAGCTGATCATGGACAGCTTGCGTTACTGGGTCCTGGAAATGCACGTCGACGGGTTCCGTTTCGACCTCGCCAGCGCTCTTGCGCGCGAGCTGCACGCAGTGGACCGATTGAGCGCCTTCTTCGATATCGTGCATCAGGATCCCGTGATTTCGCAGGTAAAGCTGATTGCGGAACCATGGGACCTCGGGGAGGGCGGCTATCAGGTGGGGAATTTCCCGGTCGGCTGGACGGAATGGAACGGGAAATACCGCGACGCGGTGAGGCGTTTCTGGAAAGGCGAAGCGGGACTGGTATCCGAATTGGCAACGCGCCTTGCGGGAAGCAGCGATCTTTATGAGCAGAGCGGCCGAAGGCCTTACGCAAGCGTGAATTTTATAACCGCCCACGACGGGTTCACGCTCCAGGATCTCGTGAGCTACAACGAGAAACATAACGAAGCCAACGGAGAAAACAATACCGACGGGGCCGACCAAAACAGCAGCTGGAACTGCGGAGCGGAGGGTGCTACGTCAGACCCCCAAATCCTGTTGCTGCGGGAACAGCAGAAACGGAACTTGATGGCGACCCTGCTGCTCTCGCAGGGAGTCCCTATGATATCCGGAGGCGACGAACTCAGCAGAACCCAGGGCGGGAACAATAACGCCTACTGCCAGGATAATGAAATCAGCTGGTACGACTGGACGCTGAGCGCTGAAAAAGAAAATTTTCTGGAATATGTCCGTTATTTAATTCGTCTCCGAAATAGCCATCGCGTTTTGACAAGGCGCCGCTTTTTCCAAAGGGGTCCGATACATGGGGGCGGGATCAAAGATCTTGCATGGTACGGCCCGGATGGCAGGGAAATGAAAGAGAAGGCCTGGAACGAAAATTTTGTACGCTGTTTGGGATTTCGTCTCGCGGGGAGCGAGATGGACGAGCCGGATGAAAACGGGAATCCTGTTCGAGAAGAGAATCTTTTCATCATGCTGAATGGGCATCATGAGCCTGTGCGCTTTGTCCTCCCGAAGCACGGCGAGGGGGAGCTGTGGGAAAGAATCCTGGACACCAGCCAAAATGATTGGGACCATAGAATGCGGTTGCGCGACCATTCTTATCCTTTGCAGGGCCGCTCCGTTGCCGTGTTTCAGATCATTGCGAAAAAGGAAAGGAAAAGCGACCAATGAACCGAGAAGATCTTTCCGATTTTGACGCGCACCTGATAGCGGAAGGAACGCACTACCGCGCCTATGAAAAGATGGGGGCTCATTTGGGAATGCAGGACGGGGTCGAGGGCGTGTTCTTCCGCGTCTGGGCGCCGAATGCCCGGCGCGTCTCCGTCGTCGGAGACTTCAACAGCTGGAACCGCGAGGCCACGCCCATGCAGGTTCGCTATGAGTCGGGTATCTGGCATTGTTTTGTTCCCGGCGTCGGAGCGGGCGACCTCTATAAATACTTCATCGAATCGCGTTATAACGGCTACAGTGTGGAAAAGGCGGACCCCTATGGATTCGCCGCTGAAATCCGCCCGAAAACGGCGTCCAGAGTATGGGATCTTTCCCGTTATTTGTGGAAGGATGAAGAGTGGATGAATGTACGCCGCGCCCAACGTCTTCACGAACAGCCTATGTCCGTTTACGAACTGCATCTGGGTTCCTGGATGCGCGTTGCGGAGGACAATAACCGATGGCTGACCTATCGGGAGATCGCATCGAAGCTTGCGGAATACGTCCGGCATATGGGATTTACGCATGTGGAATTCCTGCCCGTATGCGAGCATCCTTTCGACGGATCGTGGGGCTACCAGACCATCGGATATTTCGCGCCTACCAGCCGCTTCGGAAATCCGGACGATTTCATGTTCCTGGTGGATGCGCTGCATCAGAACGGCATCGGCATAATCCTGGATTGGGTCCCGGCGCATTTCCCTCGGGATGAGCACGGACTGGGGTATTTCGACGGAACACACCTCTACGAGCACGCCGACCTGAAGCAGGGGCGGCATCCGGATTGGGATACCTTGGTATTTAATTACGGACGCAATGAGGTTCGGAGCTTTCTGATCAGCAACGCGGTTTTTTGGTTTGATCGCTACCATGTGGATGCGCTGCGCGTCGACGCGGTGGCGTCCATGCTTTATCACGACTACGGCCGAAAAGAAGGAGAATGGATTCCCAACCGATACGGCGGGAAGGAAAACCTTGAGGCGATCGATTTTTTAAAGCTTTTGAATGAATGCGTGCATGCGGAAACGCCGGGCGCCACCGTGATCGCCGAGGAATCCACGGCGTGGCCGATGGTTTCCCGTCCGACCTACCTAGGAGGGCTGGGTTTCGGTTTCAAGTGGAACATGGGATGGATGCACGACATTCTTGAATACATGGCCCAAGATCCCGTGCACCGCAGCTATCACCATAATAAAATCACTTTCAGTCTCTTGTACGCTTTCGCGGAAAATTTCATACTGCCTTTTTCGCACGACGAGGTGGTTCACGGAAAAGGCTCGATGATCGGCAAAATGCCGGGAGACGAATGGCAAAAATTTGCCAATTTGCGCGTGCTGTACGGATATATGTTCGGGCATCCGGGCAAAAAGCTGATGTTTATGGGAGGAGAATTCGGTCAGTGGAATGAATGGAATCACGACACCAGCCTGGACTGGCACCTACTGGCCTTTCCCTATCATGCCGGGCTGCAGCGCTGGCTGCGAGACCTGAATACGTTTTACCGTTCCGAGCCGGCCTTATACGAACTTGATTCGGAACAGAACGGCTTTGAGTGGGTTGACTGCAACGACAATCAGCGCAGCCTGATAAGCTTCCTGCGCCGCGGCAGGGAGAGCAGCCGATGGATTTTGGTTGTATGCAACTTCACGCCGGTGCCGCGCCATAACTACCGCGTCGGCGTTCCGGCCGAAGGCGTTTGGAAAGAAGCCCTCAACAGCGACGCGCCCATCTACGGAGGAAGCGGCCAGGGAAATCTCGGCTGGCTGGAATCCTCCCCGCTTCCGATGCACGGCCGCCCCTATTCGCTCAACATAACGGTTCCGCCCCTGGCGGCGGTTGTGTTCCAAATCACGGGCAATGGAGGTGGTTTGTGACGCATTGGCGACCGAAGCTCGGAGCGACGGTTGCCGGCCAAAATACGTTTTTTAGCGTCTGGGCGCCGGATGCTTCTTCAGTGGAAACAGTTGTTGAGGGCGTCGGAGATTTTCCGATGCAGAAGTCCCCGGACGGCTATTTTTCCGCCACCGTACCCGGCTGCGGCGCGGGCGATTTGTATCGCTTTAGAATTGACGGCCGGGGACCATTTCCGGATCCGGCCTCCCGCTTCCAGCCGCAAGGCGTTCACGGACCTTCCGAGATTGTGGATCCATCTATTTTCCCGTGGACAGATCAGGAATGGAAGGGAGTTAAACGCGAGGGCCTCGTCCTTTACGAACTCCATGTCGGAACTTTTACGCCGGAGGGCGCCTTCCGCAGCGCCGCGGGGAAGTTGCTTGAGCTATGCGACCTGGGCGTGACGGCCGTGGAGCTCATGCCGGTGGCCGACTTCGCCGGAAACCGGAACTGGGGCTATGACGGCGTTGCGCTTTTCGCCCCGGCGCGCTGCTATGGCGCTCCCGATGACCTGCGGGGCTTTGTCAACGAGGCGCACGGGCTTGGCTTGGCTGTCTTCCTGGACGTAGTCTACAATCATCTCGGCCCGGACGGAGCATACCATTCGCTGTTCAGCCGGCACTATTTTTCGCAAAAACACCGCAATCCCTGGGGAAGCGGCATTAATTTCGACGGGCCTGAAAGCGGGCCGGTACGCGAGTTTTTTATAGAAAACTCCCTGCGTTGGATCCAGGAGTATCATTTCGACGGTTTGAGGTTGGACGCGACGCACGCCATTGTGGATGAAAGTCCCCGGCATATCCTTGCGGAGATATCCGCCGCCGTAAAGGAATCCCAGATTCGTACGGGAAGGGTGGCGCACATTATGGCTGAGGATGTCAACAACCTTCCGCATATGATGAAGCCCGAATCCGAGCGCGGATGGGGTCTGGACGCCGTATGGAGCGACGACTTTCACCACCAGGTCCGCCGCGGGCTTGCCGGCGACAGCGACGGCTATTTCGCGGATTTCGACGGCACCGCCCAGTCCGTTGCGGACACCGCAAGGAAAGGATGGTTCTACTCGGGACAGTACGCTCCCTATTTCGGACGCCAGCGCGGGGGAGACGCGACAGGCTTGGAGTATTCGCGCTTCATCTTCTATATTCAAAACCACGACCAAGTCGGAAACCGGGCTTTCGGAGATCGGATTCACCAAACGGTCGATCTTTCTTGCTATCGGGCGGTTTCGGTTCTTCTGCTGATCCTGCCGCAGGTTCCCCTTTTGTTCATGGGGCAGGAGTGGGCGGCGGGGACCCCGTTCCAGTATTTCACAAATCATCGTGCGGAACTTGGCAGATTGGTCACCGCCGGCCGGCGGCGCGAATTCGAGCGGTTCGCGGCGTTTGCGGATCCCAAGGTTCGCGAATCAATCCCCGATCCGCAGGCCGCGGCAACGTTTGAAGCCAGCCGATTGCAGTGGGATGAAAGAAATCGGCAGCCGCACCGTCGGATTCTTCGGTTGTATAAGGCGCTGCTTGCCCTGCGCAATTCGGAGCCGGCTTTGCAGAGCCGCGGATGTTCGGGAGAGCTTTGCATAGACGCTCCGGACAGCGGGGCTTTGATAGTCAAACGCGCTGCGGCAGGTTCCAAAGCGTTTCTTGCCGCCATCCGGCTGACGGGCGGGGGAATTGTCGACTTTAGCCTGCAGGCCGCGGCGGGGGAAAATCGCTGGCAGCCCGTGCTTCATACGGAAGAAGACATTTTTGCGGCTGACGGGGCGCCCCCCGCAGTGGATCTGTCGGCATCGACCGTACGTTTCATGCGGCCGGGCGCCGTGTTATTTAAATCTATTGCGCCGATGGGGGAGAAGCATTGATTTACTTGGATGCCTCGGACAAGTGGAGATCCTTATTCCAGGGCGGGAACAAAACGGTTCTAACCGCCGAAGCGCTGCCAATTTTCCTGCCGCGGCAACGCTGGTTCGGAGGGAAAAACCAATCCATCCGGGCCTTGCGGATTGTGGATTGGGCCGGATTGCCCGGCTGTGATGCGGCCGTTGTTCTGGTTGAGATTCAATATGAAGCGCATGTTTCTGAATTGTACTTTGTGCCCATCAGCCTGGCGACCGGCCAGGCATCCGTCTCTTTGCAAGGGAGGAATCCTCCGGCGGTGATATGCACGATCCAAGCGGGAAGTGATCGCGGCGTCCTCTATGATTCAACATACGACGAATCGGGGTGTCGAGCTTTGCTGTCCGCCGTAAAACGCGAGGACCGGATTCGGACGGAATCCGGCGTGTTGTTTTTTCAGTCCGGAAAGGCATTGGAAGATTTGACTGTGCCGCTTTGCGATCTTCCATTCCGAAAAAGCGCGGCTGAACAAAGCAACAGCTCCGTTAAACTAGGGGACCGGCTGATCCTGAAATTCTTCCGCCGCCTCGAGGAGGGTCCAAATCCGGACTGCGAAATCGGGCGTTTTCTTACCGAAAAGGCCGGCTTCAAGGGGATCCCTTCCTTCGGCGGCTCCGTTGAGTATGCGTCGCGGCACTCCGGGAAGTTAACCCTTGCCATGGTGCAGGAGCTGGTCGAAAACCAGGGAGACGGCTGGCAATGGACGCTGCGGGAACTAAAAGAATATTACAAAAGCGGGGGTTTTCGAGGCTGCCCCGAGGATTCGTCGTCGGCGCTGGGACTGAGAACAGCGGAAATGCATTTGGCGTTGGCTTCATCTTCCTCGGACGCTTCCTTTCTGCCGGAGCCTTTCACGTCTCTGGATTTGGAACGAATGGC
>CAZDMR010000063.1:14445-20180 GCA_964506795.1 uncultured Acidobacteriota bacterium | reverse complement strand
GCTGCAACGTTCGAGGCCCTCGAAGTCCTTAATAACTTAACGTAGTAGTACTAGGCACTGATGTTCATAATTAAGATAACGTCTGCTCTCGGGCTCCTACGAGAATAGACAAGGAGCATTCCCTCGGTTATTGCATCATGGCTAAAGCGAGACTTTCCTGCCCTCCAGCCCTTCGGACGCCGGCGGGGCGGTTTTGTCTGCCTTGTCGATCGGGCCTCGACGATGTTCCGGCCTCGCCTGCGGCCCCGCTCCCGGCATCCGAGGCTGCCGCGCTCAGCGCAGACGTCAATCTAATTGTGAATACCGGCACTGAGTTTTAAGCCCCCAGCGGATAAGGAAGAGTGCTTCATGGTAAGAGAATCCCCTGCACCAGTTGTAATCATAGGGGCTGGCCCGGCCGGCTTGACTGCCGCCTTTGAAGGCGCAAAAAATAGCCTTCCCGTGATTTTATTTGAAAAGTCCTCTCAAGTCGGCGGCATTGCCCGTACGGAATTTTACAAAGGATTCCGCTTTGATATAGGGGGACACCGGTTTTTCACCCATTTTAAAGAAATTCATGAGCTTTGGGAGAAAATGCTGGGAGACGATTTTATAAAAGTCCCTCGTATCTCCCGCATTTATTACAAAAAGCGCTTTTACAAGTATCCGCTGACCTTCTTCAATGCCATTTCAAATCTCGGAATACTGGAAGGGACGCTCATACTCCTCAGTTATGCCAAAGCTAAAATATTCCCATATAAGAGGGAAGACAGCCTGGAACAGTGGCTGACGAACCGTTTCGGGCACCGCCTTTATCAGACGTTTTTTAAGACTTATACCGAAAAGGTGTGGGGGATGCCCTGCAGCAGCATCCAGGCTGATTGGGCGGCCCAAAGGATCAAGGGATTGTCGCTGAGAAGCGTCCTTTACGACGCTCTCACGGGCGGGAACCAAAACGGCGCCAAAACATTGATCCGCAAATTTCACTATCCGGTCTATGGCCCGGGAATGATGTGGCAAAGCATGCAAAAACAAATCGAGCAACTGGGTGGAAAAGTCATTCTGAATTCAGAAGCAATCCAGCTGCAATCAGCCGCGGATCGGATCCAGTCAATAGTCCTCAAACAAGGGGGGAAAGAGACTGTCCTTTCAACCGGCGCCGTCATCTCAAGCGTTCCTCTTGACGAGCTTATTGCCCTGCTCGAGCCCGTGCCTCCCGAATCTGTAATCCGCGCCGCCGGCAGACTGCGCTACCGGGATTTTATTCTGGTCGGACTGATTTTGAATAAACCAAAACTCTTTCCTGACAATTGGATATATATCCACAGCCCCGCGGTCAGGGTCGGCCGTATTCAGAATTTTAAGAACTGGAGCGCGGCGATGGTTGCGGACAAAGGAAAAACCAGCCTTGGAATGGAGTATTTCTGTTCCCAGGGAGATGAAATATGGAAAATGTCCGATGAGGAACTCATTGCGCAAGCAAAACGGGAGCTGGAAGCGTTAAACCTGGCACGGACGGATGCGGTTGAAGACGGAGTCGTATTCAGACAGCCAAAGGCTTATCCGGTTTATGATCCCGAATACAAAAAAAATATCCAAACCATCCGCGGATTTCTGGATACGATCGGAAACCTGCAGACCATCGGCCGCAACGGATTGCATCGTTACAACAACCAAGATCATTCCATGCTTACAGCGACCATGGCCGTCGATAACATTCTCGGCAAGAAACACGACCTGTGGACGGTCAACACTGAACCCTCCTACTACGAATAAACAGGCTCTGCGGGCTTAGGCAGGAAAATCCGGCGGCGAATCAAGCTTTTTTGCTTTTCCGATTTCCGGAGCGCAAAAACCTTTCACGCAAAAAGAAAGTATTTGCGAAAAGGTTTCATCCAGATTGGCCGGATTACATTCTCCCTTGGAGAATGCTATTAGAGGCTCGGGAAACCAGATTCCAAACGTAATGGCCCCCACCATAAAATGCAGCCGCCATATTAATGTTTTTTTCGATAAATACGGCAGGCAGTTCTGAAGCACTTTGATAAACGCGCGATGGGTCTGCATCATGAACGGCGCCGCCTTTCTCGTTCTGCCCCATCTTACACCGGATAAACTCGCGGCAAGACGGAGTCGAAGATTTCTCTGGTTCCGGTTTGCCTCAGATGCCAGCCATGGAATGAGCCAAGCTCCAAGCACTTCTTCGATCGACGGCGTGCGGCCGTTTCTCGTAATAGCCCGGAGCCGCCTCATGCGTTCGCGCGCGAGCGGCACCGCATGAGTTCGGTAAACTTCATTGAACAAAGCCTGTTTACTGCGGAAATAATATCCGACCAACGCGGAATTGACCCCGGCGCCAGCGGCAATTTCGCGAACTGAAACATCACGGAACCCTTTCTCAGAAAAAAGCTTGGTCGCCGCTTTCAGGAGTTTTTCCCTGGAACCAAGATCCGGAACATTGTTTGAAAAAGCGGAGCCGGCTTCTAAACGAATTTTGGGCATGATGTCCTCTCCGTTAAGTTGTTTTTCGGATCTCCTAGGAGCTTGTCCGAGAATAAGGATGTTGCCGCGCGCATGGGGCCTGTGTGGCGAGCTCTAGGCGCGAGGAGGAGGCAATGCAAGGCAACGCTCGCAATGCGCAACAGATTCCAATTTTCGGACAGGCTCTTAATATCTCATGATTCCAAACCGCAGGCAATTCCCCAAACTTATGCGGGTAGGAGAAAGAGCGGCGCGCACGGATATTTCGAGGCGAGATCAAGGTGCGTGGAGGAGGCCGCGCAGGCATATCGTCGACGACAGGCAGCACGGACACGGTTTCGCAATATCCATTCGCCTCATGCAATCCGCACGCACCGGATGATCGCTCTTGCCTGGCCGGGAAGACTACGCGGGCCAGGGGCGTTTATCGATTTCATCCTGTTATAAGAACCACAGAAAGGCGGCATTTGACAGAAATAGCGGTCTTCATGGCGAGCGTGTCGTTGTGCCCTTGCCGCAGTTTCCTTGATTCCGAGGTGAACGCCGGGCGACAGCAAGCATAGAATTCTCCCAACCTCTTAAAATCTCAGCAACTTAGCCCTAAACTATTTCCTATTGCAGGCCGATACTTGAAATGCGGGCTGCCAACTGCATGCCGGCTGTAATTATCACTTGGATACTCTTTGCCGCTATGATTAAAAAAAGAAAAAAACCCATCGAATCCGATCAAAGACGCTGGCCTCGCTTAAATCCCGAGGAGGTTCCCTTTTTAAAAAACCTTCAATTGAATCAAGGGAAGGAAGCTCAAGCTCAAATCATCAATATCTCCCAGGGCGGCATCCTCTTTGAGACCACGGTGCGCCTTAGACCAAACTTGAGGATTCTTCTCAAAATTGTGACGACTAAAGGCATTTTCCAAATGAGCGGATTGGTCCTCAGATCGTCCATTTCTTCTTTGCAAGGAGCCCCTCGATTTCGCAGTGCGGTAGCCTTTGAGCGTCCGTTCGAGATGCTGGAAGAAGTTCAAAAAACCCTGATTAAACATGCCCAGGAAGCCTTGCCGGAAATGATGGGATCCACGCTCTCTGCCGAAAGCGACGACGCGCAATCGCAGGCGCCAGCCTCCCAAAAGGCGGAGGAAAGAAGCCCTGCCGTCCTGACAATTATTGCAGCCGATCAATATGGCGGCGGGTCGATTGAAGGTTTCCAGCACAATGACTGGTGACACGCACCGGATACTGGCGTATAAATATAATTAACCCGCATTTTTATAGGATTTCAGAGCGAGGTTAACGAGCACCTAAAATCCGAGAAGTCATATCAAGCCGTTATGAATGTCCTTATCGTCAGCAATGATTCCAGCGAGATAGAACTAATCAAGGGCGAGTTGAGCAAGCACGCTCAGGCATTTCATATCGACTTGTCGCCAAACACGCAGGATGCCATATCTATTTGCGCCGGCACCGCCGCTTGCGATGCAGTATTGATGGGAACATCCGTCGCCCGGAAAGACGCCGTCCATCTGACTTCCACCATGCGCCGTGAAAAGAAGCCGATAGGCATTGTGGCCATAGTGGAACCGTCTGAAAACGATACTCTGACCGAGCTTTTCAAGGCAGGGATTGACAGCTGCGTATTGAAACGCGCCGGCTTTTCTTCCCTATTGGCCGAGGCGCTGCAGCAAGCAAAGGAACGCCGCACGGGAAACGCCGCTTCGCCGCGCAGGCAGGTGCGGTTGCTTTATGCTGGAGATCTGGAAAAAGCCCAACAGCATCTGGCCCATTTACGCCATGTGGTCATCGATCCGATAGGGGTTACGCCCGACGGATTATTGCAGCTGCCCGATAACGCTCCATCCCACGCAGATCTTATTGTAGTTGATTTGACGATGACGTCATCCCGGCCGGAGAAGGTCCTAAAGGATGCCGCATTGCGAGCGCCCGACACTCCCTTTATCGCTCTTACCCATCAGGGAGATGAAGCGGCGGAAATTGAAGCTATGAATTCAGGAGCTTCGGATTGCATCGCCAAGACGGGCCATTACTTCGACCGCTTGCTGCCCGCGGTTGAGAGAGAAATAAAACGCCGGGAATTGGAGCGCGAAAAAGCTTCGCTTCACTCGCGCGAAGAGCGCCTCCGAAAGATTGTGGAAAGTCTTCCCATCGGCGTTACGGTCATTGCGCCTGACGGCACGGTTCTTGCTATTAATCATGCCGGGCTCAAGCTTCTGGGAGCCGTGCGCATCGAGCAGATTGTCGGGAAAAATTTCCTTCACCTTTTAGCGCACGAAGACCGGGAAAACACTCTCGCCTTTCTAAATACTGTATGCCGTGGAACTAATGCCTCCATTTCCTTGCGCTGCAAAGGGGAGGATGGAACGACATCGGCTATGGAGCTTCGGGCGGTGCCGCTGCGCAGAGAAGAGAATGGAAGCACCGCAGCTCTTGCATCGATGCATCCCGCCGCGGAATCCGCCGGAGGCCAAGAAGCCGGAGAAAAACCAGCTTCGGACGCGGACCTTCAAAACATACTGCGGGAGTGGCAATCCCGGCTTCAGAAACTGCAAGAGAAGCATTCCTTGCAGCAAGCGAAATGGGAAGCGGCGGTCAAGGAAGCTGAAGGCAAGCGACAAGCCGCTGAAGACGAACAACAGCAACTGAAAAACGACACAAAAGAACTGACTGCCCGGTTACAGCTTCTGAGCGAAGAGCAGCGGGCCGAACGCGAGTCTTGGGATCGTTCGCAAAAGGATCTGCAGGGACAATATGCAAAAATCGAGCAGGTAGTCCAATCCTTGCGATCGGCCCAGGCAAGCCTGATTGAGACACATAATGCAAAAGAGGAAGAATGGAATCTTCAGCGGGAGAGCCTGGAACAAAAGCTGCAAGACGCCGAAGAACAATTACGCCAAAAAGCGGAATTGAATGCCTCCCAGCAGTCCGCATGGGACACCGCGCGCCGGGAACTGGAACAGAAGGTCCGCTCTGCGGAGGAACAACTGGCCGATAGGGACTCTGCCTTGCGCAATGCCCAAGAACAATGGAGTCAAAAAGCCAGGGACGGCGAAGCGGCAAGCTCCCAGTGGGATTTTTCCCGGCAGCAGCTTGAACAAAAAATCAACGACGCCGAGCAACGGCTTTTGGCGACGCACTCCGCATTCCAAGAAGCAGAAGCGCATTTGAATCAATTATCCGAAAAATTTGATGCCGAGCGATCTCAATGGGAGCTTGAGCGCAGCGAACACGAGCAGAAATTCCTGCTGGCCGAGCAGCAGC
>CAZDMR010000063.1:0-14345 GCA_964506795.1 uncultured Acidobacteriota bacterium | reverse complement strand
CGAGCAGAAATTCCTGCTGGCCGAGCAGCAGCGCAGTTCTCTTGAAACCGCGCTGCGCGACGCCAACGATCGGCTTAGTCAGATCGCCGCCGAACGCGACGCCGAGCGATCCCAGTGGGAGCTTGAGCGCAGCGAACGCGAGCAGAAATTCCTGGAAGCGAAAGAAGACTACGAGGCCAGGCTGCAAGATGCAATTCAAGAAATGGAATTGAAATATGCCCGGCTGGCTGAGGAAAACCTGGCAAAGTCGGCCCAGATCCAAGAAATCCAGCAGCGGGCGGAACAATTGAAGTCCGATATCACCATAGTGCAAACGGAATTGGCCGATGCAAAATATCGATATCAAAAATTCTCTCAGATTGCTTCGGTCGGAATAATAGTCGCCACTATGGAAGGACGGGTTTTGGAATGCAACGAATCCGGGGCGCGCATGTTCGGGTATGACGGGGCCGCCGACGCTCTATCCCGCACCGGCAAGGATGCGTTCAAGATCTTTGCCTTCCACGGCAATCTGGGTGCGAGCCTTCGGCAAGAAGGCAAATTGGAAAACATTGAATGGTCCTCTTTGGACCGGAACGGCAGGTTGATTCGATTCCGCGAGAACGCGACATTGCTGAACGCTCCAAACGGGGGAAGCCCTCTGGTTGAAAGAATCCTGACCGACATTACCCGCCTTCACAAGCTCAGTGAAGAAATGCGGCTCGTCCGCAAAATGGAATCGACGGGAGACATAACGGCCGCGGCGGTAAAGAGCGTCAAGAATCTATGCGAGTCTCTAACCCAGTGCGGCAATCTTTTGAAGGAAGCTCCCGATGATATCAGCGCAGTGCGCCAAGTCGCGGAAACGCTCCTGAAGGATGCAAAACGCGGCATCAAATACGAGCGTCAATTCCTTCAGTTCGCTTCAAAGGCCGAGCGCGCTCCGGCATTAATCAATGTGAATGAAGTTCTGGCAAACAACGAATCGCTGCTGCACAGCCTGGTCGGCGAAGATATCGATCTCCAAATCGAGCTTTCGCCCGAGCCTAATTTGATTTCAGCCGACTACCGGGATATAGTCCAGCTGATTTCAAATCTGGTTGTGAGTTCCCGAAGCGCCCTCCCTCTTGGAGGAACCGTTATCCTGGAAACGAGAAATATAGAATTGGACGTTTCCGCATCCGATCTCATTGAAGAAATGCATGCCGGTACTTATGTGCAGATGACGATCAGCGCAGACGGTTGCACCGTCCAACCGGAAAGACGCACGACTTTCAATCGAATGATCGTGGATCGCCTGGGCGCTTGGATTACAAGCGCCAACGACCCCGGAACCGGAAATGTTCACAAATTGTTCTTCCCCCGCGTAGAGCCTTTCGCCGGACAAACGGAAATATCGCCGGACGCTTCTGATCCCGAATCTCCCGTCACTCGGACAGTCTCCTAGCGGTTCTATTGCGGTTCCTCTTGATCTCGAAGCCGTTTCGCCTTTATCCGCTTTACTTCTTTATCTCTACAATTGTTGCGCCGCCCCCTCCTTTCTCCGGAGGCGCTGGACCAAAACTTTCAACCTGGGGATGATCAAGAAGAAATTTGGCGATTGCGTTTCTCAGAATTCCCTTTCCGTGACCGTGAATGATACGGACGCTTTCAACTCCCGCAAGAAAAGCCTGATCGAGAAATTTATCCACCCGATCCAATGCTTCATCCGCAGTCAATCCAATGACCTTCAATTCCGAGACAGCTTCCTCCGAAGTTTCAGGGACGCCCAAGCCAAGCGATGCCTTTAAAGGCAAAGCCGGACGGCTCGAAGATTTTCTCAGATCCGCCCGGTCCGCCCGATAGCGGAGAGGGCCGATCATCACCGTAAAGGTCCCTTCCCGAATCGTTTCCACAGTTCCTTCACGATCCAGAGATTGAACTCTTACGCGGTCGCCTTCGCGTATTTCTATATTTTCATCATGATCATCTCCG
Organism: uncultured Acidobacteriota bacterium; assembly: GCA_964506795.1. Lineage (GTDB taxonomy): Bacteria > Acidobacteriota > UBA6911 > UBA6911 > UBA6911 > UBA6911. The sequence goes on along the minus strand of CAZDMR010000063.1, from coordinate 12,392 downwards.
GGAAATCCGACAATCTCCGAATTTCGTCCGCCTATCAAGCCGGATGCCCGATGCCGCTTCATGGATTTCCGACGCAATTCTTCCGCCTGCTTGTCTGCAGCTCTTTTTATGCGGGCGGCTTCGATCTGATGCTTTATTTCCCGGATTGCTAGATTGCTTTCTTTTTTAAACTCGCCGACCATTCTTTCAAGTATCCCTTTAAACTCCGCGCTGCGCCCCTCTTCCCTTCTTGTAAATTCCGCGTCCAGGCCGGAGTATTTTTCGGCCACCGCAGCCCGCTCTTCGTTTAGCGAATCTCGCAGACTCGTTTGTTCATCCATGATTTCCTTAAGCTGCCGCAAATATTCTCGTACCTGCTCGGAACCGGGTTCAATGTGCAGCTTGGCTTCCTCAAGGATGCTGCCCGGAAGGTGCATGCGCCGGGCAATTTCCAATCCCGCGGAAGCGCCCGCGATCCCCATTATTAATCGATAGGTCGGACGCAGGGTGCGTTCATCAAACTCAACCGAAGCGTTCCGCACTCCAGGAGTTTTGGAAGCCCACATTTTCAAGGCCGGATAATGGGTCGATGCAACCGTCACGGTTCCGATCCTCCGAAAATATTCAACGATCGCCACTGCAAGCGCCGCTCCCTCGTCGGGATCCGTTCCGGTGCCCACTTCATCCAAAAGAATAAGATCCGACGGTTTCGCCTGCTGAGCCATTTCGGCTATGTTGCGCATATGGGCCGTAAAGGTCGACAAGTTGGCGGCAATGGATTGTTGATCCCCGATATCTGCAAACAGCTGACGGAAGACAGGAAGGATTGCTTTGCGGGCGGGGACATGAAATCCCGCCTGAGCCATAAGGGACAGAAGGCCCAGGGTTTTAAGAGCCACCGTTTTCCCGCCGGCATTCGGCCCGCTGATAATAAGAACACGATGACCATCGTCAAGCTCCATTGAGATCGGAACGGGATTTCTCCCGGCTTCCCGAAGCGAGTGTTCCAGCAAAACGTGACGCGCATCGCTGAGGGAAACTCTGCTTCCTTCGCAGATCTGCGGAAGGGTGCAATCGAATTCAATAGACAAAAGCGCTTTTGCCTGCGCGACGTCCATCTCCGTTACGATTTTTAACGCCGTTTGGATTGATTGGAGGTTGCCGCGCAAAAGCTCCGCTATTAAAAGAAGGATCCTGGAAACTTCGATCTCTTCCTGTTCCTGCAGGCGGACCAATTCGTTGTTCTGATCAATGACGGACAGTGGTTCAACAAAAGTCGTCTGCCCGCTCGAAGAAAGACCGTGGACTACGCCGGGCACCAAGTTGCGCGAATCTGTCCGTATGGGGATAACGAAACGGCCGCCGCGAAACGTTACGATGTCCTCCTGGGCTGCCCGCGACTGGCTGCGGAGAATGGATTCCAGCGCCCGATGAATGCGGTTTCGGCGTTCCACCAGATCCCTGCGGATGATACGCAGTTCCGAGCTGGCGTTGTCGTCTACTTCGCCGTTTGGGAGGATTTTCCCGTGGATTTCCGCAAGCAGATCCTCCAAATTCGGGATGCCGGAGGCTATGAGCGACAGACGGGGGAAGAGCCCCCCGGCTTGCACTTTTTTGATGGATTCTTTGAACTCCTTGGCGGCGACAAGCAGGCGCTCCAAAACCAATATCTGCCTCGGTTCCAGACCGCCGCCTTTAATGCGCAGCCGGGCTATAATCGGCGTCGGCTCTTCGATCCCTGAGAATCCGAACCTTCCCTGCGTGTTCAAATAAGAAATACATTCGCCCGTAATTTCCAACGCCTCGACGATTTCCCCGCGCGTGGTAAACGGAAGCAGCTTCCGCATCCGGCCCCGGCCCGCAACAGTCTGCGCATGCCGGGCCGCCAGCTCCGTCAATGCCTGAAATTCCAGCGTTTCAAAGGTCCTTTTATCCATACGGAATTCTCAATTCTCCAGGTTCTGCAACACATTGTCAAAACAGCGAGCCGTCTATCCTACCGTCAAGGCTCGTGAAATCCGGACTGTTGTTTTAAATGGTAGCCCGCCACGCCTTTTTTCGATAGAGTATAAAATTCTAAGGGGCAGCTTATGAGAAAGAAGGACTTTCTTTCGTTGCGCGATTGGCAAGCCGAGGAGCTGGAAGAAATTCTAAAGACGGCTCGGGCAATCAAGGCCGAGCCAATAAAATATAACGGCAGCCTGAAAGGAAAAATATTCGCGCTGATTTTCGAAAAACCCTCCCTGAGGACCCGAGTCAGTTTCGAAGCCGGCATCCATCAAATGGGCGGCCATTCCATCTGCCTCACCCAAGCGGAAATAAATTTAGGCAAACGGGAAGCCGTGAGCGACGTTGCCAAAAATTTGGAACGAATGGTTCAAGGAATCATGATTCGCACGTTCAGCCACCAAATTGTGGAAGAGATGGCGGCTGAATCTTGCGTCCCCGTGATCAACGGGCTTACGGATTTCAGCCACCCCTGTCAGGCGATGGCGGACTATATGACCATTCTGGAACAAAAGGGGAAAATCCGCGGATTAAAGATCGCCTATGTCGGCGATGGAAACAATGTCGCGAATTCCTTGATCTTCGGAGCCGTCCGTTTCGGCGCTCATCTTGCGCTTGCATCGCCTGAAGGTTACGAGCCTGAACCCGAGGTCGCCGAGTGGGCGGCGAAAAATGCGCGGTTTACAAATTGCAGGCTTGAATTTCTTAGGGACCCGGCCGCGGCGGCCAAAGACGCCGACGTCATTTATACGGATGTGTGGGCCAGCATGGGGATGGAATCCGAATCGGACAGAAGGCGGCAGGACTTTCGCGCCTATCAGGTCAATGATTCTCTGGCTCTACGCGCGCGGCCGGATTATATCTTCATGCATTGCTTGCCCGCGCACAGGGGCGAAGAAGTTTCGGATTCGGTCATGGATTCGGCGCACTCTGTAGTATTCCAGCAAGCGGAGAATCGCCTGCACGCGCAAAAGGCCATCCTCTTGGCGCTGATGTCGTAACGCGTCCTATCCGACGCAGATTCTTTGACCCGGATTATTCATGGAGATTCGGCTGCCCCCTGCGTGGCCGCCTCCTGCAAAACCCCGTCCATCTTTCTCTCCGCTGCGGCGCCGGCCATTTAAGCGCGGTTTTCGGCCCGGATCAGGCATTTTCCCTTTTCAGAGATATCAAAGGCGGAAGGAGGTTTTTCGGTCAGGGTTGAAGCAAGACCTTTCCGGCGGTCCGTCTGGCTTCCAGCTCCTGATGCGCCGATGAGACCTCGTTGAGAGCATATACACGATGGATGCGCACACTCAAACTGCCGTCTGAAACCCAATTCAAAATATCGCCTGCTCTCCACAACAATTCGTCCCGCGTTGCCGTATAGTGGGCGAGAGTGGGCCTGGTGAGGTAAAGAGAGCCTTTGGAATTTAAAATATTCGGATCCATCGGCGGCACAGGACCGCTGGATTGTCCAAACAGAACCAGCATCCCCCTCCTGCGGAGGCAATTCATACCCTTTTCGAAGGTAGTTCGTCCCACGGAATCGTACACGACATCGACGCCGGCTCCGCCGGTGATCCTACGCACTTCCTGTTCAAAATCTTTTTGCGTGTAAATGATGACATGGTCCGCGCCCGCATTCTTAGCCAGCGCGGCTTTTTCTTCCGTCGACACCGTGCCGATTACCCTGGCGCCGATTTTCTTGGCCAGCTGGATCAGCAAAAGCCCAACGCCGCCGGCGGCGGCGTGAAGAAGCAAAGTTTCACCGCGCCTCAAAGGAAACGCAGAAAAGGCCAGGTAATGCGCTGTCATCCCCTGCAGCATAACCGCGGCCGCTGTCGGAAAATCCACCCCGGCCGGCAAAACGACAAGCCGCTCGGCATTGACCAGGGCATATTCCGCATACGCTCCCATGGTTCCCGCGTACGCGACTCGATCTCCAGGCTTTACCTCCGCAACTCCCTTGCCGACGTCTTCGACCGTTCCAGCCGCCTCCATGCCCAGGATGAAAGGAAGCGGCGATGAATACAATCCCGTTCGGAAATAGACATCGATGAAATTTACTCCGATTGCGCGGATCTTCACCAAGGCCTGGCCTCCCTCCGGGGATGGGACAGCCTCATCTTCGTAAACCAGCTTATCGGTCCCGCCCGTTTCATAAATGCGAATGACTTTCATGATTTGCGTCTCCTCGGTTGTGGAAAGATGAATTTGATGCTCCTCATTCTAGTCAAGGCAAAACGCAGGCTAAAATTTCGCCCATCTCCTGTAAAGATCCATTGTCTTTCGAGCCGCAAGGCTCCAAGACATTTCGGCCGCACGCCGCAAGCCTTTGGCCCGGAGATCGGCCCGCAGCGTCTCATCCTCCGAGATACGCTCCAGGGCGGCCGCAATCGAAACAGGGTCCTTAGGATCAAAAAACAAAGCGGCATCTCCGGCTATTTCGCATAGGCTCGGTATATTGGAACATGCAACCGGGGTGCCGCATGCCATCGCTTCAAGCGGCGGCATGCCGAAGCCTTCGTAAATGCTGGGAAATACAAAAGCGCGCGCGCCGCTGTACAGGGCCGGAAGATCCGCTTCTCTAACATAGTCGATAAAACGAACCCTGCTGTTCAAATTCAAGACATCCGCCCGGCGGCGTGCTTCCGGGTATCTCGGATCTTCAAATCCGGCCACTACCAGAGACGGTGCGCCCCCGATGCGGGCATAGGCTTCGATGAGCGCGCAGAGATTTTTGTGCGGTTTATTGCTTCCCACATATAAGAGATACTGGTCCGGCAATCCATAAGCATCTCTCGCGCGCATGCATTCATCCTTTGGACTGGGCCGATACAACTCGGAAACTCCTTCATGGATCACAAAAAGACGGTCCGAGTCCATTGCAAAGCTGAACATTAAATCCGAGCGGGTCGCCTCCGATACGCAAATCACGCACGCGGCGCGACGCAGGGCTAGGAACAGCGAAGCGCGGTACAGGATCCGCTGCCGGAAGCTAAAGTACCGGGGAAAGCGCACCGGGATAATGTCGTGGACGGTCAGAATCAGCGGACGAGGCGCGGCATAGGGAAAGACCATGTATGGATAGTGCGTCACATCAGGAGAAATTTTACGCAGTTCGCCAGGCAAACACAGTTGCTCTTTGACGGTAAAAGGACGTGCCTTTGTAAGCACTATTTCTGCATTCCGCTCCGCGGCGAGAGCCGAAATATCGAACCGCGTATTGCCTGAGCCGACGTTGGATATCAACAACAGCCGTTCGGAATCCTCCTGCCGCACCATTTCTCGGGCCAACTGGTAGGCGTAGCGGCCGATGCCCGGAAAATGATCAGTAACGGTACGAATGTCTAAGACAGCCTGCATGGCTCTCCTGTCCTCAATAAAAACAATCGATTCGCGGATAGTTCGGGAAACGGGATCCCCCCGGCATTGTACTCCGGCAATGCCGTTTCCGGCGATAGAATCGAGGTTTGTTTGAGTGAAGGGATAGAGCTTTAGCCGGCGACAACATTAACCCGAAAGGCCTGAAAGTCTGTTGAACTTTCAAAATATTTGAACTGATAAGGAGAAATCCCTTATTCTGCATAATTCGTAAAAATGCCGGAGAAGAAGGCGGACTTTATGAGGGTCGTGCACGTTTTCAAAGATTGCTATCCCCCCATAACGGGGGGCATTGAACAACACATGAGTTTACTATGCCGCCGCTTGGCCCAAACATTAGAAGTCGCCATTTTGGCCCCCAGCCGTTCCCCGCGCAGAAAGGAACAGCGGCTGGACGGCGTCCGAATGATCCGGGTACCCGAATTCGGCCGCTATGCCTCGGTCCCCCTATGCCCCACCGCGCCGTGGGAACTGCACCGCCTCCGCCCTGATATTGTTCATCTTCATTTCCCGAATCCTATGGGAGATCTTACGCAGCTTCTCGGCGCCGCAAATGTGCCGTTTGTGCTGACATATCATGCGGATATCATAAAACAAAAGCTCTTCGTGCCCATGTATCGTCCGGTGTTAAACCTCCTCTTTAAAAAAGCTCGGAAAATAATCTTCAGCGCTAGGGAAAACATTCCACAATCCCCCCTCTTTTCCAGGCATGCCAGCAAGTGCACAGTTATCCCCTTCGGTGTGGAGTTGGAGGATTTCCGTCTCCAGCACGGCGAGGATGCCGAAGTGGAGGCTCTGCGGAGAAAAACCGGCGGATCGATGGTATTGTTTGTGGGAGCCGTGAGGTATTACAAGGGATTGGATGTGCTCTTACGTGCGATGCGCACGGTAAGCGGTAGTTTGGTTATGGCGGGAAGAGGCACTCAGGATCCGTCTTTGCGGCGGATGGCGGCCGATTTGGGCATCGCCGATAAAGTCATTTTTTGCGGGGAGGTATCTCCGTCTCGGCTGCGAATTCTGCTGAACGCATCGGATATTTTTGTATTGCCGTCTATCGATCGCTGTGAGACATTCGGGATCGGTCAACTTGAGGCGATGGCTTGTTCCAAGCCCATAGTATCCACAGATCTTCCCACGGGGGTCCGCTCGGTTAACCGTCATGGTGCAACGGGATTGGTTGTCGCTCCGGGCGCGCCGGGTGATTTGGCCGAAGCATTGAACCTCCTGCTCTCGAACACCCGCCTTCGCGAGGAATTCGGCAATGCGGCGCGACGGCGCGCCGAGCAGGAATTCAGCGCCGATCAAATGGCATCGAAAACAATAGAGGTTTATCGTGAGGTCCTCGAATAGACGGCTGGTTTCGGAATCGTATTCACAGGAAATCCTGAAGCGAGGATTTGATATCCTTCTTTCCGGTTCCGGATTGTTATTATCAGCGCCGGTCTGGCTTGCCGTCGGCCTGGCTATCGCCGTTGAGGACGGCTTCCCGATTTTTTTTAGTCAGAGCCGCTGGGGTAAAGGCGGACGGAAATTTCAGGCGCTTAAGTTTCGGACGATGCGGAAAGGCTCAGAGAAAACCCAATCGATTCAAGCCGGCGTCGGAGACCCGAGGATAACGAAAGTAGGCGAATTTCTTCGCGCCTGTGCACTGGACGAATTACCCCAGCTTTGGAATATTTTTAGGGGGGATATGAGTTTTGTGGGCCCCCGCGCGCTGCCGATCAATGAGATACAATCGTCCGGGGCTGAAAGACTAATTCCGGATGAGGAAGTTCCCGGTTTTAAGGAACGTCTTGCCGTCCGGCCGGGATTGACCGGAATCGCGCAGATATTTGCGGACAGAGACACAACCCGCGCGCGAAAATTTCGTTACGACCTGTTATATATACGGCGACGGCATTTTTGGTTGGACCTTCGCCTGATTTTTTTGTCCTTTTACATCAGTTTTCTCGGCAGGTGGGAAGTGCGGGGCGATAAATTTAAGCAGGGCCGGGCCGGAATGCTTCGGCGATAAACGCACGGGTTGCGGCTTTCATTTATGCCGCCAATGCTGCGCTCCGTTTTCATTCCGTAAAGGCGAAGATTCTACGCATCGGCCCGACTTCCTGTTAAAGCGATAGAATGCATGCCTCGCTGGAAAACGCAGAACGCTCCGCTATGAAAACAGACAGGAGTTTCCTTTGGTGGATGTAATTATTATCGGAGGCGGTCCGGTCGGACTTCATGCCGCCCGCCGCCTATCCTTCAACGGATTCGAGGTCCTGGTCCTGGAAGAGCATTTATCGCCCGGCAAGCCGGTGCACTGCACCGGCATTGTATCTCCCGAGATCTTCGACGAATTTGAACTCCGTCCGGAAGCTTCTGCCAATGAGCTGCGCACAGTGCGCTTTTTCTCGCCCAACGGGCGCATGATCCGATACCAGACTGAAAATGCGGAAGCCCTGGTTTTGGATCGCGCGGTATTCGACGGGAATTTATTAAAACTTGCTCGCCTCGAGGGCGTCCGGGTGGAGTCGGGCGTCAAGGCCGAAAAGATTGAAATCCACCAGAGCGGCGCAAGGGTGCACTGCTCCGACGGAATCAAACGCGGGGCCAAGGCTTGTATCATTGCAACCGGGTCTTCGTACGCGCTTCACCGCGATATGGGCCTTGGATTCCCGCCCGTCTTTCTTAACTGCGCGCAGACGGAGCTTCCTGTCAAATATGCCGGCGATGTGGAAGTTCATGTGGGCCGGACGGTTGCGCCTAAAGGATTCGGTTGGATTGTGCCGGTACGGCGATCTCAGAAAGATTTCGCCCGTATCGGATTGATGTGCGACGGGAACGCCGCCGCCTATCTTAAAGAATTTATCCGCCGACTTGGTGCTTGGAACATATCCTCCTATGCGGACGCCGTGCCCAAGCAGCGCATCCTTCCGCTTGCCCCCATCAGAAAGACATACGGGAAGCGCTTTCTGGTGGCGGGAGACGCCGCAGGCTTGGTAAAGCCGACCACAGGCGGCGGCATTTATTATGGAATGATCAGCGCCCGTATCGCGGCGGATGTCATGGCTGCCGCCTTGCGTCGCGGAGCTCTGGAGGAACGAGATCTCGCCGTATATCAAAAAGCGTGGCAGGAACGCCTTATGGAGGAAATAGAGGCGCAGCTGACTCTACGGCTTCTCTTGGAAAAATTGACGGACGAAGAGTTGGAAAGTATTTTTGATCTTTGGGCGACGGATGGATTGATGCCCCTGATTCGCAAAAGCGCCACGCTGAATCACCATAGAAAACTCATTTCGTCTATGACCAAATATCCACCAATGAGAAAAATACTGTTTCGCAATGCTATTTCCAGGTTGCGGCTCCAGCTTTCCGGGTAAAATAAGCGAAAATGACAGCGGATGGCATCAATCCCCGCCCAATCTTCATGGAGCAGCCCGGGAGCTTGCTCATTGTGGGGACTTTGCCTTAGAATGATGGGTTACCTTTTTGAGGCAAGTAATGATCGACGTACGTAAAAAATTGCAGGAAGAGCTTAATGTATTAGATCGGGAACTCCGGATTGATTTGCCGAAAGAAATCTTGAAGGCAAGAGAACATGGAGATCTCAGCGAAAACGCCGAATACAAAGCGGCAAAGGAACGGCAGGCTTTCCTCGAAGGCAGGAAAGCGCAATTGCAGCAGAGGCTTGCTTCTTTGTCTCTCATCAATTTTGAAAAGATTCCGACCGACAGCGCCGCTTACGGTTCCAAAGTTTTGCTTTATGACTATGAAACCGAAAGAGAGATTGAATATCAGCTGGTCTCAGCGGAAGAATCCGATATCTCCCGGGGAATGATTTCCATCACATCCCCGATCGGGCGCAGCCTGGTGGGCAAAGCCGAGGGAGATTCCGTCGAGATCGTTACTCCTTCGGGGGAAAAAGAATACGAGGTGCGCCGCCTTCGCACCATTCACGATATTGAAGACTGACAGCGAATTGGCAGCGGCGCGGCCGGTTCCGTCAATAAATGTGTTCATCCCCATAAACTCTCAGGCGATCGGGCCAATGAAGTCTCAACCAAGGTCATTCGCGGGTGGGATGCTGAGTATTCCTGCATTTGATGGTTTCTTCCGTTGAGCTTTAATCGATGTGTTTGTTATAATCTTTCGTTCTTAGTTGGTGCGTATGCCTGACTTACAGTGGGGACCTTTTATTTCGCGGTCGCTGCAATATATGCAGGAAAGCCTTCGCAGATCGGGCCCCGCGGTGGTCGCCGGATATACGCTGATTGCGGCGATTTTTTTGCTGGGTGGGATCGGATATGCGATTGATGCATGGCGTGCCACTTCGCCGTGGTTTCTGATCGCCGGATTGCTGGCGGGTATCATCGTCGGGTTTTTTGAACTCGCAAAAATTATCTGGAAAAAATGAAACTCGTTTGGTGGATGCTATCCGGATCGATTCTTTCGGCCCTCTGTCTAACCGCGATTGCGGGCATAGACGTGCGGCTGGAAATATGGCTTGGAATGTTGGGGCCGCTTCTTTGCGCGCTTGTTTCGTGGATTGCCATGCAACGACGTTACACCCGCCGTCCCGAGGGCATGACGGCTCTCCTGGTCAAAGCATTTATCTCCAAGATGGTTTTTTTTGCGGCCTATATCATCGTCCTTTTGAGCAATGAATGGGTGCAGCCGATTCCATTTGCAATCCTTTTTACATTTTATTATTTGTCTCTGCACGTCGTAGAGGCGGTTGCATTGCACAGGCTTCAGACCGCCGCGCTCTCTATGTCGTCGGATACACTCAAACACCAGTTACGGAATTCCTAAGAGCACATACATGTGGATGCTGACCGCAGTTACGGAGAACGGCATGGGTATCGGGAACGCTGCTGCCGAGGATGAAATGTTCGACGCGGGTGAAACTATTATTCACCACATAGCAAACAATGCCTCTCAACCCGTTATTGAAATACCCTACAAGCTTTTCGGCATCGATTTTTCCATCAGCAAGCATGTGCTCATGCTTTGGTTGGTGGCGCTGATTGTTTTCGTGCTGCTTACCTGGGTGGTCCGGCGATATTTGAGACGGGGACCGGTCCCTTCCGGCATGGGCAACGCGCTGGAATGTGTGGTGGAGTTTGTGCGGGATACCATCGTGGAGCCGAATGTAGGCTCCAAATGGGTGAATACATGGACGCCTTTGATTCTCACGCTGTTTGCATTTATCTTCACCGCAAATCTGATTGGACTGGTCCCCATCTTTGAGCCCTTTCAACTGCTGAATCACTGGGCATTTCATGCGGGTTCCGATACGGTTTTCGGAAGGCTTCTTAAAGGCGGCACAACGGCCACTTCAAACTACAATGTTACCGCCGGCCTCGCTCTTGTGACCTTCACCGCTATTATCATTGCAGGATCGAAAGAACACGGCTTCATTCAGCATTGGAAAAATCTGGTGCCGCACGGTTTGGCATGGCCGATTTATATCCTTCTGATTCCCATCGAGGTCTTGGGAATGTTTGTCAAACCTTTTGCATTGACGATGCGACTTGCCGCAAACATGACGGGAGGCCATATTGCCATTCTGGCGGTGCTCTCTATGATATTTTTGTTTACGGAAATGGCTAAAACCGCATTGGCCGGCATAGCCGTCGGCATTGTAGTTTCAGTGCCTTTGGCCGTCTTCATATCGGCGCTCGAGCTCATCGTTGTTCTCGTTCAGGCTTACGTTTTCACGCTGCTTTCGGCCGTGTTCATAGGCATGGTCATCCACGTTCACCATTGAAATGAGTCACATTGGAAAGGACATAAGAATGAAGAAGACTGGATTCATCCGCGGTATCGTGATCGCCGCATTTCTTATTATTGCGCTCGCATCCTTGACGGCCGGCCCGGCTGCTTACGCTCAGCAACCGGGCGCGGAAGAAGCAGGCCAATCGCAGGCGTCGGTCTTGCATTATTTCGGCGCGGCGTTAGGACTGGGGCTGATCGTAATCGGTGCGGCGGTGGGCATTTCCAGATTTACCGCTGCCGCCGCTGAAAGCATCGCCCGGCAGCCTGCGGCCGCGGCCCAGATCAGCGGCGCCATAAACCTTCCCTTATTTCTATTGGAAGGGGTTTCCATCATTGCCGAAGTCGTCGTCTTGCTCATTGTGTTGTTGAAGTAGGCGTTGAGGAATTTGCATTATGGATAATCCGCTAGTCCAACCAGACCCCGGCTTGGCCATCTGGACCATCATTACCTTTCTGGTGCTTTTGTGGCTGCTTTCGAAGTTTGCCTGGAATCCTCTGCTGCGCGCCCTCGAAGCCCGGCGCGAAACGATTAAAAAATCTATGGCCGATGCCGAGCAGGCCAGGCAGGAACTTGAGCGGCTCAATCGCGAATCGGCGCAGATTCTTAAAAATGCTCATGAGGAAGCCGAATCCATCCTGTCGAAGAGCCGAGCGGAGGCGGACCAATTCCGGGAAGAGATGAAACAAAAAGCCCGCATGGATGCCGAGGCAATCACACGTGAAGCGCAACGCCGTATCGAAACGGAGACCGGCCGCGCGCTTCGGCAGATTCGAAGCGAAATTGCGGAGATGTCCGTTGCCATCGCATCCAAATTGATTCAGCGGAATTTCACGGTTGAAGACAACAGCAAGCTGATTGAAGAAACGCTCAAGCAGATGGAATCGGACAACCGCCCCTCTTAGGCTGCGGGCGGCGCACGCGGGAAGCTTGCCTGCAACGCTTGAAGTTTCCACTGCGACCGATTATATCGCCATTCGCTGGATTCCTGGATTTCGGTTCGGCATATTCTAATTCTCGAACAGGATCCCGGGATTCTTCAAACGTTTTTCTATTCTCTCAATTCCCGTTGGTGGACGGAATGAACTTTGATAGGCTTTGAACAATCGGAGAGGTACCGAAGAGGTCGTACCGGGCTCGACTCGAAATCGAGTTATCCCTTACGGGGTACGTGGGTTCGAATCCCACCCTCTCCGCCAACTGCACTCATAAGCCATTGATAATTCGTAGCTTGCAAATCGGCCAAGTTTCCACCCCCCATTTGACCCCCCAGAATTTTCAA
>CAZDMR010000062.1:0-20304 GCA_964506795.1 uncultured Acidobacteriota bacterium | reverse complement strand
ACTTAACGTAGTAGTACTAGCGCCCGCCGGAGACGATCGCCAAAATAAGAAAATATGTAAATTGGCGCTGGTATCCGGCGTTCAATGCGGTATAATTTGTTCTTCAATAGGGTTTTGGTAGGATTTCGTAGATTGGATGCGCTGCAAACCCATGAAGGGGGATGCAGCTTTTTTTATGTCATAGAGATTGCGGATGATTACTGAAACCGGAACATAAAAACACCCTCAATTGGGGGACATTAGCCCGGGTTATTCATGAAGATTCACAGCGAGGCGGCGCAGACAGGCGTGGATCCACGGCCGCAGTTGAATCTTCATGAATAATCCGGGTCAAGTTAGGAAAACAATGAGAGAACAAGGAACTGTAAAGTGGTTTAACAACGAAAAGGGTTATGGTTTTATCAGCCGCAATTCGGGAGACGACGTTTTTGTCCATCACAGCGCCATTCAGGGCGATGGTTTCAAGTCGCTTAACGAAAACGACAGCATTGAATTTGATGTGACACAAGGGCCGAAAGGATTACAGGCTCAGAATGTCGTAAAACTGTAAATCCCTGGATACCCCCGAGCAGGAAGCTCCGGATGGCCGGAGTTTCCTGCTTCACAAAAATCAGGTTGCATTTTCAAAGAAGCATCTTCGCCCTGAAGACGTAGATCGAATTCCGGAAATATCTCTGCGAGAAAGGCCCTTTCGGGCCATACGTGAGATCGGGAGAGAAAGGACAATAAGTATGGCACGAGGGGAAACATTTGTAACTTGCCCCCACTGTGGTTTCCAGTCCCGCATACCCGTCATAGCCCTGTTGCACGACAATTACCACTGCTCACGGTGCGGCAACCGTATCCCGCTGACCGCCGTGACTATATCCGGAGATAATGAGAATCGCCCGCCATCCCGCGGCCGGGCGAAACGCCCGTTTCACAGGCGCAAGCGCCGTTAGGTTTCAGCGCCCCCCCACAAGCTGCGGTCTCCCGCCTCGGACGCCCAAATCGTCTTTTTCCTTTTCGGATCAATTTGCATACTGTTTGCGGCACTAGGATCCTTTTCACACGAGAAGGATTTCCGGACATCCGAATGTCCCGGCCGGAAAACAAGAAGCTTCGTTTCATGCACACGATTATCGTGTGTTCCAATTGAGACGCGGCACGTTTTCTTCTCACGGCGGAGGATGCGCATGACGGCGTATTTGGCGCCGTATAGGCTGCAGGAGCAAGGCGAAGCGATCCGAATTCGCGGAGAGCGGGAACTCAACCTCCGGGGGCTCCGGGCCGAAGCCTGTCGCAAGGCTCAAGAGATGAGAGGCGGATCGGACGGGGGGGCTGAAAATCTATGCCGAGTCTTGCAATCGCAAGGCGCCTATTTATCCGGGGGAATCTTCGCGCCCCGTTTTTTGCAGGTTCGATGAGTCCTCAAAACGATGAATATTTTTCATCTTCGACCCGCGTTTCATCCGCAGAAGTTGCCTTATTATACTGAGGATGGAGCTTCGATTCTGAAAGAGAATCTTTACCCAATCGCTGCGTTTCATTTGTGGGAAATAGATGCCCCTGAAAGCAAGTCGCGAGAGAAAGTGTATAATGCGATCCGCAAGAGAGCCCGATTCTAATCCCTTCATGGCAAAAGCATTGGCCGCAGGCGAGTAGGAAGACGCCCAGGCTTCCCGCACTTCCAATTCCGCCTGCTCAGGAGAAATGCTCAAGGGTGAAAAACTCATTGTAAAGGGCTTGAACTCCATCCAATGTCTCGGCCGGATGAGGCGGCCGGATGATGCCATCCTATTGTAGAGCGGCGTTCCCGGATATGGAGTCAGCAATCCGAAAACGGGCAGGCACGGCGGCCAGGCGCAGATCATGTCTAGAGTGCGCCTTGCAATGCCTGGGGTGTCACCGTCCATTCCGAAAATGAACGAGGTGATTGCGTAAATGCCGTGCTGGTAAAGGAGTCTGAGAATTTCACCGTATTCTTCAGGCTTATTAAAACCTTTCCCCATGCTTTTGAGATTCTCCGGATCAATCGACTCCAGGCCTATGAAAATCCACTTGCCACCGCTTTTCGCTATCAGGGAAACCAGTTCTTCGTCCCGCAACAGATTGATGCTGATCTGTCCCACCCAGGGAACTTGCGCATCGCGGGCAATAATCTCCCGCAATAAAGATTTAGTGCGTTTGGCATTAATAGCCAGGTTGTCGTCAATAAAGAATACGGCGATCTTGCCTTTTTCCTGTTTCTCAAGACTTTTTAATCTCAAAAGCTCGTTGACGACGCTTTCGATTGAACGGAAGCGCACCGCGGCGCCGAAAAATCCCGTGACGGAACAGAATTCGCAACCGTAAGGACAGCCCCGCCCGGTTTCTATGGGGATTATTTGAAAAGACTGCCAGGTCATACCGACGTGCGAGAGCATCCAGCGTACGAACTTTGGGAAATGTCGAATGAGATTGAATTGCCCCGGATCCATGCGCTCCCATGGGATCACGGGATAATCAGCCAGAGAAGGTTTAACCGATCTGCCCTCAGTGTCCAGACTGGCGTAAGTTTCCTGCAGCATGCCGCGCTGGGCATCCGCAACAACGGTCGGCCAAATCTGGTCCGCTTCTCCCAAAACCACTGAGTCGGCATGGCGAGGTCCGCCATTGCGTCCCAGCGCTTCATCGGGCAGTTCCGTAACATGCGGACCTCCCATCACAACGGGGATGCCTGCACTCCGCACTGCGTCCGCCATTTGATAGGCTTTTCTTATCATGCGCGTCATGGAACCAATTCCAACCAGGCCGATACGATGATCGCGGATGTACTTCACAAGCTCCGCCTCGTTCAGGCGTTGCGTGTTGCCATCCACCAGATAAACCTCATGACCTTGGGGAGTAAGCGACTTTAGGAGAAACATCCAGAGATGCGGCATAAAGTCATTGGCAACTGCATTGTCCGGATTGTAGAGCAGTATATTTATCGGACTGCGGAATTCTCGAGCCATTACCGTACCTATCCTTCCATGCTCCATGCTTAAACCGGATTATTCATGAAGCTTCTGCTGCTGCGGCGGATCCGGGCATGTTTACGGCATTACGCTCCTTCGGGCTCCTCTGCCGCCTCGCCGCGAATCTTCATGAATAATGCGGGCTAATAAAAAAATACAATCATATGCCCATAATAATAATTTGTGGATAATCTATTTTAGCCTCTCCCTAATTAGACCACGGGGACCACGGGGGGACCACGGGGTCGGACCGAAATAAGAGCTGTATTATCAACCGGTAGATTCAAGAACAGCAACTGCAATCGGGCTTAAACAAGATTTCCATCCCGCTTTTCCGCATTTTACAATATCCCTCGGCGGCAAAAGGTTCGGAAGGCTGTTTTTCAAAATCGAATAATGAGCGAGTGATTCCCATAACACAGACCAGCCGTCATCGTTTTCTTCAATAACAAGTCTGCGGCGCTTATATTGAAGAGGTTCTGAAATCTTCCCAACATAGGGCTGATTTCCTACCGCAATGTTTTCGGTCCAGCGTTTTCCGCGACTCAGTTTTTTATTGGCGGTAGCGGGCTGGGTTCGCTCCATATATTTTGCGCGGAATGAATAAATATCGGCAATGCCCAGCAATTCCAAAAGCCGATCCACGTCCAGCAGCCGATAGCGTGCCTTCGATCCAACAAGCTCATTGTAGCCGCGCCATTACCGGTCTGCAGGATGTGAAACGGCGCGGGCACGGACCATATTTAGATCAATATACTCAATGCAATTCCAAAGATGCACTCCGTCCTCGACGATGTTGCAGTGGTAGCGATCTTCCCAAAATGCGCCGCTATGATGCTTGCGGCGATTGTAATAGCATGCAAAGCAACCTTGGAGTCTTTGCATCATGCGGCTGATTCCGCCCTCTTGCTCTTCAATCGCAAGTTGTCTTCGGCTGATTCGAGCGCTCGCGATTGAAATGCATGAAAAATGGATTGAGGCGACGCGTTATCTAAACATGGAACCACTGTCTGAGCAAAAGAAGGGAGCGCTACGGAAGATTGCATGAAGGGATTGAGAAATAGAAGGCACGACATATAAAGGGCTAGCCAAAAACGCTTCGCTCCGTGGCAAAAAATGCGGGTTTTGTTGGTCGGCTGCTGCTTGATTCCGTATTGAGAACAAAAGACGTATAGCCGCTCTATAGGATTGCTGTGGGGAATGCTGTTGGTACGGATCAGGCTCATAGGTGACAGTTTAACCCATGTGCTTGCGTTAAAGTGTTACCCATGTCCCTGATCCTGCCGTTCCCTTCCCCATACCCCTCCCTGAAAGGATTAGCCAGACCAAATTGCAGAACTTGACACACACAACTTTTTTGAAGAGGTGCATGACCATCTAACTGTGCATATTATGAGTTTGAGCGCAAAAAAGCTGGAGGAAATCAGAAAGCCGCGGGCAGCTTCCTGGCATCGATAATCGAGAGAAGTGGGGCGAATTGGAATGATGCAGTTTAGCGGGAACGGATTCTCTTCGGGCTCACTAAAGGCATTCTGCAATCAATGATTAGCCTAAACGCTCCAAATAGGGGGGTGAAAACCTGCTTTTAAGAACATTTTGGGACAGCAGTTTTGCGGGATCCATTTGTTAATAAAAGAGTTGTTTCGGTCCGACCCCTACCCCCACATACAGCTAAAACACTGCAGCAGAACTCAATACGATGAAAGAGGCTGCGGGCCGGGGGCGCGCTTATTATTTGTCGGCCGGTGCGGCAAACTGGGCAAGCTTGCCGTGATCCTCAATCCATGACGTTGCGTGATCCGGGGGCATTTCTTTGGCAAATAAATAGCCTTGGGCGTATCCGGCTCCGCTGTCCCGGACAACGTCAAGGTCGGCTTCCGTCTCCACGCCTTCAATCGTAACTCGGAGCCCCATGGCGGCTCCCATATCGCAGATATGGCGCAGTATGATGCACCGAGATTCGTTTTTTCGGAATCCCCGCAAAAACGCCCTGTCGCACTTGATGCCGTAAATGGGCAGGTCGGCGAGCGCAGTGAGAGAAGAAAAGCCGGCTCCGAAATCGTCCATGACCGCCGCAATACCATGCATGCGCAGCCTCCCTAGAATGTCGGTCAATAGGCGCGCCTGCGACACCATGGCGTGTTCGGTAATCTCCAGTTGCAGCCAGCCCGGCGGGATTCCCTTCTGCTCTAGAAGCGCATGCAGCCAGGGAACAAATCCCGGTTCCAGAAGCGTGTCGGGAGCGACATTTACGGATATTCCAACGCATTCTTTGCGGTAACGCATCCACGGACTGGAGGCGCTCAGAGCGTGTTCAATTACGATCCTATCGGCCCACGATGTCCGGCCTGCGCGCTCGCATGCCAGAAAAAAGGTTTCGGGATTTATGATTCCCAAATCCTTGTCCCTCACACGCAGAAGGGCCTCAAACCGGATCCCTTCCTTTTGGCCCTGGATGGGGCAGATAGGCTGAAAATGCAGCATCATACAGCCGGTCCCGAGCAGATGTGAAAGCCTTTCCGCTATAAGGGCGATTTGATGCTTGCAGTTTTCTGCGGGGACGGGATGAATGCTGCGCACCAGGGCCATGGCCCGGTTCATCGCTTCCTGACGTCGATCCTCAACCTTTGATGCGAACAACTGGTCAAGGGAAATAACGATGCCGAACAGCACCAGGATGAGCGGCACTAGAAAGCCGGAAACGGCGGCCGGCTGTGCGTTGGACTCGATGACGAAAACATTGACGAGGCAAAGGTGCAGAAAGAGGATCCCGGCGGAGGCTATCAGTTCTTCACGCCAGGAAAGCTCCCAGAACTCCTGCCTGGCGGCTTTGATCTGCGCCCACCGATGACGGACGGACAGTCCTGCGGATATCAGGATCGCAAGCAGGAGAGACATTCCAATAGCAGTCCATCGGACGGTTCCCACCCAGTTGCCGATCGACGTCATGAGCGTCATATGGGCCAGCATCATTCCGAAGGCCAATCCAACGGCGGATAGCATGACCTTCCAGAGCCTTATTGTGGTTGTCAATGCCGGCACGGTCAAACGCGAGCTGCCGACCATGAGTACAAGCGCTGTCATTGCGGGTCCAAAACGCGCGTTCATAGCCGTGATATGGGGATACAGAAAAAGGCCGGCCACATCCAGCGCCCAAACCAGACTGCCTATGCAGAGGGAGGTCCTTGCAATCATAACCTTTCGTTCAGATGCCTCGAGCATCAGCGCCGTGCGCTCCACCATGTGCCGGCCGGCATGCACGACCAGGAAAGCAAAGGCCAAAAAAAGGAATAGAGAAATGCTGGGAGGGAAGGAGAACCATATCCAGCCGTAAACGACAAGAGCATCAGCAGACATATCGCATCACCGGGGGAAAAGACGACAGTGAATCGATTTTCTAAATCTTGTTATCGACATGGAGCTGATTTACATTATGGCAATGTTCCCGCAGGGGATATTTCAAGCTGCCGGCGCTCGGTTCCTTTGTTTAATCGCTAAATAAGTAATATCCTATTATTTATGAATGGCTTCCCAGGTGCCGGCCGGTTTTAAACAAGCAAGGGCTGCGAATGATCGGCTATAATACACACAGTCTATAACCTATTTGGAGGCGGAGCGTCCGTATGAAAATTCGTCTTGGGATCAGCACGTGCTTATTGGGGAGACCTGTTCGCTATGATGGCGGGCACAAGCTGGACCGTTTCCTGACCGAAACTCTGGGACAGTACGTGGAGTACGTTCCCGTCTGTCCGGAGGTCGAATGCGGCATGCCGGTGCCGAGAGAGCCGATGCATCTTGAAGGAGAAATAGAATCCCCGCGCCTCGTTACTATAAAAACTGGAATAGATAAAACCGTTCAAATGAAATCGTGGGCCGCAAAAAGATTGATTGAGCTGGAGAAGGAGGGGTTGATGGGATTCATTTTCAAGAGCGATTCTCCAAGCAGCGGCATGGAGCGCGTGAAAGTTTACAAAGGAAAGAACATATCTGCGCGGAAAGGAGTCGGCATCTTCGCCGGGATGTTTATGGCGCATTTTCCGTTTCTGCCGGTGGAAGAAGAGGGTCGGCTCCACGATCCGGGGCTGCGGGAGAATTTCATCGAGCGTGTCTTTTCACTCGCGCGATGGAGGGAGCTTATGCAGGGAAAAGGGAACCTCGGCGCCCTTGTCGAATTTCACGCGAAACACAAGTTTCTTATCCTGTCTCATAGCGCCAGGCACTATTATGAAATGGGAAAGCTCGTTGCCGGAGCCAAAAAGTTTCCAATTAGATCCATTCTTGAAGAGTATCAGAAGCAATTCATGGAAGCGCTGAAACTCAAAGCAACGCCAAAGAAACACGCGAACGTTCTCATGCATATGGCCGGATACTTTAAGAATGAACTCTCTTCCGATGAGAAAGCAGAACTGCTTGGGATCATTGAGCAATATCGAAGAGAACTCGTTCCTCTGATTGTCCCCATTACCCTCGTCAACCATTATGTGCGCAAATACAACCAGCCGTATCTGAGGGGGCAATACTACATCCATCCGCATCCGATTGAGATGCGCTTGCGCAATCATGTATAACGCTTCCTGTCTACGCCGCCTCGCTACGAATCCTCATGAATCATCCGGGTTAAAGCGGCGGTATGCGACGCCGATTCACAGGGGAAAATAAACGCAGCTACCGCAATGATTCCAACAGCGAGCGAATTCTTATTCTGCCCCCGATGAACTTTCTGCTGTTTGGGCAATGCCGCGCAGCATTCCGGAAAACACCAATTGGTGCAGCGGGTATAGAGAATACCAGTAAAGCAGCCCTCGTAAACCTAAAGGATCGAAAATGGCTGTTTGACGGATATCAGAACCGTTTTCATCCTCTGTAACTTCGAATTCCAGCCAGGCGCGACCGGGCAGGTTCATTTCCGCTGTCATCAGCAGGCGATGCTCTGGTTCAAACGCTTCGACACGCCAGCAGTCGACTGTGTCGCCGACTTTTAACTGATCGCTGCTGCGCCTTCCGCGTCGCATGCCGGCGCCGCCCATGAGCAAGTCTATCCAGCCGCGGAGGCTCCAAAGCGCGTTGCCGTAGTACCAGCCTGTCGAACCGCCAATGCGCCGGATGGGGGCAAAAGCGACTCGGGCCGGAACAGGCACATGAATCTTCCGAGAATCGATGAGGCGGTTGCCGAAACGCACGCCGCCCCATCGAGGAACCGGCCCAGAAGACGAAAGCGCGCCCGACCAATGGGTTTCTGAATATTCGCGGTCCTCATTCCGAAGCGCATGCGCAATCGCTTCGTGTACGCCTATGGGGTGTATGGGAAATTCCCGCGCCGCAGCGTCGTCCTGAACAACCGTGGTATGCCGAATACTGTCGATCAGTTTTCGGCCGACGCGGGCGTACAGAGGCGTAACCAGCCCCAGCCACAAGCTTGACAGGCCGGGCGTAAGGACGGGCACTGAAATCATGAATCGCCGCAAACCTCGCTGGCGCGCGTATTCGCGCATTAAATCTCCGTAGGATACCCGGTCTGGCCCGCCGATTTCATATATCCTGGATCCGTCGACGGGCAAATCCAGAGCGGCGCGCAAATATTGAAGCACATCGTCAATGGCAATGGGTTGAGCGAGAACCTTGACCCAGCGCGGGGTGATCATTATCGGGAGGCGTTCTGTCAGAGCCCGAATCATTTCAAACGAGAGGCTGCCGGATCCCAGAACAATCGAGGCTCGGAACTCTATGACGGATATCCCCGATGCGCGCAGGATTTCGCCAACCTCCCGGCGGCTTCGCAAATGAGGGGACAGCTTGGCCCGCCGGCTCCCCAATCCCCCGAGGTATACGATCTTCTGAATCCCTTCAGCACGCGCTGCGGCGGCGAAGTTTTCAGCTGCTTCGCGGTCTGTTTCCTCAAAGCCGCGAGCCGTTCCCATGGAATGCACCAGATAATAGGCTGTATGCACGCCGGTCATAGCATGTTTGAGGGAGTCGGCATTCAGCAAATCGCCGGCGACGATATCCGTTTCGGATCCGGCACGGCCGCGAAGAAATTCAGGCCGCCGGACAATGCATCGGACCGGCTGTTTTTCGGCCTCAAACCGCTTAAGAAGGCGTCCGCCGATATAGCCCGTGGCGCCTGTAAGAAGAACCAAAGGTTTCATCGCCTATTTCTTTTGCCTCTCCGCACCGGGAAATGACCTTGCGTGTTTTTTGCATTTAACAGTCATTATCGTTCGTCGGTTGATTTTTTCCAAGTATAGCGGCATTTAAGTCTCTTAGGAAGGTGGCGTACTATTTTGAAAAAAGGAGAGACTATGCGCAGGAGCCTGAAACTAATGCTGGTGATATTTTTTGTTTGGACTTCCGCAAGGGGAATGGAAGGCGCCGACGATGGAAAATTCAGCATGGAATTCGAATTCAGCCCCGCTTGGCAGAGCAGAAATGACGCTCGCATCCCTAATTCCACGGGAACGAAGTTCTCGCTGCGCGACATACAGGGATCAGGGCCTTTCTTAGGAGGGCGGATTATTTTATTCTTTGCACTGACCCCGAAGAATGAAATCGGCCTTCTTGCCGCTCCGCTTACGATAACGGAAACGGGAGAATTAAAGGAGCCGATCTTTTTCGCCGGTCAATCCTTTGCCGCGGGTCCGGCCGTCAAGGCGATCTATCAGTTCAATTCTTACCGGTTGACCTATCGCTACCGCATCTATGAAGGAGACCGCTGGACATGGAAACTCGGAGTAACAGGCAAAATCCGCGACGCAAAAATCGAGCTGCGCGATGGGACAACATCTGCGGCGGATGACGACCTCGGTTTTGTTCCCCTTCTGCACATCGACGGCCAATGCCGCCTTTCTGAAAAATGGCGGTTTCAAGTGAATATGGATGGTCTTGCAGCGCCTCAGGGGCGCGCGTTCGACATTGCTCTCAAGGCAAGATACCGGTTTTCAAAGAGATGGGATGTTGCATTTGGATATCGCGTTCTGGAGGGCGGCGCAGACGTCGATCGGGTTTATACATTCGCATGGCTGCACTATGCCGCGGCTTCACTGGCGTTGCGGTTCTAAATGCGCAAGGGCTTTGCCCTTGATATCCCGCCAAAAAACAGCGGGATAGGGAAGCCGGAATGGCTCTTGCATATTTTCGACACAGGGGCCCATTTCTACCCAAGCGGCAATGCATGGAGTCGATTTTTGATTGTTTATTGAATACTTTGGAGGCGTTTGAGCGCGGATGATTAGCGATCGGTGTTATTGCTGCGGTCGCTGCCTGAGGATGGTTTGATGTCGATGCCGTAGCGTTTGATTTTTGCGATGAGGGAAACGCGGGAAATGCCGAGGATTTCAGCGGCCGCCGTCCGGTTGCCTTCCGTCAGTTCCAGAATGTGCCGGATATGTTCCGCTTCGATCTCGCTGATGGTCTTGCGCTCCGCCGGAGGCACCGATGAAACCCGGGATTTGCTGACCGCATTCATCACGTAGCGGGGCAAGGAACGGCGCGTCAGGGTCCTGCCGGTCTCAACCACAACCGCTTCGGCGATAATATTGTCGAGTTCGCGCACATTGCCCGGATAGTCGTACATCTCCAGAAGATCGATGACATCCTGCTCAATCAATGAAATCGCTTTGGAATTGGTCCGGTTGTGCTTTTCCAGAAAACAATTTGCCAAGAGCTCGATATCGCCTTCGCGATCTCTTAAAGGCGGCAGGAAAACCGAGCAGATATTCAGCCTGTAGTAAAGATCGCGCCGGAACCGGCCTTTCTCGATCTCGCCGGCAAGATCCTTGTTGGTACAGGCAATGATGCGGACATCCGAACCGCGCCGCTCGGTTGAGCCCACTCGGAAATATTCCCCCTCCTGCAGGACACGCAGTAATTTGGACTGCACCGGCAGTTCCAATTCGCCGATTTCGTCGAGCAACAGGGTGCCTCCGTCCGCTTTTTCGAAGAAGCCGGCCTTGCTCTGCGTCGCGCCGGTAAAGGCTCCCCTTTCATGGCCGAAGAATTCCGATGAGAAAAGTTCCGAGGCGAATGTCCCGGCATTGACGGCGATAAACGGTTTGTCGCGCCGCTTGCTGATCTGATGAATGGCTCTCGCCACAAGCTCCTTGCCGGTGCCGCTCTCCCCCCAAATCAGGACGTAGTTGTCGCTTTCCGCAATCTGATCCACCCGCTGCAGCACTCGGAGCAGGTTCTTATTTTGCGTCATGATGGATTTAAAGGCCTCTTTGTGGCGCAGGCCTTCCAGGTACATCTGGTCCCGCAATTTCGAGAGCTCGCCTCGCAGCTGCGATCGCTCCAGGGCCCGTTCCAAAATAATGAGCAGGCGGTTTTCGTCGACCGGTTTGCACAGGTAATCGTAGGCTCCGGCTTTCATCGATTCGACGGCGAGCTGCACATCCTCCACGCCCGTAATTACGATCACCTCGATTCCCGGGTGTTTCTTCTTCACATATTCCAGCACTTCGCGGCCGTGCACGACGGGCATATCCATATCCAGCAGAATGGCGTCAAAGCCGCCGCTGTCAATAAGGTCGAAAGCCTTGGTGCTGTCGCTCAGGACAGAAACGTCGTAGCGCTGCGTCTGCGAAAGAAGGATCATGAAATAGTTAAGGACGGCGACATCATCGTCGACTACAAGCACGCGGTTCATGTTTCACTCCTTGCCGCCGGGAAATGATATCGCAAGGTCGTGCCCTCTCCCAATTGTGAATCTATATCGATGCATCCCTTATGATCCGTAATGATGCCGTAAACCACGGAGAGGCCGAGCCCCATGCCGCCTGTTTTCTGCTTGGTCGTGAAAAAAGGATCGAACAGCCTCTTTTTGACTTCTTCGGTCATGCCGGGACCGTTGTCGGAAATGCAAATAGTGATCCGGTTCCCGTTTTCCTCTTTGATGGTTTTCACGCCGATCGTGCCGTCCTGCCGGTCTCCGAGCGCTTCCGCAGCATTAATCAGATTTGCGACAATCACCTGCTCGATTTTTCCGCTGCTCCCTTTGATTTTCGGAAGATCCGGATCCAGATCGCAGACGATTTTATGGCGTTTGATCTTGTTGTGAACCAGGCGAAGACTGGCCTGGATCGCATCGTTGACATCGATCAGATCATCTAAGGCCCCCTCTTCGGCGCGCGCAAACTTCTTAAGATCTCTCACGATGTCCGTGATGCGTACGGTGCCGTTTGACAGATCCTTAAGCAGAGTGTCGATATGCTGCCGGAAAACCGGATAGTCCAACCGGGCGACCTTGAAATCCGGATTCTGTTCCACATACCGGTCCATCACCGGAAGCATGCATTCCATCGCCTCGGTCACGATGCGGATGTTTCCCTGAATGAATTGAATCGGATTGTTGATTTCGTGCGCCACGCCCGCCGAAAGCCTGCCCAGCGAAGCCAGCTTCTCTGATTGGCAGAGCTGCTGTTGCTTTTCGCGAAGCTCCTTGTTTGCCTGCTCGAGGGCCAGCGATTTCTTCTGGAGCATGCTTCTTGCCTGCATGAGAATGGATTCACGGTCGCGCAGATCCTGCATGACCGCGGAACTCATATAAATGGTGCTGCTGATCAACACCAGCAGCGTCATGCTGATCCCCAGGATATGCCAGGGATTCTGATAGTTCGGACCTATCCCTATAATGGCGTAATGCGGAAGCGTTCCCGTATATTCCAGCAAAACGATAGACAGGAAAAGAAGATAGGCAAAAACTCCCTGCGCCCAGATCTGTCGGCGCCGGAGCATCAGGCTGCCGATGATGATGTGCAGCAGGTATACAAATATGAAGGGATTCTCTATCCCGCCGCTGTAGTGAAGGATGATGGTGAGCGAAATGTAATCCAGAGAAATCTGAAGGTTGGCTACTTCCTGGATCCTTTTGCGATCGCGGACTCCTCTTCCTTCAATAACGCGATGGCGCAGATAAAAGCCGAGATTGTAGAGAAGAATAAAACAACCTACGGCGAGGATCTTGTTGTACGGGAGCTGCATCTCAAACAGACGGCCCGTGATCAGGCCCATCATAAGACCCGCAAGAAAAGCCCAGCGGATTTTGATGAACCACCCCAGCCTTGTGAACAGTTCCTCTTCGTTGAAAAGCTGTTCCATATAAAGGGGATTCCCTCCCCGAAGAAATCAAATAATATGTAAAAGCCCGGTTTGATGCCACCCCAATTGCCGCGTGAAACCAAGCTCCATGAAAAAGCAATTTAACGGCAGATGGATGCCGATCATTTTACCTATTGCCCTTAATCGACTATTCATGAAGCCCATACTGCGCCTCTCCTCCGGGAATCCTCATGAGTCATCCGGGTTAAGCCGTCCAGCTTCTTTTCCAGAATCCCGTCCATTGAAGCATAAGGGAAAATATTGGCCGTCGCAGCGGTCGAATCAATCCGCAGCGGCACATAGGATCCGCCATGTACGGCTCTGCCCCGCCACACGGCCCCCGCGATCCGCAGATTTTCCAGATCCGACAGGCTGATTCCCATCGCTGAAGCCAGCAGAGCCCGGATTGCCGCCGGATCGGCGGATTGGATCGGACGGCCGAGCGCATTTGCCAACTTTGCAAGAATCTCTATGTTGGCGAGGCCCGCCGGCGGGCGGCTTGCTTGGCGCGCTTCGACGATTCGCCCGTCGAAGCTCATGATCGTCCCCTCCGATTCGACGAGCGTCGCGGCCGGAAGGACCACGTCCGCTTTTCGCGCCGTTTCCGTCATAAAATGATCCACGACCACGGACGATCCGATTCCGGACAGTTCCCGCGCGGCGCGATAATCGCCGAACGGATTCTCAAACATGATGAGCGCCGCTCTGATCTTCTCGATATGAAGCGGATTATCGATGCCGGCAAATTTCGCGCCGGCGCCGTTGCAATCCGACCTCAGCAGCAGCAATCCTTGTCCCGGCTTGCCGATATGTCCCGCAATCATCAAAAGCTGTGCAAGGCCTCTGAGATCATCCGTAGCCCGTTCAAGCGTTTCGTCGAGATCGTAGACGGCCACCACTTTGCGGGCGCTTGAGATCTTCGCGGCGCAGGCCAGAATTTTAGCGGCCTGGACGCCGGATACGACGGCCGCTCCTTCGGGCGTCATAGAAGCGACCGAGGAACGGAGTGAATTCAAATCGATCCTTTTCGATCCGCTGTCGGAGGCCGTTCTTTTCTCCAGATACTGCGCCAGGATCGCGGCATAAATGATTCCCGCCGTGCCGCGCCGGGCATCCAGCCACAGGTCCTCAGGTCGAAGCAGATCGATCCGGCTCGAGCCGACGGCAATCATTTCCGCGCCGCGCTTCAGCGCACGGCGGATGGCCATGCCCAGCACGGGATGTGTGGCGCCGGGATCGGCGCCCGCTATCAGGATCAGCTCGGCGTCTTCGATATCCGCCATGGCGCAGGTGGATGCCGTATCGCCGAGGATTTCATCGAGATCGCGCCGGGGCCCGCCGCGGCGGTTTTGGCCGAAACTGCCGGCCTCATTCGTGCGCAGGGCGTTCGCGATATGACGAATGAGCGCGGCTTCTTCCATGGTCATTCGGGGAGAAACCAAGACGCCGATGGAATCGGACCCGTGCGTCTCGGCTGCGTTCTTAAGCACGCCGGCGGCGGCCTGAACGGCTTCATCCCACCCGGTTTCGACCAGCGTGCCGTTCTTCCTAACCAGCGGTTTGCGCAGACGATCCGGTCCCTGTATGAGTCCCGTGCCGAACCGCCCTTTCAAACAGAGTTCGCCGCGACCCATCGCCGGTTTTTCCGGCGCGCTTGCCCATAGAAGGCCGTCGGCGGCTACATTCAGATTCAAGTCGCACCCAATCGAACAGAAACCGCAGACCGAGGGCACTTTCCGCGATTTCCATGGGCCCTGGCGCCCGTAGTTGATCCGGCCTTCGAGGGCCCCCGTGGGACAGCTTTCAACACAGGCGCCGCAGGCGATGCATCCGCTCTCGGCCATGGATTTCCCCATCGCCGGACCTACCTTAGTTGCAAAGCCGCGTCCGATAAATCCAAGAACGCCAAGCCCCACGATGTCCTGGCAGGTCCGTATGCAGCGTCCGCAGAGAATGCATTTGTTCGGGTCGAGTGTGATCAGCGGATGGCTCCGGTCGACGGGATGCCGGCGCACTTCGCCCGACAGCCTTGCGATGTCGACCCCGTATTCGGAGGCATACCGTTTAAGATCGCAACTGAATACGGATTTGCAGCCGCACTCCATGCAGCGGGAGGCCTCTGTCTTCGTATGAGGCTCATCCAGCCCTGTCTCCACCTGGGCAAAGTCGCGCACGCGCTCGGAAGGTTCGCGCTCGGGCATGGCGCATCGCTTGGTTTTCTCGACATTCTCGAACGTCCAATCCGGAATAGAGCCGAAAAAGTCCCGGCGGCTCTTGAAGTCAGGAGCGGGAGCGGCAGCCTTGCCGGTCCTCAGGTATTGATCGACCGCCAGCGCGGCGGTTCTCCCTTGAGCGATGGCCTCAATGACGGTCGAAGGGCCGAGCACCGCGTCTCCGCCTGCGAAAACTCCCTTGATGTTTGTCGCCATCGTGGACTTATCGGCTTGAAGAGTAGACCAGCGGCTTGCGGCCGGGCGGAGATTCGCGGGCTCGCGGTCCAACACCGACAAATCCGTGTCTTGACCTATGGCCGCGAAGACATAATCGCAATGGATATCGCTGAGGGCACCCTGAATGGGAACGGGCTTGCGCCTGCCGCTGGCATCCGGTTCGCCCAATTCCATGCGCTGGCATCGGACGGCTTTAAGCTTGCCGCCCTCCGTGATCAGCTCCAGCGGCAATGCCAGCAATTCGAGCTTTACGCCTTCCTTTTCGGCGGCATCGACCTCTTCATGGTGCGCGGGCATCTCGGTCCGCGAGCGCCGGTAGAGGATGCGCACCTCTTCAGCTCCGCATCTTACTGCGGTGCGGGCCACGTCGATCGCCGAATTCCCCCCGCCCACCACCGCCACTTTTCCTTTCAGCTTGGGGATCCCGCACAATTCACAATCGCGCAGAAAGTCGAGAGCCGACTGGATGCCTTCGATTTCTTCCTCGTGTTTCAAGCCCATTTTTCTGCCGAGCGGCGCGCCCAGAGCGACAAATACGGCGTCGAAGTGCTCCTTGTCCATCAGGCTTTGGAGGGTAAAGTCTTTTCCAAGCGTCTTTCCAGTCTGGACGTCGATGCCCAGGTTGACGATTCCCTGGATCTCTTCGTCGAGCTCCTTCCGGGGCAGCCGGTATTGGGGGATGCCATAACGGAGCATGCCTCCCAACTTGGGGAGAGCTTCAAAAATCGTGACTTGATGCCCCATCTTGACAAGGTAATTGGCGCAGCTCAATCCGGCGGGGCCTCCTCCGACAACAGCCGCCCGCTTGCCGGATTTCTTGACGCCTTGAGGCACAACGGGCGCCGAGCCCCCGTGTTCGGAAACGTAGCGTTTCACATAATTGATGCCGACCGATTCATCAACGTTCTTGCGGAGGCAGTTGACCTCGCAATGCCGCACGCAGACGCGGCCGCAGACGACCGGAAGGGGGTTGCGTTCTCGAATCAAATCAAGCGATTCTTTGTAGTAGCCCAGAGAGGCGAGGCTCAAATAGCCTTGGATGTCGATTCCTGCGGGACAGGCGCGCTGTGCGGGGCAGACGCAATCGGCGTAATGGTCCGAAAGCAGAAGCTCGAGCGCCGTCTTGCGCGCATTGAATATCCGCGGGCTTCGAGTGGTAACCTCCATCCCGTCGCGGATTTTCGTCACGCAGGACGGAAGCAACCGGGGTGAGCCCTTTACTTCCACGACGCACAGAAAGCAGGAACCATAAGGTTCGAGCCTGGGGTCGTGGCATAAAGTGGGAATGTCGTCGAGATTGTGCTCGCGCACTACCTCAAGAATGGTCTGCCCCGGAGTCCCCGATACCTTTTTGCCGTTGATGACCAGCTCGACTGAAAGGGTTTTTCGGTCAATTTCTGTAGCCATTTTATCAACCTGTCCATTTTTACGGAGCACTGCGGCCTGTTTGCGCAACGGGAGCTATCTTTTCTCAATGGCTCCCTGATTGCAGACCGTGATGCACTTGCCGCAACGCACGCATTTTAAAACATCGATTTTGTGGGGGGATTTCTTCGCGCCCGATATGGCGCCCACAGCGCATGCTTCCACGCAAAGCCCGCATCCCGTGCACTTGTCTTCGACGATATGAAATTCAACCAGAGGCAGGCATGATTTGGCGGGGCATTTTTTATCTCTGATGTGAGCGGTATATTCATCCAGAAAATAACGGAGCGTCGTGAGAACCGGATTGGGAGCGCTCTGCCCGAGCCCGCAGAGGGAGCTTGATTTTATCTGTTCGCCCAGCTCCGACAGGAGGGCGATATCTTCTTCTTTTCCTTTCCCCGCGCAGATGCGCTCGAGTATTTCAAGCATCCGCTTGGTGCCGATCCGGCAGAAAGTGCATTTGCCGCACGATTCGTTCTGCGTAAAGGCCAGGAAAAACCGCGCCATGTCAACCATGCAGGTGGTTTCATCCATGACGACCATGCCGCCGGATCCCATAATGGCTCCGGTCGCGGTGATTTGTTCGTAATCGACCGGCGTGTCTCCGAGCGAAGCGGGGATGCACCCGCCCGAAGGACCTCCAATCTGGACCGCTTTGAAAGGTTTCCCGGAAAGGGTCCCGCCGCCGATGTCGTAAATAACCTCGTTGATCGTCATCCCCATCGGCACTTCCACCAGGCCGCCCCTTTTGACTTTGCCGGCAAGGGCGAAAACCTTGGTGCCCTTTGAGCCTTCTGTGCCGAGCGCACTGAAAGCCTCCGAGCCGCGCAGGAGGATCCACGGGACATTGGCGAGCGTCTCGACATTATTGATGCAGGTGGGATGGCCCCAGAGCCCCGCTTCAACGGGGAAAGGAGGGCGAACTTTCGGCATCCCGCGCCGCCCTTCTATCGAGGCGATCAGCGCGGTTTCTTCGCCGCAGACGAAAGCTCCGGCGCCTTCTTTCAGATGGATGTTCAATTGAAATCCTTTACCCAGGATATTGCTTCCAAGCAAGTTGCGGGCTGTGGCCTGGGCAATGGCATGCCGCAGCCGTTTCACCGCTTCGGGATATTCCGCCCTTACATAGATGTAGCCCGTGTCCGCGCCGATGGCATAAGCCGCAATGACCATGCCTTCCAGGACGGAGTGCGGGTCGCTTTCCAGGAGGCTCCGGTCCATAAAGGCGCCCGGGTCTCCCTCATCCGCGTTGCAGATGACATATTTTTGCGTGTCTTTCGAGGCCGCCGCGAGACGCCATTTTGTGCCGGTTGGAAATCCCGCTCCTCCCCTGCCGCGGAGTCCCGCATCCGCTATCGTTTGGATTACCTCGGCGGGTGTCATTTGCGTCAATGCTTTCTCGAGCGCCTGATAGCCTTCGCGGGCCAGATACTCGTCAAGATTATCCGGATCGATGACGCCGCAATTTCTGAGCACAATACGTTTCTGCTTGGAATTCGATCCGTTGGGCGAGACAACCCACTCGGGGATCGCCTTTCCGTTTTTAACGTGGCTTTCCACGATTCGCTCAACCTTGTCCGGCGTCACGTTGCCGTAAAACGTGCTCCCCTTTTCTTCGTCCCTGACTTCTACGAGAACCTCCGCATAGCACATGCCGATGCATCCGGTTTTCTTAAGCACGGCGCCGTTGCAGTCGGAACCGAGAAGCTCCGCAAACCGCTGATAGATTTTGAGACCGCCGGCTGCCAGACCGCATGATCCGAGCCCTACTAATACTTCCCGCATAACACCTCCGATTTAATCCCAAGCCGGAAGCGGAATCTCCGGCCGGAGATTCCGTCCTGAAAAACAAGGACTGCTACGCCTTCGCGGACGCCGCAACGCCCGCCGTCTTCTGCGCATTGCGCCGGTATTGGCGGATCAGGTTGCGGATCTTTTGGGGAGTCAGGCGTCCATAAGTCTGATCGTCGATCATCATCGCCGGCGCCAGACTGCAGCAGCCCAGGCAGGCCACCACCGTGAACGTAAACAGGCCGTCCTCGGTCGTTTCCTCAGGCGCAATATTAAGCTCATCGCACAAGACCTGACTGATTGTCTCCGCGCCGACGACATGGCACGCTGTTCCTTTGCAAAGCCGGATGATATGCCGGCCCAGCGGCTTCAGACGAAACTGCTTATAGAAAGTAATGACTCCGCAGATTTCGGCCGAAGGGATCCCGGTTACATCCGAGATTTGCTCAATGGCGGACTGGGGGACGTAGCCGTAGCTGTCCTGCGCTGCCTGTAGAAGCGGGATAAGTTTTCCCGGTTCGCCGCGGTGTCTCCACAGCATTCTTTCAAATGCGCCCCGTGCCATCCGGTTGTTCTCGTTCTGCTGAATCATGATCTTCCTGCCCCGTTATCACTTGGATGAGAAATTCAAAGTGTTGAGCTGCTTGATGCGAAGCACGCCGGGAACCAAACGGATTTCGTTGCGGATTTTATTTTGAATTTCCTGCGAGGAAGTTCCCTGCATTAAGAGGATGATCTGCTTGCCGCCGTCGGTCACATCGCAGTGCACCACATTGTCGGTAAAATACAGCTTCATATACAGGTCGGATAGAGAGCCGGGATCCGCATCGATAACGGCATACGAAGTGACCTTCCGTATGTCGCGGCAGTTCATCGTGCAGCCGTCGGCCTTGTCCATCGCCTGCATTTTCTCGTAGTCTTGGATAAATTCTTCAAGATCCTTCGAAATGACCGGTTTTTCGCAGTAGTGCACTTCGAAAGCCTCTATGCCCTTCAACGACTGAATATGTTTTTGGACCAGCTGTTGAAGGCTTTTGCGATTCTGCGCCTGCACCAGGAGCACGATGTCCCATTCTCCGATCACCGCATCGCAGTAGCACACTCCGTCTCCAAGGTAGATCTTGGAGTAGATATCATACAGATCCGCATTCTTAGCGCCGCGGATGAACACCAGCGCGCTCGTGAGCGTTTGGGATTCCTCAGCAGGCCTGCGGTCGGGTTTGCCCTCAGCCTTCGGAATGAGGTTTCTGATCTGCGCCACAAGATCGTCCACTTCAAACGGCTTATCGAGGTAAACATTGCCCCCGTGGATTCGCACGGTATTGCTCATGTCCTCATTGCCGTAGCCTGTAATGACGACCACAGGCAAATCCGAGTAGATGGACTTGATCACGGAAAGGATTTTCAAACCGTCGATGTCGGGAAGGCGAAGATCGAGAATAACACAGCCGAACGGATTTTGTCTGGACTCCGCCGCTTTGATTTTCGACAGCGCAGAAAGCCCCTCTTCGCATTCATCTACTTCATAACCGTGCTGTGCAAGTCCGACCATGACCTGGCGACGCAGC
>CAZDMR010000061.1:0-20928 GCA_964506795.1 uncultured Acidobacteriota bacterium | reverse complement strand
TTCGTCACCGGATTGGAAAAAGAGCACTTCAGAGTTTACGAAGACAAGGTCGAACAAACCATTACCTATTTTAATCAAGAACCGGCTCCTATAAGCGTCGGCATCCTTTTCGACGTCAGCAGCAGCATGAAGCAGCATAACAATATTCGGAAAGCCAAGAATTCAATCACACAGTTTCTCAAATCCGCTCATCCGGAAGACGATTACTTCCTCATCACGTTCAACGAAGTATCCAAATTGGCTCATTCGTTCACCCCCCATGGCGAATCGATTCAGAACGAGGTGGCGTTTCAAAAGGCCGGAGGCGAGACTGCGTTATATGACGCCGTTTACATGGGGATGGACCGCATTAGAAGAGGCAAAAACGACAAGAAAGCCTTAATCCTAATCACGGACGGCGAAGACAACAGCAGCCGTTATTCCGCATCGGAAGTCCGTGAATTCATCAAGGAATCCGACACTCAGATATACGCGATCGGACATCTTGGAAATCTCTTGCATGGCCGCTTCTACATTCAGGATATTGTGGACCTTGCGGGCGGAAGAGCGTTTTATCCCAACAGTTTCAACGAATTGGATTATTACATCGATTTGATTCATTCCGAACTGCGCAATCAATACATATTGGGGTACGAACCGATAAATAAGGCCCATGACGGACAGTGGCGAAGGATCAGGGTTAAGCTTGAAGCCCCCGAAGGGCTGCCCAAGCTGAAAATATATACCCGAGAAGGATACTATGCTCCGGGCAACTGATCGCTATGGGCGAGGATTTGCCGTCGGGTCCGGCATCCTTGCTGTGATATTCTTGCTCCCTCCGGCAATGACGCTGTTCTCCCAAGATTCCGCCGAAAAATACGGGCAAGGCAGACAGCGGCTCTCCAAACCGGCGCTGGAAACCGGCATAGCGTCGGAAGAACAGAACAAGGCCCAGAATTATACCGTAGGGATTCGGGTCGATCTTGTCGTCATGTACGCCTCTGTCTTCGGCAAAGACGGACGCTTTGTCCAGGGGCTGCAAAAGGACAGTTTTAAAATTTACGAAGACGGCGTTGAACAAAACATTGTTTCCTTCGCGCAGGAGGACGTACCCGTCAGCTTAGGGATTCTTTTGGACTTAAGCGGAAGTATGAGAAGGAAAATGCAGGAGGTGGAAACCGCGGCATTGGCTTTCATCAGAGCAAGCAATCCGCAGGACCAGGCTTTTTTAATAGGATTCAACGACGAGGTTGAGTTGCTCCAGGATTTTACCAGCGACATTGATGAAATCGCTGATTCACTGGATAATGCCATCATATCCGGCAGCACCGCTTTATTTGATGCGATTTACCTGGGAGTACAAAAGGCGCAAACGGGCACAAAGCCTAAAAAAGCCGTTATCCTGATATCCGACGGGAAGGAGAAGACGAGCTATTATTCGCTGGATGAACTTCTTCCCAAGGTGCAGGAATCCGATGTTCAGATCTTTTGCATCGGGCTTTTGGATGTTTCTTCCGATAAAGGCGCAGGCATCTTTGGCCGCCTGAGAAAATCTACCAGCGACGAAATGGCCCACGATGTCTTGCTTCGAATCTCCGAGGAAACAGGAGGGAAAGCCTTCTTTCCTGAAAATGTCTTGGATATACACAACATAGTCGCGGAAATTGCGGCGGAGCTTAGAAACCAATACAGCATAAGTTACTTTTCTTCCAATGAGGCCCGCGACGGCTCTTTTCGGCGCGTCAAAATACGTCTTATGGATTCCGCAAAGGAGTATCATTTACGATACCGTCGCGGTTATTTTGCTCCCAAATCTGAAATCACGCAGAACTAAGAGAATTTGCCCGCGCACCCTCATATAGCCCCTATAACGCGTGTTTTTTGACTGGCAACACTTTTGTCTTAGTTTATAATTAATGGTCTTGCCTTTATGGGATTCCACGATTCCGGAGAGGAGAATCTGGGCTATGTGCTCATCCGCTTTTTCCGCGATCTTTAACGATGGATTAACAGCCCAGACGGCAGGATTCTATCTTGTTGTATTTCTGATGAGCTTGACCGTCTCAACACCGGCCCGAAAATATTCAAAGGCCAAAAGCAAAGAAACCGAAGCGCTGAAAAGAATATCCTCAATGGTAAACCGCGCGCTGGATCTCAATGCAATTCTGGTATCCACGCTCGATGAGATTACGAGTCTGCTCGGAATGGACGCCGGCCTTTTGCGTCTCCGGCCGACCCCGGAAGCAGTTCCCAAAATCGTCTGCCGCGGGTTCAGCAAAGAAACCTCCGCAATGCTGGAGAAAAACAGCGACGAAAGCTCCGAGCTTTCCGGCGACATTTCAACCTGGGGTACGGGAAAAAAGGCGCAGGCTCTGCGCAAGGACGGATTGCGCCGCTTCGCCCTCTATCCCATACGCTCCGGGAACCGCGTATTAGGGAATATCGGACTGGCAAGCAAGAGTTTGAAATCGGTCAACGCCGCGCAACAAGAATTTATATGCGCTGTCTCCGAAATTCTTGGAGTTGCTATTGTAAATTCCCGCCTTCGCGAACAAGCCGGCAAACTATCGGAAGATCTCATCGCTTTACAAGAAGTGAACAAGATCATTACTCAAGGGTTTAACCTCGAAGACATCATCAACCGCATCGTCATTGAAGGCAAAAGGCTGGCAAAAACCAATCAGTGCCACCTTTTTTTGCTGGACGATGCGCAGCAATGCCTCGTCGGATCCGCTTCCACTCAGATCGAAAACGCGGGCGTCCGCAGCGTAAAGATTCATCTTTCCGAATCCTCGACGGCAATAACTTCGCTGCTCCAAAAGCGCGTCATAACAATTGAGGACATTTCCCGCAATGAACCCGCCAGCAGGCAATGGATGGAATCTTTGGGGTGGCATGCGGCGATATTCGCCCCCCTGCTGACAAAGGAGCGCGCGATAGGCGTTTTGGTTTACAGCGACGATTCCCATGAGCGGAAGTTTACCGAAGAAGAAATTATGAGGGCCGAAACCCTGGCGCATCAGGCCGCCATCGCACTTGAAAACGCGCGGCTTTTCCAAGTGGTATCC
This sequence comes from uncultured Acidobacteriota bacterium, assembly GCA_964506795.1. Lineage (GTDB taxonomy): Bacteria > Acidobacteriota > UBA6911 > UBA6911 > UBA6911 > UBA6911. Next base: position 17,881 of record CAZDMR010000061.1, on the reverse strand, counting down.
CGCAGTCAGAAGGAATGGGAGACGACATTCGACGCTATGCAGGATTGCGTTTCGGTCCACGACACCACCGGAAAGGTCATCCGCGCGAATGTCGCTCTGGCGCGCAGATTAAAGACCATTCCTCAAAAGGTTATCGGCCGTTACTGCTCCGAAATCTACGACCCGGCGGCTTCGAGTTCAGTGCGCTGCCGCCACATCCATGCGCTGAAATCCCAGCCACTCATCGTGGAAGAGGTGTCGCTTCCGGCTATGGGAGGAGTGTTTCAAATATCGGTCACCCCCCGCTATGACAAGGACAACAGGCTGTCCGGATCCATCCATGTGGCAAAAGACATCAGCAATGAAAAGCTGTTGCAGCAGCAGCTCATTCAATCTGAGAAACTGTCCGCCATCGGCGAACTGATTTCCGGAATAGCGCATGAACTCAATAATCCGCTCACCGGAGTCATGGGGTACTCCCAGCTGCTGCAGCTGCGCAAGGATCTCGACGACCGGGCAAAGGAAAGTCTTCTCAAGATAAACAACCTGGCGTTGCGCTGTCAGAAGATTGTTCAGAATCTGCTTTCCTTTGCCCGCAAGCAAAAACCGGAAAGAACGCTTTCCGATATCAACGAGATATTGGAGAAAACGGTGGAGCTGCGAAGCTACGAGCTCCAGGTGAACAACATCGAGATCAACCGCGAACTGGATGCGAATCTTCCCCAAACCATCGCCGACGCCCATCAATTACAGCAAGTTTTTTTGAATGTCCTAACCAATGCAGAACAGGCCATGCTGGAGGCCCACGGAAAAGGCCGCTTGACCATCCATACCCGAACGAATCCTTCAAAGACGCATATTATCGTTGAAGTCAAAGACGACGGACCGGGGATTCCCGAAGGCTACCTGACGAGAATTTTCGATCCCTTTTTTACCACCAAGGAAGTCGGCAAGGGAACCGGTCTTGGCCTGAGTCTTTCCTACGGCATGATAAAAGAACATGGAGGAAACATTTACGCAAGAAGCCGGCCCGGCGACGGAGCCATCTTTGTTATCGAACTGCCTATCATTGCCCGGCTGCAGAGCGATCACGCAATGGCATCGCAGCTTATGCCGCAGGCGCTGAAGTTTGACAGTCTCGTCCGCGGTAAACGCATTCTTGTTGTGGACGACGAGCAATATATCCTTGATTTCTTCGTCGAAATCTTTGATTTGCTTCCGATGCATGTAGATACAGCCTGCGACGGCCGCGCCGCCATGGAGAAAATGCGCGCAAACGACTACGATCTCATCGTGACCGATTTCAAGATGCCCCAGATGAGCGGCAAGGATCTCTTTAACTGGATCACAGAAAACCGTCCCCATCTCGCGGGCAAAATTATTTTCGTGACGGGAGACACGGTAAGCCCAGAAACGCGCTCTTTTTTCGAAGACAACCGCAATCGATACCTGGCAAAGCCCTTTAAAATTGAAGAAGTGAAAGAAGCCATCCAGCAGGCTCTCGAGGCCGACGCCCCTTTATAAACGCCCTCCGGGTTGTTCATTGAGACGCGGTTCTTCCTCCGCCGCGTTTAATCCTTATGGCCAACGAATTCCCTACGGACAAGCACCCTGGAATATATCCAGCGCTTCTTATGGAGGGAAAGCGGCGGGCAAGTGCCGGCGCCGTTTTTAAACCTTAAATCGTGCAATATCCGCCTCGCTGAGCACCTCGTTGGCGGATCCAGTGCGGTACCCTTCTAAATCCAGAGCCACGTACTTGTATCCCAATTTTTTGAATACGGCGGTCAATCGCCCCGCCATTTCGGCATTCAAGGCTTTTTTAAAATCCTCTGGCCCGAATTCCAGTCTTACAAGATCTTCATGATGCCGAACCCGGAAGATTCGGAATCCCATTTCTCTCAGGGATTCTTCTCCCTGATCCACAATCTTCAGTTTTTCTTCGGTGATTCGGACGCCGTATGGGAAACGCGAAGAGAGACATGCGGATGACGGTTGGTCCGCGGTGGGAAGGTGCGCGCGGCGCGAAAGCTCCCGGATCTCTTTCTTATTTAGTCCCGCTTCCAGCAGCGGGCTGCGGATTCCGTGCGCTTTTGCCGCCTTCGCTCCCGGCCGGAAATCCCCGATGTCGTCCGCGTTTAATCCGTCCACGATAACGGCAGCTCCGCACTCCCGGGCCACAGCCTGAAGTTTCGTAAATAGCTCATCCCTGCAGTAGTAGCATCGATCGGCGGAATTGTCGGCGTATTCCGGCCGATCCAGTTCGCGAGTGTGAATAATCCTGTGCCGCATGCCTGTTTGCCGCACCAATTGCAGAACCATTCTGCGTTGATTCGCGGGCACTGCGGGGCTTTCAGCCGTGACCGCCAAAGCTTTTTCCCCCAGGATTTGATGCGCCTTGTAGGCTAAATAGGAACTATCAACACCTCCGCTGAGAGCGGTCACCGTCGAAGACAGGCTCCTTAACAATTTTTCGAGCCTACGCTCTTTTTCTTCCAGCTCCATGGGCACGGAACTCAAGCCTGTTGATCAACAAATTATTTAGCTGCAACATTTATACAAAGGAGGTTCGGGATATAAAAAATACAGTTTTCTGCGGCGGCGTAAGACAACGATTCCCGAATACAAGGAAGCTACATGTCGTCGGATTCGTCGTCTAAATAGGAATCATCGTCATCGTCATCCTCGTCCCAATCCTCGTCTTCCTCGTCGTCATCGAAGTCATATTCATCGTCATCGTCATCCTCGTCGTCGACAGGCGCGAGATCGAATTCCAGAGGGTCAATGGATATTACTTCGAGTTCAACGCCGCACTCGGGACAAGTGAATATTTCCCCTACGTCTTCAAATTCTTCATCGATAACGGCTTCACATTCCGGACAATGGGCCACAATTTACCTCCAATAAAAACATTTACAGAGTCCGAGACGATCTAGATATTTCATATCTCAAAAATTATTAGCACTGCAATATTGCAAGGTCAAATCAATTTGTCCAAAGCCTGTTTCTTTGAGACCTTCTCGGTATTGTGTTACTATTTGCACGTTCAGAAGATTGAACAAACTCTCCAATTCCTTGGAGCATTCATCATGCGTTCAGCCGGAAACATCCTGCGGTTGTGTCTTGCCATTTCGGCTGTGGTCTTGCTCTGGACTCAGTGGCAGACGCCATTGCCTCCGCTTTCCGTGCACGCACAGGATGCAGCGCGAAATATCCGCGCTTTCCCCCCACAGGAGAACTTACTGCAGGACAGCCGCGGGCAGGAACCTGTAAAGGGACAAACATCCATTTCTGTTTCTGTGGACTTGGTTACGCTCCAGGTTTTGGTGACGGACACAAAAGGCAATGTCCTCACCGGCCTGAAGCCTGAAAACTTTACCATTTACGAAGACCAAGTCAAGCAAGAGATTTTGCATTTTTCTCCGGTGGAAGCCAACATTACTGTCGTCATGCTCGTGGAATACAGCAAGCAGATAAGTTACTTCATCAGTGAAGTATGGAATGCCATGTATGCTTTTGTAAACAGCCTGCGCAAAGGCGATTGGGTGGCGCTTGTCGCCTATGACATGAAGCCGGAGATCTTGTGCGATTTTACTCAGGATCGCCAGAAAGTATACGATGCGCTGCGCCGTTTCACCTACCCCACTTTTGACGACAGCAATCTTTCAGACGCCTTAATCGATACCCTGGACCGAATAGAAGAAATCGAGGGCAAAGTGGCCGTGCTTTTGATCAGCACGGGATTAGACACCTTCAGCAGACATACCTATGATGACGCCCTGCAAAAATGCAAAGAGACTGAAGCCGTCGTTTACGCTATCGGACTCGGCCAAAACTTCCGGATCCGCGCCGATGCGGCGGGAATACTGACGGACATTGGGAATCTGGAATACCTGATGGGCGAAAACCGTCTTAAATCTTTTTCTGATTATACCGGCGGAGCCGCATATTTTCCCCGCTTCGAGACGGAGCTTCCCTCAATTTTCCAAAACGTCTCCCAATTGCTGCGAAGCCAATACAGCATCGCCTACACATCCTCCAATACAAAAAAGGACGGAAAATACCGCAAGATTCGCGTGGACGTGCAAACGGGGCTCACGGACGCCAAGGGCAAACCGCTTAAGCTGAAGGTGAGCACTCGGAAGGGCTATGTCGCAAAGAAGTTTTAGCCTGGATGATTTTTGAGGATTTCCGGCGCAAGCGCTTTTCCATTGGGGAAAAACGTTCGAACCATCCGATAGGCATCCTCTCCCCTTCCATAGTATTCTGACAGCACCCCGGCATATCGGTATTGAAGGTTTTCATAGAGGCGCCGAGCCGCGCTGTTAAAAACCCCAACTTCCAGAACGGCGGCCTCGATTCCCCGGATTTCCAATTCCTTGTGCAATGCTTCCATGAGCGAAGTGCCTATCTTTTTATGCCGAGCCTCGGGAACCACATCCAGCGTGAGGATATGCGCATGCGCTCGGTTTTCAATACGCGCCAGCACAAATCCGAGGATGCCGCGCGCGTCTTGCGCCACGCGCGCTATGCTGCCGGGATGATTGAGATAGGCGTTCAGTTCGCAGCGGGAAAACACAATATTTTCGGGGAAGCAAACGCTGTCTATTCGGTGCAGAACTTCAAAATCTTCTTTTCTGTAATTGCGCACCCTCGGCAACGCACGGAACATGTTACTATTATATGCTTTATGCGCTCCGAATCGATAATCGGAGCATTTAAATGCGGAGGCCAGAGCCTTTTATGTCCGAACAAAGCATTCATTTGCGCCTGCAGCACCCGCCGGATATGAATTGGGTCCGATATTGCCCGCGCTGCGGCGGTCCTCTTGAAGACCGTTTTATCGAGACCGAACAACGCGTCCGAAAAGTCTGCACGGTGTGCGGATTCATTTTTTATCTCAATCCAAAGGTCGTTGCGGGAGCCGTACCCCGCCAGGACGACCGTATCTGGCTGGTCCGAAGAAAAATGGAACCGGCTTCCGGCGGCTGGACATTTCCGGGCGGATACGTGGACCTTGGGGAACGCGTTGCGGATGCCGCCATCCGCGAGACTTTTGAGGAAACCCGGCTTAATATTAGATTGAACGGACTTTTAAACGTATATTCTTATGATAATGTCGGCATCGTGCTGGTCGCTTACCGCGCTACCGTTACGGGTGGAACTCCGGAAGTGAGCCCCGAAAGCCAGGAACTTCGGGATTTTCGTCTCGATGAAATTCCTTGGAGCGATTTGGCATTCCAGTCCACGCGCGAAGCGCTGGCCGATTATGTCAAGCATGAGGCACCCGCATAACAACAATACTTTGTCCTGTGGGGACTATTCAATCGGTCTCGGATGCGGAAATCTTTTTGCCCTCATCTAATCCCCACCGGAAAGGATAATGGTGGACATTTTGCCCGAAAAGATACTCGTAACTGCAGCTCTTCCTTATGCCAACGGCCCCCTGCATTTAGGGCATTTGGCCGGCGCCTATATTCCCGCAGATGTCTATGTCCGTTACCAAAGGCTGAAAGGAGCGGATATCCTTTTTATGTGCGGCTCCGATGAACATGGGGTTCCGATAACGATCCAGGCGGACAAGGAAAACGTCACCCCCAAGGAAATTGTGGACCGATATCACAATAGGATGAAAAAAAGCTTCGAACGCATCGGGGTGGCTTTCGACAACTATTCGCGCACTTCCATGCCTCTGCACCATAAGACATCCCAGGACTTCTTTCTCAAGCTGTACAGCAAAGGATACATTCGAGAGCAAACCGTCCGGCAATACTATTGCGCCACTTGCGGCCGTTTTCTTCCGGACCGATATATCGAAGGCGAATGCCCGTATTGCGGACAGCCGGGGGCTCGAGGCGACCAGTGCGAAGCTTGCGGGAGATGGCTCGAACCGGAGCAATTGATCTCGCCGAAGTGCAAATTGTGCGGGTCCACTCCCGAATTGCGGACGACCAGGCATTGGTATTTTCGTCTTTCGGCATTTCAAAAGCAGCTTGAGGAATGGCAGGCTTCCAAGCGCGACTGGAAAAACAACGTTCGCGAGTTCTGCTCCGGATGGTTTCAGGAGGGCCTCACAGACAGGCCGATAACGCGCGACATTGACTGGGGGATTCCGGTGCCGCTGCCCGGCGCGGAGGGGAAGGTGCTCTATGTCTGGTTTGACGCCCCCATTGGATATATTTCTTCATCCATAGAATGGGCTCAAAACAACGGCGCCCCGGAGCGCTGGCGCGACTATTGGTTCGATCCAAAAACCCGTCTGATTCACTTTATCGGCAAAGACAATATTGTATTTCACGCCATTGTCTGGCCCGCCGCTCTGATGGCCCACGGCGATTTTATCCTTCCTTCCCAAATAGCGGCGAACGAGTTTTTGAATATCGAGGGAAAGAAGATATCCACCAGCCGCAATTGGGCGGTTTGGGCTGAAGATTATCTGGATGTCTTTCCGCCCGATCCGCTTCGCTATTGGCTTGAATCCAATGCGCCCGAAAATAAGGATGCCGATTTTACCTGGAAAGATTTTCAGTCGCGAAATAACAGCGAGCTGGCCGATATTCTGGGCAATCTGATCAATCGCAGCCTGAGTTTCATAGAAAAGAATTTTGAAGCCAAAGTGCCTGCGGCAGGATCCTTAAACGGCGGCGACCGGGCGATGCTGACCGCTGCAGGTGATGCCGTAGACCGCATTGGATCCGCACTCGAGCAATTTCAAGTGCGCCGCGCAGTTTCAGAATTCATGGATCTGGCGCGAGCGGGCAACAAATATTTCAACGATTCCGCTCCCTGGAGATACATTAAAAGCGATCCTTCACGCTGCGCTTCCACGCTTCATGTAACCATTCAGCTTTTGGCGACCCTTGCCGTGCTGATGGAGCCTTTTCTTCCCTTTTCGGCCGAAAAACTCTGGCGCATGCTGAACGGGCCCGGATCCCACCGGCAACAAAGATGGGACGACGTTAAAAAATTGAGGCTTCCGGAAGAACACCCTTTGGGGGAGCGAGAAATTCTCTTTCAAAAAATAGAAGACGGTACTATTGAAGCGCAGATTGCCAAGCTAGGCGCGTAGTTCGCAATCTTTGGAAGATTAGTTGGTGCGGTAATTGCCAAATTTCAGCTCCACGCCGAAATCCTCTTCCTTAATACGGCTCATCACCGTCTGGAGATTATCGCGGGACGGAGAGGAAACCCGCACCTGATCGCCCTGAATCTCGCTTTGCACCTTCTTGATTTTTAGTTCTTTGATATATTTGACGATGGCGCGCGCCGTTTCGATGGGGATTCCCTGCTGCAGATTTACCTCCTGAACCACCGTCCCGCCGGCGGCAGGCGCGGATTTCCCCTGTTGCAGATTCTTTATCGGCACGCTGCGGCGGACCATTTTCTCCTGGACTACATCCCACAAGGCTTTCAGCTTGAAATCATCCGGCGCTCGCAATACCAGCTTATTTTCAGCGCGCCGGAAATCTATATGGACGTCCAATCCTTTGAAATCATAGCGTTGCCGGATCTCCTTCATCGATTGATTCACGGCGTTGTCCACTTCCTGAAGGTCGCACCCGGTAGTAATGTCGAAAGACTGTGTCGCGCCCATTTCAATTTCATCCTAGGAGTCTACAGTATCCATTAAGCTGTTACCGGTTTCCGGGCACCTGCGAATCGCGTTCCCTGTCAAGCTTGTCTATCACGGTGCCCAATCTATGAAGCTCGGTTCCGTAGCGGGCCCAGTCCCCCTCCCTCTGAGCCTGAACAGCCCTATCATAGGCTTCTTTCGCTTGCCGGATGAGATCGCCTTTATCCGCGGTCAACGCTTCATCCCGGGTCCCGCCCTCCACAACAATCGGCTCACGCGTTTCATCCCGTTGCGGGCTCTTATCGCCGAAAATTTTTGCGATGGAAGCTTCCAATGTTTCTTCCATTGCGATCCGGTTCTCGTAGGCGAGGATGACGCGCTTCAACTCCGGAATCTTCCCGCTCTCGGCGCGCAGATACAGCGGCCGAATGTAAAGCAACGCTTCTTCCATCGGTATGATCAGCAAGTTTCCCTGGCGCACCTGGGATCCCCGCTGGTCCCAGAGAGATATCTGCCTGGAAATTTCGGCATCCTGGTTGATACGCGCAACGATCTGTCTCGGCCCATAGACCAGCTTTTGTTTAGGGAAACGATAAACCGCGAGCCGCCCGTAATGTTCCCCGTCGCTGCGCGCTACCATCCACGCCGAAAGATTATCCTTTCTCCCCGGGGTAAAAGGCAGCATTAGAATGAATTCTTCTTTCTTTTCCTTCGGCAGCCGCGTGATCACGTAATAGGGCGACATCTGATTTTCGTTCCCGCGCCCGCCGATAGAGGGAATCTGCCACAAATCTTCCTTGTTATAGAAAATTTGGGGCTCGCCCATATGATAGACCGCATACATGTAAGTCTGGACCGTGAAAATATCCTGGGGATATCTCAAATGACTTTTCAGATTGGCTGGGATCTCGGAAAGCGGCCGGAATATCCCGGGGAAAATCTTCTGGTATACTTGGATTATCGGATCCTGTGCATCGGCTACGTAGATCTCCACGCCGCCGTTATAGGCATCCATGACCATCTTAACCGAATTTCGCATGTAATTGCCGACGCCGGGCGTTGAAGTGGAGTAAGGATACCGATCTGAGGTTGTATACGCGTCCTGGATCCAGAAGATACGGCCCTCATCAATGACAAGGTATGGATCGCGATCCAAGAGAAGAAACGGAGCCAGACGGCCGAACCGCTGTTTTACGCTGCGAAAGTATAAAAACCTGCTCTCCGGCGTTATTAAAGAGGAGAGCACTATCTTGGCGTCTCTGAAATAAAACGCGAAAAGAAGCTTCCTGAATAACGAACCCACGGCCACCCCTCCCGTGCCTTCGTAAGATGAATATACATTCTCTTCGCCTGAGGGATAATCGAACTCCTTCTGCCCCGTCTTGACCACCACATAACCCTCGGTTAGTTCGCCGAAATAGATCTCAGGCCGTTCGATCTCAAACACGGGAAATTTGGAAACCGGGGGGATATCCTGCACATAGAGAACCGGAAGCCCCTCGGAAGTCATTTGATTGACCGGGCCGACCGCGAGTCCGTATCCATGCGTGTAGCTGAGACGTTCATTGATCCAGTTGCGCTCGGGAAGGCCCGCTGAATTCAGCTCCCGGCCTGAAAGCATAAACTGCTGCAGTTCGTCCCTCAGAAAATAACGGTCATGATCCACCGACACAAAATCATAATACGTCCGGATTTCCTGTATTTGCTTCAAAGCATCCAAAAGCTCCTCATGATCCCATAACCGGATACTGTGTATCGTGGCGGCGTTGTTTTCGATGTCCTCCTGGGTTAAACTCTTGTCTCCCGAAAGGTCCCGTTCCTCAACCTCGGAAAGCTCGTAGGCTTGAAGCGTCGCCCGGATGTTATGCGTTATTTGAGCGCTTTCTTTCTCCATCTCGTTGGGCGACACAATGAATTTCTGCAGGAAGGCGGGATAGAGGTTGCCGATAAATAATACGGCAAAGTACAGAATCACGGCCCCGGCACCGGCACGGTTGTTCGAAGCAAAAGCGTTAAAAACCCACAGCAGCGCGCCCACCAAGGCGGCAACGGCGAGGATCGTCAGGACCGGCAAACGGCCGTATAGCTCCGAATAATTGGCGCCCGAAAAAATCTCATGGCTTCCGAATAGAATTTCATAGCGATCCAGGTATGCTTTTATCGCCAGAATAATAAAAATCACGGAAGCCAGGATCGAAACATGAATGGTCGTCCTGTTTCTTCGGCCCGCATTTTCTCTCTTGCGCCAAGCCAGAGTCCCCTTGAAATAATAAAGAACCAGGATGCTTACCACAGCCAGCAGGCTGAGGATCAATCCGAGCCGCACTATTTCCTTCAAAAAGGGCAGCGTAAAGAAATAAAAAGATATATCCTTCGAGAAAACCGGATCGACCGCGCCGAAATCCACGCGATGAAGCCAGCGCCAGACCTTTTCCCAGTTATTGGCTTCGCCAATGCCGCTGAAGAAACCGATCACCAAAGCGAACAAGCCGGAAAAACGCTGAACCATTTCCGGAGTGACCCTGTACGCCGTTATCTGGCCGGTCGGAGTGGGAATGCCTATCTCAATAAGCCCCGGGCCGCTGTTTGCGAAAATAAGGTTGATATACAGAAAAAGAAAACCGAGGATAAGGACACCGCCGCCCAGCAGACTCTTTGCATATATGGAAGTTGTAAAAATCGCCGTCTTGCCGAGCTCTTGGAACCAGAGATAGTCAAAATACATGCTTACGGCAAAAGACAAACCGCCCAGCAGCATAAATACCGCTATTAAAATTACGATGGATAATATTCTTCTGCGCATGATTTCCCTGCTTCCGTTTTATGTCGCTATGGATAGTGTTCTAAAAATCAAAGCCGCCACCGGCAACAACATGAATAATCCGGGTAAATACTTCCCTTTGTGATAACCGCTCCGAGAGCGTCGTTCGTTTCCGCCGCACAAAACCGCGCGGTCGCCATAATGCCACACAACGATAAGGCAAACGCAAAAATCTTCCTATCGTCGATTTACAAACCATTAATGCAACTCCTTCCGTCGTTGCAATGCTGAATGTGAGATTTCGCCAGCCCCATTGGCCCTAAACTTTTTTTAGGCTAGTCGGCATCTAATTTATTGTCAACGATAATATTTCTACAAGCATGGTTCGCGCTTGCAGCCTGCTTTTAAGGGAGGATGCAACGGGGGCGTTCAACGCCGCTGCCTGCATAGAACCCTAAAATTCGGAAACAAGCTCCGGCGCTATTTGTAGCCGGACGGCTTTACGTTACATGCGGAATGATTTATATTTGCTTTTAAATTCGATTATTTCGATAGAATGGTTTTCGGCTGAATGAATTCTACGATTCTAAAAGGGACATAAAGGTGACCGGCGACCGGTTTGAACCTCAAGACATGTTCGCGAAATCCGGCAATAAGATCCGGAAAAAGGTATGGATTAAAGCATCCCCGGACGTCATATACAGGGCTCTGACAGAATCCAAGGAGCTTATGTGTTGGTTTTGCGACCGGGCGACCTGTGATGCCCGCCAGGGCGGAGAACTTAACGCCCTCTGGCAAACGGGGCAACAAGGACGGGCCGTCTTTACTCATCTTGATCCGGGGATCTCCCTAGAGCTTCTATGGATTGACGACGGCAGCGGCACGCGCAGCCGGGAGGAAAGCCATACCCTCCGCTACGATATCAGATCGAAATCAGGCATGACGGAATTGGTTATGATCGACAAAGACGATTCCCCGACCAGCGCCGAAGAATACGATGTGATCGATAAGGGCTGGAACTCAGTGCTGTTGGAACTCAAGGATCACTGCGAGCGCTTAGAGCGCTCGGCCAAACTGCGGCCGCATTCAAAAACGGACCCCAAAACCGCTCCCCCGAAATGAAACACGCCCCCTTCCCTCAGCAAAATCTTCCCGAAATTTCGCCGCAACCCGGAACGCGCATGGGGGATTTCTGCGCGGCTTCTTTTCAAAGTTGTGAACCGGCACCGCTTTCTGTTCGCGCTTTCCGCCGCCTTTCCTTCGCCAGGCATACAGCGCCTTTCACCGCCTGGACGGCTTCCCGGGACGGATGCCAATTGTATGAGAACATGCGTCTTGTATTAAACGCTCTTTTTCTGCTAGGATAACAATCTTTGATTATCAAACACTATTTGGGAGGGCGGGATTATGCGGAAGGTTCCCTTGGGAGAATCATTAAGGATCATTGCACGCGGGTCGTTGAATTGGTTCACCCAGCGGCCCATTGTTGTGTCCTTTGAAGTAACGGATTCCTGTACCTGCCATTGCAAGCATTGCGACCACGGCGGCATGCGGGATAATTCACATGATTTAAAGCCGTCCGAGTTCAGAAAATACATGAAGGTATTGCACCCCTGTGTCGTTCAGATTTCCGGCGGCGAGCCTCTGCTGCGCAAAGATCTCGAAGATGTCATCCGCAATATCAAGCAGCGCAACGGCCTTCCCTACATTATTGTGGTATCCAACTGGTCCAACATGACCAAAGAGCGCTATATCAGCCTCCGTCAGGCGGGAGCAGACGAATTCTGCGTCAGCCTGGATTTCCCCGATGAACGCCACGATGAATTCCGCGGATATCCGGGCCTCTTCAAACATCTAAACAAGGTAATACCGGAAACGGCTGCTCTCGGTTATGACGATATCGTATTGAACAACTGCATCACTTCCTCCAACGTCGAAGAAATCAACGCTATTGCAGACAAAGCGGCTGAATGGGGCGTCAATGTTAATTACAGCGCCTATTCCCCGCTGCGCACCGGATGCCGCGATTATTTCATCAATTCCGAGCAGCAAAAAGCCGTCCTTAAGCGGGAATTAGATGGGATCAAGAATCGCATGAACCGGTCTAATTGGATTACAAACAACCCGACTACAATAGACGCCACCTACCAGTATTTTTTGAGGGGCGGCACGCCGTTCTGCAAAGCGGGGCTCCGCTGGCTCGTCGTCACCAGCGACGGTTGGCTGCAGCCATGTTCCATGCAATTCAAACGCTACGGCCTTTACGAACAAAAGCGCATGGTCCGCGAATTCACCAAGAAAAATACCTGCGACCAGTGCTACGTCTCCATTCGATCCTATCTGGATAAATCCTTCCCGCAATTGCTGCACGAAAATGTCGCCGAATTTTTCTCTTTCAAGTCGCGGGACAAAGTCAGCCATCCTGTTTCAGGCTGATGCTTCGTAATCCGCAGTAACGTTTGCGGCAACGGTTTCGGCCCATCGTTCTGGCGGTATATTCAGCAGACAGTAAATAGGTCGGTCGTCTACGTGCCCATGTCCGAGCCGGAACGGTTTTCGTGGACGCCAATATCCTTCTGGATGTTTTAACGCGCCTCAGCCCCTCTCGGGAAGGGCGGTCGCGAATTGTCAGGCTTTGGCTTTACGGTTGATATCGTTGATGATCCTCAAGCCCTGCAGCGCGAGCCACGGTTCTATAATATCGATGCTCTTGGTTTCCTCGGCGATAAGCTCTACCAGCGTTCCCGTGCCTATGGTTTTCATTCCCGGGCCGAGCTCCGCGCGGAACCGCGCAACCATTCCTTCAACAAGCCCGACATATCCATAAAGCAGTCCGGATTGCAAAGAGTGTACCGTGTTGCGTCCAATGGAAGCCGGAGGACGCAGGATCTCCACCCTGGGAAGTTTGGCCGCCCGGCGGAAAAGAGCGTCGGAAGCAATGCCGATTCCGGGGGCGATGGCGCCCCCCAGATATTCGCCCTTGGCGGAAATGGCGTCAAAGATCGTCGCTGTTCCGAAATCCACAATACATGCCGGGCCCTTGTAAAAATGCCGCACAGCCGCCGCATTGACAACGCGGTCGGCGCCCACCTGCTTAGGATCCTCGTAGCGCAGAGGCACCCCGGTCCTCGTCCCCGCGTTGACAACCAGCGGCGTGATGTTCAGATAGTCGCGGCAAGCGCGCTCAAAAGTGCCGGTCAGCGGCGGCACCACGCAGGCAATAGCGATTTCGCGAATCTTCCCGGGTTGAATTCCCGCCCGTTCCAGAAGCTGAACCATAAAAATGCCGTATTCGTCCGGCGTGCGCTCGTTGTTCGAAGCAAGCCTCCAGCAGGGCCCGAGCTTTTCCGAATCAAATAGTCCGAGCGTGATGCTTGTGTTTCCTATGTCTATAGCAAGCAGCATAAGGCGCCTCCTCATAGCCCGGAAAGGCTTCTAAACAACAACATTGTCGATCAAACGCGTGCTGCCTACGTAGACGGCCATTGATAAAAGCGCATGCGTTGAAATCTCTTCAAGTTCACAGAGAGTATTTGGATCCGCAACGGATACGTATTGCTCGATCGCCAACGGTTCGGACCGGATTACCGAACGCATTTCCCTGCGCAGCAATTCCGCGTTTCTTTCTCCATCCTCATATTTTTGCTTTGCGGCGCATAAGGCCTTATAAAGAACGGTTGCCGCCTTTCTTTCCGAAGGACTCAAATAAGCATTTCGGCTGCTCAGAGCTAAACCGTCCCCATCGCGGACCGTGGGGCACACAACCAGTTCAACAGGAAAATTCAAATCCTGAATCATGCGCCCGATCACGGCAGTTTGCTGAGCATCCTTCTGCCCGAAATAGGCCTTGTCCGGAAGGAAAATATTCAGGAGCTTCGCCACAATCGTCGCTACACCGCGGAAATGCCCCGGCCGGCTTTTCCCTTCCAGGAATGCGCTCAATTCATCGACCGTGACCCAGGTCTGGAATCCCTCTCCGTAGACTGTTTCCGCCGCCGGCGTCCAGACGAGATCCACCCCTAAACCCTCAAGCATTTCGAGGTCCCTGGAAATCGTGCGCGGGTATTTGTATAAATCTTCCCCGGCACCGAACTGGCTCGGATTGACGAATATGCTGACTCCGACATAACTGCATTCCGCTCGCGCCCGCTTCACAAGAGAAGCATGGCCGGCATGCAACGCTCCCATCGTGGGGACCAGGCCGAAAGATCCCTTCATGGACGAGCGAATTTCCCTAAGATCCGAAAGACTGCTGGTCGCTTGCATTGTTTAAAAGCGGTCTCCGACCATGCCCGCGGCGGCGCGCATGAGCAACCAAAGCGTTTCGTTTACAGGCGCCTCAACTTCAACACGTCTACCCTCCCGAACTACGGCTCCGTAAATCGCATCGCACTCGGTCGGTGCGCCACGCGTTATATCCTGCAGCATTGAAGATCTGTTCGCAGCTGTTTTTTCGGCGACTTCCCTTACACGCGCGGCTGCATCCGCAAACGGCAGCGGTATGCCCGCCCCTCGCGCGACGGCCGCGCATTCGGTTGCGGCCTGCTCCATGAGATCCGCAGCCGAAGATCTTTTGAGAAGCTCCCCGTTCGGGACGCGCAATAGGGCCGTTATCGCATTAATGCCGCAGTTGATGCACAATTTGCCCCACAGGAGGCTATCGGCTTCCTTCGGGCTGCATCGATAGCACTCAAATCCCGCCTCTTTCAGCAATTCCACCGCCCAATCCGGAGCCACCATGTGGGTCGGGCCTGAACCCCCTATGCGTATCCGCCCGGGGCCCAGCAATGTCGCTCCTTCCTCCGTAGTTCCGGGAAATGCCTTCTTGCCGAGTTTTTCAATGTTATCCAGCCCGTTCTGGAGAGAAACAGCCAATCCTCCGGCATTTAAACAGCGCTCGACGTAAGGCGCCACTTTTGCCGTCTGCCAGGATTTAACCAAGACAATCACAAGATCGCCGGGCTTGAGTTTTGCGCCGAGATATTCGGCCTGAACCCGGAACGGCTGTAATCCTCGGGAATCTTCGACGAGAATCCCCTTCCTTCGGATGGATTCGATGGCTTCGGCCCACGTCCCAACGACGGCGACATCCGCCTTTCCGGACAGCCTTGCCGCGAAAAGACAGGACATTGCGCCCGTTCCGAACAAAATGACCCGCATCATTCAGGCCCCCTGCGGCCGAATAAGACTTACCTTCCCTAAGAAATGAATTTGCGGAATTTGCATCGAGGCTTCGAAAAATCGGACGCGCCCGTCTAACGGCACGCCCCTTAATTAAAGCGCGATTCCCGCCGGTCCTTTGCCGCCGGCTCGTCTTCGACCATATCCATTTCGTTAATCAAATCGCGCAGAGCCTGAGGGTCCATTTTATTGGCGTGCTCGGCCGCCGGGAAACGCCTAGTTTTTACATCATCTATATATTCCCGAAAGGCCCGCTCCATTTCCGAGAACAGATCCGCATATTTTTTCACGAAGCTCGGAGTGAAACGGTCAAAAAGACCCAACACGTCGTGAGTGACAAGGACTTGGCCGTCGCATCCCGTTCCAGCCCCGATGCCGATGACGGGGATCGAAAGCCGATTTGAAATTAATTGGGCTACTTCCGTGGGAACCGATTCCAGCACAATGGCGTAGCATCCGGCATCCTCCAGTATAAGCGAATCTTCTATCAGAATCCGCGCCGCCTTCGTCGATTTTGCCTGTACTTTCCAACCGCCCAATTGATGGACGCTTTGCGGGGTTAATCCGAGGTGCCCCATTACGGGAATGCCCGCAGAGACGATGGATCTTATGGCTGGAGCCCTGTCTCTGCCGCCTTCCAGCTTAACGGCATCCATGTTCCCTTTTTGAAGCATCATCCCCGCATTCCGAAGCGCATCGGATGTCGAGACCTGATAGGACATAAAGGGCAGATCGCCTACAAGGTGAGCGCGCGAAACGCCGCGCGCCACTGCGCGGCAGTGGTGCAGCATTTCCTGCATGGTTACCGGCAGCGTTGTTTCGTAACCCAGCACAACCATTCCCAACGAATCGCCCACAAGGATTCCGTCAATCCCCGATCTGTCCAGGGCTACTGCGGTCGGAAAATCATACGCGGTTAGAAAGGTAATCGGCTCCCCGCGCGCTTTTTTGGCCTGCAGAGATTTGATGCTGATTTTTCCCCCGGCCGGGGGTGAAGCTGAAAATGCAGACATGGCTATCTTCTCCTTCGAGTAAGATGCCTGTTCCTTAATTAGAATGCATTCAAAACAGGCAATGCCGTCCCGGTCCCATACAGATCCAGGCGACAATATTATTCTATTTCACAGGAGCTTCTTTTAAAAGCTCAAATCCGTTTTTCTTCGTATTGGAGCCGCCGCATCTTCCTGTGATATTGTATGCCTCTAACATGGAGCATCTATGAAGGCGCTTGTTAAAAAGGAATCAAAGCCGGGCTTATGGCTTCTCGATGTCGACGAACCGCGAATCGGCATCAACGATGTTCTCATCCGCGTGCATCGAACCGGGATATGCGGCACAGACCTGCACATTTACCAGTGGGATTCATGGGCTCAACGCACGATACCCGTACCGCTGGTGACAGGCCACGAATTTGTTGGAGAGATTGTTGAAGTCGGATCCAATGTAGCGGATTTTCACCCTGGTGCGATTGTCAGCGCCGAAGGACATGTTGTCTGCGGCCGCTGCCGCAACTGTCTCGCCGGACGCCGGCACCTCTGCAGAGATACGAAGGGCATCGGCGTAAACCGCCCCGGAGCTTTTGCGGAATACATTTCCGTGCCGGTGACCAACGTATGGCAGCACAACGAAAACATCGACCGCGACCTTGCAGCTATCTTTGATCCGCTCGGGAACGCGGTGCACACCGCTCTTGCTTTTGACGTTCTCGGAGAAGACGTGTTGATTACCGGCGCAGGCCCCATCGGGATTATGGCGGCCGCTATTGTAAAACATGCCGGAGCGCGATTCGTCGTGATAACGGACCTGAACGAATATCGGTTGGCGCTTGCGAAGCGAATGGGAGTTACGGTCGCCCTGAACCCCGGAGCCGCAAGGATTGCCGACGTGCAAAAGCAGCTGGGGATGAAGGAGGGTTTCGACGTCGGACTCGAAATGTCGGGAAGTTCTTCCGCCTTCCGCGAAATGATTGAAAACATGTGCCACGGCGGAAAAATCGCCATTTTGGGCATTCCGTCCGAGCCCTTCGACATCAATTGGAACACGGTCATTTTTAATATGCTTACCATCAAGGGAATCTACGGGCGCGAGATGTACGAAACATGGTACAAGATGACCGTGATGCTTGAGAGCGGACTTGACATCAAGCCCGTAATCACGCACCGCTTCCATTACACAGAATTTGAAAAAGGCTTCGAGGTGATGCGCACGGGCCAGTGCGGCAAAGTAATCCTGAATTGGGACTGAGCCGCGGCCCCATTGCCCGCCGATTGACTATGGATTGACATGGAGCCTTTATATTGCTAGTTTAATGGCCACACCATTTTGCTCCTCAGTAGCTCAATGGTAGAGCATTCGGCTGTTAACCGAAGGGTTGTAGGTTCGAGTCC
>CAZDMR010000060.1:13063-21353 GCA_964506795.1 uncultured Acidobacteriota bacterium | reverse complement strand
AAATTACATAAATGCCCGGGAGTTTCATACTATACGCAGATTCGTAAGGAGGCACACCGTTTAGCATTTGCTGCGCTACATAAGCATACTCCCCCTCATCGCGTTCGAGAGGCATGGGCGCTATGCGCCAGCGAACAGCGGCGGCGCAAATCACAATCACTACTATCGCAACCCAGCACCACAAGGCGCCCTTTAAAGATACAAATTTCGGCGTAATGTGTGTCCTAATTGGCGTACCCATATGTCCCACTTTCGCTGAAGACAAACAGGCTATCATTAAAACCAAGCATTGCGCTTGTTGGCGCAAACAATAGGAGCCCGCCGAAGCCGACTGTCGTAACAGGATGCCGACTGGTGCTTGTCAATGCCGACCTTCCCGTCGAAGAAGAGAGTGATTTATAAATAAGGTTCCGAGAGAGAAGCCACATGACGTGCGATGGGGACGCATTCTGTCAAGCCGGGGCATTCAATGCCGACGAGGTTTATAAAACCGGGGTAGCCGGAGTCGGCTTCGTCTTTTATGATGAAATCCCTGTATGAATCATTTGGACCCTGGACGCGGGGTCTTATCCCGCTCATGGAAGGGTTGAGAGATTCTCTAGCTACTTTAGGCAAATAGGAGCGTATGCATTCGTAAAAGAAATCTCTTTGCGATTCGTCGACAGAATAGTCTATTTTATCGACATACTCCCAATAAGGGCCGAATTTAACGGAACCGTGAAGATCCACGTTTGTGTGTATCAGCTGTTCATGGTTCCGCCGCCCTTTGGAAACTCGGAGCGGCCAAACCATGTGCGCCAGTTTGGGCGACGGGGATGCTGAAAAATAGGTTCCCTTGTTGAAATAAATCCGATAACCCCTGGTGTCTATGTCAATGCCGATGCAGCCGGCAATACGGTCGGAGTATAATCCGGCGCAATTAATCAGCAGATTGGTATGGAACCAGTATTCGCCGCTGTTTACATTCACCGCATATTTTCTCCCGTCGTATTGTATGCCTGTCACTTCGGAACGGTAAACAACGTCCGCCCCATTCTGCTCTGCGGATTTTAGGAAATAGTACATTAATCTATGGCTGTCAATGACTCCCGTCGAAGGTGAAAACAACGCCGCATCGGCGCAAACGTCGGGTTCGAGCGAACGAATCTCACCTTGCGAGAGAAAAGCAAGGTCATCGACGCCTTTTGTTTCTCCGTCCGCTTTTATACTGTGCAAGCGCTCTATCTGCTCAGCACCTCTGGCTACAATCAATTTGCCCGTTTTCTTATTGGGGATATCGTGCTTGGCGCAAATCTCATACAAAGCCCTGTTGCCGGGACGGCAAAAATCCCCCTTTAAAAGGCCCGCGGGAAAATACAATCCGGAATGAACGATTTCACCCGCGCGGCTGCTGGTTTCTTGGCCATAGGAATCGTTCTTTTCAAGGATGACCAGGCTCTTATTCCTGTACTTCTCGGAAAGCTCTCTGGCGACGGCGAGGCCGATTAATCCCGCTCCTATGATGGTTATATCAATCGTCTCGTCTATCATGCGATGGCCCCTTGAATGCCTGATGCTGCGCTTGCGTTTTTATCGGAATGGCAACTCCGGTGCCGTCTCCGCTGTTCTGCCTACGGACGGCAGGATTTAAGTTTTTTACTCATTGGTCTTGGATTATTCACAGGGATTCCTGGCGACTTACTGCAAACATGGCTGAATCAGCCGCCGCAGCAGACGCTTCATGGATAATCCGGATTAAACCAGCGCTCCTGCCTCCGGGGAAACCCCGTTTGGATCGATTGCCTTTTGGATTCTGTCCCACCATATATTGTAATTGCATAACGCCGGTCCTATTTCGGGCGACGGGTTCATCAACATGGCAAAATAGTGTTCCTTGAATGCTCTTGCGGATTGCTCTTTATTCCATTGCTCCACAGCGGCTTTTGCTTCAGGATTCTGGGGGTCGAATTTACAAAATATTTCCGTTTTGCCCAGGTGTCCCTGTTCCACGCCCCATCCGAAGAATGCGCCGCCGTCATCCACAATGAGTCCCTTTCTAATCAGCGGCTCCTTGGCTTTGCCGGCGCCGATAGCCCACCGAATAGTCAGGTCTCTCTGCCCCATTACCGGAATCGAGCTGAACGCTCCTCCGGCGCGGAATGTTTCGCGGATGGAAGCGGAAATCCGTACGCACTGGCACAGCAATATCCCTTCCGTCCTCGGATCTTCAACCGATTCCAGAGATTTTCCGCCCGCTTCATCGACAATCTGCTGCAAAACCCGCTTCTTGTATTCAAAGTCGGCTGTAGAGTTGCCGGCGATAATCACAAAAAAGCCCGGACCTTGCACCTCTTTGCTCATCCGCTTGAAGGCTGCTTCCTCTTCTTCATTGGATGTTGTGATATTGGCGGCGACCATGGAGACATTGAAGCCCATAAGCTCTAAAGCTATTTCATTTTCTCCGAGCTTGATTTCGGCCTGCCACATTTTCTCGACGGAGGGGAAACTATAATAGCGCGCCATCATGTTTGCCGGTATTTCGCTGAGGGAATAGTTCGGCGATACTCCCTGTACGGGAAATTGCGCCGGCCCGGGCCAGTGATACACTTTCACCGCGGCCTTGGTAAACACGCCCGGCGTGACGCCCGGGGGAACGGCGCTGGTCAATATGCTTCGTATAGACGGTCCCGGGCCGTCGCCGCAGAACCACTCGTCCGAGGATCCGAGCGAACCGGATCGGACGATGTCCCCCTCGGGCGTGACCCACTCGATAGCGAGATGATTCCGATCGTCGCCGC
Source organism: uncultured Acidobacteriota bacterium (assembly GCA_964506795.1). GTDB lineage: Bacteria > Acidobacteriota > UBA6911 > UBA6911 > UBA6911 > UBA6911. The sequence continues at coordinate 18,576 of CAZDMR010000060.1, read as the reverse complement.
TCGTGGTTTGGTCCAAATGCCCGTGGCCCCGGAGCATGGCGGAGCAGTTCGTGCCGGCCCCTTTAACGTTGAAATGGAGACCCCTTTTCATCAGCTCCGCCTGGAGTTGGGCGGAGATTACATAAGGCTCGACGACCGCGTACATGTTTTTCTCGTTGATCTCAATGATGCGGTTCATGCGCCTCAGATCTAAATAGATAATTCCGGGAGGGAACTCGCCGGTCCAGCCGGTGCAGACCGCTCTGAATTTCAATTTGTATTTGTTGCACAACCGCACGATTGCCTGCACCTCGGCCGTATCCTTGGGAAGGATGACCGCCGCAAACTCAGTCGAGTGGTAGGAAGGCATGATCACGGGGTCGTTGCAGATATATTCTTCTCCCACCACATCCTCGAAAGCCGAATATACATCTTTGCTCAATGCCATGATTTGTTGCCTCCTTACTGGATTGACTGCTCGACGAGTTCGACGATATCGTACACTTTTAGGCCGGCGCCGATTTTTTTGACCGCTTCGCTGAAAGTAATCTCGCACCAGGGACAAGCCGTGACAATGGCTTCGGCCCCGGTATCCTTGGCTTCCTCAAGCCTCTGCAGGGCGGTCCATTCCGCGAAGGGGGGATTGGATTCGCGGACGCCGCCACCGGCCCCGCAGCACCATGCGTATTCCTTGATCCTTGCCATCTCCGTGAGTTTTACCCCAGGAATGCTTTTGAGAACATCTCGGGGCGGGTCATAGACGCCGTGCGTGCCCCGCCGGTATTCCTTAGGCGGATCGAAAACAAACCGGTCGCCGGGGATCTTTTTCCCTTTCCAATGTATCCAAGGCTCTCCCAGCCTGCCGAGGCGGCACGGATCATGATAGGTCGCCGAAAGATCGATCGCTCTTTTCGTTTTCAACTTGCCGCTTTTTATCAGCCTGTCTATGAATTCCGATATATGAAGCACTTCAAGGTCTCCCTTCAACCCGAATTGGTCATAAAGCACTTTGAAGGCCTGGTATCCGTCGGCACAAGCGGTAACGAGCGTCTTGACGCCCGATTCCTTAATCAGAGCCATGTTCTTTTCGGCCTGCTCCAGGAAATCTTTCTTGTATCCCATTTGGTAAGCGCGTCCGCCGCAGCAGATCTCCGCGTCTCCCGCGATTCCGAAATCGACGCCCGCCGTCTGGAGTATTTTCGCCGTGGCCTTTGCCACTTTCTGCAAGCTTTTATCGTAGCTGGTGAGACAGCCTACGTGGTATAGGACGTCCACCTTTTCCTTCAAAGCATTCTTCAAGTTCAGGCTGGAAGCCCAATCCCCCCTCTTCCCTTTAATGGGAACCATGGAGCCGCTTTTCCGGAGGCCGGCTATCACTTTGTCGAGAGCGGGATGAGTCTTCCCGTCCTCCACGCACTTAATCCTGAATTCGACGATGGGTTCGAGAACTTCCATGTCCATGGCGTAGTTGCAGGAAACGCCGCATGCTCCGCATAACTGGCAGTTGTAAACGATATCGAGAAGTCTATCCGTATAGTTGAATCCGTCCTTCAGCATGGCTGCCGCGATGTTCAGTCTGCCGCCGCCGGAGTAACTGTGGAAATTGAATCTCGATATGCTGGGACATACATTTGCATACTTATATCCGGTCACCTTCTGCAAAGGGATGAATTTGCAGGCTGAACACCTGCAGCACATCTCCATATCGCCTTTATATTGTTCCAATCCCATGTTCAGAACCTCCTCGCTCCATAAGGCTGCAAGCCGCCTTTTCCGGGTATTCCTAAAAGCACACTTTCCCAGGGTTCATGATGTTGTTTGGATCAAAGATCTTTTTAAATTTTTTCAAAACGGCAGCGCTCGCTGCATCTCGGTTCATAATCAGGCGTGCGCTTTCACCGTAAGGCCTTGAGAAGAACGCTCCCTTGGCCAAGAGTCCTCTGACAGCCGAGGGGGCCAAATCCCGGACTTTCTGAACTTCTCTCGAGCTTGCAGGATCATAAAAAAGAGAAAACTCACAATGACAGGCGGTGCCCTGAACCACAGGCTGAAGATAAACGCCCATGTCTGAAACCGGGTATCCCGCTTCTTGGGCCAGATCCTGCATGGTTTCGATTTGGCCTTCGATCTTATCGTTAATGGTCAAAAAGAATATGTCTTCGAAAGCTCCCTTTAAGCGAAGCTTCCAATAAGGTTCGCCGGACGGCTGCTGGGTGGCCTTCAGGATCTCATTTGCCGATACTCCGCCGGCTTCCTTGGCCACCTGCACTCCCAAACGCTGGGTCAACTCCGTGATGTCCTTAATGTGCGAAGCAACCCTTTCTTCAGGAAAATATTCATAGCCCGCGACCGTATAGAACAGGATCCATGAGGGCAGAGAATCCTTAAGACTCTGGTAGTCTGCGGACCGTTTCTCAGCGAATATGGCGGCCGTGTTTGCCCTGTTGAGGATAAAGCATTCATTGGCCATTCGCAGCCGTATCAGCCAGGATGCGAATTCCAGCAGCGTATTCAATTTCGCGGAGGCCGCCACGAAGGGTTCTTCAATGATGGGAAGCAGTTCACATCTCAGGGACGCCCATGTGACGATGCCCATCGTTCCCTGGGCTCCCTGAATTATTCTGTGAAGGGAAGCGGTGCCGGGCCCGTAGGGCGCCTTCTGCACGCCTCCCACTTTCCACTGTTCTTCTATGGTGCCGGGGCCTGCGGCCTGTCCCGTCCGGAATTCATCGCCGGTGCCGAAGAACAATCCCGCACAAGCCAGCGGATCCGACATGTCCCATTGGTATTTAGGCATGATTACGGGCTCTCTCTCGAGCATGCTGCCCACAACAGATTTGGATTTTCGCGGCAGCAAGGGCATATTCAGCCTGAGCCCCTCCTTTTTCACCGCGGGTATGAGTTCCTCGAAAGTCACGCCCGGTTCTACCATGGCCACTCTTCGCGGCCGGTCCACAAGAAGGATTTTTTTCATTCCGCTCAGATCCATAATGACGGTCCCTCCTGTGCCTGGAACCGTGTCTCCTCGAAAGTGCGGCGGACCGGAGCTCACGGGGATCAGCGGCGTCTGCGTTTCGTTGGCAAGATGCATGAGCTTCCGTATGGCTTCGCTTGTTTTTGGCTTCACTACATACTTGGGCCTGACGGGATTGACAAAGCTCATATCCCGCGAGTAAGCGTCCAAAACAGCCGCTTCGCGGCTCACGCTGCCGGGGCCCGCAATCTGCTCCAAATGTTGTTTTTGTTTCATCTCTGCGCCTCTTCACGGAGGAAAATAGTAGAATGCTGCTGTGGCTTCCGATATGGATCGAAGCTACGAGAAGCCAATATATCATCAAAGAGCGCCGCGTATTTCACAAAATTAACAAACAGAAACCGGACGTTGCCGCCATACCCTTGCCCGCACTCGAAAAGCTCCGGGTCCCGGTTTCCTTGAGGGGATTGTCCAAAACATCCCTGCCGGCAACACGCTTCTGATAAACTATTTTACTTTGAACATATGACGGATGCGATGGTCTTGGCGCGCGTCCTTGGTTCCGTTTTTCCGGCTCGGATGATTCATGAGAATTCGCCGCCGGGGACGAAGCTTCATGAATAATTCGGGCTAAAGGAGTGTACATGACACGAAACAGCGTTTGGTTGCGTACAGCCCTCTTGACAGCGGTGTGCACGGTTTGCGTTCTCGGCTTCGGCCGTGCCGCCGAATCCGATGGGCCTGCTTATTTGAATCCGGGTCTCCCCGTCAGCGAGCGGGTGGACGATCTTGTCGCGCGCATGACGCTCGATGAGAAAATATCCCAGACGCTCAACAGCGCTCCCGCCATCGAGCGGCTCGGCGTCCCAGCATACGATTGGTGGAACGAAGCGCTGCACGGAGTCGCCCGCGCTGGAATCGGCACGGTATTCCCGCAGGCGATCGGTCTTGCCGCCATGTGGGATGAGGAGCACATGCTGCGGGTTGCAACCGCAATTTCAGACGAAGCCCGGGCTAAACACCACGAATTCATCCGGCAGGGGAAACACGGGCGTTATCAGGGGCTAACGTTCTGGTCGCCGAATATCAATATTTTCCGGGATCCGCGATGGGGCCGCGGCATGGAAACCTACGGCGAGGATCCCTATCTTACCGGAAGATTGGGGATCGCTTTTATCAAGGGCCTTCAGGGAAACGATCCGAAGTATTTTAAGGTGATTGCCACCTCCAAGCATTATGCCGTGCACAGCGGGCCCGAACCGAAGCGCCACATCTTTGATGCGCAGTGCAGCGACCGCGATCTTTATGAAACATACCTGCCGCATTTCCGGGCGACGGTCGTTGACGGAAAAGTGTACTCAATCATGGGCGCTTACAACCGTTTTCGCGGCGAATCGGCAAGCGCCCACAAATTTCTGCTTGACGAGCTGCTGCGCGGCAAATGGGGATTTGAAGGGTATGTCGTTTCAGACTGCGGCGCGATCCGCGATATCTACGCCAACCATAAGATTGTGGAAACGGCGGAAGAGGCTGCGGCCCTCGGCATAAAACGGGGCTGCGATCTCAACTGCGGCAATACCTATAAAGCGATCGCGGAGGCGATCAAACGGGGACTGCTGACCGAAAAAGAACTGGACATTTCGGTGAAGCGGCTTTTTACCGCCCGCATGAAGCTGGGCATGTTTGATCCGCCCGAAAAAGTGCGATGGACGCGGATCCCGTATTCGGTAAATGATTCTCCTGAAAATGCGCGGCTTGCCGAGGAGACCGCGCGCAAATCCATAGTTCTGCTTAAAAACCGCGGCGGTGTATTGCCGCTCCGCAGGGATATCAAGACGATAGCCGTAATCGGGCCTAACGCCGATGATCCCGAAGTGCTTCTGGGAAATTACAACGGCACGCCCTCAAATCCGATTACACCGCTCGCCGGCATCCGGGCAAAGGTTGGTCCCACCGGCGCCGTCCTTTATGCAAGAGGGTGCGATATCGCAGAGGGAATGGTGTCCTACGAGCCTGTTCCGGACGGGGCTTTGTCAACCAATATCGATGGGCGCCGCAGGAGCGGTGTTACGGTGCAATTCTTCAACAATTTCCGATACGAAGGGAAGCCTGTCGGGGCCATACCGCAATCCAACATCAAAGCGGCTTGGGGAAACGATGTTCCCTACCCCGGACTGGCGGACGGAAAGTACGCAGTCCGATGGTCGGGTGAAATCGCGGTAACGGAGACAGGAGAATACGCGTTGCGGGCCGCCGGCGGATTCGCCCGGCTGATTCTGGATGGGATGCCGCTCGGCGGCAGGTTTGGAGCGGCGCCCCAGTTTATAAAGCTTGAAGCAGGGAAGCACTACCCGATTACGGTTGAAGCGGCCGATATGTTCGGGGAGATGAATGTAGAGCTTCAATGGTCCGTGCGGGGGCGTGATTATGCCGCGCAGGCCGCCGCCCAAGCCGTTGAAGCCGCCCGGAAGGCGGACGTAGCTCTGCTTTTTTTGGGGCTTTCTCCGCGCCTCGAAGGCGAGGAAATGCCTGTGCGGGTTGAAGGTTTCTCCGGAGGCGA
>CAZDMR010000060.1:0-13053 GCA_964506795.1 uncultured Acidobacteriota bacterium | reverse complement strand
CCATTGACGTGCCGAAGGTACAGGAAGATCTCATGCGTTCCATAGCCGCAACAGGCACTCCGATCGTGCTGGTGCTTCTCAACGGCAGTGCGCTGGCGGTCAACTGGGCTGATGCCAACATACCCGCCATTATTGAGGCATGGTACCCCGGGCAAGCGGCGGGTACGGCCATTGCCGATGTTCTGTTCGGAGACTATAATCCCGCCGGGCGCCTTCCCGTCACGTTTTACAAGTCATTAGATGATATGCCTCCGTTCGAGGATTACTCCATGAAGGAGCGGACATACAAATATTTCACAGGCAAGCCCCTTTATCCATTCGGGCACGGGCTCAGCTATACAAAATTCTCCTACAGCGATCTTGCTGTTCCGAAATCAATTAAAGCAGGCAATCCGGTCAAAATTGCGGTAACTGTAACCAATGCCGGCCCACGGGCCGGCGAGGAAGTTGTGCAGGTCTATATCACAGACCGTGACGCTTCCGTACCGGTGCCGATCCGGAAACTGGTGGGATTTACCCGTATACACCTGGACAAAGGCGCATCACGGACGGTATCTTTCACAATTGATCCGCGCGAGCTGTCGCTCATCACGGATGATACCCGCCGGGTGCTTGAGCCGGGCGTGTTTAACATATCTGTTGGAGGCAAGCAGCCGGGGTTTTCTGGAACCGCGGATGCGGCGACGACGGGTGTCGCTACAGGGAGCTTTTCGGTGACCGGCGGTCCGCTCGAGCTTGATCTCTAATGCCGCAAAAAGCGAAGGATGGAGAAAACAATGACTAGCGCAGAGACAATTCGAATAGAAGACGCGCATATGCCGCGTTTCTATGACAAAATCCCAGTTTCCATAGAACGCGGCGAGGGAATCTATGTGTGGGATGAAGAAGGGAAAAAATACATAGATTTTACCGCCGGTTGGGGGGTGACCTGTCTGGGGCATGCTAATCCGGTGATCCTGGAAGCGCTGACAAACCAGGGCCGCAAAATTATTCAGAATCCCAACTCCGGCCTCACATATTCACCGATCCGGGCCAGGCTTCTTGATCTGATGCGCAGGATTCTGCCGAAGAATCTGACGAAGGTTTTCTTCACAAACAGCGGCGCTGAAGCAAACGATGCGGCCATAAAGCTGGCTCGTAAAGTAACGGGAAGGCTGGATGTGATTTCCACGGAGCTTAGTTTTCACGGCCGCACGATCAGCACCGCCTCGGCGACCGGTCAAATCAAGCATCGCGACAGGTACAAGCCCCTTATGCCCAACTACCGTTTTGTCCCGTTCGGCGATATTCCCGCAATGGAAAAAACCATCAGCCGCGAAATAGCGGCGGTCATCCTGGAGCCGATTCAAGGGGAAGGCGGCGTTCGTGTGCCGGGAGAAGGATACTTCAGGGAAGTCTCTTCGCTTTGCAAGGCGAACGGAAGCTTGTTGATTGCCGATGAAATCCAGACGGGATTCTGCCGCACGGGATCTATGTTCGCCATAGATGCGCTTGGCGTGGAAGTGGATTTCATGACGCTTGCTAAGGGGATCGCCGGCGGCTTCCCCTTTGGAGCCTTTGCGGTGTCGGAAGCGGTCGCGTCTCGTTTCGAAAAGGGGGATCACGGCGGCACTTATTGCGGAAACCCTTTGGGCTGCGCTGTAGCTTATGCCGTTATTCAACATCTTATCGAAAACAATATATCCGACAATGTTCGCAAATTGGGTTCTTTGGCCTTGGAGACGATGCGTTCATGGCAGAGAAGGGCTCCGGCCCTCATCAAAGAAGTGCGCGGACGGGGGTTGCTTATAGCGATTGAATTTGACGGCGAATCCTCAGCGACGCGAATCGCCGACACTTGCCTTAAAGAGGGACTCTTCGTCCGGCAAACCCAGGGTACGGCTATTCGCGTATTTCCGCCCCTGAACACTACTCTCGACGAGATTAAGGAAGGGTTGAGGATCCTGGAAAAGGTTGTATTTGAAACATAACTGCGGGGATCGAATCGGCTCGTTGCCGGGTTAACCCGGATTAATCATGAGGATTCGTAGCGAGGCGGCGTAGACATGCGTGGATACAAGGTGCGCGACCGAGGGCCCCGCAGGCGTACTCGACAGTACGTCGAGGAGTCCGAAGGAGCGCAACGCCGTAAGCATGCCTGGATCCGCCGGCGCAGTAGAAGATTCATGAATAATCCGGGCTAAAGCTCCAGCCTGCCTCTGTACAGCAGCATGCCGAGATCAAATTTCGCCGTAATCTTTTTATCTAAAATGGGAAATTCAAGCTCGATTTGCTTGTCTTCGAGAGATACGGAAGGGCGGCCATCCGGACGCAGGCGGGGGAAGTAAAGTTTTGCTCCGAGCCTGTCATCCCTAGGATCTTCATAACGGGCAAGCGGGATGCGCTTCCCCTTTTCCGTCGTCAAAAAAGCTTCCGCCATAAGCTTTGATGGATCGGTTCCCTTCAGCTCGTCGACTGGAAACCACTCCTCCGTGAGCGTTATCCCGTTGGCTGTTTGATTCAGTTGCTTCATCGTCACCGCAAAAATTATATAGTCAAGACTCGGCTTGATTCGGATATCGTCCGGATTGGCTTTTGCGAACAGCTGGAGGCGTCTATGCCGGGCTTGTTCCCCGTCCGAATTGCTTTCCTTTGCCAGATCGTCGACGCTGATGACTGATTCGATAGTTCTATCGGCGGTGCGCATCAACAAGGCCTCTCTGATCGGCCGGGCCGTAACGATGCGGATCATAGGGTACCGAACGCTGGATCTGTGAACGTCTCCCAAAGCGATGTGAGGATTCGCCCTGGATTTGCGAATGTTTCTGGCTGCGATATTTGGAAACGCGGTCGATGTTTGGAACACCCACGGGGAATTATTTAAAATTTCATTCAGTTCGGACGGCGTCCATTCTGAGGCGGATTTATTTTGCCAATCTTCGGCTCCACAAACCGCCGCCGAAAGAAAACAATTGAGGATTAAAAATAAGGCTTTGCGAAACACCTTGGCGCACCCAGGCAAAGACCTATTCAGAGGGAATGGATACTCAATAGAATTCCATAATGCAACAGGGACTCGAGCGCCTACGCCATGTATTTGATTACGACAAGACTTATATCGTCGGTTTTCCCGGCCGATGCAAGGCGGTTTTTTAGAATGGATTCGCAAATCTCCTTTGCGTTGCCGTTTTTGGCGTAAGCAACATCCCTTTCAAAGTGTTTTTTCGTGTAAGGGGAAAAGGGATCAATAAGCCCGTCCGTATAGAGGAGCAGCACATCCCCTTGCCCCATTAAATTAAGCTCGTTGACCGTATAATGCTTTTTGTATCCCAACGCCCGTTCGTAGTGAGCGGCATCGGCGTAATCTTCGCTGGGCTGCAGCCCGATGGGGGGATAGCTGATGAGCCGGTCTGCGCTGATTTCCACAAAACGGTCATATTCCCGGGAAAAGACCAACGGAGCTGGATGGCCCGCGCTAACGAAACGAAACCTGCCGGTTTGGGAAATCTCTCCGTAGAGGAGCGTAATAAAACTTGTCATATCAGGGCCGGCGGCCAGGTTCCGCAGCGTCTTGGATTTTAAAAAGCGCGTGTTGATTTGTTCGAACAGGCGAACGGTGATTTCGCCGTTCATATCCATCTCATACAGCGCAGCCGTATAGAAAACCTGGTGCAGCATCAGCGCCCGAATCGCGTCGGTGAAATCATGTCCGGCGACATCGGCGACCAGAATGCCTCCGCAATATTTGAGCCTTTCGAGCGCATCGGCCGCTTCGCGGCGTCCCTGGTCAAGGGCTCTCCGGATGCGCGAATCCAGATCAAAACGATCCTGAAAATTTACGTAAGTAATAAAATCGCCGCCTGCGATTCCGTTGAAAGGAACGGTCATGCCGTAAATATCAACATTCGGTATGATCGGTATGGCTCCGGGAGCGGGAGTGAGATGCTGCGCCGCATACTGCGCGCCCAAGCGCAACTCGAGATTAAGTTCAGATTCGGAAGAGGGGTTCACCATAATGTTTCAAGCTCTATCATTTTCAGGAATCGACCGCAAAATACTACCGTACGCTTATCCGGTCTTCAATATGCAAACATGCGCAATAGAAGCTAAGTTATAGGCGACGGCTTGCGAATGCGCCGGCATTCTTTCTCAGGCATGATCAAAGGGAAACACATAAGACAATCCGAGCTCATCGCGCATGGTGCGTACCTGCTGCTGAACAACGGCATCCAGCGAAAGGCCCCGCACCGACCGTTCCTTCCAGGCAAGATACTCTTTTTCGCCGCAGGTATAGATGCGGTCTTTTCCAGGAATTTTCTTGGAGGCGCGTAAAGAACGCAGAATTTCGCCGGCGGTTTTCTTGAATGCGTGGATATCCACAAAGCATTCTATATCTATGGCGAGGAAAAAATGGCCCAAGGCATAGGGAACGGGATTGCCGTGATCATCCAGGCCGCTGAGTTTCTTCAAAAACGATCCCTGCTGTAAAGCGGCCGATAAAATCTCCACTACCGTTGCGAATCCGTAGCCTTTATGCCCTCCTGTTTCTTCGCTCATGCCGCCTATCGGAGTAAGGGCGCTCCTCCCCTGAATCAAATCCTGAAGGATTTTTTCGGGATCCGTTTGGGTTTTGCCGTCGCAATCTATAACCAATCCCTCCGGGCACAGTTTTTTTTCCCTGGCATATTGTTCGATTTTGCCTCGTTGGATAATCGAAGTAGCATAATCGTTCGTGAAAGGGAACTCTTCGTCCGTGGGGATGGCGAATACCAGGGGATTAGTCCCCATCATGTTTTCCGTGCCGTTCGTCGGAGCGATCGAGGGACGGGCATTGGTCCCGGTCAATCCGATCATGCCGGCTTTTACGGCCATCAACGGATAATGGGCTGCGTAGCCGTAATGAGTGGAATTCCGCGCCGCTACCATTCCAAGTCCATGGCGGCGTGCTTTTTCTATGGCCATCTCCATACAACGTTTGGCAATGACCATGCCCATTCCGTGATGCCCGTCGACAACAGCCGTGGCTTTGCGATCCCGAACCACCTCAAATTGTGTGACAGGTTTTTGGACTTTAGTCTTTACGATGCGATCGTAGTATATCGGCTTCAGGCGGCCGATGCCGTGAGAATCGATGCCGCGTTTATCTGCATGGATAAGGACCTCGGTGCAGATCCGGGCATCGGCATCCGGGACTCCTACGCCTTTGAAAACATCCAACACAAAAGATTCCAGCAAATCAAATGGTACAAGTAAACTATTGGAAGCCAAGTCATTCTCCGATTGTTTTAATTTTCAGCGTTATGCTCGCGGCTTGAGTTTGCCTCGCGAGCTCTTATGCGCGTGACCTTCTGTGCTTCCACAACGGGCCGCCAAGCCGGTCTTCCGCTGCTGAAAATCATCATATAAAACTCAGCTATTATATGCTATAAGGCGGTTTAGCTCCGCATTATTCGTGAGCATCTCCTTAGATATGAAAAGCCTTGTTTTTTCACGGCGACGGTCATTGATGAATGTACAATGATTTTTTCCAATTAACCGAGAGCCCGTTTTCGTTGACGCCGGATCCGCATTTTCTTTATATGAGTGAGCGGCATCGGGAAGGATTGGCTCATCTGCTTTACGGGGTTCAACAACCCGGAGGATTCGTCCAACTGACGGGCGAGGTGGGATCGGGAAAAACCACTCTATGCCGATGTTTGATCAAGCAGCTGCCTGAGAATACGGATGTCGCTTTGGTTTTAAATCCGCGCCTCACGGCAATTGAACTGCTCGCAAACATATGCGACGAGCTCAGAATCTCCTACCCCCCCGAAGCAAGCAGTATTAAGGCCTTGGTCGATGCTTTGAATCGGCATTTGCTTGAGGCTCACGCCAAGGGGAGGCGAACGGTTTTGATTATTGATGAAGCGCAAAACCTCGATTCGGACGTATTGGAGCAGGTGCGGCTCCTGACGAATCTGGAATCCTCCCGCGAAAAACTGCTCCAGATTATTTTGATCGGGCAGCCGGAACTTTTGACCCTCTTGAACGGGAAAGGGCTGCGGCAATTGTCGCAGCGCATTACAGCGCGATACCATTTGCAGGCTCTCTCAAAACGTGAAACCTATGCTTATATCCAACATCGACTGCTGGTTGCGGGCAGGCGCGATCCGCTTTTCACCGGCCGGGCAATGCATTGTGTGTATCGAGTTTCGCGCGGCGTGCCGCGCATAATCAATGTGGTTTGTGATCGGGCATTGCTCGGAGCGTATGCGCAGGACAAAAAGCGGATCGACGCCTCCATCGTTCGTCGGGCTGCGCGCGAAACACAAGGCTTGGTTTCGCTTTATCGGCGGCTTCGACGTCACGCTACTTTGGGAATCGCGGCGCTGGCGATCCTGGCGATTGGAGCCGCAATCTTTCTGATCTTCGCGCGCCCATCCTTTTTCGGCCGCAATAGCGCTTCTTTGAACGCGGAAGTTTCATCTTCTCTTGCCGATCCGCAGCCGATTCATCTATCCGCGCAGGAACGGTCCGTTTCCGCCGCCGGAGTTGCATCGGTCGACTCAAATGGGAGCGGGCGCCGCGGCATGGCGGACGGATTTGCGGACAGATCAAGGCTCATAGATATGCTGGGCGATGTTTCTTTGGGAGGCGATGAGCATTCCGGCTTTGCCGGCCTGTTTGCCGCGTGGGGGATTCATCCTGTTTTAAACTCTTCCCAGACCGGATGCGAAGCGGCAAGAGTCAATGGTATGGAATGCCTTTACCAGGAAGGCAGCTGGCTTAAGCTGAGGCGGTATGGCATCCCGGCTATACTTGAGACGGTATTGCCGGACGGGACGCGGCGAGACGTGGCCATTGTCGGACTTGGAGACGACCGCGCGGTTTTAATGATTGGGAAGCAGCCCCGTTTCCTCTGTCCGAAATCGATGGCGTTTGGGACGGTTCGTTCATTCTTCTCTGGAAGCCTCCGTTCAAAATAAGGACTCTTTCCTTAGGTTCCACGGGGAACGAAGTGATATGGGTTCGAGAGGCCTTGGATCAGTTGGAAGGGATAAAGCCATCGTCCGCACCTTTCGGCTTATTTGACAAAGAGCTGGAGCAGCGCGTCATCGCATTTCAGCGTCAGCAATCCCTGGTCCCGGATGGCCTTGTGGGCAGCGAAACGCTTGTGCGGCTTACCATCGCCCTGGACGGTGCTGAGGCGCCGTCGTTGCGGCTCGTTGATAAGGAAACTTGAAGACCATGTCGTACATTTTGGATGCGTTGAAAAAAGCTGAAAGGGAACGTGAAATTGCTGAGGTTCCCACGCTGGGGACCGTCCATGAGGCGCGAACCCCGGCCCCGCGCCGCTTGCGGCCGATCTTGATTGTTTTCATTTTGTGCATCGCGGCAGCCGCAGTGTTCCTTTTATTCAACCAGGGGGGCTCGGAACGAACGGCGGTCGTACGCGACGGCGAACCCGGCGGCAGCGGGAACCAAACGGAATTAGAGCAAATGCCGGACACCCATGCCGTCTTCGATCCAACGGAAACAGGGATTGCTGAAAAACCGCCTGTAATTCCAGCGCCTGAAGCCGACAGCGAAACATGGGTGCGCATGAAAGAGACAGGCAAACCGCCGGCCTCGGAAGATTCGCCTGAAGCGGAAATTGAAAAGCAGAATGCCCGCGCTGCAATATCTTCCGATCCAAATGCATTCTATAATCGAACCGAGGCAGAATCGGGGGTTCTTTTTTCAGAGGAATATGAGCAGGAACCGTGGCCGCCGGATCCCGAGGTTTTAATGCGAAACGACAGGGATCGATGGCGAAAGCAAATATCGTCCGATGATTTGCGAAGCCCAACACCGCAGTCCTTTAAAGAAGCGGTATCCGAGATGACCATGAGCGTTCTGTTTTTCAGCGAAAACAGCGAAAAAAGCATGGTTTTCATTGACGGGCGGAAATATGTCGAAGGGGATGTTGTTGCAGGCAAATATCTCATTGAGGCCATTACGCCGGAAGGTGCTGTGCTGAGCTACGGCGGCGAGCGGATTACTCTTCGTCCGGAACCCAGGAGCCTGTCCGATTAACAGGACGCACCTCGCCCTATCCGTATGCCTTGACCCGGATTATTTATGAAGCTTCTGCTAGGGCACCGGAACCAGGCTTGTCTGCAACGTGCGCATGGATTTTTTGCGGGCGCTCCTTTGGATTCCTCAACGTACTGTCAATTGCGCCCACGGGACCTTCGGTCGCGCGTCTTGTCTCTTTCCCCGAGTAGCCCCAGCAAGGGGGCATCTCATGATGCCCCCTTGCTGGCTTTTGCTGAAGAGGTACTCTATGCGGACCCCAGTTTGTTTTTGGATTTTAATAGGTCCGCGACGTGCTTCATGCCGAGATCTTCAAGAGTTTTCCCTTTAGGGTAACCACTTTCGGGATCCCAGCCTTCCACGTTGTAGAAGTGAGTCTTCCACTGATCGACCCCTTCTCTTGTGAAATATAGCTCTTTACAGTTCTGCCATTCCCACTTGGCGCCGTCGAATATGGGCAATTCCGGCGCAAATCCGCAATAAGAGGCTCCAGGTCTATAGTAATAACCGCTGAAGTTCTCCATATTTCTGTGCCTGCCCTGCAGTATGAAAATTGCCCGCTTCAGATTCCAGGAGCGCCTGCCGATTTCCAGGCCGTCCTCAAAGGTATGGTTCTTTCCGGTGACTGCATTCAAGAATCGCGGTTCGGCCTCGGGCGTATGTCCGTAACCTTTAGGATGGCTCTGGTTAAACAGCTGGGAGTAGCCCCAATCGCAGAAACCGACGGATTCTTTGTAGTAGTTCCAATAATGCTGGTGCCAGGCAACCCATTCCGCTTTGTGCTTGGAATAGATCCCGGTTTTGTAAGCCTGTTCATTATTCCAACTGTAATCGAACCAAAATGGGTCATTCACATTGGTTCTTTCAGCAAGCACTTTTACGAAATTTTCACAGGTCCAGTCCCGCTTGCTGCCCACCGACATGTCATGGTTGTTGATGTCTCGTGAATCCATTAAGTTACCGTAAGCCCATTCAACGCCGGGCATGGACCAGTGATCCTGATAGCCCCACATTGTCAAGCGGCACAGAGTATTGAAATCATCCGTTCTTCCCAATTTCTCAGCGAAACGAGCCGTCCCTTCCGCCAAAAGATCGCCGATGCCGTAACGGTTTGCGAGCGCAATGCCGTAGATTTCCATGAATTCCTGTGACGCAAAATTACCCATATTCAGCGGAGCAACATCATACTTGGTGCCGGGGCCGATGATGCCCATGTCATACATTTTTTTCATGTACCAGCCCAACGCCGTGTAAGCGGGAACCTCGGGCTGGATCGCGAAATCCGGATTATGCGTGGTCTTGAACGACATTGGACCCATAAAACAGGTTTCCATGGCATTCAATCCGAGTTGCTGGACTATATCGGTCCCTTTCTGGTTTATCCTGGAAATTTCTTGCCGGTCTATTCCATATTCAGGCATCAAGCTGAACCATGTGGATTCGGCGCAGTCATCGGAGTCCTGACTATGCGCCCGGTCCCGATTATGGCACATTCTGACTTGGCCGCAACCCACGCAGCACGATCCAATGGATGCGGGGCCGAATCCCCCAAAACTGAATCTGGGCCAAGTCTTATCCCACCATTCTCTGGTGTTTCTTAAAGCCTTCGGATCGGCAATCTTGATGCTTTTCGTGCCCACAACGGCGATGGCTTTCAGGTTTTTGGAGCCGAAAACGCCGCCAAAGCCTCCCTGGCCCGCGCCGGATCCGCCGCCATGAATCAGCGAAGCAACGCGAGTCATTTTCTCGCCCGCCTGTCCGATAGTAACAATAGCAGGCCTCTGCAGAGTATAGCTGTCGCCGAATTCCTGCCACTCCTGGCCGTAGCGCACTCCGGTCCTTTTCCAGATCTCTTCTTGGCATTCCCATGAGGTAAGGCCCCACAACGCTTTGGCGTCTTCCAGCGTCACCTTGTCGTCGATGATATTGATATAGACAGGGGATTCCGCTCTCCCGATGACGGCTACACCGTCCCATCCCGCCAATTTAAGCCAGGTGGAGAACATGCCGCCGAAATTGCTGTGACAGAACCATTGTATGGGATAACACTGCGGCGACAATCCCGAAACGCTGGTCCTGGCTGCAGCCGGGATTCCAGTCCCGGACACCGCGCCGGTCATGAGAGAGACCATGTTCCTGGGATCAAAGGCATCCTGAAGGTCCCATTCCCCGGGAGCTACGCAATATTCCCAGAAAAGAGCCGTGGAGGTTCCATGACCGCCGCCATAGGCTTCATACTTTTCACTGTCTAATGCTCTGATTTCCTTCGTTGTAAGATTTACCAACAAAATTTTACCCGCAAATCCTGGCGTTGCCATAAATGCCTCCTCTCCTATTCTGTTTTCGCAGGTGCGGCTTTGGCCGGCGAAGTTTTAGGTTCAGCCTTTGGGTCTCGCTTAGAAAAAGGAAATTTCGGCATGGCTTTGCGAGGCGGCTGCAAATTGAGATCGTATCCGTCGATGTCGGTCTGTGAAGGAAGCTCGGTCACAACCTTCAGAGCATTTGCGGGACAAGCCTCAACGCAGGCTTGAGTGCCTCCGACTCCTCCCTTCTTGTTGTAATAGGGGGTGTCAACACACATGTCGCACTTTGTGGCTTTATTGGTGAAGTGATTCCATATAGGACGGTGTGGGATGAAAGGGCAGGATTTTATGCAATTCTTGCATCCGATGCACTTTTCGGCATCAATGATGCGAATATTGCCGTTTTCCGCGCTGACATGGCAGGCGCCGGTGGGGCAGTTCGCGACGCATAACGGATCCGGGCATTGCCGGCAAACATTTATACCGATATCGAGAGGATACTCGTCAAGAACAGCTCGATGTATCTGTATCCTGGACAGCGATAAGTTTACTTCCCCCTCGTGGACAAGGGAGCATGCGATCATGCAGCCATAGCATCCGGCGCAGTGTTTGCTGTCATAAACCAGATACATGCTCGAAAGCGGGTAATCCGCCGCCTTTGGAGCAGCTGCTGCATTTTGGGGCGTGACAGCAGTCAACGCGCCACCCGCAAGAACGGTGCCGCCGCCGACAACAAAATCACGCCTTGAGAATTTCTTTTTTTCGGCCTTCTCAGGCGCCGTTTTGGTCTCTCCAGCCATGAACGATACCTCCATTAACACTGATTATTTTATACGACTATGCGATTTTTCCCAAACTTTCCAAGATTTGCGGCGCGGCTGTCGAAATACAGCTTTCGACAATCCGTTTTGCCTTTTTCTTATCTCGACCTCGGTTGTCGCCGTTCGGGCCCTTTATCAGTTCAATTTCGCTGATTATAGATTCAGACGGCTTCAGCCTTGGCGCGATGTAATCCATTACTCCGTTTCTCGTATATGGAGCATTGGGCACGAATATCAGCCGATTTGAATTGTGCACAACAGCGGCATCGGGAGTTTTTTCTATGGCACCTTCAAGGCATGCCCGGTCGCAAATGTCCGTCGCCCGGACTGAAATCGCCGAGTTTAAGAACAATGCAGCGCAGATCGCCGCTGCGGCGGATAGAGCTATAAACTCCGTGATTTTCCATTGAAACAATCCGGCTTTGAGGGAAGATGCAAAGATAAAAATGAATTCTATAATCACGTAAAAGAAACGGCGATGGTTATAATCTCGCATGCTTGAGTCCGATAACTCTATCCTAGTTTGAATTTAACGGATTGGTCAAGAAAAGAATGCGTTCCTTTGGAGAAGGAGCGGAGCGCCCCTTGCAGCCTTGATGTCACAAGACGACGCCTGGAGCCGCCAAATTGCCTTCCGCGCCGCAAATAGACTTGATATCATGCTCCATGCCGGAACTATGGCGGATGAGGAAAATGATATTGTTGCCCGAGCAGCCGGATACAGGGTAAAGGAAAACTTTTTGGGAATTTAACCCGGAGGCGGATAGCGGATTTAGATCTCTCGGCATGATTCACGGAAAATTCATTCCCAATCGCGGCTTGAGCGGCAAACAAAAGCTTAGTTTCATGCTCCTTTTGAAAATCCCAGCTAAAATCAACAGCCTCGCGATAAACGCTCGCGGATTCTTTGCAACGCGGGAAAGAAACGGAGAAGGGAAGATCTTTGAATTATCGCAATAGAAAAGTAGAGATTAATAAAGTCAATCTCATGCAATTCATCCGGCAGCTGGCGGGCGGAAAATTTCTGATTCCGACATTCCAGCGTTTATTTGTATGGAGCCCTGACAACATTGCGGGCTTATGGAAAAGCGTTTTCCAATGCTATCCTGTCGGCAGCATTTTGTGCTGGAAAACTGCAATTCAGCTGCATGTCCACAGATTATTGGGAGGCTTCTATATCCCGGAAAAAGAAGACCGTGGCCGCAATACGCGCCTGTACATTCTGGACGGGCAGCAGCGCGCGACGGCCTTGATGGCGTCTTTTTATGGGGGCACCGGAAAAGTAAGGGAGAATTCCTCTTTTGATTACACGCTCTATTTTGATTTGATTGGAGCCGACTTCTTTTTTCAAAAGGATTATTATCGCCACAGGTGGAATGCCGATCCGGAGTTTCTCGTCCGCCTTGGAGAAGTGCCGGAACTTCCGGACGATTACGGCCGCCGCCTTGAATCTCTGCCCGGTTTTTGTCCCGCGGTTACAAAAAATCTGGAACAATTAAAGTACATGTTCACGGACTACAGAATCCCGGTGATTATGCTGGAAGGCTTTGATATCGGGAATGTCTGCGAGGTTTATGAACGAATCAACCAGACGGGGATAAGGCTGGAAAACATGGATATCCTGATAGCGCGAAGCTTCAAGAACTACGACACCGTGGTCGAGGAGGATTTCCCGGAGCGCTGAGAAACAGGCAAATTCCGACCTCGGCTTTGAAGGAATCCGGGATCGCAAGCCTCGATTGCGGCGTCGGCAATGCCGCTACGCCAGCACGGCGGCAAAAAGCAGCACCGGGATCATCAACAAAGCAGATAGGTTTAAGCCCACAATGGGCACCAGCATAAGGCTGGCGATCAGCGATCCAAGACAACCTCCGAAAAGGTCGGCGGCGTATAGC
>CAZDMR010000059.1:0-22652 GCA_964506795.1 uncultured Acidobacteriota bacterium | reverse complement strand
CCGGCAGGCTAACATGGCTAGCCGATATTTGTCAATACTTAACGTAGTAGTACTAAGGGCATTGCTGTATTTAAGGATTTGGGCATTAACCCGGCACTGGTAAAGAATCCGCTGTAGACGCAAGCGACGACCCCACCTGGCGCGCCCCCAGTGAATCCCCGTTTTAGCAAGTATTTGCTGCTGTACTGATTGCAGCCATGATGCATTTGTCAAAGTGCGCAATTTGACACGCGGCGAGATAGATTTTATTCAAATAAGTGCAGAATAAAACGGTTGAAGGGAGGTGAGCTTTATGAAGCTGATTCCTTGGTCTGAGAAAAGCGGGACTCCGGCAAGAATATGGCCTGAAACCGGAAGATTTTTTGACCGGTTCTTTGAAGATTTTTTGAACGACGGTCCTTCTTTGCCGTCCTTATTCAAAGAAAGCTTTGGCAATGGAATGCCTTCAGTGGATGTTCTTGAAAAGGACGGCAATCTCATTTTCAAGGTTGAACTTCCTGGAATGGACGAGAAGGACATACAGCTGCAGCTTGAAGGAAACATATTGACCATCAAGGGCGAACGCAAGCTGGAGAACGAAGAAGATCGCAAGGACTATCACCGGATGGAAAGCTTCTACGGCTCTTTCGCTCGGTCCTTTACTCTGCCGAACACTGTGGACCTGGATAAGGTCAAAGCCGATTACAAAAACGGGATTCTGAAAATAACGGTTCCGCAGAGGCCCGAAGCGAAGGCCCGTGCCATTCCGGTGTCCACATCGTAATGTTCGCGGGGCTCCCCGTTTGAAAGGGGTGCCCCGCGCGGTTTTGCGGTTGAAGCATCGCGGGCAAATCGAGGTGAAATATGAACGCCAGGACATTCGGGAATCGCGGACGTGATTGTGAATCTCGATTTGTAGTCAAGAATTTACCAGCTATCTATGGTCCAATTGCGCACGGATTAATGCGGCTCCAACGCTTTTCATGCCCCCTTTGGCAAAGGATTGCCGCATTTTTTGCTTCCCGTAGAATAAAGTCGGCCGGAATCTGGACTCTGGCTTTAATAGCCGGCGCTGCTTTTCAAGTTTCCTTTGGCCTGTCGGTGGAAAACGAAAACTCCCAAAACAATGCAATCGCTTCTTTGTCTGATTCCGCGGGGGAGGAGGCTCAGGGATTCGACGATTTAATGGCCGCCCTGCAATCGACCAATGCCTATGAAAGACAGCGCGCGGCGATAGCATTGGGGGCGTCCTCCGATGCAAAAGCGGTGGATGCTCTCATAAAAGCGCTGGATGACAAAGACAGTTTCGTTCGAAGTTTCGCGGCAAAGGCCCTTGGGGATATCGGCGACTCAAAAGCCGTGGCTGCGCTGATCAAGGCTCTCGACGATGAGAATTTACTGGTGCGGCGTTCAGCCGCGACTGCATTGGGGCATCTGGGCGATCCCGCGGCGCTCGATCCTCTTATTCATGCTTTGAAAAACGGGCATTTTATATTGAGAAGATCAGCCGCCGCCGCTTTGGGAGAACTCCGGCACGCCGGAGCTATTGCTCCCTTGATCGAAGCTTTGGGAAGCGAAGATATTTATATTCGGGACAGCGCGGCGACGGCTCTCGACCGCATCGGCGTCAATGCAATTGACCCGCTCGTCGATGCTTTGGGCGATTGGATGAGAGGTCCCAAGGCCGCGGAGATATTGAAAAGCTTAAACTGGGAGCCATCCTCGGATGCGGAGAGGGTCCGCTTTGATATCGCCGAAAGAAACGGGGAAGCCGTGCTTAGCAATTGGGAAGCCGCCAAAAAAGTTCTTATGGATGATGCAAACAGCGAAAACATTCGCAGGGCTCAAAACGCTGTATTTGCCCTTATAGGCATCGGACGGGACGAAGTCATCGAGGAACTCGTTGCGATTCTCGGAGAAAACGGCAGCGCGGAAATGGCAAGAGCGTTTTTTGACTGCGGCAATGGTCATCTCCATGAAGCGGCGCGCAAATGGGCGAAGGAACACAACGTCAGGTTGGAGGACGCGGACGGAAATCCCATCGTGAAATGGGGAGCGATGAAAGCCGCCTGACCTCCCGCAATCCGCTGCGAAATTTAATACAGGAAGGAGAGCGTAATGGAAAAGAAAGGGAGATTTAATCGTTTCACGCTGCTATTTGCGATTGCGGCATTGACGGCAGGGGGGTTCATTGGATCCTATGTAACCGGTCAGACAGGAAGTTCTAACGCCGAAGCGATTCGAACGATACCGATCGCCGTAGCAAGCGACAACCAGGGCCGGTCTTTCAATGCGGCCGCATTCGGCTCGGGCTTTGCCGAAATCGCGGAATCTGCTCTTCCCGCCGTGGTGAACATATCCTCTTCTAAAATTATTCGTTCGCCCGGAGGCGGAAGCCCGCTCCCTTTTTTTAATGATCCTTTCTTTCGCGATTTTTTCGGCGATGATTTCTGGCAGCCGTTCAGCATTCCTCGCGAACGGCGGGAGCAGAGTCTCGGTTCCGGGGTGATAGTAGGTCCCGAGGGTTACATCATCACAAATAACCATGTCGTGGAAAATGCGGAGAAGATCAAGGTGTTCTTGGCGGACCGGCGCGAATTGGAGGCCGACACAGTCGGGACCGATGCGAAGACGGATATTGCCGTTCTAAAAGTCGACGAAGAGAAACTCCCGGTTCTCCAAATAGGGGATTCTTCCAAGGTTCGCGTAGGCGATATAGCTTTGGCAATCGGGAATCCGTTCGGACTCGGGCAGACATTAACCATGGGAATTGTCAGTGCGACCGGCCGGGGAAATTTGGGCATCGAGGATTATGAAGATTTCATTCAGACCGATGCCGCCATTAATCCTGGCAACTCCGGCGGCGCACTGATCAATACTCGGGGAGAATTGATAGGCATTAACACCGCCATCATTTCGCGCGGGAGCCAGGGCAACCAGGGAATCGGCTTCGCCGTTCCCATTAACCTTGCGCGCCAAGTCATGGACCAGATCTTGAAGCACGGAAAAGTAATTCGCGGCTGGCTCGGCGTGATGGTTCAGGATGTGACTCCTTCGATAGCGAAAGCGATGGGATTAAAGGAAGCGCGAGGCGCTCTGGTTGGAGATGTGTCTCCGGGCAGCCCCGCTTCGAAGGGCGGCATAGAAAAGGGGGACATCATCCTGGAGGTTGCGGGCAAACCAATCGATGACAAGAGCGACGTCGCTTTGAAAATAGCGGAAACGCGGCCAGGCACCACTTTGAACATTAAGCTCTATCGCGATGGAAAGGAGCTTGATGCGTCCGTCGCCATTGGTGAATTGAAGGATGAGCATCAAGGGGAAGCCGGATTTAAATCCGGGGGATCCGCGTCCCTCATTGGCGTGGAGGTTGAGGATTTGACCCCTCAGATTGCCCGCCAGCTGGACTTGTCCCCTACCACTCGAGGAGTTGTGGTGGTATCGGTCGAAGCAGGCAGTCCGGCAGCCGATGCGGGCCTGCGCAGGGGCGATGTAATCATGGAGGTCGACAGAAAGAGCGTGTCGACGGTGTCGGAGTACCGTAGAGCTGTGCGTGAAGCCGAAGCGGAGAGCGGCGGCAAACCGATTCTGTTGCTTATTAACCGCGACGGCAGCACCATTTTTGCCGCCGTGGAGCCGGAGTAATTCAGGCCCTATCTAGCGGCCCGTTGTGCTTTTACCACGGGCTGCTAGACAGGCATCCGATCGGCGGCTGCATTTGATTGTTTAACGGGCTCGCAGCCGGGCTTCATGCGATTTAAAAATAAGAAGGCGCCAACCGGCGGTTGAGAATGCGTTTTTATGCGGTCGCCGGAGAACATGGAGGAAGGAAATGAAATCGAAACAGAATTCGGCAATTATGTTTCTTGGGGGCGGAATTCTGGGTGCGGCGTTGGCGCTGATTTATGCGCCTCAATCGGGAAGGAAAACTCGCCGCGACATTCGCCTTTTAGGAGAAAAAGCCAAAAGCAAGGCGGAGTCTCTGAGAAAGGAGCTGCGCGAATCCATCGACGTTTTAACCGTCGATGTTGCCGAGAGGCTTGAAAAGGAGCTCGATCGGGGCCGGGAACTGAGTGAAAAAACCATACGAGACGTGCGCAACGCAATTGAGTCTGGCAGAAAACTCATCGGCCAGGAACTGGATAAACTCGGTCTGGGATAGACCGGTGTCGCGAAGCACCGCGAAGTTATTCTAAAGCAATGCTTTATAAAAGGGCCGTTTAATAAAAGAGCGGCCCCCTAGCTGCCTTCCCGATTTCACGTCTTGAATTTCCTCAATGCGTCTCTCAATCGTATCCGGTTCCGTCCGGAGCGCTCGAGCTTGGTTCTCAAGCAATTTTTTCTCGGCGTCAGAATCGAATGAATTGGGCGCCTGCTGTTGATAAGGCAAGACACATCTGCCGTTGCGCATCCATCCCGCTTGGCCCGTGGTATAAAACACATTTCTCCGCTCCCGTCCGCCGCGGTCTCCCCCCAAAACCGGCTCCGAAACCGCGGCCGGGGAGAGGATTGGCATATCCGGGCATTGCATGCTCCCGCAGGTTCCGGCAGTGCGCCCGGTCCTTGCACCCAGGCCTCGAGGCCCTGTCCGATCTCCTCGCGGCATTGTCGCATTCTATTTTTTAAGCTTGCCGGTTATAGCCTTGCCATAAAGGCGCCGCACTTTGGGCATTTGCGCTCGATGCAAGGCATGCCGCGTTCGCGCGGTTGCGTTTTCCCGCATTTAGGGCAAACACAGTAATCCAGAAGTCGATCCGCCTGGGAGCGTTCGGCGCGGGCGCCTGCACCTGCTTGGCGGCGAGCTTTTTTACCGGCTGCGCCCATTACATGTCCGCTTCTGTTCATTCTGTTTTCCCCTTGATAAATTCCGTTCTTCCGTGGGACCGCGGCTTTTTAGGGCTGCGACGATACGCGTCCAAGAACTGCTCCGCGTAGCCGCAGGCGAACGCCTGACAATAAACCTGCACATGGCGAGCCAAACTCTCAGGGGAAAGCCAAATTGATATTAAGTATTGTTAAAATTAGAGAAAAGTCGAAAAAGAAAATCAACGCGAGGTTTTAATTAGTTTCATTAATGCTACTATGGCTGATGGAAAAAGGTGCAATAATGCTACTGTTTTTTTCTCGCACACTGCCTGTCTTTTATACTTCGGCGAATCCGAAAACTCGCGGCATATCTTAGGCCTTGTATGGAGGCTCCCAGGGCCTGATTTATCTTGCCGCAAACAATAAACCGCGGGCAAGCGGCACCCATATCGGGATATTTTATTTCTAATCAATAAAATAGCGTGGCGTACCTTCGTTTTAATTAATGTCTCCACTAATCTTTTCCGATATTTGTCCCATAAGCAAAGGTATTGGTGTACTAAAACCTTAGTTGAGAGCTACAACGCCGGTCTTTCACGGGATTGAATTGTTCCAAGAAATGATGGGGACTTTATGGGTCCGGAAAAATGAAGTTGCTTTTAGGTTTCCTCAAAGAACCGAGAGATTTGCACGGCTCGGCAACGGCTGGCAGCCTGATCGGGATGCCTCCGCGTGCCCCTGGTATCAAAATGCGGTTTTTGCTGGCGGGTGAAACGATATTGCTTGCGGCGGCAGGCCTTATTTTTTTCTTTTGCCGCGCCGCCGGCGACAGCGTTTATTTATGGGGCTGGGTTTCAGGGATTCTTGTTTTGAGCGGGGTTTTGTTTTTTGCCGCCGCCTCGCGCATCTTCGGCCCCATTGAGAAATTGAAGGAAGCCGCGCAGCGAATCATGCACGGGGATTTTAAGCGTCCGATTGAGGACGGCGGGACGGCGGAAGTTAGAATTCTCGCCGATGCGTTGCGAAAGCTGGTTCGGAGCCGCAGCAGTCTAGAGGTTATGCGAGAGGTGCTGCGCAGCGGCAAAATCGACGGCGCGCTGCAAGACTCATCGCTCCAAGAGGAGGCCGTTTCGGAAAGCGTGCGCATGCTGCAGAACATGACGGAGGCAGTCAGCCGGATGGCTGATGGGGTGCAACAAGGGAATCTCAGCCTCCGTTGCGATGCCGGAAAATTCCGGGGAGCGTATAAAGAAGTCATTCAATCGATCAATCATATAGCGGATGCATTGGCGGTTCCGGTGCGGGAAGTATGTTCGACGATGCATTCGGTTGCCGCACGGGATCTGTGCACCGGAATGCAGGGCGAGTATCACGGCGACCTGGCGGCCATGAAGGACTCAGTCAATAAGGCGGTTTCGGACTTGAGCGACGGCTTGTTTTTTGCGGCATCGCGGGCGACAGAGGTTTTGGACGGCGCCAATCAAATTTGCTATAGCAGCCAGATATTCTCGGCCGGAGCGGCGGAACAACAATCCACAATGGAATTTGTGTCGAAGAATCTGGAGGAAATGTCCAGGCGGATACAACAAAACAGCGCCTGCGTCGGGCAAGGCCGGCAACTGGCCGAAAGCACGCGGTCCATTTCGGAACGGGGTTTTGAAAGCATGCGGCGGCTTTCCACCGCCATCTCTGCCATTAAGGATTCTTCCGACGAGACCGCCAAAATCGTCAAAACCATCGACGACATTGCTTTTCAGACCAATCTGCTGGCTTTGAATGCATCCATTGAAGCGGCCCGCTCGGGCGAAGCGGGAAAGGCATTCGCGGTGGTCGCCGACGAGGTTCGCAGCCTGGCTATACGATGCGCCGATGCCGCCCGCCATACGGCGGAGATGGTTGAAAAAGCGTCCGCGAGCTCGGAGACCGGAGTCAAGCTAAATCAGGAGACGATAAAAAGCCTGGGCGAAATAAATTCGCATATAGACCTTCTGGGCAAAGTAATGGATGAAATTTCTTTGTCCTCTGACGAACAGCAAAAGGGCGTTGCCGAGGTAATGCTGGCTTCAAAGAGATTGAGGAAAATGACGCAGCAGTATGTGTCCAATGCCCGGCAATCCACCCTGGCGTCTGAAGACCTGTCGAGTAAAGCTGAAGCGATGCAGGATATAATGAATGGATTTAAATTGAAATCCGGCCCTGTTTCAGTAAGCCAGGATCCACCCTTGGATCCCCCGAACCCCAAAATAGATCCCAAGCTTCTTGAGAAAGCCGTCCGCTGGGATTAAACGAATGCAGCTCTAAATTACAATAAATAACAAAAAATAACTAGATATCTGAAAAATTCCATGGTAGATTAAAGTTCTCTCTAGCCATTGAATAGTGGAAGGCCGGGGGATCAGATACTCTAAGAGACTCCGGCCTTTCCGCTTAAGCTGTAAATCCTTTCATCGCCTCAATGCCTTCAAACCGGCGCCGCCGCCTGCAGCAGCTTGATGCATTTTTTCGGGTTTTGAGCGACAGATTTCCGCCGGAAAACTTTTTGTTTCTATCGAAGATAGAAAATATTCCGGGAAAACATTACAATGCGCAACTATGAGGTTGGGGACTCGAAAAATGGAATCCGTTCTCCGTAAAAAACCTTTAACCCTGTTCAGTTCGTCTGCGATATTCTGGAGATTGAAAACTGACCCCACGAAAGAAAGATAAGGAGATGGCTCTATGGCTGAATCCAAGAAGGCCGACGGCAGCAAAAAGACGGTTTTGAGGCGCGACTTTCTGACCGGCGGCGGCGCCGCCATCGCGGCCGGAGCTTTGGGCGTATGCGCTCCCGAATCCGCTGCCGGCGTTCTCTCAAAGGCAATCCCCTCGTCGGACGAAAAATCCTATCCGGCATCGACAGGGTATCTCGTGTATGACAGCAGACTGTGCCTTGGCTGCCAGAGTTGCATGTTCGCCTGCTCGATGGTTCACGAAGGGAAAGCGGATCCCTCGCTTTCCAGGATCCAAATCATCCGCGATGCCCCGTCTTTTACCAAATATCCTTATGATATTGTCATGTCTGTATGCCGCCAATGCGTTACTCCGCTATGCGTCCAGAACTGCCCTACCGGAGCTTGTTATGTGGATACAGCCAACGGCAATGTCAGGAGAATCGACCAGTCGAAATGCATCGGCTGCAAAACGTGCATTCAATCCTGTCCGCAGAACCCTCACCGAACAATTTGGGACCCGGTTAAGCGCAAAGCGACGAAATGCGACCTGTGTTTGGATGCTCCCTATTGGGGTCAGAAGGGGGGGCCGGACGGGAAGCAAGCATGCGTTGAAAGCTGTCCGGCTAAAGCACTGAAGGTGGTTAAGGCAACCCCTTCGCAATCGGATATTGACGGATATGATGTCAATCTGGCTCCGGCGCCGACGCCGAAAGGCAACCCGGCGAAGCGCGCCGGATAGCGGAAGCAATATGATGACGCTCATGACGCGCGGATAGGCGGGGAGAATAGCGGGAACACATTTAGGGAAACCGGCATTGCGATAAAGCGAGGGATCAGCATAGGGAGCGCCGTTTGGGAAAGCGTATTCAAAGCGGATATTCCGGGATCTCCGGGGTTTTTAAAAAAGAGACTTCTGATTCCCAAGGCGCTCTTGCATAGAATGAACGTTCAGAATCCTCCGGAATTTAAAAACTCCCGTGTATCGTGGGTTTTTTTTGCCATGAGTTCAAAGCCCACATCCATGAGGCAGGCTCTGGGCCTCCGGATCGGGGAGGTAGAGCCGGTTGTGATTGTTGAAAATGCGGTGAGCCTGCGCCGCTCACTCAGAATTCCCGGCCTCCAGCACCGGAGCGAGCAGATTTCGCAAAAGCCCCAAGTCTGGCGATACCGTCCGTTGCATCTTCCTGAAAGGATCCCGGCCTTGGGCGCCGCAATGAAACATTGGAATCGACGGTTGCTCCAATCGGATTTAACGCGTCTGATGCCCGCTTCTGCATCGCGCATTGTGTGCTATGACTCTCCTTATCAGCATTTCTTTGCGGGAAAGCTCGGCGAAAAGATCCGCATTTATCTGGCTATAGATGATCGCACGCTGACGGTATGGGGCGATGAAATACGGGGGGAACGCGAAGACGAAGAGCGGTTGCTTGATAAGATGGACATGGTCGTTTGCGTGAGCCGCACTCTGGCCGATGCACTGGAAGAACGCATTCCGGGAAACCGAAAGATTCCCATCCACGTTTTGCCGAACGGCTACAACGAACGATTATTCAATCCGGGCCGCGACTGGCCGGAACCGGGTGTTCTTTTGTCGCTTCCAAGGCCAAGAATATTGGTGACCGGCCATATTTCCGAAAGAATAGACTGGGACGGCATTCGAGAGGCCGCAAAAATCCGGCCCCAATGGACTTGGGTATTCGTAGGACCTGCGGATCGGGGACTTCGCGAAAAAATTGAGACTATGGATAAGAACTCCGGAAAAGCTGATTGCCGGCGACACAATTTTTTCTATCACTCTTCGGTGCCGGTATCGGAAATTCCGGCATGGATTGCCCATTGCGATGCGGGTGCCGTCCCCTACCGCTTAAATTCATTCACGCTTGCCAGCAGCCCGCTGAAGGGGATTGAATATCTTGCCATGGGTGCGCCGGTATTGAGCACGCGCATTCCATCCTTGCAGCGTTACGGCCCGGCCATCCAGTGGGTCGAGGAAGGCGATGGAGAAAGCTACGCGCAGGCGCTCGACGCGCTGGCGGGTGAAATGGACAATCCTTCGGGGGCCGAAAAAAGACGCGCAGCCGTGGCAAGGGACACCTGGAGCCAACGGCTTATGGAATTCAGAAAGCTGGTATTCGCGGGGAATTGATGAAAGCCAATACGCATAGAACCTCTCAATGCGGCGGCGGTCGGGCTGCGCACCCGGTCTGCGGCATAAAGGAGGAACATTCATGAAGGTATGGATCGTGCTTATCCTTGTTTTATCGTTGGCCCATGTCTTTGCAGGCCAGGCAAATCGGAAGGCGCGGCAGCCCGAGGACGCTTATCTTTGGCTTGAAGAAGTCATGGGCGAAAAAGCGCTTGAATGGGTTAAAGGGCGCAACGCCGAAAGCCGGAAAGAACTGGCGGAGGCTGCGGGATTCTCGGAGTTGAAAGAAGCATTGCTGAAAATTCTCGATTCCAAGGAGCGCATCCCATCCATAGAAAAACGGGGCCCTTATTACTACAACTTCTGGCGCGACGAAGAAAATCCAAAAGGCCTGTGGCGCCGCACCACGATGAATGAGTACCGGAAGGCAAACCCGAAATGGGATGTTCTCATCGATCTGGACGCCCTTGCCGAAACCGAAAAGGAGAACTGGGTTTGGAGCGGAGCCGAGATTTTGAAGGAGGGAGGTTACCGAAACGCTCTGGTGCAGCTTTCCAGAGGCGGAGCCGATGCGGCGGTGACGCGTGAATTCGACCTGGAAACGAGGTCTTTTGTTAAAGATGGGTTTGAGCTTCCGGAAGCAAAAAGCGGAGCATCTTGGATCGACAAGGATCACATCTATGTCTATACGGATTTCGGGCCGGGATCCCTGACCGTCTCCGGATACCCGCGCATTGTCAAGCGCTGGCGGCGCGGAACCCCGCTGTCGTCGGCGGAGATTGTTTTCGAAAGTGAAACAACGGATGTTTCCGTGGGCGCGGCTTACGATGACACCAGGGGTTTTAAGCGCCATTTTGTCTATCGATCGCCGACGTTCTATACGATGGAGCTGTTCCTGCTCACCACAAAAGGAAAGCTTCGTAAAGTGGACGTCCCCGAAGACGCCAATGCATCGGTGCATCGAGAATGGCTCTTGATTGAACTGCGGAGCCCCTGGAGCGCAGCCGGCAAAACGCATCCTGCCGGGACTCTTCTTGCCGCGCCTTTCGATGAATTCATGAATGGAATGCGGAGCTTGACGGTGCTCTTTGAACCGACGCCGAAGACGTCCCTGGCGGGTTACAGCTGGACCCGGAATCATTTGATATTGAATGTGCTGGAGGATGTTAAAAACAAGCTCATGGTCCTCACGCCGAGGACAAAAGAATGGGTGCGCAAGCCCCTTGCCGGGGCGCCGGATTTTGCTTCGTCTTCGGCAAGAGGGGAGGACCCGGACGAAAGCGATGCATTCTTCATGACCGCCAGCGGCTACCTGACTCCCACCGCGCTGTACTATGGGAGCGTCGGAGAGGCGCCGGAAAAGTTAAAGGAGCTTCCGGAGTTTTTCGATGCGGGCGGATTGGAAGTCAGCCAGCATTTTGCTTTCAGCAGGGACGGCACGAGGGTTCCCTATTTCCAAGTTTCCCCAAAAGACATGAAGTTGGATGGGGCGAACCCCACTCTGCTTTACGGCTATGGCGGCTTCGAAATTTCGCTGGTCCCTGAATACAACGCGCGCATCGGCAGCGGCTGGCTCAGCCGGGGCGGAGTCTATGTCGTGGCCAACATCCGCGGGGGCGGCGAATACGGGCCCCGGTGGCACCAGGCGGCGCTTAAGGAGAACCGCCCCAGGGCGTACGAGGATTTTGCGGCTGTAGCCGAAGATCTCATCGCCCGCGGAGTGACGAGTCCGGAGCACCTCGGAGCCCACGGCGGGAGCAACGGCGGCCTTCTTATGGGAAATATGATTACCCGCTATCCCCGCCTCTTCGGAGCGGTCGTGTGCCAGGTGCCTCTTCTGGATATGAAGCGGTATTCCAAGCTGCTGGCGGGCGCTTCCTGGATGGCCGAGTACGGAGATCCGGATAAGCCGGAAGAGTGGCGCTTCATCCGCACATTCTCGCCGTATCACAACCTTAAGACGGATGGGGAATATCCTCCCGTGCTGTTTACCACATCCACGCGGGACGACAGGGTTCATCCCGGCCATGCTCGAAAGATGGCGGCGAAGATGCGGGACATGGGCTTTGACATCCTATATTACGAGAATATCGAGGGAGGACACGGCGGGGCTGCGGACAACGAGCAGGCGGCGACCATGAATGCGCTCGCCTATACTTTCCTCTGGAAGAGACTGAAATAGAATAACAGACGGACTCTTTTTTAATTCAGGATACGGAGCAAAACTCAACGGCGCTTCTTATAGGAGACTTGCCGTTTTCGCTAAAATCTAATTCCTACACGAGCGCCCCACTCCCTGGACGTGTTGGGAGGCTCCCATGCATCGCCGATGGGGATATCGTAAAACATAAGGGTATCGATATCCGATATATCAATATCCCAGTAGATGAAATAGGGTTCTATATAAAAATCCAATTTCGCGAATTCCTTGGTGATATTTACGGAAGCCCTGGCGCCCCAGCCGTCTTTCTGGGTGTTATCCACGGGGCTGTAATTGGAATTAACATCGTTAAGCCTGCTGCGCTGCCATCCGCGCCAGAATAGGTCGTATTCGGCCGCTGCGCCTAGATACCATCGGTGGCCGAGGCCGACAACGGCTTGCAGCCCTATCGGGGTGTAAAGGTACCTTGCCTTTCTGTCATACGCATAATGTTCGATGCTCGTGGGTTTCCCGCTTCCGTCGTCGAAAAGATATCGGTAGCCGAGGCCGGTGAATGGCGTGAGCCGCGCATTATCCAAATTAAAGTCATGGCCGAAAACGAATCTGGTTTCCAGGATATAATCGGCTATATCCTCCAGCTCTCCGGATTGTCCGGAAGAATAATCCACGGAGCCGATGCCGAACCTGCCCTCCGCCTTGAACATAAAGTTGTTCAAATGGAAGGTGTAATCGCCCGACATGCCCACCATCATCCCCTTTTCTTCCATGACGCCCGGTTCTTTATACGCAATATGGAGCACATCCACGCTTACGCCTATTCCGTATCTGTCTCTTTGCCCCAAGAATTTTCCGGAAGCCTGGGGTGCAGCGGATGTCCCCAAGGAGAATGTTGAACCGGCGGGTTGCTTTTTCTCTGCCTCCCTGTCCTGCGCCATTGCGCAAACAGCGATCCAAAAACTGAACGTGACTGCAGCGATGTATTTCATGACGGCTCCTCATATTCAGCCAGAATAATGAATCCTATGCGGCCTGGGGATTTTATCGGCTGCAAGGCTTTGAAGTGTTATGAAAAAGCGGGCTTGCTCGGGCCGCTTGAAACGACGGTGTTTTTAATGAAAAATCCAAAGCAACTTTTGCCAAAATGGGTTAATTTATACGCGGGAAACTCATGAATTGGTGGGGATGTCCCGCAAATCCTAGGAGTCTGTCCGAGTATTAGGATATGCCGCGCGCATGGGGCTTGGGGACGAGCAACAAAGAGATCACCCCGCAATCGCCATGCGCCCAAAGGGTTCCGGCGGCGCATGGACATCTGCTGCGTTGGCGCTCCTCCCCAATGTTGCTACGTTGCCTGCGTTGCGCCGCCTTGCATCTGCCCCTGCGGCGCTCGGAACGCGGCATATTCTAATATTTGGACAGACTCCTACCTATCAACCGCTCTGGCGGGCACAGAGCATGAAATGGGAGCATGCGCATGAAGAAAGGGACGGCAGTTCTCGGCATTCTTTTTATTCTTGGAGCTTTTAGTTGTTCTTCCGTAAAGGAAAAGGCTGATCGGGAAGGCCTGGTGGCGCTGATGGATCAATACCTTGCCGCCGTTGTGAATCACGACCCTGCCGCGGCGCCGATCGCAAGCGGCGTGAAATTCGTGCAGAATATCGAGGCTATTCCCGTAGGCAAGGGGCTTTGGGAAACAGCCACGGGCGGGCCGACGGAATTCAAGATTTACGTGGCCGATCCCGTCGCAGGACAAATCGGCTTTATGGGAGTCATCGAGGATAAGGGAAAACCCGCTCTTTTGGGCGCGCGCCTGAAATTGGAAAACGGCGAAATCACAGAGATCGACCACATGGTGTCGCCGATTGACGGCCCGCTGCCCGACGGCCTGCTGAAGCCGCGGGCCGGCCTGCTCACAAGGCTTGAGGATTCGGAGCGCGTCCCGCGGGAGCAAATGCTGAAAGCCGCAAATTCCTATTACGACGCCATCGAGCAGAGCGACGGTAGCGTCGCCCCTTTCGCGGACGAATGCCAGCGGCGCGAAAACGGCATTACCTCCGCAAACAATCAGGAACCTCCGCAGGAAAAGGAAACTCCCTTTGGAAGCATGGCGTCATTCGGGCGGATGAAATGTGGCGAACAGCTGAGTACGGGAATCATGGGCTACATCACCGACATCAATCAGCGCCGGCTTTTTGCGGCGGACGAGGAAATGGGATTGGTGATGGCTTATTCCGTGTTCAACCATGACGGCGAGCCGAACCCCCTTAAGATCAAGGGCGTGCCCGGAGTCACCGAAAGCCCCAACAATTGGGGGCAATTCACGGTGCCGGCGGCTCACATTTACAAGATCAGAAACGGGAAAATCTATGAGATTGAGGCAATGGCCATCGTCGGCGTTCCCTATCAGGCAAGCGACGGCTGGAGCTGCAATCGCGAATGCCTGGTCGAACTAATGGATCAGTATCTCGCCGCCCTTCCAACGCACGATCCGTCCGGCGTGCCGCTGGCGGAGAATGTCAAGCTCGTGCAGAATACCGAGCCGACGCCTCTAGGCAAGGGGCTTTGGGAAACCGCCACGGGCGGACCCGCCGATTTCAAAATTTATGTCGCCGATCCCGACCAGGGAGAAATAGGGATGATCGGCGTTATCGAAGACAAACAAAAACCGGCGATCGCGGCCATCCGGCTCAAGGTGGCGGACCACAAAATCACCGAGATCGACCACCTGGTCGTGCCTCCCGGGGAGGAGCCTCTGCATCCCAATATGTCGAAGGTCAGGCCGGCATTGCTTGAGCGGCAGCCGAAACTAGAAAGGGTTCCGCGGGAACGGATGAAGGAAATCGCAAATTCCTACTACGAAGCCATCGTTCAGGACGACGGGACCGTTGCTCCGTTTGCCGATGAATGCCAGCGAAGGGAGAATGGAACCATCGCCGTAAACGATCAGACTTCGAGGCCGGCGGCGGCAAAAGACGACTTCTCGATCTTTCGAAAAATGACGTGCAGCGATCAGCTCAGCACCGGGGTTATGAGTTACATTACGGACATCAATCGACGGCGCGTCTTTGCGGTCGACGAGGAAAAAGGATTGGTTTTTGCTTTTTCCATGTTTATTCATGACGGGACACCCGAAGTAATGAAAATCGCCGGGGTGCCCGGAATCACCGAAAAAAAGAATGATTACGGCGCGTTTGATCTTCCGGCGGCCCATATATTTAAAATTCGAAACGGAAAGATTTACGAGATTGAGGCCATCGGATACATGGCCGAACATGGAATCAAAAACGGATGGGAGTAAGCCGCAGGAATTAAAGAATTGAACGCGGCCGCGTCCCCCCGCGCTTTTATCGCGGGGCGGCCGGGGCGTCGTCCATCTTCGTAAAAAGGCCGATGCAATACCCGATTAAAAGGGACGCCAGGATCATAAGCACGGTCAATAGGGCTACAAAGAATAGCCCGAAGTAGGCGATCATAACGGGGAGCAGGAATATTTTAATTGCCCTGTTGTATAAAAAGATTGCGATTGAGGAATCCGCGGCGCCTTTTTCCTTGAGATCCTTAAGCAAGGGGTACCACGCATAGACGGGGCCTGCGGAAATAATTCCCGCAGCCGCCGACAAGGCAATGCCCCTAGGTCCCGAAGTCTTCCCGAGCAGCTTCGCTATCTTTGCGGGTTTCAGGAATGCATTCAGGAGGAAAAGGAGAAGCAAAACGAGGCCCAGGGGGAAGAAGACGTTCTGAAAAATGTTCAAAGAGGATTTCAGAGCCGCAAGGGCTTTTTCCGGCGTCGCCATGAAAAGAAGGGTGTATAGAAGCGCGGTCAGGATTGGAAGAATCACCGCGCTTTTCAGGTACGGCGCGATTGAGGATTGATGGGCGCTTTTTGCTTTCATAGAATTTTTCCCGAGCAGCTCAGTATCAAGGCGGTAAGGATTGCGATGATGATGGCTGAAATAAAAGAGAAAAGGTTCCTGAGAAATGCGAATTTGAAGCCTAAAGCCGCCGTTTCCGCCGGGAGCTGTACGATGCCGACAGTCACCCAGGCGATCAGGAATGCAGTCACCGGTATAAGGCTTACATTATGCCTCAGCAGTTCTCCCGCAATAATATAGCTGTTGATCGCGTTCCCGGCGAAAATGCCGCCGAAACATGCCCCCAGAAACGTGTCCAATGCCGCATTGCCTGAAAAGACGGCGGCAAGGAACCGCCTGGACAAAAAAACATTGAAAGCCCCCAACAAAAAAATGACGCAGACAAGCACCGGCAGCATGCCGAAAAATTGACGGACTGATCTTTCGGCCGCGTCAATCAAACTCTCTCTATAGCGGCCGGTCGTTTGCGGGGAAGGGGCGGCGGACAAACCGCGGCGCGGCGCGGAATGATCTTTCTTATACCTTTCCACCGCCTCCGCGACGGTTCCGCTCAAGCCCGCTATGATTTCTATGCCGCCGGCACGGAATTGCTCGCGGATCGCCGGGCTGCAGTATCCGGTGAGAAGCGTTTTCACGTCTTTGCCGACGGCAAGCATAACGGTCCGCACGCCTGCCGCACGCTGGGGCGGTCCGCCCATATTGGGCAGCGCTTCGAATTCCCCCGTCTCCGGATCCAGGATCAGCATGTATTCCGCTGTCCCCAAGCGGGCGGCGATCTTTGAATCCGTGTCGGGGCCGTCTGCTGAGATTGCAATTTTCATATCTTGAGCGCGCTATCTTTCATCATCGGCGGTAGAATCCCCATGTTCTTGGAAATTATTTCTCCCGGCCGCGGCGAACGGTTAAACATAACTTGTTCCTGCCTTGCCTCGCAAGACCCATACACGCGGCGTTTCTCGTATGAGATCTCGAGGCTGGAACGGTATAAACAATGTACATTGATTTGTCGGAACTTGAAGGTTATATGTTTCCCGCAGAGGATCTTGAAATTATCGGGGGGTGGGTCCGCTCATCGGGAGGCCGGCATCCGGAAAAGGAATCCGGGTTAAGAAAGGTTCGTGTCCATGGATGATGAAATAAGAAAGCGGCTTTACAAGGCTCAGCGTAATGAAATCAGCGAATACTGGACATACCTTTGGCTTGCCAATCGCGCAACCGGCGCCAAAAACCGGAAAATCCTCGAAAGTATTGCGTTGGATGAATACCAGCATTATGAAATTTTCAAGCGATTGACGGAGAAAGAGATTCCTCCGCGCAAAATGAAGGTTTTCTTTTATAAGATGGTTTCTCTCAGCTTAGGGCTTTCCTTCGGACTCAGGCTGATGGAACGGGGCGAACAGGTCACTCAACGTGTCTATTCCGAACTGCGGAAACAGCTGCCCGAAATGGCCGACATATTAATGGACGAACAGAAGCATGAAACCGAAGTGCTTGAGTTAATCAAAGAGGAACGCATCGTCTATGCGGGTTCCATCGTGCTGGGGCTTAACGATGCTCTGGTGGAGCTGACGGGAGCGCTTGCCGGACTGACATTCGCGCTGCGGGACAGCCGCGTTATCGCAATGGCCGGGTTTATAACGGGAGTAGCGGCTTCTATGTCAATGGCCGCCTCCGAATATCTTTCGGCGAGCGAAGAGGAAGTGGGGGAGAAAGGAAGAAATCCGAAAAAATCCGCCCTTTATACCGGCGTGACCTATATCATTACAGTGTTGGTTTTGATCACCCCGTATCTGGTTTTCAGCGAACCCTACGCCGCTCTGGCGGGCATGGTATTGCTCAGCGTCCTCATCATCCTTGCCTACAATTTCTACATTGCAACAGCCAAGGGCGGCAGCATGTGGCGGCGCTTTGCAACTATGGCCGCCATTTCTTTGACAATCGCAGCCGTGAGTTTTCTCGTCGGGATAGCCGCGCGCGAACTTTTTGGAGTTGAAATTTAGCAACAAGAAGGCTGTTGTTCCGACCTCTGCCGGGCAAGTTCATGCGGATCCGAGTAAGCCGGGATTATGCTTCGGGAGCATGCCGACAGATTCTATGAGGGTGTGGATTGGTCGGGGCATCCAGATTTGAACTGGAGACCTCCTGCGCCCAAGGCAGGCGCGCTACCAGACTGCGCTATGCCCCGATCCCATAAACGGAGAGCCATTTTAGCTCAATTCATACCGGCCTGCCAGCGCAACAACCGGAGATTTAGGACCGCGGGGGCGATTCCAACATCCGGATAAGAGACGCAACGGCGCGTGCGCGATGGCTGTATCGGTTTTTCTCCACTTCCGTCAGTTCGGCAAAAGTCTTGTTCAGCTCCAGCAACAAGAACACCGGGTCATAGCCGAATCCGTTGGTTCCCCTCGGCGTTTTCGTGATCCATCCCCGGCATTCGCCTGAAGACTCCCGTATCACGGCTCCGCCCTGCGCTAGAACAAGAGCGCATATAAAACGGGCGTCGCGCTTGGCGCCGGCGGCATCCAACTCGCCGAGAAGTCTACGGACCCGGTCCCGGTCGGAGGCGCCGGCTCCCGCATAGCGCGCGGAGTGGATTCCCGGATTCCCTCCAAGCGCTTCGACCTCCAGCCCTGAATCATCCGCAAGAACGGGGAACCGCGTCCGCAGGGAATAGGCGAGCGCTTTCAATCTGGCGTTTTCGTTGAAGGAATCGCCGGACTCCTCAAGTTCGTCGTGGATGGATAGATCGCCCAGCCCTAAGACGCGGCTTTTCAGCGGCCGCAGCAGGAGGCGAAATTCGCTCAGTTTGCCGGCATTGCGGGTGGCTACGACAATGGTCTGGAGGTCAAGGGCCGGCATTGATTATGGACTCCGTTTACTGTTGGGGAGTGAACAGACGGCTCGGGTCGATGCGGGGTTCCAATATGGATTTTTGCAGCTTCACCAGCCGCCGTATGCCCTCGGCCCCGAGCGACTGCAGCTGCGCGAGCTGCTCGAATGAAAAGGGAGTCTTTTCGGCCGTTCCCTGAATCTCAACGAAGCGTTCCCGGCCCGTCATGACCAGGTTCATGTCGACTTGCGCATTCGAATCCTCCCGGTAGTCCAGGTCGAGGCAAACATTCCCGTCAATAACGCCGACGCTGACGGCGGCCACATAATCCTGAAGCGGAGAAAACGGGATCAGCTTCCTGTCCAACAATCTGGCGATGGCCGCGGCCATGGCCAGAAATCCGCCCGTAATCGAGGCGGTTCGGGTCCCGCCGTCCGCTTGAATGACGTCGCAATCGATTAAAAGAGTGCGGGAGCCCAAAAGGGAAAGGTTTACGACGGAGCGGAGCGAGCGGCCGATGAGCCGCTGGATTTCCACGGTGCGCCCTGCCTGTTTGCCGCGGGCCGCTTCGCGCGGCGTACGAATGTTCGTGGCGCCGGGTATCATGCCGTATTCGGCCGTAATCCAACCTTGATTCATATGATTGAGGAATGGGGGGACTTTGTCTTCAATTGTGCAGGTGCAGATCACTCTTGTATCCCCCACGGAAATCTGAACCGATCCGGCCGCATGCTTTGTATAGTCCCAATCAATGCGAACCTCGCGCATCGAGTTGTAATCACGCCCGCTGCTTCTCATGAGAACATCCTTTGAAATAAACAGGAGAATTCATTCTATCAGCGTCTGCAGCGGAATGGAATCGGCGCAAAAGCGATTTCATGCGCTCAGCCGGTTGAATTCTCCGCATGATTCTCATAGCATTGAACCATGACGGATTTCTTCGCGGATCCGCAAGAAAGGAATTGAAAATGGCGATCCTTAGGACCGGGGCTTCTTATTTATTCGGCGGCCCGGCCACCCGAACAGTCCGCAATCTTATTTTAATCAATGTCGCCGTCTATGTGCTGCAGTTCCTTTTTCATTTGTTCGGCAGCAGAGCTATAGAGATGAATCTCGGCTTGATGCCCGTGCGCGTGACGCACGAACTGATGATCTGGCAGTTCGCAACCTACATGTTTCTCCACGGGGGCGTTTTCCACATATTCTTCAATATGCTGACCCTATACATGTTCGGCAACGACATGGAGCGCTATTGGGGGACTCGGCGCTTCATCTATTATTATTTTATAACCGGCATCGGCGCCGGGATCTGTTCCTGGCTGGCGGGCATGAATTCGGGTGCGATTGTAATCGGCGCATCGGGCGCCATCTACGGCCTCCTCCTTGCCTACGGCATGACGTATCCAAACCGCATTGTTTATCTCAATTTTCTTTTTCCCGTAAGAGTCAAATGGCTGGTGCTCATCATGGGCGCGATTGCCTTTATTTCCTCCATCGGCGGCGGCCGGTCCGACGTTGCGCATATCGCCCATCTTGGAGGTATGGTCGTAGGATATATTTTCCTGAAAGGAAAGGGATGGTGGAATAAATATCAGTACTTCGACAAACGAAGGCGGCATGAACAGCTCAAGCGCCAATTCGAGCTGTACTACGGCGACGTGCGCCGAAAAGTAGAAAAAGACAAGAAAAACGGGCCCACTATTCACTGATGTTTCGGCGATTTAGAAATCGGGGCCGAACGAAAAGTAAAGATTCAGCCTCCCTCCCTCTCCCCATCCTCCGGCAAATCGAAGCGGGCCGAGCATCGTATCCAAAGCCAGCCCCAGCCCCCCGCCGTTGAAATAACGGACCTCGTAGGGGGAGGACTGTCGATGGCTGAAAAACAATCCGTTGTAAGTTCCTTCCAGAAATCCGCGCTTTATGAAGCTGAGGGGATTGGAGAAAATCTGCCGCCGGTAGCTTGCTCCCATCAGGGCCGCATGACGCACGGCAAACTCGTCGTGCTCCAGCCCCATGAACGGCCGCGAGGCGCCCCCCGAAAATGAGCGGCCTCCAATGTAAAAAAGATCAAAGAAGGGGACGTCCCCGTGAGAATAGCTGGCGCCGGCGTGGATTTTGATCGTGGATTTCGGAGAAAAGGAAAAGTATCGTTGACAATCGGCCTGCCATCTGGAGTATTCGAAGTCGGAGCCTACGGATTTGGCTTGCTTGTCGATCATGATTTTTAAAGTCATGCCGCCGCGCGGAAATTCGGGAGAATCCAGGGTGTCGCCGTTTATGTGAAGCGCGAGCCCGGCCGTCACTGTGGAATCCGGCAATCGGTTTGGGGCCGAGCCTCCCATAATCCTGACCCGTTGATAATGGTAGCCGCCTCGTATTTCCAGCTGCCTGAGAATAAATCCTCCCATCATCAGCTGGCCGCCTTCGCGCTTGTCGGTAAACTTATCGACCAGGGTCTGATCCCGAATGTCGAAGCGCTCCCGGCGGAACACATGGACCTTTGGCTCGAGAAAGAATCCCGAAGAAATGGGGGCAAAATGAAAAGCGGCGCTGTGGTCCTCCAATCCGCCGAACTGGGTCGAAACGATTATGCTGGAAGGAGTGTTAAACATGTGGCGCGAGTTAAATTCCGCCAGCGCGACGAATCCGTAATCATTGTCGTAGCGGAGGCTTGCTCCGAGAGTTCGCAACGGGGCCTCCTTCACAATAAAAGTGAGGCGATATCGATTTTCTCTTACGGATTCCAGATTGTATCCGACGCTTTCGAAAAGGCGTGTGGCATAAAGCCGGCTGACATCCTCGGCGATTTCTTCAGGATCCGCCGCCGCTCCCTCGCGAATGCGCAGATGCTTTCTCAGCCGCGAAGGCTCGAGTTCCTTCAAACCCTCGAAAGAAATGGCCTCGACGAACGGCGCGTCAATTTCGGAAACCCTGGCGCGCGGGCGAAAGGGGATTCCGGAAGTAAGAGCTTTTAATTGTTCAAGGTGCTCGTCCGCTTCCTGTTCGCCTCGTTGAATGATTGCCTTCAGTTTATCGTAATCTCTATTGGTGAATTCATGAAGGTCGGGATCCAGAACGATGGCCGCGGACTTTCGGCTTTCCTCGACGTTGCGTTCCATCTGGAGGCTGATGGACTGATCGACAACATCAAAAAAGGTCCGAATATTGTCCTTGGTCAAAAGGGGAGAAGTCGCATCCACGGCGATAATGGTTTCCGCCCCCATGGCGAGTGCGATTTCGGTGGGCAGGTTATGTGTCAGACCGCCGTCCGCCAAGAGCATACCGTCTTTTTCATAGGGGGCGAAAATGAAGGGAACTGCCATGGAAGCGCGAAGAGCTTCGGTGAGGGATCCCTCTTTGAATACGTGGCCTTTGCCGTCAATCAGGTTGGTTGCAACGGCCCGGAACCTGATGGCGAGTTTGTCGAAATCGTATTGAGCGCCCAACATTAACCTGGACGTAAGCCGGTCCAGGATTTCCGACAAACGCTGGCCCCCCCAAAGGCCCGCAGGCAGTTCGGGCTTCCAGTTTCTAAAAGCTATCTGTCCTTGGTATCGGGCGTCTTTCCGGTCGATCAAAGGTATCAGGCGGCGCTGCGGCTCATCGCTGAGAATACTGTTCCAATCCTCGGCGAGGAGAATGTCCTCGATTTCCGCGCCGGTGTAACCGATGGAATAAAGGCCTCCCACCAGGGCGCCGAAGCTGGTGCCGACAATGCAATCCACGGGTATGTTTTCGCGGTCGATGACCTTCAGAATTCCGACATGCGCGGCGCCGCGCGCGCCGCCTCCGCTCAGCACCAAGCCTATTCCGCCGGGCTTTTCTTGGCCTTGGGGTTGAGGCGATGCCGACAAGGAACACACGCAGATTGTAAACAGCAAACAGGAGAACCTTTGCAGCAGCTCATTCATCTTCATTGTATGGATTGTCTCTTGCGCCGGCCGTGGCCCGAGGATCCGCCGTCCGTAGCCTTGATGCTTCCGCGGGACTTTCACGTCGGTATGCGCCATAACCCGCGCACGGGTCTGCGGCGAAATTTAGATTACTCATCGGGACGCGGCATATCCTAATTCTCGGACAGGCTCCTAATACTACTACGTTAAGTATTGACAAATATCGGCTAGCCATGTTAGCCTGCCGGCAT
>CAZDMR010000058.1:0-23557 GCA_964506795.1 uncultured Acidobacteriota bacterium | reverse complement strand
GGCGGCACTTCTGTCGGCTACCGCGCCCATTCTCGACTCTACTGAAGCTTCTACTATGGCGGCGGATCCAGGCATGTTTGCGGCGTTGCAATCCTTCGAGCTCCTCGACGTATTGTCGAGTACGCCTGCGGTGCTCTCGGTCGCGCGCCTTGTATCCACACCCGTCTGCGCTGCCTGGTTACGAATCCTCATGAATAATGCGGGTTAAGCTCAAACGCCTTCATTGACGCGGATGTGCTGTGCCGCTGCCCCTGCCGCCGCTGCTGTATCCTCCGGGCGATGCGCTTGGAGCCCCGCCTGAAGAGCTGGGAGCGCTCGCCGATCCGCTGCTTGAACTTCCTCCGGAGTTGCCGGAACCGGCAACGTGTCCCCCGGAAGATGATGCATTGCCGGGAGCAGATCTGTTATTCGAACCGGCTGCTCTGCCTGTTGCGATAGAATTCCCGCGGGGATGCGCATAACGGGTCTCGCCGCCGTTGTTCGGCCGCACTCTGGTATATCCCTCGCCCGCAACCAATCGTCCGCCGCCAATGTATGGGTCGGCTCCGCCTCCGCCTGAAGGACCCCAGTAGGGATAATAATATCCGCCCAACGAGCCCCAGCCCCAGTATCCATAATGCCCGTATCCATATGTGTTCCAATACCATGGGGACAGCGGATCATAAAACGGCCAAATGCCGAAAGGGGACCATGAATAATAATAACCTGAACCGGCGCTGTATCTTCGCTCTTCCGCCGCTTGCAGGGGCTTTACGGAATGTTCCTCCACGGTGAATTTATCCGGGAAAGACAGGGCCACCATGAGATCTATAACCTGCGGCGCAACGCCGGAGTCCGCAAGCCGCTCCAGTGCTTTGCCGTTAATTTTAAAGGGTTTCTGCATTTCTACAAGAGCAGCTTCAATAGCCTCGGGCGGCATTTTGCCGGTGAGCTCGATGATTTCGTCGATTGAGAAGTTAGTGCCGGCGATAATCTGGGCGGTATTGAATCGGCGGCCTCTGACAGCGGCGGCAGAATCTCCGTCTGCCTGCCGGTATCTGCGTATGGTAACCACCCTGTCTTCTCCGCTGCTCAACAGTTGAATGTCCGCCCACTCGCCCGGATCGTTAAAAAAGGAGATCCCGGAAATTTTGCGTTTAAGCCTATCGGCGCACTCGGATTCGCTTTCGAACAGCAGACGCTTGCCGGTGTCCGACCACGAATACTTGTGCCATCCTTTGCAGCTTTCGTCTTCGATCGGCTGGCGCGAGCCGTCGACCGCGATTTCCTGGTCAAAAAGGACCGCGTCATTCTGGATTCCCTTCATGACGACGGACCTTTTATCGGAGCCCGGTCTGATATCCAAAATATACTGGCTGTCCGCGGCGCCGTTTTTCTTATCCGCGGCGTCATCGGGTATCAAGCGCCAGGATCCGATCCATGCGCTCCATCGCGCATCCATAACCGAAGCGCTGTCCATGTTCCGCTGAGCAGCCGCCCGCGTCTGTCCGACGAATAGTAATAGAAACATCAGAAAAACCGCGGGCCCCAGGTAGCGGCTGTTGAAAAGGCGGGCAGCGGCTGCATTCGAACGCTGGAACGGGAAGCGCCCCGCAATTGCCGATGTCGAAACATGCTTGTTACAGGGCAGCATTGTTTTTCCCCCCTCTCTAAAAATGCCATTGTAATCCGGCCGTTATCCGTAGGCCGGACAAATCTATTGGATCAAATGCGATAAAATCGCGGCTTAATTCCGCATTTGCCCAAAAATAACGGAAATCCAAAGTAACGTAAGCTCCTTTTGCAATGTGAATATCCGCTCCTCCCCCCGCATAAACAGTCGGAGCCCATCCGGCGGATTTCAACTTTGCGGGGAATATTTCCCACCATGTTTCGCCGTCCGCTGTCACTTCTTCCACAAAATCGCCCCACTGTTTAAAACGATACCACAAAGCTCCGCCTCCGCCGCCCACGAACGGCACAACACGCTCCGGCAACCACGAGAAACGCCCCACGCTGCGGCCGCGGGGAATGAGCAAAAACTTGATGCCCGCGGTAATGGGTATTTGCGAAAACTCGGTCGTCTGCGTTATCGGCAGGCCCTGGTCGTCCACGAAATCCCTGAATTCGGAGTTCTTGGTCCGCTTTGAGTAATCCATACTGAAGATAAGGTCGACTCTTTCATGCAGATCCATGCCGCCGTCAACGCCGACATTCCATGCGCGGAAATTCTTCTTATCAAGAGTCAGCGTGCTGGTCGCAAAATCGAAAAGATCGCTGTCCGCCGTTGGGAAAAACCTGCCGAAGCGAAGGCCGAGAAATCCTTCAGGCTTT
Organism: uncultured Acidobacteriota bacterium; assembly: GCA_964506795.1. Lineage (GTDB taxonomy): Bacteria > Acidobacteriota > UBA6911 > UBA6911 > UBA6911 > UBA6911. The sequence continues at coordinate 21,244 of CAZDMR010000058.1, read as the reverse complement.
TCAAATAAGAAATCGGCCCTGGCGCTTGAGGCCCGATTTGAAGTATTCGCCGCAAAAACTCCGGGAGATAGCAGCCAGAGAATAACAGCCATGGAGACTGCTGTTTGAAGGCTGACAAACAAAATGTGTTTTTTGCCGCAAGATGCCGCATTCCAAAACATCATAATAACCTCCCCGCTTTGCTGCTCCCCTTCGCCCTCCGCTTATTTCACCCTTCAAGCAGAGAACTTAATCTTCACAAATAAAGGATGCATCTATAGACCATTTGGTTCATGAGTTTGAACTGCCAATACTGTATCGGCGGACTCCAAAACGGTATCCGCCGCCGCAGTAAAAGCTTCGCAAATAATCCGGATTAATGGGAGGATAAGGCGGAGGGGTGGCCCTTCTTAATTAATGCGGGCCATCCCCCGGCGAATCGAGAGCGGCGAATAGCTGCGCGGCGTAAGAGGATAAATTGCCGTAGCTGTAATAGCCGTTGGCGGAGGAAGAAGCAAGAAAGCTGCTGCAGGATCGCCCGATACGTACGGATCTTGAGACATCCCGCTTAAGTTTTTGGCAGCCTTCCAGCAGATCCTTCATGTTTTGCAGGTTGGATGCCTCTCCCTTGGCGGACACTACCGTAATTCCTTCTTCGAGCGTTGCGTTATCCTCCTCGGAGGCTGTTTCCTCTTTGGGAATTGCCGGTTTCAACACGGGCACCGAATCGAGAACCTGCTTGATGCCGTCCATCCACTCAACAGCATCGCCTCCCGATGCCGCGTCGATTTCAGGATAGCGCGCCGCTTCGTAAAGCCCCCCCACAAAAAGCACTTTTTCTTCGGGCACGTAGACAACCACATCCCCGCCGGTCCGTGCCTTATGCCGGAGCGCCATGATTCGTATCTCCAGGTTCGAAGGGAACAGGTACATCTGTGTTTCGAAAATCAGCCAGGGGAAAGGCGAGACTTCAGCCGCGGAATCACCGACTCGCTCTCCGGCTTGGCGGATTGCGGCAACGGAGGGTGTATTCAGCGAAACCCCGTCTTGTTTATCGGTTCCGCTCGGCGCCGAGTAGGAAGAAGCTGTATTGGCTATAGCGTGGTTTTGGCCATCGGGTTCCGGAGGGGCCGGATTTTCGGGCGCATCCTCCGGGATTAAAGTTTCCGCCAGCGAACGAAGCGCGGAGCTCGCCATGAACAGAGCGCCCCGTTCGGAAAAGAAACGGGCGCCCGACGTCTGCGGGAAACGGTAATCGGTGAATGCCAACCAACGAACCGGTTTTGATGTTGCATTATTGAGTGCGTTGATAACATTCGATCGATCGGCTTCCTGCGGGGGATTTACCATCAGAACGCCTTCTTCGGTGATCACAACGAAAACATTCCACGCTCCGTTTTCCAGCGGCAGGTAATAACAATGGTCGCTTACTTTTTTCAACTTGGGCTCGACGGCAAACAAATCCAGACTGCACAGGATCAAAGAAACAAGGGCAATTATTAAGATCTTTTTTGCCATACAATATCCCGATGCGTTTGCGGCATTTCAAGAAGGCCGGCGGAAAAATGGCTCCAGCGCCGACCGCCTGAGAAAAACAGCAGGATCCCGGACCTTATCAACGTCCGCCGGATCCGAGCGTTAACGGGACCTCAAGCCCGTGAGATCCCATCAGTCCGGAATCCGCGAGAATCGAGCGCGATTGGCCGTCCGCCTTTATTTTGCCCTGATCCATCAGCACGGTCCTGGAACAGACATCCAATACAAACTCCAGGTCATGGGTTGCAATGATCAAAGTTGCTTCGAGGCGGGATACCGCTTCAATCAAACGACGCCGGTTTCGCATATCCAGGCCGGCCGTCGGATCGTCCATCGCCAAAATCGCCGGCTCCAGCGCCAGAACGGCTGCCAGGGAAACACGCTTGCGTTCGCCGAGGCTTAAACGATACGGGGATCGAAGGGAAATGGACGGCTGCAACCCGAAATCTCGCAGGGATTTTTCCACGCGCGAGGGGATTTGGCTCTTCGGGACCGACAAGTTCAGAAGACCGAAGGCGACATCCTCGAAGACGGTAGGGCAAAAAAGCTGGTCGTTTGGATCCTGAAAGACCAGTCCGACCTGTCTGCGGATTTGGCGCATATTGGATGGCTGCAGGCTCAATCCCATGATGCGAACGGATCCCGTCCCTTTCAGCACGCCGGTTAGGTATAGCAAAAGCGTGGATTTGCCCGCTCCGCTCGGGCCGATCACGGCCACTTTCTGCCCGCCAGGCACATCAAAATCGATCTCATCAAGAGCTTTTATGCCGTCCGGGTACGTGTAACTCAACCGCGTTGTTCGCACCGCAAAGTCTGTCATATTCACGCCGCTCCGTCGGCGTCCGTCAATCTGCGCCGAAAGATAGTCTCATCGCATATGCCAAGTCCACGCAACAAAAAGAGCTGTCCCGGCGACAAAGGCCAGATCCTGAAAGTCGAATTTTCGCGGCGAAAAAACCGGAAAATCTCCGGAAAAGCCGCGAAGGGACATTGCGGAATGCATGCCTTTCGTTCTTTCAAGCGAACGCAAAAGAGCGGTGCGCGGAAACGAAACCAGCGCTTTGAGTCCTGCGCCCGACGCGGGGCCCGCGAAACTTCTGCAATTCAGGGCCTGCTTCATTCTCATCGCTTCGCCGGATAAGACAAAAACGTAGCGGTATAGAAAGCCAAGGCTTGTCGCAATAATCCGGGGGCAGCCCAGCTTTCGCAGCCCCCGCAAAAGCTCGGCGAATGGGGTTGTGTTGATCAGTAAAATCAAAAGCAAAAAAAACAGAATGATGCGCAGAAATAGGATCCAAAAGCCCTGAAACCCTATCGCCGGGATTGCAGAGCCGGCGAAAACGATGAAAGGGAGGCTTGCAAGCATGCACTTAATGATGTAGGAGCCCGGAATCTGGGAAAGGCCCGTTAAAACGGCAACCGCAAAGAAATAGATGAAAAAAAGAAAGCCTTTGCCGGCGGGGATAAACAGCACGCTGATTATAAGCGCTGTGAATGCAAGGAGCTTCGACTTTGCATCCAAACGGTGCAACGGCGAATCCAGATCGGCGTATCGATCAATGAAGTGGTGATTCAAGATCGGCTTCTCCTCCAGCAGTCCGTGATGGAAGTACAAAGGGCGGCATTCCGGGCGCTTCGTCTGATTCGATGCAGCGCCGAAAGATATTCAGATCCGTTTCCATACAATAAACCATGCAATCCGGACGGGAAGATGTCAAGAAAACTGCGGGCAGATCGGCTCTCTCCGCATGCGGCGTGCTTGAATTGGTCAACGGCAGAAAGCAATGCTTAAAAGGTAAGCGGTGTAAGCGATATAACAAAACATAAGGAATCCTCCTTCAAATCGGTTGATGCGGCCGGGATCCCAAAAGCCATAACCGAAAGCGAATAATGAAACAGTCAAAAATGCCATCGCCGGGATATCGCGGCTGAAGACCTCATGGGCAGCGGGCATGGGTTGGATGGTTCCGGCTATCCCCACGACAACGAGCGTGTTGAAAAGGTTGGAGCCGATCACATTTCCCAAAGCGATATCGTGTTCCTTTTTTCGGGTCGCCGCAATCGACGATGCCAGCTCGGGCAATGACGTGCCGATGGCGATGATGGTCAGGCCGATAATCAAATCGCTGACTCCGAATATATGAGCGATTTCCACCGCGCCCCACACCAGGATTCTCGAGCTGGCAATCAAAAGGATCAGGCCGGCGGTAATTTTAAATATCGCCCGGCGCAGCGACATTGGGTGAATCTTCAATCCCACTTTAATCTCGTTGCCGCAATCCCCGGCACTAAACCGTAAGCCTTTCAAAATGGACAAACCCATGAAGGCGCCGAAAACGGCCAATAGAACCAAGGCATCCATTCGGGTGATGGCGTTGTCCCGGACCTGCCAGGCGGCCAGAGCGGTGACAATGGTGAGAATCGGCAATTCGCGGCGCAGAACGCTCGATTTTATTCCGATGGGGCGGATCAGAGCGGTCAGTCCCAAAATGAGAGAGATATTGGTTATATTGGAACCGTATGCGTTGCCCAGGGCAATACCGGAATTCCCCTGAAAGGATGCCATGGCCGAAACCACGATTTCCGGGGATGATGTGCCGAAGCCGACAATCACCATGCCGATCAGGAGCGAAGATATGCCAAAACGGCGCGCCAAAGACACCGAACCGTCAACAAAATAGTCCGCGCTCCAGAAAAGAATCGCCAGACCGAAGATAATGGCAGGGATCGCCGCAATCATAAAGCTCCCGAATCGTTAAAAACACCTTTTGGGAAGTTAGCATAAGCCGGGAAGAATAGGCAGCCTAACGGAAAAAATTTTCTGATTGCGGCAAAAAACTCTCCCGGGTCATATCATCGCGGATAATGAGATAGCTTCGTTCGGACACACATTAACGCACGAGCCGCAAGCCGTGCATCTACTGGAATCAATCGCCACATCGCGATTCATGGAAATAGCTTCCTCGGGGCAGACATTAATGCATATTCCACAATTGACGCATTTTTCTTTGTCCACAACAGCTGCAATCTTAGGCATTTTGTTCCCTTCATTTTGAGTTCTTACCAAAATCTCCGCGGTCGCGGAGTGCGGGGTGTCCGGTTTGTGCCTCTCGTATAGCCGCTTTTTAATGGATCGAAGCTTTTTGACCATATCCCGGGGATCCAGTTTTAGATTATGGAACATGGATTCAGCGGTTTTCGGTTCCGCGCATGAGGATTGGGCGGCCGCGGTTCTGTAACCTTGAGACTTCCTCCTATCTTGATAGCGGTTCATTCCTCTATGCCTTCGCATCCTAAGGCCGCGCCGCGCAAGATTCATGCCTCTGCCTATTCTCCTATGATTTTTCCTTCCGCCTCCTCCGCGTCCATAGATCATTGGTTCGCTCGCTTTCCTTTCCGTGAAGCACTCGCAGCCCGCCGGATGACCGGCGGGATCAATTTTGCCGCCCCCAACAAAAGTGATCGTGTTGTGCTAGCAAAATACGTGCCAATAAGGGCTTATATTGATTTTTGATAAATGCCTGAAAATTATCGTCTTTGCCTTTTCATTCAGGCTCTGATTTACTTGACCTGCGCACTAATGTTAATAATATTTAACATTTGTTAATAGAGGAAATTAGCATGTTTGAGGAAGAGCTGAACAATTATTGGAAGACGGTGGTCAATACGATCCAGGATGGATTGATGATCGTCAGCCGGTCGGGGATGATCGTTTCAGTCAATCGGGCGCTTGAAGAGATTACGGGTTACGACAGGAAGGACTTGATAGGGAGCCCATGCACGGCGCTGAACTGCGATATTTGCGAAGTTGCGCGCGACAGCCAAGGGGAACACTGGTGTGCTTTGTTCAGAACCGGCAGCCTGAAAATGCGCAGATGCACCTTGTTGAGAAAGGACGGCAGCAGAATTCATGTGCTGAAAAACGCCACCCTTCTTCTCGATTCCAAAGGAGATGTCATTGGGGCGGTGGAAACCCTGACCGACGTGACGGAACTCGTTCAAAAGGATCATCAAATCGACGCGTTTCAGCGGCAGCTTCGATCGGAAGACGGATTCCAAGGGATTATGGGCGCCTCCGCTCCAATGCGGAAAGTATTCGACCTTATTACCGACGCGGCGGCTTCCGATGCGCCTGTCATCATATTCGGGGAAAGCGGGACCGGCAAAGAACTCGTTGCCAAAGCTATTCATGAAACCGGAAACCGAAAAAGAAAGCCTTTTGTAAAAATGAATTGCGCCGCTCTGAGTGAATCGCTGCTGGAAAGCGAATTATTCGGACATATTAAAGGAGCATACACGGGAGCTTATCGCTCGAGGGAAGGAAGATTCGAAGCGGCGCGCGGTGGAGATATTCTGCTGGATGAGATCGGCGACCTTCCCCTTTCCATCCAGGCGAAGCTGCTGAGAGTCCTTGAAGAGAAAGTCATCGAGCGAGTGGGAGACAATCGGCCCATTCCTGTGGACGTCCGAATCATCAGTGCAACCAATAGAGATTTGAAATTGCTGGTGGATGAAGGCGCTTTTCGGAATGATCTTTTCTTCAGGATAAACGTCATTCCCATAAGGCTGCCGCCGTTGAGAGAGCGCGTTGACGATATCCCTCTTCTCGCGGACGCTTTCCTCAAACGGGCTCAATTAAAAAGCAACGGACCGATCCGAGGAATCAGCAACGAAGCAATGTCCCTCTTGATGATCCACGACTGGCCGGGGAATGTGAGAGAACTTCGCAGCGCTTTTGAATATGCCTTTGTCGCCTGCCATGAGCCCTTGATCCAGCCATGCCATCTGCCGCCGAATATCCTGGGCGTTCAAGAGCAGCAAAAAAAGCCTCAGGACCGCATATCAAACGAGGTTCAGAAAAGAACGCTGATTGAAGCTTTGAGGGAATCGGGCGGGAATCAATCCAAGGCCGCGCGTCTGCTTGGCGTGTCGAGGGTTACGGTATGGAACCGCATTAAGAAGCTGAATATTGATTTGAGGCGCACCGTGAATTAGCCTGTTTGGGCCCATTCATCGCGCCGCAGGGATCTGTCTCTTCGCGCCGAGCCTTTGAATCCCGGGCGGCCGAAAGCCCAGGATTCAAAGGCTCGAATAACTATATTAAGCCAGAAGCTCTTGGGCACGCATCAGGCGTTCCCGGATGTGAACGCCGTTCGGGCATTGGACGACGCAGGTGGAACAATCGCTGCAACGTATGTCTTGGATCGTCTTCGGCAGGTTCTTGAAGTTCATGGCCGCCTGATGGTAATTGCCGCAAAAATCATGATATGCCAGGAATCGCATAACATCCGTTATGGGCATGCCCTTGGGACATTTGCCTTGGCACTGGTAGCACATGCGGCAGTAATCGGGCCGGATTTGCTCGTTCAACACGTATAAAAGCTTTTCGTCTGCCGGGGTATACGGTTCGGACATCGCCCGGAAATTCATCTCAAGCTCTGCTATGGTTTTCATATAAGGAACGGTTGTCCCGATCGCAGGATTATTCAGAACCCACTTGATGCCCGCAAGCGGTCCCTCTCCTGTGGTCTTGGGTTTGTTGTCGAAGCTTGTCAAATTCAGCCCGGTCAACGCGACCACCACTTTCATTGCGATCACGCCCACTCCCGCTTCATGGAGCCTGTCTATCGCCTGGTTTCTATAAAACCCGCCGATGGCGTAGCTGTATGTGGTTTGAATGACGTCGAATACCTTGGTCTTCAACACGAAATCAACCATTCGATTGGGATCGTGGCAGCTGAAACCAACATAACGCGCTTTGCCCGATTGTTTGGCCAATTGCATGGCCTCCAGCGCTCCGTCATTGATCGATGCCGGCGTATCCCTGGCGTGCAAGTGCCAAATATCGACGTAATCGACGCCGAGCTCTGAAAGACTGGTGTCCAGGTCTTTTAGAATAGACTCTTTTTTAAAGGAGGGAGATTTGGTGGCGATGATGATTTTATCCCGCTGCCTTCCTTTGATAATCCCCCCGAAAATCCTTTCGCTGTCCTTATAGTCGCGCGCGGTATCGAAGAAATTGACGCCCATATCCAGGGCGCGCGCCACAACCTCAACGTTGGGCACGAATCCTATGCCGTACCCGACTCCCGAAGGTCTGAGCGCCGTCTTGCCCAGCGTTCGATAAACGACCTTGGAGGGATCCTGAAATTTGGATGGTTCTTGAGATCCCGGTTTTAGATTGTCCGGGGCAACAAAGCCGGCCGCAGGCAAGGCCATTCCCGCTTTCAGGAACTGCCTTCGTGATGGATTGGAGCCCATATATCCTCCTTTTAAAATATCTATGCCGGGTTAAATATTTTAAAGATGCTTTTGGCGACATTATCGCATATATATCGAAGGCAGCAACGAGAATATGCGTTGAGGAGGCTTCAATATATGGATAAACAAAGGGAGCGGAAAGCCATGATTTTCGCTTTTGGCATGCCGGGCCTTTTAGTCTCCGGGTTGGTCGGTCTTATCCTTGCCGGAGAGAGCAAAGAGATTCCCGACCATAGCGGCTTTCAATCCTGCCGGCCGTGCCATGCCGAAATTCATGAAATGTGGGAAACTTCCAATCATAGCGAAGCCATCAGCCGCATCGTTCGCTATGATTCCACGGCAGAGGACTGCGAAGACTGCCACTTCCGCGACAGGATCAAAAGGGGCCCGCATAACACAATATCAGGAGGCGCCGGGAAGGGCCGCTATCATAAAAACTCCTGTTTGTCCTGCCATGATCCCAATAACGGAGGGCGTCCGCACATGCTCGTCAAGAATCCCGAAAAGCTGTGCGAAATCTGCCATAGCCAAAGAGACGTATTTTGGGGGGTGGGAGCTAAAGGAATCGAGGATTCAAGAAATTTTCACTCCGGAGTCCCGTGCGTTTCGTGCCACATGAATGAAGGGAATCACCGGATGAAGGTCATTCGGCCCGACGATTCCGGCTTGTCCGACGGACGCCTGGATACCTGCACCGCCTGCCATAAGGACGACAATAGAGAGGCCCGCGTCCGGCAAATACAGGAATGGCAGGGGACTTATGAGGAAAGCATGGCGGCGTTGGAACCGGACATAAAAATCATTGACGAGGCGCTGAAGGCGAATCCCAATCTATTGGATGCCGATCTGAAATCCAAGTTTGACGATGTGAAGGCCAACCTTTCGATTCTCGAAAAAGATGGATCGCGCGGCTTCCATAATTTCATATTTTCTTTGGAGATCATGTCCCTTGCGGCCGAGGATCTCAAAGAAATAAAGGCCGCCGCAGCGGAAGCCTTGTGAGAAATACCCATTTGCGCCAGGTCTGCTTGCGGTTATCCTTTGTTTTAGCGCGTAGACTTGATTACCAAAAACAACTTTTAAGGAGGTTCTATGATTCGGGCGATAGTCAGCATGGCGATTTTGTTAAGCAGCGCCGCGTTTGTTCACGCACAATCGGAATGCAGCCGATCAATGCTTCAGGCGGCGACGGACAGCTATATCGCAGCTCAGAAGGCGGGGGACCTTTCGAAATTGTCTCTTGCGCCGCAGGTCAGGTTCTCTGAAAACATGTCGGCTACCACGAAAGACAAAGGCCTCTGGAATACGGCCTTGCCGATCGCCTTTCACCGCAGCATTTACGATGTCGGCCGGTGCATGACCTTCACCGAGGCGATCGTCACCGAAGGGGGGCATCCGTATGTTATCGGCACCCGGCTGAAGGTTAAAGACGGCGAAGTAACCGAGATCAACAGCCTCGTGACGGACAAGGATGACTGGTTTTTCAATGCGGATAATTATCTGAAATATTCGAAAGCGGAGGATTGGTCCGTGTTGCCGGTGGACAATCGCGTCAGCCGGCAGGAGCTTATCGACGCGGGAAACCAATATTTGGACGCGGTGTTCACGGATAAATTGGTGCAGGCTCCATGGGGAATTCCGTGCGCCCGGCTGGAAGGCGGGTGGTACAGCAATCCGAAAAACGATCCTCACGCCACCTGCAAGATGGGAATTCCGGAAGGAGTCCTCTATATAGTGGAGCGGAGCTACGTAGTGGATGAGGAATTGGGGACGGTCAATATTTTTTGCCGGTTCGGCTGCAACGGCATGCCGGATTCCCACACATTCAGGCTGGTCGACGGCAAATACCGTTGGGTACACACCTTGAGCGTGAACTTAACCGGCAAGCCCCTTCCGTCGCCCAAAGACGTATTGGGCGAAGAGCTGGGGGGAGATTAGTTATTAAGGGTTCCGAGCGGTACTCGTAACCCGTTTCAGCCTTGGTTTTGCTTCTTTAGGCATCTCGGTCCCGACGGCATTTCGATTATTAACTCGGCGCGGATCGGGAGGAGGGGGCCTGGCCGTGAAGGGATTCATTTATTTGGATTATAACGCCACGACACCGGTGGATCCCAGGGTCGCGGACGCCATGCGTCCTTGTCTCGCCGGGTATTTCGGCAACCCATCATCCATTCATAGACTCGGAAGGGAAGCAAAAACAGTAATGGAGGCTGCCAGAAACCAGGTGGCATCCTGTTTAGGCGCCGAGGCTGAAGACATCATATTTACTTCCGGCGGTACGGAGTCCGACAATCTCGCAATCCAAGGCATGGTGGCCGCTCGTGGAGGAGGGCATGTTATTACCTCCGCAGTGGAGCATCCTGCAATTTTGGAAGTTGTAAGGGCTCTGGAAGTGGAGGGAAGGATTCGCTTGACTGTCCTAGGGGTCGATTCTAACGGCTTGGTGAATCCGACGGACGTTTTAGAATCCATAAAGCCCGATACGGTCCTTGTCACTGTAATGTTGGCAAATAACGAGGTAGGCACGCTGCAGCCTGTGCGGGAGATTTCGCGGATTTGCCGCGAGCGCGGCGTGTTTGTGCACACAGATGCGGCCCAGGCTATCGGGAAAATCCCGGTGAATGTTCAGGATCTGGGAGTGGACATGCTCAGCGTTGCCGGCCACAAGCTTTACGGCCCCAAAGGCATCGGCGCCCTTTATATAAAGCGGGGGACGCCGATAAAACCATTTCTGCGGGGCGCGGGGCATGAGAGGGGGCTTCGACCCGGTACCGAGAATGTCTTGGGGCAGGTCGGACTGGGAACAGCTTGCGCGCTGGCGCAAAAAAGCGTCAAAAATGAATACCCGGAGATGCTTAAGCTGAGAGATCGCTTGGCGCTCCGCCTGAGAGAAAGTTGCCCCGGCATGGTGCAGCATGGACATCCGGATCTCCGGCTCCCCAACACTTTAAGTGTTGCTTTTCCCGAAATGGATGCGGCGTCTCTCATCGCTCGGCTGGCGAATGAGTTGGGCGCATCGGCCGGCGCGGCCTGCCACTCCGGCGCGATGGAGCCGTCTCATGTTCTGACCGCGATGGGCGTCGATACGGCCACGGCAATGTCCACAGTCCGCCTGAGCATAGGGCGTTTCACAACAGAGGCCGAGGTGGACGAGGGAGCCCGGAGAATTAAAAAGGAACTGGCCGCCATGGGCTATCGATTAATGAACAATCAATAAGGGCGGCGGAGGCTCTCGGCCTTATATTTTGCGCCGTTTTTTGAAGCTGGCAAATTTCTTATTGGAGAACGGGGCAAACCCGGCGTCGCCCCATTTGTTTCTTGTTCGCTTGCATTGCTTTGAAGGCCAAAGCTAGAATTTCAATTTTTCCGCTTCCCGATAAACGGTCCCGAAGGCGCGAATAACCGAAGCAAGGGAAGCCGTAGCAGAGGGAGTATCTGATGATTGTCGCAAAGGGAATCCAACAGCAGCTCAAACACGCATCCTGGATTCGGAAGATGTTCGAAGAAGGCATACGGCTGAAGGCCGAGCGCGGAGAAGAGAATATCTTTGATTTTACGCTTGGAAATCCAAATGAGGATCCGCCTCCGGGCGTGATGGCTACGTTCCGGCGCTTGGCTGAATTGAACCGACCGGGGTCGCACGGCTATATGCCCAATGCGGGCTTTCTGTCCGCGCGCGAAGCTGTCGCGCTCCGCCTTCGCCGGGAAACGGCGGTTGAATTCACCGCAAACTCCATCCTTATGACGGTCGGTTGCGGCGGAGCTATGAATACAGCCTTAAAAGCGATTCTGGATCCCGGAGACGAAGTCATTGTCCCCATGCCGGCTTTCCCCGATTACGAATTCTATATTGCCAACCACGGCGGCGTCATGGTGCCGGTGGAAACCGACGACGAGTTTTCACTGGATATCACCGCCATCAAATCGAAAATTACGCCTCGGACGCGCGCAATAATTTTGAATTCGCCGAACAATCCCGCCGGTGTGATCTATTCCGAATCCGTTCTGCGCGACTTGGAATCCGTGCTCCAGCGGGCCGATCACACAATTGTGGCAATCAGCGACGAGCCCTATAAATCGATTGTGTTCGACGGCGGGAAGTACATTGAAATAGCTTCGATCATTTCAAACTGCCTCATTGTCACATCCTGGTCCAAAAAGTGGGGACTGGCCGGCGAGCGCATCGGATATCTGGCCATATCTCCGCGGACGCCCGATGCGGATGCGCTGAGCAACGCATGCACATTTACAAACCGAATTCTCGGATACATCAATGCTCCGGCCATATGGCAGCTGGTGACCGCCGAAGCGCCTGATGAATCCACGGATATCTCCGTCTATAGCGACAAGCGCAACCTGATGTGCGACGGCCTGGCTCAGTGCGGGTATGATGTTCGGAAACCTCAGGGCGCTTTTTATATATTCCTGAAGACGCCGATTCCGGACGATTTTGAGTTTGTGGGTCTCCTTCAAAAGGAAGGAGTGTTGGCCGTTCCCGGCCGCGGTTTCGGCCGCGGCGGTTATATCCGGCTGTCGCTTACAGTGCCGCGCGAAACCATTGAGCGTTCGCTGCCGGCGTTTGAACGCGTATTGAAAAAGGTCCGTGCCGGCGCTTGACCGATAGGGATCCGCTTTCCCGATTAGAGCGGGATCTTCCGGGTTCCAAAAATAGGAGGGCTTCATCATCGCCATGAAAGACGCACAGCCTGCTCCATTGCTTTTGAAGGTTCGGGTAATTTTGGCATTCCTGTGCTTGTTATTGCTGCAAACATCAGCAGACGCACAGCCTGGAGCGTTCAATCCCCCGTTGCTTGACTGCGGCCGGCATGAAGGAATTGAAATTATCTGCGGCACGCGGGCACCCGAAGACTTTGAGCGGACCCCGGATGGCCGTTTCCTGATCGTGGCGAAAATGGTTCAGGGTGAAAACGGAGGCCTGGATCTGTTTGAGCTTGCCACGAAGACCTTCACTGAGATTCCTCTGTCCGCCGAAAAGCGGCAGGATTGGGGTGAAGCCGCCTGTACGGAGTCGATCGGCGGTCGGATCCAACCCCACGGGCTGTCGCTTTCGAGACGTACGAACGGCGAGTGGCAGTTGTACGTCGTCAATCACAATGTTCGCGAATCGATGGAGATGTATGAATTATTGCCGGACGGCGCGGGCTGGAAGCTGGCATGGCGCGGATGCGTGCTTGCCCATGAACCGTACAATGACGTTGCCGCCCTCCCGGACGGTAGTTTCGTGGCCACGCGGCCGCAGGCCATTCAGAAGGATGGACAGAGCCCTTTTGGGGGGGGGCCTACCGGAAACGTCGCGGTCTGGACGGCAGGGGATGGGGAGCAAGTGCTCCCCGGTTCGGAGTACGGTTATCCGAACGGCGTTCTGGTTTCCGGGGACCGCCGTTTCGCTTTCATCAGCGGCTGGACCACCCGTGACCTGCACCGTTACGATCTATCGGCAAAAAAGGAAGTGGCGAAGTGCGAATTCACCTTCATGCCGGATAACCTTACCTGGACGCCGGACGGCAAAATTCTGGCCGCAGGGATCAAAGGCGTAAGCGGCAACTGCCCTCCGCAATCCAGCTTTCCCTGTCTCCAGGGATTTGCGATAGCGGAAGTCGACCCGAAAACTCTGGAGCATAGGATCTTATACGACAATAACGGCAAGGCGCTGATCAATGGAGCCTCGGTCGCCATCGAAGCCGGTGGCGCAATCTATGTGGGTTCTTTCCAGGGAGACCGGCTGATAAAATTGCCGCGATAACCGAGGGCTGCGGGGCAATAGATTTTTCAGATTCTGTCCGTCAGCTTTCAAAGACCGAGGCTTTTTGCATCACATAGCACTGCTACAATGATCGTTTCATCAAAATATTCCTTGCGGCGATGCGACCGGTGCATAAAGCCTCTGCATTATTTCCGCCGCCGTTGTACATCCAGCCCCAGAAAGAGCCCAGTTCTCCCGCGCTGTACAGTCCAGGAATCGGCTTATTATCCGGGTCCACGACCTGGCATTTGCCGTTTCGTCTGGGTCCGCCCTGTGTATTGTATGTGGCCGGGTAAACTTTGACGGAATAGAAAGGCGGTTTTTCAATCGGGGCCATGCTTCTGCCCGGCCTTCCAAAATCCTCGTCCTTTTGATTTTTGCACTGCTCGTTCCATCTCGCCAGGGTAGCCTCCATTTCAGCGGGTTTTATTTCAAGCTTGCTCGCCAGATCGGCCAGGGTGTCCCCTTTAATAATCCAGCCTTTTTCGATTTCCCTGCTGTTATCCCTACTCCCCTGGTATCCTCCGAACCAGCCGAACCAGCCGAATTGAAATTGCATTCCACCGGCAACGGATCCTCTGGTTCGGGCGTTTTCGTCGAATATTCCGAAACAAGGAATGCGCGTAAACGCGCCAAGTACCCCGTCGAAATAAAGCAAATTTTCCTTGTGGCCGAATCCATGACGGTTTTCCCTCATTTCATTCATGAAGCGTTTCCCGGTTTTGTCTACCAGGATATAAGCGTTTCTGGGAAAACTCACCGGGATCATCACGGGATCGTACTCGGGCACAATCATACAACCTATTCCGGCCAATGAATTGTTCATGTGCCAGAGCGCCGCACCGGCCTTTTGCGCCATCCTGATTCCATCGCCGGTGTTGCCCGGAGTCCCTCTGCCATAGGTAGGCCAACCCGGCAGGTATTGCTTCTGCATCTCAAAATCAAACTCAAATCCTCCGCAGGCAAGAACAACGCCCTTGGCGGCTTTAATGGCGATTTGTTTCCCTTCGCAGATTGCCTTGACTCCGAGGACTTCGCGCATCGCCGACAATACCAAATCCTTAGCCGGCGTTTCATACAATATTTCAATTCTTCTCTTTTCGACGTGCTCGCGGATGGGGATCCAAAGCTTCCCTCCGCCCGCGCCTCCGTTGCTCCAGGTGCGTACACTCCGCGAACCGGGGAGTCCCGGATGTTCCGGCTGGAACATGCCCAGCGGCCGTGGTTTTACACCCAGGGTCTCAAGCCAGGCGTTCAGCTTCATCATCTCTTCCGCCAGAGCCTGCAGGCTCTGGCGGTCTGTGAGCCCCGCGCAGAGCGCTTCCATATATTGGAGGCCTTCCGGAAGATTCGTGGGCGTCCACCACATGTTGCCGGACACCCTGCTGTTGCCGCCTTCGTATTTCTGCGGCATCTTTTCAAGGATCAGGACTTTTGCGCCGGCGTCTTTTGCGGCGATGGCGGCGGATAAGCCTGCGAAGCCCGTTCCAATAACGACCACGTCCGTCTCTTTATCCCACTTGGGAGCCTGAACAGAACTCCTTTGAGCGCCCAGAACATTGACTGCCGCCACCGCGGGCGCTGCAACAGCCGCCTCTTTCAGGAATCTGCGTCTGCTTACTTGGTTTTTACCATCCTTCATATCCAGCCTCCGTCTTAAAACCAGACTCTATGGATTGCCCTGATTTCCATGTTCTATATCTTAAAACCAGGGAAATCCGAGGCATTATGAATATCTTTCTTATTTCGATCTCGGCTTGGAGTGTTTATTGAAGAACTTGAACACTTCCGGCATGCTGCCGCCGATGATTCCGCCGTGATCCAGCCCCGGCAGCGACTTGTACTCGATCCGGAAGTTCAGACCGCTGAGTTGATCAGCCAACTGCTTCGAACCGGTAACCAGCCTGTCGTCGTCGCCCACGATGATCAACAGCGGCACCTTTTTGAGCTTCTGGTCCGCGCTCCACTGAAAGCCGAAGGCTGCCGGAGCCAATCCGGCAACCGCAGCCCAAATCGTGGAGTACTTCTCACCCATATGCAACGCGCCGCCTCCGCCCAGAGAATGCCCCATAAGGTAGATGCGATCATCATCGACATTAAATTCCTTGCGCGCCATTTCCAAAACGTTCATCGCATCCTTTTCGCTGAGTTCGGCAACCTTGGCCGGGTCAGTCTCCTTTGTCCCGCCAAGACCATTCCTCATGCCCATGAACATGCCGCGTCCGGGTTGACCGTCCCGAACCCTCCCGTCTCCAGGCTGTAGTTTAGCCTGGGGCGTCGGGCCATTGGTCGCGGCAGGCGCGCCGACACGCCTACCGGGAGCGCCCCGTCCGCCCATTGGCATTCCGAACGAACCGCTGGGGCTATAGCCCATCGCACCTATGAGGATGGTACCGTTCTTTTCCGCCTCGTCCACGCACTGGGTGCGCATGAAGGTGCCGTGGTTGCCGCTGAATCCGTGCAGCGCCAGGACCAGCGGGGCTTTCTTGTCTTCGGTTGCCTTCGAGGAAACGAACACCGCATAAGGAAGCATCTCATTGGTATCGGTGAACAGATACTCGCGCAGCTCCACGCGGTCGTCAACAGGATCGGCTCCGGTGCGTCTGCTTTGTCCGGGCTTTGTGCCTACCGGCGGACTCGTAATCCTGGAAGTCTCGGTGCTTGTATTGGCTGCAGGCTTATTCTGTGCAATGATCGAAATCGCAGCGAAAACACAAATAATAAAAGCAACAAATAGCCCTCTCTTTGTCTTTGACATTTTAGAATTTCCACAGGCAGTGCTTTTATCCGAATTGTTGAAAATCGTGAAATTATACGCTTGTATAAGCCGTGAATCATGGTTTTATAATACGAACGAGAACGACCTTCAAGTCATAATTTGCGGGATTTGCCTGGATGAGAAAATGATAGGCTGTTTTAAATAGTTTAGAGCAGTTTATCGGGAAGACGCTGCAATCCTTGGCGATCTGGAGGCGGCTTTCAATCAAATCCTGCCCTATGCGGTTCTCCGGCTTCCGCGCTCCTAAGTGCGCCGGCGCTGGCGCCAGGAAGTTCAAAAAGGGAGAAGGTTAAAATAGACAGGGATAGGCTCGATGAACTCACAGCAGACTAAGAGGATAAAGACCATGAAACGTTGTTTGAATGTAACTGTTTTGCTAATATCTTTAGCGGTTTCTCTGTGCTTTGCGCAGACGGACGCGCCCTCGATCAAGGAAGACTTCAAGCCCTCGACCTTGAACCAACCCGGCCAGGAATACCCGCAGGTCAACTCCCAGGGTTACGCTCGATTTCGAATTGCGGCGCCCCAGGCTCAAAGCGTCAGCGTGAGCCTGGGCGGTCGCGGGGGCACCCCTCTCGAGAAAACCGAGGACGGCTTGTGGATGGGCACTACGGCGGCGCCGCTGGATGAAGGCTTTCATTACTACCGCCTCTCGGTCGACGGGGGAACATTCAACGATCCCGGCGCCTTGAACTTCTACGGGTCGACCCGCTGGGAAAGCGGCATCGAAATTCCCGCACATGACCGGGATTTCTATGCTCTCAAGAACGTTCCCCACGGCCGCGTGCAGCAGGTGCTGTTCCCCTCGAAAAGCACCAACACCTCCCGCAGAGCGTTTGTCTACACGCCGCCCGACTACGATAAGGACGTGACCAGACGGTATCCCGTGCTGTACCTGCAGCACGGCTGGGGCGAGGATGAAACCGCCTGGAGCAACCAGGGACGCGCCCACCTAATCATGGACAACCTGTTGGCCGAAGGCAGGGTCCAGCCTTTCCTCATCGTAATGACCTACGGCATGACCAACGATGCCCGGATCGGCGGCCTCGCTAGCTTCAAGGTCGAACCCTTCGAAACGGTTCTCGTCGACGAGTTGATCCCATACATCGATGCCAATTTCCGTACGCTCTCCGACCAGCGCCATCGCGCCATGGCCGGCCTGTCCATGGGCGGAATGGAGACCAAGTCGATCACCCTGAAGAATCTCGATATTTTTTCCCATATCGGCCTCTTCAGCGGCGGCACCATCTCCATGGACGATGTCGGCAATACTCCGGGTTTTAAAGAGAAGGTAAAGCTGGTATTCGTCAGCTACGGCAGCCGCGAACTCGGCGGCGGCCGCGGCGGCGGTCGCGGCGGCTTTGGCGGCGATCCGCAGGCGAACGACGAAGCGTTGAAACAAGCCGGCATCAACAGCGTCTTCTACGTCTCCCCGGATACGGCCCACGAATTCCTGTCCTGGCGCCGCAGCCTGCACGAGTTGGCGCCTTTGCTGTTCAAGGACTAGCGGCTTTTTGAGCTTTGATCCCAGGTCGCTATCTGAGACATTTTCCGGTTACGCCCGGGCTTTCTCCGGGGAAAAGGTCCACCATGAGAAACCAGGTTCAGCTGATTACGTATGTCGACCGCCTGTCCAACGGAGGATTCAACGCACTGCACAGCCTTTTAAAAGGGCCTCTGGCCGGAATCTTCGGCGGAGTTCACCTTCTGCCCTTTTTTACCCCTATGGACGGAACCGATGCCGGGTTCGATCCGACCGATCATACGCAAGTGGATGCGCGGCTGGGAACATGGGAAGACGTGCAGGCGCTGGGCGGCACGACGGATCTGGTCGCCGATCTAATTGTGAACCACATTTCCTCGTCATCCCCGCAATTCCTTGATTTCTTGGAGAAGGGCCCGGATTCGCAATATGCGGACATGTTTCTCACCTTTGAGCGGGTTTTTCCGCGGGGCGCGCGCGAATCGGATCTTTTGCGGATATACCGGCCGCGCCCCTCGCTTCCTTTCAGCCCCATCACACTCCTCTCGGGCGAGAGGAAATTGCTTTGGACCACATTCAATCCGGAGCAGGTGGACATTGACGTCCGCCATCCCCAGGCGGAAGCGTATCTGGGTTCGATCCTGCGGAAGTTTCAGGCCGCGGGGATAAAAATAATACGGCTCGATGCCGTCGGGTACGCGATCAAAAAGCCCGGAACCAACTGTTTTATGATCCCGGAGACGTTCGAATTCATCACCGAACTGACCGAAAAGGCCCATAAGCTGGGCATCGATGTGTTGGTTGAAATTCACAGCCATTATCTGAAGCAGATTGAAATCGCGCACCGGGTTGACTGGGTTTACGACTTTGCGCTGCCGCCGCTGGTGCTGCACGCGCTCTTCAAGAGCGATGCCCGCCCCCTGGCGCGATGGCTTTCGATCAGTCCGCGAAATGCCGTCACTGTCCTGGACACGCACGACGGCATCGGGGTCATCGATGCGGGCGCGGATTCAGACGGCGCGCCAGGTCTCCTTTCACCCGGGGAAATAGACAACCTCGTGGAGACCGTCCACCGGCGCAGTCGGGGCCAAAGCAAGAGGGCAACCGGGGCGGCCGCCAGCAACCTGGATCTTTACCAGGTGAACTGCACTTTCCTGGACGCTCTCGGCGGCAGGGAAGCGGAGTACCTGATAGCCCGCTCCCTTCAGTTCTTCGCGCCCGGAATTCCTCAGGTTTATTACGTCGGTCTTCTGGGAGGCGGCAACGATATGGAGCTTCTTGCCCGCACCGGCGTGGGACGCGACATCAACCGGCACTATTACACGCCTGCGGAAATCGAAGCCGCGCTTGAACGGCCATTGGTGCAAAAACAGATGGAACTGATTCGCCTTCGGAATACGCATCCTGCATTCGGAGGAGAATTCCAGGTGAATGCCCCGGCAGAAAACCAAATAGAGATCCGGTGGAAACTCGAGCGAGACTGGATCAAGCTGCATGTGGACCTATCCGTCCCGAGCGCCTCCATCAAAGGGACCAGTCCAGCCGGAGAAATGCGATATCTAACCATCCCGGCTGAATTCTGAAGAGGATCTTTCATGAGCCTGCCGACCTCCCCAAAATACAATCTGACTGCAATCAAGTGGCTCACGTTTCTGATGTTCATGATGTTTGCCATGACCACCGATTCCGTCGGGGAAATCATCCCTGAGGTTATTGAAGAGTTCCATCTGAGTTTGACGGCGGCCGGTGCTTTTCACTACGCCAATATGATAGCGATGGCGCTGGCTGGAATTCTACTTGGTTATCTGGCGGACAAGCTCGGACGCAAGAAAACCATTATCATTGGACTCGTCCTTTTCGCCGTTAACTCCTACTTGTTTGCGGCGGGAAACGCCTTCCTGTTTTTCGTTGTGCTCCTTATAGTTTCCGGGACCGCGATCGGAGTCTTCAAGACTGCGGCCGTCGCGCTTGTCGGCGACATCTCGAGATCCGCTTCGGAACATACCGCTACCATGAATACGGTCGAAGGCTTCTTCGGCGTAGGAGCCATCATCGGGCCCGCAATAGTGACAAAACTACTGTCGGCGGGGTTTTCCTGGAAATGGCTTTATGTTATTGCGGGAACAATCTGCGTTCTGCTGATCGTAATAGCCTCGCTGGTGAAATATCCAAAGACAGTGAAGACGGTAGATGAGCCGATCGACCTCAGGCGTACAATGCGCATGATGAAAAATCCTTACGCCTTGGGATTTTCTCTGGGGATCTTTCTTTACGTTGCGGCCGAGTGCGCCGTGTACGTCTGGATGCCGACCCTCCTTGAGGACTATTCGGGCTCTTATACCTTTTTGGCCGCATATGCACTTTCTGTATTCTTTATCCTGCGTGCGGCGGGCCGTTTCCTGGGTGGCTGGATACTCAAGCGGTTCAGCTGGACGTCCGTGACGGCCCTTTTCAGCCTGGCGATTCTTGCCTGTTTTTCCGGTGCCATCGCGGGCGGCCTTTCGTACGCTGTCTGGCTGCTGCCTCTTTCGGGACTCTTCATGTCGATGATCTATCCGACGCTCAATTCCAAGGGGATCAGCTGCTTTCCGAAAACGGAACACGGCGCCGTCGCCGGCGTGATTCTATTTTTCACCTGCGCCGCTGCCGCCGCGGGCCCCCTAGCCATGGGAGTTGTCAGCGACGTATTCGGCCATCCCAAGTACGGATTTGTCCTTGCAACCACATTCGCAGCCCTGCTTTTTGCAGGACTGCTTCTCAACCGCATGTACAACCCGGCCGGCGAGCGTCTGGCAAAGCTGGATTCCAGCGAATATCGGGAGGCGGAACCGTAAGGAGTTGGAAATGAAAACATTTCGGGCCATTATTCTGGCAATTCTGATCGCCCTGCTCCCTTATGGCGCTTTGGCGCAAACCTCTCTATCCCATTTCAAGGCGGGGGCGGCCAAGGTGGATGTCACTCCCGCCGAAAGCGAACTGCCGAAGAACATCGAGGGAATCCTGGACCGGCTCTACTCCAGGGCGATTGTCGTGGATAACGGTATCCAATGCGCTGCCCTGATCACGGTCGACGCCGGCGCCATCCCCAGCCCGCTCTGGGAAAGCGTAACGAATAGAATAGAGAAAGAGCTGGGAATCCCGGTACAGAATGTGCTCCTGACTCCAACGCATACTCATAGCGGCGTCATGAGGCCCGGCCGCGATTACGAGGAAAACATATTCAAGTCCGTAAAAACGGCGAAGGAAAATCTTCAGCCTGCGCGCATAGGCTTCGGCACCGGCGTTTCCTATCTGAATGTGAATCGCAACATCATCGATCCGGAAACCCGTCGCTGGCGGGAAGGCCCCAACTATGACGGCCCGTCGGACAAAACGGTGGCGGTGGTCAAGTTCGAATCGCTCCGGGGCGAGCCCATTGCAGTGTATTACAACTATGCCATGC
>CAZDMR010000057.1:0-23787 GCA_964506795.1 uncultured Acidobacteriota bacterium | reverse complement strand
CGGTCTTGCAATAAATACCCGGCTCGATTACATTTTGAGAAGTGGGTTTATGGGAAGTGATCGGATATTGGAATTTCAACCAAAAGGCTAGGGTGGTTTTTGATGATTGAGAATAAGACAGAAGAACACGGTACCGAAAAAAGCGATTCGGAGGGACAAAAGTCTCCCATTGTTCTCGCTTCGGATGTTTTGCCTAATCATTTGCCGATACTTGTGATTCGGCCTCGGCCTTTGTTCCCAGGCCTTCCCGTCCCTCTGGAAGTTGGGGAGGAGCAGACTCCGGTTATTCAGCACGCGCTCGAGTATGCCTCCAAGGCGATTGGTGTTATCCTCGCAAAGGATCCGGATGGCGACGATATTCCGGAAAATTTATTCAGCGTCGGAATTGCCGCCAAAATTCTGCGCGCCTTTCAAAGCGAGAGCGGTGCTGCGAGCATTCTGATCAATTGCATCGAACGTTTTACCGTTGAAAAGATATCGAGGTCAAAATTCGGATTGGCCGCCGATGTCCGGTATCAGCCGCAGGATGAGTTGCAAATAACCGAAGAACTAAAAGCTTATTCCATGGCCGTCGTCACAACTCTCAAAGAGCTTGTGAAATACAATCCGCTCCAGTCCGAGGCGATCAAGATGTTCTTAAGCAGGTCGACGTTTGACGATCCCGGCCGATTGGCGGATTTTGCCGCCAATCTGACAACGGCGAGCGGTCCGGAGCTTCAGGAGGTTCTCGAAACTTTTGATGTCCGCAGACGGATTGATCGTGTCCTTGTGCTGCTGAAGCGTGAAGTGGAGATATCCAAACTTCACGTGGAAATCAATAAGCAAATTCAAGAAAAGATTTCAGGCCAGCAAAAAGAATTCTTTCTCAGAGAGCAGCTTAAGGCCATAAAGAAAGAGTTGGGTTTGGAAAAGGAAGGCAAAACGGCTGAGATTGAAAAATTCCAGGAGCGGCTTAAAACTTTGACGCTAAATGCCGAAGCTCAGCAGACCATCGATGATGAAATGGGCAAGCTGCAGCTGCTGGAACCCCAATCGCCTGAGTACACCGTAACGCGCAACTATCTTGATTGGCTTACGGCTTTGCCGTGGGGAAAATTCAGCCAAGACTCTTATGAAGTGGAAAAAGCCAGGAAGATCCTTGATCGAGATCATTATGGTCTTGCGGATGTCAAAGACAGAATTTTGGAATTTATCGCTGTCGGAAAACTCAAAGGAAATATTTCCGGCTCCATCCTCTGTCTTGTCGGGCCTCCCGGTGTGGGCAAAACTTCGGTCGGGAAGAGCATCGCGGAAGCCCTCGGCCGCAAGTTCTTTCGGTTTTCGCTCGGCGGAATCAGGGACGAAGCGGAAATAAAAGGCCACCGGCGCACTTACATTGGCGCATTGCCGGGAAAGTTCCTCCAGGCAATGAAGACCGTAGGAACATCAAACCCGCTTATAATGCTGGATGAAATCGACAAAATCGGAGTCTCCTTTCAGGGGGATCCCGCTTCCGCGCTTCTCGAGGTCCTGGATCCTGAACAAAACAACAGTTTCCGCGATCATTATCTTGACGTGCCCTTCGACCTCTCGCACGTGCTTTTTGTCTGCACAGGCAACCAACTGGACACCATCCCGAGGCCCTTGCTTGACCGTATGGAGATCATCCGGCTTTCCGGTTATATATCGGAGGAAAAAATAGAAATTGCACGCCGGTATTTGATTCCCAAGACGTTGAAATCTCATGGACTAAAGGATGGTCAGGTAACCTTCCGCCGCGAAGCAATTGCGTTGCTAATTGAAAACTACGCTCGCGAAGCCGGAGTGCGGAATCTGGAGAACCTGATCAAGAAGATTGCGCGAAAGGCGATCATGGAAATTGTTCGCGGCTCCCGAAAGAAAATCGTCATTTACAAAAACGATGTGGAGTCCTATCTCGGCAAGCCGGTTTTTGCGGCCGACGAGATGTTTGAAAATATTCCGGGAGTCGTCACCGGCTTGGCATGGACGAGTCTGGGAGGCGCCACCCTTCAGGTGGAAGCAAACGCAGTGCTCAGCAAATCCAAGGGATTCAAGCAGACCGGACAGCTCGGCGCCGTCATGATGGAGAGCGCCGATATCGCCTATTCCTACGTCATGGCTCGGCTCGCAAAGTACGGCGCGCAGCCCGATTTTTTTGACTTGCGCTATGTTCATATCCATGTTCCCGCAGGCGCCACTCCCAAGGACGGGCCGTCGGCCGGCATAACCATGGCGACGGCGCTTTTGTCGATGATTCTAAATAAGCCCGTTCGAAGGCGGCTCGCCATGACCGGAGAACTGACTCTGACAGGACAAGTCCTGCCGATCGGAGGCGTGAAGGAAAAAGTTATCGCCGCCCGGCGTGTGGGCTGCAAGTTCCTGATTTTCCCCGAAGGCAACCGGAAGGATTTCGACGAACTGCCCGATTATTTAAAGAAAGGATTTACAGTTTACTTCGCGGCGCGCTATGACGACGTATTCGAGTTTGCCTTCAAGGATCGCGCCAAACGTTAAAAATCCTCAAATTCCTTTCCGTTGGTGTCCGATGAAGACCGTTGTGGTGGGAGGCCATTCGCGTAATGTAGGCAAAACATCCGTTGCCGCAGCGTTGATTTCGGCTTTCCCGCAATATCCTTGGACCGCAGTAAAAATCTCTTCTCACCGGCATGGCGGAATAGGGGATGCCGCGATCCCTGACATTTATGAGGAAGAGAATAGAGAGGGAAGCTCGGACACATCGCGATTCCTTGCCGCGGGAGCGTTCCGCTCTCTATGGGTGCGCGGCGGCGCGCAAAACCTGGAGTCGGTCATGCAACAATTGCTGCCGATTTTGAAATCCAGCGCTTTCGTGTTGATCGAAAGCAACCGCATCCTGCGATTTATTCAGCCGGATTTATATCTACTGGTCCTCAGATACGATATAGAGGATTTCAAGGAAAGCGCACGGCAGACTCTAAGCCAGGCGCATGCAATTGTCGCAGTAGATGCCGGCCTTGCGCCTCCCGCCTGGGCAGGGATCTCACCCGAGGCTTTTGAGGGCGTCCCGGTCTTCAAAACATCCAATCCCGAAGAAATACCCAAAGAGCTTGTATCTTTCGTACGATCGCGTCTGTCCCCAAAACAGATTTGATATCAACGGCGCCATGACCGGGCATCAGCGGAATTTCCGTGGAACGAAGTGCACACGGAAGAAGCGTTCTTGCGGGGAGCGGGAGACGCGATTCAAATTCTGGAACTTCTTCAAAAAGCCCCCGTATTAAAAGTATAAAATATGCATTCTGGCATTTGGAGGCGATTATGAAATTCTTTGGAAAATACATAAACGTGCCGCTTATTGTTTTTATGCTTAGCGGCATAGCATTGCCGTATTGCCAGGCTCAGGCGCAGCCGCGGCTTGATATCCTGAATCTGTTTACCGGCAGCGTCTACCTTGGAGTTCAAATTGAAGACGTCACCGATGACAATATGTCCGCTTACAAATTGAAAGAACAACGCGGCGCTATCATTCGGTCTGTGGAAAAAGGAAGCCCGGCGGAACAAGCAAAGCTTCAGGAAAATGACGTCCTGTTGGAGTTTGCAGGTTATCCGGTCCGTTCAACTTCCCAGCTGTCGCGCTTGGTACAAGAAACTCCTCCGGGAAGAGAGGTGAAATTGGTCATAAGTCGAGACGGCAAACAGATGAATTTAACGGCGCGGCTAAGGAGCAGACAAGAAAGCGATAGAGAAGGCGGCGCAGGAATGGATTCAGGGCGGCGTTATTTTTACAGGCCCGGCAGCCGCTTGTTTCAATTCGAGTGGCCGGATGTTCCGGCGATAATCTCCGAGCCAAGGCCGCGTCTTGGGGTCACCCTTCAACCTCTTACGGATCAACTTGGCGAATTCTTCGGAGTGCCCGGTAAAAAGGGAGCATTGGTGTCTTCCGTAATCAGCGGGACTCCAAGTGACGGGAAGCTTAAATCCGGCGATGTAATCATTGAAGCGGACAGTCGGAGCGTTGAAAATCCGGAAGATATGATCCGTTTCATTCGCGAGGAAGCCGGAAGCTCGATAACTCTAAAGGTTATTCGCGATAAAAAGGAAATCTCGGTTAAAATAGGCCTGCCGGATGATAAGGACGGCCGGGACGAAGAAGGCTTCAAACTATAACCGCGATCGCCAGCCAGTTTTCTCTGCAGTTGTTTCACGCATCATTGGGCATGCATTCGGCCGGCCCCGCTTGGGGGGCCGGCCGCCTCCAAACGCCATCTATTAAGATTTTATTTCTTGACATTCACCCTTTTATCACCCATTATTTTGGTGTACAAAAGGTGAAACCATGAAGCTTACCAAGCGCCAAAAAGAAATTCTGGATTTCCTAACCGAGTTTATTGAATACAACGGCTATTCCCCGAGCATGGAGGAAATTGCCAAGCACTTTCATTTCGCCTCGCTCAACGCGGTATTTAAGCACTTGGCGGCCCTTGAAAGCCGGGGTTATCTCCATCGTGATTCCAATCGCGCACGGTCGATTCAATTATTTCAAGACGGCGCAACGGAGGTGCTGAACCTTCCTCTTTTTGGCTATATAGCTGCAGGCAAACCGATCGAGGCCGTTTCCACTCAGGAAACCTTGCCGATCCCGGAAGGCCTTCTGCCGCATCGAGGGAATTATTACATCCTCAGGGTGAAAGGCGAATCGATGATAGAGGAACACATAAAGGATGGGGATTATGTGATAGTGGAATCACGGGAGACTGCGGGACCTGGCGATACCGTTGTTGCGTTGATAGATGAAGAAAATGTCACCCTCAAGAAATTCTTTCCAGAAGGGAAGCTTGTCAGGCTTCAGCCGGCAAATGAAGCCTTGGATCCCATCGTCCTCGATGGAAATCGAGTGAGAATTCAAGGTGTGGTTGTGAGCATTATGCGCAAGTATCAATAGCAGAGGATGCTATGAACAAAATATATTACGTTATTATCAAGGGAAAGACGCTCGAAAGCAAAAATCTCAGGGAACTACTCGCCCGAGCCGTGAGCGAGAAGCGCAATCAGGATCGCAAGTTTGTGAATCAATCTCGATTCCATGCAAGCACGCCCGGAACTGGTGGTTCGCCTTCATTCGATTCTATAAGCCGGGCGACAATACAATAGCGTAAAAATGTCAGCGCGGATTATTCATGAAGCTCCTGCTCCGGCAAGTCCTCATTAACAATCAAGGCTAAGGGCCTGTCAATAAATACCATTTACATTTTGGCGCGAGCGCCGGGCGGGTAGATGTAAGGCGCCGCGACGCAGGCGATGCGGTGACATCGTTGAGGAGCGGCAACGCTGCAGATACCCGCCCGCCGGCTTTGTTGCTCGCTCTTCACATACTCCCAGTATGCTCATCGCTCCCGCCGTGCCGGCGGACCTGGGGCCCAGCAGCAAAATGTAAATGGTATTTATTGACAGGCCCTAAGCACCGTTGTTTTGTTCTTTGCAATTGCACATTGTTTATGCAAAGAGGTGTTAAGTTTATTTCGTCCAGTCAATTATTCCTGTTTAAAATTCTGTTTTTTTAAAGTTTTCCACAAATTCTGTGAATAATTTATGGGAGTAGGCACCGAGGGTAAAGCCTGCAAATTCTCTCACATCTATTTTTCGGCTGATGGAAACACCCCTGGATCGGCCGCCGCGGCAGAAGCTTCATGAATAATCCGGGTTAAGAAATAACAGCAGTCCGCAATTACCGATAGAGGATTATCGAATAGACTGAACGATGGACAGGCGGCTAAAATGCCTTTTTGAAATCCATTGTTGATAGGCGGAGGGCTGAATGCAGCTTACATTAATCGATTGGGTCGTCATATCCGCATATTTTCTCTTTAATATCCTTGTCGGCCTTTATTACAGAAAGCGCGCGACTGCAAGTACAGACGATTATTTTGTGAGCGGGCGGAAGGTCACGTGGTGGCTGGCAGGCACTTCGATGGTGGCAACTACTTTCGCCGCCGATACGCCGCTGGCCGTTAGCGGCCTGGTAGCCGACTACGGAATTGCCGGAAACTGGTTGTGGTGGAACATGTTGATGAGCGGTATGTTGACGGTATTTTTCTACGCGCGTTTGTGGCGGCGAGCGGGAGTTCTGACGGATGTCGAATTTGCCGAAATCCGCTACAGCGGCCGCCCCGCCGCCTTCCTGCGGGGATTCCGCGCCCTCTATTTGGGGTTGCCTATTAATTGCATCATCATGGGTTGGGTGAATCTCGCAATGGTCAAGATATTTATTCTGACATTCGGCGTTACGAAGATTCAGGCTCTGCTGATCGTATTTGGAATCATGCTTTTGACCGCTTTCATCTCCACTCTTTCGGGCCTGTGGGGTGTCTTGGTAACCGATCTTTTCCAATTCACGCTGATGATGGGCATGATGATTGTGCTGGCCTATTTCGCCGTGCAATCAGTCGGCGGCATGAGCGAACTGAAGCTCGGAATTGTCGGCATTGACACCGCCAGGGCTTCGGCCGGAGGAAGCGGCTCGATCCTTTCGTTTATTCCCGAAATCGGATCGGCATGGATGCCGATGCTCACGTTCGTGGTTTATCTTGCCGTCAATTGGTGGGCCACTTGGTACCCGGGAGCCGAACCGGGCGGCGGAGGCTATATCGCGCAGCGGATTCTAAGCGCCAAAGACGAAAAAAACTCACTGCTTGCCACACTCTGGTTCAATATAGCTCATTACGCTGTGCGCCCCTGGCCGTGGATTGTGATTGCCCTTTGTTCTCTTGTGCTCTATCCGTCGCTTGAGGACAAAGAATCCGGTTTCATCATGGTAATGATTGATCCGCGGATATTTCCCGCCGCATTGCGGGGGCTGATGATTGCGGCTTTCATCGCCGCCTATATGTCCACCATAGGAACGCAGCTGAACTGGGGTGCTTCGTATCTCATAAACGATTTCTATAAGCGCTTCCTGGTTCGCGGTCGTGGGGAGAAGCATTATGTCGTCGTTTCTCAAATAGCCACAGTTTTGATCATGATCATTTCCTGCGTTGTCACCTATTACCAGGAATCGATTGCGGACGCATGGAAATTCCTGATCGCAATCGGCGCAGGGACCGGAAGCGTGCTTATCCTGAGGTGGTTCTGGTGGCGCATTAATGCGTGGAGTGAAGTGTTTGCCATGCTGGCTTCTTTCTTTGTTTCGCTGCTGCTGCAGATTCACTTCAATCTCAGCAACGACGATCCCGAACAATTTGCGTGGATCGTCCTTATCACCGTCTTGTGTTCTACTGTAATCTGGCTTGCGGCGACCTTCATAACCGCTCCCGAAAAAGATGCCGTTTTGGTTTCCTTCTATCGTAAGGTGCGGCCCGGCATATTGTTTTGGGGCCCTGTCGCACGGAAAGCCCCGGATGTTGCGGTCCAACGCGACGCAGCTTTCAATCTTCTCGATTGGATTTGCGGTTGCGTTCTTGTTTATATGTGCCTTTTCGGCGTTGGGAACCTTATTTTTGGACATGCGCTGAAAGGAACCGTATTTCTCATTCTGGGAGCGGTGGCGGCGGGCGTCATCTATAAGGATTTGAGCCTGCGCGGCTGGAAAACAATTACGGATTGACGATTTGAAGGCAATCTGCCTATCCTGATTCCAGGATAAACTCCCGGTGTTGATCGTCAACAGCAAATCTTTATGCGATATCTGATGGCGGTTAATAGCGGACGGATTTTTATGGCCTCCAAAGTTCAAAAATATTGGTTCCTCTTATTCGCGGTTTTCTCGGGTATGATTTCTCCCTCCGATGCCGGGACAAATTTCCGAGTACTCAACGGCATCGACGTTTTGCTGGAACAGAATTTCAAGCCCTTGGCGGGGAAACGCATAGGCCTGGTAACGAATCACACCGGCCGTTCCGTCGACGGAAGGAGGACGGTCGATCTCTTCCATGAATCCGCCGAATGCAGGCTTGTGGCCGTTTTCAGCCCGGAACACGGGATCCGCGGGGCCCAGGACAGCGATGTGCCTTCCAGCGTGGATGAATCTACAGGAATTCCCATTTACAGCCTTTATGGAAGGACCGAAAGACCGGAGGCTGAAGTTCTCAAAAGACTGGATGCGTTGGTTTTCGATGTCCAAGATATCGGCGCGCGCTTCTATACCTATATCACGACGATGGCCTATTGCATGGAGGAAGCGGCCCGCGCGGACATCCCTTTTTATGTCTTGGATCGTCCGAATCCGCTGGGGGGCGTTCATGTAGAAGGTCCGATGCTGGACGCGGATAAGACATCCTTTACCGGATATATGCCTCTTCCGGTGCGCCACGGCATGACGGTCGGGGAACTTGCGCGTTTTTTCAACACAGGAAAAAGCATCGGCGCGGAGCTGCACGTTATTAAGATGAAAGGCTGGCAGCGAGACTACTATTATTGGGATACGGGACAAGTTTGGATCAATCCCTCTCCCAATATTCGAAGTATGACGGAGGCGCTTCTATATCCCGGCATATGCCTGCTGGAAGCGACCAACGTGTCCGTGGGCCGCGGCACGGACAGTCCGTTCGAGATTGTCGGGGCTCCATGGATAGACCCGGATCTTTTTTATGATTCATTGAGGGATGCTGGGCTCCCCGGCGTTCAATTCGTCCCGGTTTTTTTTACGCCTCAATCGGGGCCGAACAAGCAGTCGCTTTGCGGCGGCCTGAGGTTTTTGATAAGCGACATTGAACGATTCCAGCCGGTCCTTCTTGGGCTGACATTGATTTCTGTCCTGCACGAAATGTATCCGAGAGAATTTGATATTGACGGCGTGAACAAATTGCTCGGAAATGAAGCGGCCTTGAGGATGCTGAAGCAAAGACGCCCGCCGGCCGAGGCAATGATGGGCAACAGCGCTGATTTTCAAATATTTTTATCCCAACGCCGGAATGCTTTGATTTATGATAGAGCCCCCAATGTAAAGGAAGGGAGGCAATAATGGGTCCGGCTGTTCGAGGAAAGAAGCGAAAAGACGAAATCAAGGTTGCCATCGGCCCATTTCGCAGCCTTGCGGATTACAAGACTTGTGAAGATATCCAACGGGAAGTCTGGCGCTCGCAGGATCTCGACATCGTTCCGGCACCGATGCTTTTGGCCGCAGATCGTGCGGGCGGGATTGTCCTTGGGGCATACAACAGCCTGGGAGAACTGGTGGGTTTCGTTTTCAGCATTATGGGATCGCTGCACGGCGCCATTCTCCAACACTCGCACATGATAGCGGTTCGGACAGCTTATAGGAATTTCGATGTAGGATTCAAACTGAAGTTGGCTCAGCGCAAGGAAGCGTTGAAGCGTAAAATCAAACGGATAACGTCCTTCATCGATCCGATGCAGCCTGTGAATGCCTACTTCACCCTGGGAAAACTTGGGGCCGTAGCGGACACTTACGAGCAAAATTTCTACGGGGAAACGACGAGCCTTCTGGAACGGGGCCTCCCCACCGACCGGATCCTGGCCTATTGGGATTTGGACAGCGTTGCCGTCGCCCGCCGTTTGGAAACAGGGCCGCCGAAGCACGATTTTCGGAAGGAACTGAAACGCTTATCCCTTATCAATCGTCTGATGGAAACGGCGCCGGGTTTGATGAATTCATCCCCGGTTAAACTCAATTGCGCAGAGGACCGATTTTTGTTCGAGGTGCCATACAATCTTCCCGAGATAAAAAACCGAGATCTTGGCATCGCTCTTGAATGGCAGGGAAAGATGCGCCAGGTCTTCCGGCATTATTTCAAGAAGCATTACGGGGCCGCGGATTTTTGGGTGGCCGAGCAGGACGGGCACCTGCGCGCGTTCTACCTGTTTGAAAAGAGAAAGACCTCAGCGGACGCTGGGAAATAGCCTATCTGCGCATTGCTACCCCAGTCAAGGCAATGTAAATCCTGGCAGACGGCGCAATCCAGCGAGAGCTTCAGTAAAATCCACTATTTTTGCAGATTATTGATTTTATTGAGGATTTGCTTGACTCGCCAGAAGCCGGAACCTATAATTTATTTATTATCGCGGGGTGGAGCAGTCTGGTAGCTCGTTGGGCTCATAACCCAAAGGTCGGCGGTTCAAATCCGTCCCCCGCAATACCAAGGCCTCATACAAGTCCAATAATCTGGAAAGCCAAAAAGGATCAGCGGATTGCCAAAATCCCCCGGTCCTTTTTTATTGCCTAAAAATGGATGTCCAGGAAGCGGGCTGCGGCCGTTTTTAGATATTCATTTTTTCCCTTCGTGGGTCGTACATCGTCTCTAGTAGCGTTTTTCTGGAGAGTCTAGAAAGGACTTAGACCATGGAAAGCAGCGTGTGAGGGCCGGGCGAGAAGAATGAAGCTTTGGGTTGCGGCATTGAGTATGAAAAGGGAAGCACTCCATCAATCTGGAGCGCTTCTTTTGCAATGTGATCAACGACAATTACACTTCCCTTCCGACGACAATTACACTTCCCTTCCGACGACAATTACACTTCCCTGGTACCAAGGTAGTTAATCAACATGCTGCGATTCTAAAGGAAACCATGGCGATGTTCAGACCATCTTTAAAACATTGATCGAGGAAACTCTCGATTGATTTTCCCGCTGTCTCGGCCCGGTCAAGTAGCCGAGAGCTACAGCAAAGCGGGTCAACGAACGGGTGAAACGCCGCGGAGACCACGAAAATCGAGTTTACGTGGTCCCCGTTTGTTTTTCCGCGCCATGTGCAGCGGCCTTTCAATAAGGCCACAAGTTGTCATGGCTGGTGGTTGCTTGGTTCTTCTTGATGACGGTCGCTTTGTCGGCGCTGTAGGTGCCGAGATAATAGACACCCCCGCCGATGCCCTCTCCTTCGTTGCCGCCGCTTCCCGCTTCGCCGCCCAAGGATAGGTTTTTGGTTACGATCGCTCCTTCGAGTGCAAGCACGGTATTTAATTGGCTATAGAGCCCTCCCCCAAGGCCTTCGCCGCCGTCACCCCCCTCGCCGCCGGGGCCGCCCTGGGCATGGTTGCGCGCAACGGTAGTGTCGATAACGGTGAGTATCCCGCCAGCCGCGCAGATAAGTCCGCCCCCCTGGCCGTCGCCGCCCTCACCGCCGGCGTTGCCCGGTCCGCCAAGGGCTATGTTGTGTTTGATCTTTGAGTTGCTGACAGTGGCTTCTGTACCATAGCCGCCGGCATTAGTAACCATTATAGCGCCGGCCCCGCCGATTCCTCCATCGGCAGCGCCCGAGTCCCCGGCGCCTCCAATAGACCAATTATGCATGAAGGTACAACGGTCAATGGTAGCCTTTCCCCCGGCAACATTGATGGCGCCGCCGGTACCCTTGTTCGCGCCAAGATCAGCCGGAGCTAAAGAAACGTTTCCATTGCCGCCGATGGCCTGGTTGTGCCTAAATTCGCTGTCGCTGGCATGCAGTATTGCCTCCGAGGCGGCGCTGAAAATGGCGCCTCCAGGAGCGTGTCCGGGGAAGAAGGCGCTGCTGCTATCGTTGCCGCCGATTGCCTGGTTCCGCGTGAACCTGCTGTGGATAATTGTGAGTTGGCCGCCGTTTAAAATACCTCCGCCGCCAGCGAAACCGGCTGACGCAGGCGGGACGCTATCGATGGTGTTAATGCCATCGGCGCCCCTAGCGAGGTTGCCTATGAATGCACTGTTATCGACGGTCAGCATTCCAGCATTGGCAACGGCACCGCCAAACCCAGCACCAGGGAAGCCTAAGGGAGCCGTCAAAGCGTCGCCTATTGCACGGTTACCGGACACGACAACGTCCGATAGGATTAAGAAATAGAGATTCAGAATTGCGCCTCCAGCGCTTCGTGTATCCAGGCCGATGGGATAGAAAGGCGAGTCGGCATCCGCCAGGCCGTCGCTGATCGTCATGCCGGTGAGCGTCACCTTACCTGGTGCGCCGGAACCATCGGGGAAAATCACGAAGACCCGGCTGGTGTGGTTGCCGCTGATCCTCAAATGCTGTGGACCCGGCCCCTCGATGTTGAGATTCTTGTTTATCTTCAATACGCCGGTCGTCAGGGTGATGGTGCCATAAACGCTGAAAGTGATCGTTTGGCCTGATCCGGCATCAAGGATAGCTTGGCGCAATGAACCGGGACCGCTGTCATTGAGGTTCGTTACCAAGATATCGGCCCCGGCGCTGCTTCCGCTGCCCAGCGCGCCCAAAGCTAGCGCACAGACTGCAAGGATTACACTGCCCCGAATCCATAGCAGAGCTTTCTTTGGATGTTTCATATAGGACCTTTCCTATCGTTATTTGTTGTTATTGTTGGACCTTCTCCTATCTGTATTCCGTGAACCGGCGCAGATCGCTGCCGGGACGATAAGTGGATCGCCCTGGCACACCTTCAGCCGGATCGATATTGACCGATTTTCAGCAAGGGCCTGCCTGCATCTGCACGGCAGTTCAATCTCCTGCCGAAATCGCACAGGATCCCCTTTCTCGAAACGCCTGCGCCTGCCTGCTGCGCCAATCCTCACATGGCTTTTATTGCGAAAAGGGTCCGGAAAAAGTAACATACTATTTAAAAAAATTTGATCCGGAGATCCTAAAACCGACCGTTTTCAAGTTCGGGGCGGAAGAGGGCGTATGTAATGAGCGACTCCCTGCACGACCGGACTTTGCTGCTTCACGACCGGTATCGCGGCGATCAGACGGCTTTGGACAAGATCGTTCCCCGCGCATACCCAGGATAAGGAAATGCTTGCGCGTAGGCTTTTCATATTCATTAAGGAATTGCGTTTGTTGATTTGCAATCTCATGAGAGGTCATCGCATTTCGGATGTTTTCGAGCTCCCGGAACGCAATGATTCCATCTGACCGGACTTCTGCGTTTCCGATAACCTGTGTTGTCTAATTGTCGTTGAATTTCAGACTCTGATTCTATTATCTACACTGCAAGGTCGTACAAAAATGTTTATGCAGGATCCCCGGTGATTGAAAGAGCACGATGCATATCTTAAATTAAATGGGTTTTTCCTAATGCCTCGCCTGCCGCCGCCCGCATCTCTTGCCTGAGTCCGAGGTCGCGGACGGAGCAGGCGGTTTTCTCTCCCCTTTAATTGAGGTATCAGAGTTTTGGGATACCGGTTCTCAAATTACGGAAGAGGCAATCCGGGCGCCTAGCATGATCACGGAGACCAAACCTTGCAGCCCATAAATGATCTTGTTAATCTCTTTCCCCGCGTTTGTGTTCTGCCCCGGAGTTGCCCGGGTACAGCCTTTTTGCATTCAAGGTTACGATCGCCGGTATGCTTGTGCCATTGGGAAGCACAAGCGATGTCATTATTGCTCGAGACTCCCTTCCGCTATCTACATGCACACCAGCCCAATCAGCCGTTCGAAGCAGGTTCCCCTTATCATCGTAGAGGCCGACCGAAAACGTAAATATGCCGTCAGGATCAGTCGGCTCCCAAGTCCCCAGAATCGTGTCCTCGCTGACCTGCCCGCCCAAGCTGGCGATCTGCGTCCCCGATATAGTACCGTCAACATGGAAAATGACCCTCCCGACCGTTGCAAAGGGAGCCGGGCCGCTTGGTAGGATGACATACCCGGTGAGAGTGTATCCCCACGTTCCTACCACCGCGGTGCTTCTGCAAGTACCGCGATCGCCCGCGCCCGCCACCGCCGCCAGGCTCATTACGAGCGTGGCGAAGAGAAAGCTTGTGTTAATAAACCGTTTCATAAACCCTATCTCCTTTCTAGAAATGCCCGCCCTGTTGAGCGGGCCGACGAAGATACCGCATGAATCCCTCGTTCGACAGTTCAGCAGGGTACGACAGATGCTGCAGCATCTTCCTTTTTTGTAAAACCCGCAGGCAATAATGCGAGTTTCATCCTGGGAGACTTTGGGCCTCAGCCGCATCTAGGCGTGACGCCCGAGGTCCCAGGAGCTTTGCCTGCCACGCTTCCTATTGCGAAAACGGTCCGGAAAAAGTAACATACTATTAAAAATAAATTTGATCCGGAGAACCTAAAACCGGCGGTTTTCAAGTTTGGCGCGGAAGAGGGCGTATGTAATGAGCGACTCCTCACACGACCTGACTTTGCTGCTTCACGATTGGTATCGCGGCGATCAGACGGCTTTGGACAAGATCATTCCCCGCGTCTACACAGAACTGCGCCGGCTGGCCCATCTCTACATGGTGCGCGAACAGCCCGGCCACATACTCCAGACCACCGCCTTGATTAATGAGGCTTATCTGCGGCTGACCCATGCGGGCAAAATTGAGTGGCAGAACCGCGCTCATTTTTTTGCCGTCTCCGCCGGTCTGATGCGCCGGATCCTGGTTGAGTTCGCGCGTGCCCGGGGTTCGCAGAAAAGACGCGCCCAATCGCCCCGGATCTCGTTCGAAGAGTCGTTCATGATTTCCCCGAAGAACGATCCTGACCTGATTGCGGTTGACGATGCCTTGAATTCCCTCGCCGAGGTCGATGCAAGACAGGCAAAGGTCGTGGAACTGCGGTTTTTCGGAGGCTTGAGTGAAGAAGAGACAGCCGAGGTTCTGGGTGTGAGCCGGCTTACGGTCATTCGGGACTGGAAATCAGCGAAGCTGTGGCTGCTGCACGAATTGAAACATCGGGTGGAGCG
Organism: uncultured Acidobacteriota bacterium; assembly: GCA_964506795.1. GTDB lineage: Bacteria > Acidobacteriota > UBA6911 > UBA6911 > UBA6911 > UBA6911. The sequence continues at coordinate 9,228 of CAZDMR010000057.1, read as the reverse complement.
ATGAAAACGGAGCGTTGGCAGAAGGTCAAACGCATTTGCCTGGATGCGCTGGAGTACGAAGCCGGGGAACGCGAAGCTTTCCTGGAGAGCGCCTGCGCCGGCAACGATCAGCTTCGCAGGGAAGTGGACTCGTTTCTGGCTGGAGGGGCAGGGAAGGATGCGTTCATGGAAACTCCCGCGTTTGAAATAGCCGCTCTGGAGATGGCCAAAAACGAAGCAATAGCGGATCTAACCGGTGAGGCGTTCCTGCACTATCGCATTGTAGAAAAGATCGGGGTTGGGGGAATGGGTGAAGTGTATCGCGCTCGCGATGACCGGCTCAAAAGAGATGTAGCCATCAAGGTCTTGCCGGACGTCTTCACAAATGATCCCGAGCGGCTGGCGCGTTTCGATCGGGAAGCGACACTCCTTGCATCGTTGAGTCATCCAAATGTGGCCACAATCCATGCGGTTGAACAGGCCGGCACAAAGCGCTTCCTGGTGCTTGAGATGGTGCAAGGCGAGACGCGGACGCAGCGGCTGACAAGGGGCCCGCTGCCGTTGGAGGAGTCGCTCGAGATCTGCCGCCAGGTTGCGGAGGGGCTGGAAAGCGCGCACGAGAAAGGGATCATCCACCGCGATTTGAAACCTGCCAATGTCAAAGTCACGCCGGAGGGCAGGGTCAAGGTGTTGGATTTCGGCCTCGCAAAAGCAAAGGAGCGGACCGACGGAAATCCGGATCTTTCGCAGCCGATGGCATTCACCGGCTCAGAGGCCAAGGCATGGCATATTGTCGGCACTCCCGGGTACATGAGTCCAGAGCAGGCGCGCGGGACGGATGTCGACCAGCGTGCTGATATATGGGCCTTTGGCTGTCTTTTATACGAGCTTCTCTCGGGAAAACATGCCTTCAAAGGGGAGACCGTGTCGGACACTATTGCAGCCGTGCTCGAACACGAGCCGGACTGGCAGGCTTTGCCGGCCGAGACGCCGGCGGTTATCCGGAAACTGTTGCAGCAATGTCTTCAGAAGGATGCAAACCGGAGGTTGAGCAGTATTCGAGGAATCCGCTCAATAATTCAGGAATTCCAGCGGAGACGGAATCGCCGACGAATCATCGCTATCGTCCGGCGGCCCCGATTCGCCATCCCGGCAGCCGCGATTCTTCTGCTGCTTGGATTTTTTGGCATACGGCTTTACATGCACAATTCGCGTGTCCGCTGGGTGAGAGAGCAGGCCGTTCCGCAGATTTCCCGCTTGTTGGATTCCTATGAATTTGATGATGCCTTCCGCATGCTGCGCCGCGCCGAGGCGGTCCTTCCTCGAGATCCAATGCTGCGACAGATCCATCAAAACATCTCCGTGCCGACTTCTTTTCGTACCAATCCACCCGGAGCGGAAGTCTGGGCAACGGGATACGCCCCGGATGACAATAACTGGCTGTATCTCGGCACGACGCCGTTCACCACACAAGAACTGCCGTGGGGAAACTATCGCCTGCGCATCGTAAAACCCGGATTCCAAACCATACTTGGCTCGGGAGAAATCCACGGAGGAACCACCCTGGAATTCGACCTGGATGCCCAGGGCACTATTCCCCCCGAAATGGTGCGTGTCCCAGGCGGCGCCGTGGGCGTCTCCGGCTTGGATGCCGTAAAGCTTGGCTCGTTCCTTATTGACCGTTACGAAATCACCAACCGTCAGTTCAAAGAGTTCATCGACGGCGGAGGATACCGAAAACGGGAGTACTGGAAACAGGAGTTTGTTCAGAGCGGCCGCAAACTCCCCTGGGAAGAAGCCATGCAGTTGTTTCGCGATGCCACGGGCCGGCCGGGCCCTTCCACCTGGGAGCTGGGCGAATACCCGCAAGGCCATGATGATTATCCGGTAAGCGGCGTCAGCTGGTACGAAGCCGCGGCATACGCGGAATTTGCGGGGAAGCAGTTGCCGACCATCTATCATTGGGAAAAGGCCGCGAGTCCGGGCTGGTTCGCGGATATTACCGTGCTGAGCAATTTCGGCGACGCCGGCCCGGCGCGCGTCGGTGCTTTCAAAGGTATTGGCGACTTCGGCACCTTCGATATGGCCGGCAACGTAAGAGAGTGGTGCTGGAATGAAATCGGTGGTAAGCGCTATGCTAGCGGCGGCGCATGGAATGAGCCGGATTGGATGTTCTCCGGCCAGGATGCCCGCGACCCATGGGATCGATCCGACAAAAATGGCATTCGCTGTGTTCGCTATGACGCGGACGCCGAATCCGAGCTCCAGGCGCCGGTTACCACGCCCGTTCATGACTTCAGAAAAGAGAAGCCTGTCTCGGACGACGTGTTCCGGCTATATGAAAGTCTATATGCCTATGATCCTGCGGATCTCGATTCGCGCGTCGAAGGGGTGGACGCGGAGAATTCTTACTGGAAACGCGAGAAGATCTCCTTTGCCGCTGCTTATGGAGACGAGCGGGTCTTTGGTTATTTCTACATACCGAAGCGCAGAACTCCTCCCTATCAGACGATCATCTACGCAGAGCCCGGTATGTCATTCCGTTTTCGATCGCCTCAGCCTGCGCAGGAATGTTTCTTTAGCTTCCTGCTCAAGAGCGGGCGTGCGTTCCTGCTTCCGGTTCTCAAGGGTCAATATCAGCGCCGGTATGCTACCGCAGCCGCGGGACCCAATGAGAATCGCGACCGGCTGATTCTCTTATCCAAAGACTTCCGCCGCTCGATCGATTACCTGGTGAGCCGTGCGGATGTGGATCGCGACCGGCTCGGCGTTTATGGTCTCAGCTACGGCGCCTGCTATTTGCCGGTCCTCGCGGTCGGTGAACAACGTCTGAAAGCCGCCGCGCTCATCAGTGTGGGTTTGTTTTTCGAACAGAACCAGTTGCCGGAAGCCGATCCGTCAAATTTCCTTTCCCACTTTCAGGTCCCGACCCTCATGATTAACGGCCGTTCCGATTTCGCTTTCCCGATCGAGACATCAATACGTCCGATGTTTCGACTTCTGGGCGCACCCGAAAAGGACAAGCGGCAGGTCTACTGGGAAGGAAGCCACGGCGACTTCAAGGATAGCTTTAAAATGGCGATCAAGGAAACGCTCGATTGGTTCGACCGCTATCTCGGCCCGGTCAAATAATTGAAGCTGGCGTTCCGGCTTCTATTCTGGGAAAAAGGCAACTGCGGCAATCCAGCATCCGCACGAGGGTCATACAATCAGCCTAAAGAACCATCAATGAATGTCAAACATGATGCAGGTCTTCATTCAATGGGGGATCATCACTGAAACTGGCAAAGCCCTTTCGCGTTACAGCACTGTAGAGAAAATCGGCAACGGCGGCGTGCGATCCGATAGGACCCATTAATGCCCTTTAATACCTATTTGCTTTCTATCTTGCCGGGCTTTTGGTCCTGGATAACCTGAATTATGCAATTTTCATTGAATTTCAGGCGTTGATTCTATTATGTTTTGTGCAGGCATAGTTGAAATACCGAGAAATTTCACAAGACTATTCAGCACGGCAGGTAAAGGGCCGCAAGCGCGAAATTGTAAGGGACTACAAGGAAGGAGAAAATTCTATGAATTTCTTATGGTTTCTGATTATTGGCGGCGTGGCCGGATGGCTCGCCGGCTTGATTATGAAGGGAAGGGGTTTTGGGGTTCTCGTCAATATCATCGTGGGAATCATCGGAGGAATCATCGGCGGCTGGCTGTTCGGGCTGTTCGGCGTCGGCGGGGGGGGCCTGCTCGGGTCACTCATCACCGCACTGGTTGGAGCGATTGTTCTCCTTTACATAATCGGACTGTTCAAGAAAAAGGGACAGGCATAGCGGCAGGTTGACTTTCCGTAAGAAAAACTGCCGAGGAATCAAAATCCGGCCCGGCGTTGCCTATTATCTCCGATACCGGGCCGGTCTAAAGGGAAAAGGATTCATGCGTAAGACAAGATCGGGAGCACTTTTGGGCATTCTGCTTCTGTGCTCGGGATGTTTTGTCTGATCCATTCATCCTATATACACGCGAAAGGATCTTATATTTGAACCTGATCTCATCGGCCAATGGTCATTTATAAATGATTCGGACGATGTATGGACATTTACAAGAAACGAAAAAGACGGCTACCTGCTTGTATGCACGGACAATAAAGGGCTTCAAGGCAAGTTCAACGCCCATCTGGCGAGAATCAACGCCAAGCTTTTTCTTGATATTTATCCGATAGTAGCTGAAATGAAGGAAAATGTTTTTTTGGAATTTATCTCCTGCCCCTGCATTCTTTCCTGTACGTAAAACAGATTACACCTACGCTGCAGATAGCCGCCCGCCGCCGCGCCCCTCCGGGCTGCGGTCCGCAGGCCCGTCGGCTTTGTTGCTCGCTCTTCATATACTCCCGGTGTGCTCATCGCTCGCGCCGTGCCGGCGCACCTGGGGACCAGCAGCAAAATGTAAATGTTATTGATTGACAGGCCCTAACGGCCGGCACTCAGGAATTGCAGGCTTTTTGGCTCAAGCATCTGGATACGCCGGGGGCATTCGGCGAGTCAAGCGACATGAAACGAAAGTAACGAACAAGGAAGCTGGAGAAACCCTGGTATAAATCTGAATTATCGATGAAGATTTGATACCGCTCTTTCGGCGGCGCTCAACGCTCCTTAAGATAGCGGCAACGCTCGAAAGCGGTTTCCGCGCCCGGGAAGCTAATAATCCCCTTAGACATAAGTTTTACCGGCGGGAGGCTGATATAGCCGGTGCTCAAAATGGGAAGCCGGGCATCGGTCATCGCCGTATTTCGTTTGCAAATCCAATCCTGGCAAAAAAGACTTCCGGCCGCAGCCCATAGATTCTTTATCCGCGGCCGCTTTTCGTTTTGCGAAAAAGTTTGATGCCGATGCAATGGGTGAGGCTTAAAGGATTTATTGAGGGGCTGAACGCTGAGAGTGCGCGGCACATACAATTTTCGGACGGGCTCCCAGCCCGGATTATTCATAACGTTTCTGAGCGAGGCGGCGTAAGCATGCCTGGATCCTTGCCGCCGAAGTAGAAGCTTCATGAATGTTCCGGGCTGCGAATCCTACGAATCCGATAATCTAAATAGCCTTACAGGGGCTGCGCCCGCGGCGCCCCTTTATTATTCTCGATCGCCGCCGCAAGAGGAGGCTGTTATAAGCCGTCACAAGCTTATCTTGCGGGGTCCGACGCCGCAGGACAATCTCTATATGCGTAATCCGGGTTAATCGGTTGCGGCACGCAGAACCTGTTCAAGATATTGCGGCTCGGGGACGGCTCCCACAAAGTCCACTGTTTCGTTGACGACCATTTTCGGAACCGCCCCGACATCGTAGTGATGCGCCAAATGCGGGAATTCGGTCACCTCGATCATGTCGGCGGTAACCATATCGCTTTCCAGGGCCATCTCGTGCGCCATGAGCACTGCTCTAGGGCAGTGCGGACAGGTTGGGGTGACAAAAACTTTAATATGCAGCGGCTTCTTCAGATTGGATAATGCCTCTTTGGTTTCCGCGCTGAGCGAGGTGGCGCCTTTGGAGATATTCATAATATCTTCAATCAATGAGCCAAACTCATACCCGGCGGGGATGCCAAGGAAACGGATGCCGTGGTCTTTCTCCCCGCGGACCACAATGGCGGGAATTTCCTCAATTTTATATTCCGCAACCTCGGCTTCGTTTTTGACGAAGTCGTAAATTTCCAGGGAAATTTTGTCGCTAAGTTGCGCCAACTCCTTCATCAGTTCGTGGGTCATCTGGCAGTATTCGCATTCAAATTCCTGGGTGAAAAGGATGATCTTGACATCATTTTGCATAGCGCTGAACATTTTCTTCAGCACTTCTTGATCTTTCTCTGAAATGTGAGACATGCCTTGCTCCTTTTATAGGATTTTATCAATTTTACCGGTTACTGGCCGGCGTTTAATGACTCGATAAAGCGCTGTGCGGAAGCGGCAGCGATGGCGCCATTCCCAATGGCAGTGGCCACCTGCCGCAATTCAGTTTGACGCACATCACCGGCTGCAAATACGCCCGGCGTAGATGTTTGCATTTTGGGGTCTGTAAGCACATAGCCCCAGCGATCCAAATCAATCTGGCCATCGAGATACGACGTGTTGGGAACGAGCCCTACGTATACGAATACCCCACTCACGGGCATCTCCTTACTCTCACCGGTCACTCGATTTTTAACAGTGATCGACCTAACCCAAGTATCGCCATGAATGGATAGAACCTCATGGCTGAGAAGACAAGTCACGTTTTTGTGTTCCATAAGACGATCCTGGAGGATTTTTTCTGCTTGAATTGTCGGTAGATATTCAACCATGGTCAAGGATTCTACAAAGCGGAGAAGAAAAAGGCTTTCCTGTAATCCCGAGTTGCCGCATCCAATCACGGCGACATTTTTCCCATTAAAGATCGGCCCGTCGCAAGTGGCGCAATAGGAAACCCCTTTACCCTTGAATTCTTTCTCGCCCGGAATATTCAAAGACTTGGACGAAGTGCCGGAAGCAACAACGATGGATTTTGCCTTAACGAGCTTATCATTGATTAAAATCTCTTTGGGCTGACCGCGCAGGTTTAATATTTTCGGCTCGCCGAACACGATTTGGGTTCCAAAGCGTACGGCCTGGGAGCGCATATTCTCGGCCAGTTCGGAGCCGCGCACGCCCTCTGGAAAACCGGGGTAGTTTTCAATCAGATCGGTGCTCGCAGCCTCTCCGCCGACGGTCTCTTTCTCAAGCACCAGGACATTGATCTTTGCGCGGGAGGCATAAATCGCGGCAGTCAAACCAGCCGGCCCCGCGCCGAAGATCGCCACATCATATTCGTCCTTAAGCACGTTTCCATCGCCGCCGTCCTCGCCGCGGGAAGAAAAACCACCAATGCTAAAAACCGTTTCATTCATACTTGGTCTCCAATTTTTCTGGGTTTCATGAAATTATTTCTTTATCAGAAAAGAGGCGGCCGATAGGAAAAACAAATGCCGGTTTTCAAAGGGTCCATTTCTATCGAGGCTGTTTCTGTTTCTGAAGAACCATTATATGTAAACAATTCTTGAATTGTAAGAAATTTTAAGTCTTGCGTTTGCATTAGTTTGCGGCCAGGAGATGCGGCTGTTCGCATCAAGCGGGGTTCGGAAGGCGGACTATTCTGATCCTCGGAAAAAATTCTGAAGCCGTCGCCGCAGCAGAAGATTCATGAATAATGCGGGTTGAACAGCATCACAATAATTGCGCAATTGCAAGTGCGTTTGTTATTTTATGCGGGCAAGCACATCAATCCTTTCCCAATTGCGTCCGCGATCTTTGGAACGCAGTAACCCCTCAACTGTGCCAATAAACAAAGTGTCCGAATCATTCGGCATCATAACAATGCTTCTAATCGCCTCCGCTTGGTTTGTTCCGATGTCGATCCTGCACCATGAATCTCCTTCATTTGTGCTTATCAGCAAACCTTTGCTTGTGGCAACGAATAAAATGTCGCTATTATCGGCATCTATCGCTATATCATATATTCTAGTGATGCTTTCAATGAATTGCTTGTCTTTAGGATCTAATGGATCCAATTTAATATGCCTCGTTTTACGAATCAGATCATTCTGACCCAAGAGATCCCATTTCTTACCACCATTAGTGCTTTTTAGTAAAGATCCGAGCCTGCCGGTTCCATACGGGATATTCGGATGTGACTTGCTAAAGGCCACCACTGTTGCTGCTGGGTCGCAGGTGTACATGAGCGAAAATATATCCCCTCCATCGTCAGTCATGAACATTCCGTAGCGGCCCAAATGACACGGTAAAGATGCTATAACACAAAAGATCATTGGGTTTTTGGGATGATATACAAAACCACCATAAAAGTGCTGCAATATATTCCCAGAAATCAAATATCGCTTCATCGGCATCCAGGTTATGCCGCCGTCTGTCGATCTTTCAGTAAAGATTTTCCTATTTGAATGGTATATCGCTCTATATCTAATCTTTCCATTTGCAGCAATGGGCGGGTAAGGCCTGCTTTCGGCTTCATGGAGCTTGCGGTTCCTAGGAGCGCGGATTTCATGACAATCATTATCTTGATGCCAACTATCTCCCCCGTCGCTGGAATAGAAATAAGGTGTTTTATAAGTCTTATCTCTTATTGTAGCAGTCACAGCCTCATCATCGTATCGCCGTTCAATAAACACCCCTGCGATGGCGGAATCATCGCCGCAGCTTGGCGCATCGAGGACATACTGCTTGGATAGATCCATACAATAACTGGGACAGTTATTGCTTTTCGTCGTGTTACAAGAAGCAGAAGCAATGACAAAGGAGGATACATTAAAGAGATAAAGCGAAACGCTTTTGTTAATCGTATAAAAAATGCATGCAAGCCTGAGGCGTGAATATTTTGTATGCAATATGGAAACAAAAGATCTTTTGCGGAATTCTGTGCAAATTTCATTGTGGCAGTATACCCGGTATGCCAAGAAGCTTATAAGCATTCATGGATAGCCGCTAATGTCGTATCCGTCACCCGTGGTATCGAGGTGAAAAGGTCCTTCGCAATGAATTTTGTAAAAGGGGTCGTGAGGGGAGGCAGAATGGGGGGCTATTATAAATGGCGGCGTTTAATGTCTCGACTCTTATTGCAGGTTATTTTCGTTGGTAAATTAAAACCGCATCACTTGCTGCCGGAAAAGGATGGTGAGAGAGCGCGCTGCTTTTATAAATGGTTCTACTGCCGGGAGATATCTCTACGACGGCTGCTATATTATAAAGCCGCTGCAAATAATGCTCTAACCATATGAAGATATGGTTGTTGGAGCGGGGCAGAGGAAGCCAGGACGTATGGCTGGTGACAAAAACAATAAATTGCGGTCTTTGAGATTCTATTTCGGCAACCATCTGCTGCTGCATTGGTTTTGCGAAATCATGGGATTCCATAAGAGGATACGTATAGATATATCGAGTTGCCGAGCGTAGGCGGGAATAAAAATAAATCTGTGGGTCAGAACCAAGAACCGCAATTGTGTCTTCGGGAGAAGATTTATTCCTGATGTATTCGGATATATCGAGAGATTCAATAAAAGGACGCCCCGGGTAGATCAGCCGGCTGATACCCTCGGGTGATAATCTAAATAAATACATGTGTTGACAGAAACAAACGCTTATCATGGCGAGGCCGATAAGTGCAACAAAAACACTACCTAGACCTTAAATAAGCGAGCTTAAAGCATGCGCGGGAATCATCGCAGTTTTTTCATTGC
>CAZDMR010000056.1:0-24488 GCA_964506795.1 uncultured Acidobacteriota bacterium | reverse complement strand
CTAGCGGCGGTTCGCGATCGCCTAAGCGGGGAAATGCACTTGGTGCCGCATCGGATGCGCTTTCGGAGCATTGTTCTCAATTGATGAACAAGCCTTTAGCTTAGCAAACCACTCCCCGGAGAATTAAAACCTGCTGAATTCTGGCGAGATCGGATATTGGTGGACGGTAAGGGATTTGAACCCTCGACCTCCGCGTTGCGAACGCGGCGCTCTCCCAGCTGAGCTAACCGCCCACGGTCGGACTTAGAGTGAGGAATTATCTCTAATCGCCAAAGCGCTGTCAAATGAATCGGCTGGGTTCAATCATGGGGCACGCAGGGCGTTCCAGCCCGGCGGCCGGCTGCCACTGTCTGAATCGTAGATCAAGTCATAGATCCCTTTTTAAATACGAAAAGCTCCGTGATATACTAAAAGGTTTTACAAACCACAGTCACTGATCAACAGTTCATTTATATGAGGAATAAGGGATTGTCTGCAAAGAGGAAAACATCACCAACAACCGCCAAATTGATAGATAAAGCACTGGAGGCCATTATCGACCAGTGGTATTTGAGCGTCAGTGATTATTACATCACTTGCGAAAAAAAGGCTGAGAATGCCGAAATCACCGTTACAGAGGAACTCAAGCGCTTCCACGACGAAAGCGGGCATAGGATAAAATTCAATAAAGGGGATCTGGATTTCACCTACGGTCTTTATCTGATGTCGAAAGAAAACGGATGCACCCTGGAAGCAAGCATCAACAATAAAGTCCCCAACTTTGATTACAATGAGCTGAGGCGAAGATTGGCGGTCTATTACCAGACCAACAAAGACAAGCCGATCGAAGGATTCAAAAAACTGAAAAAGCTTTGTAATTGCGAGGTATTTCATTTGCCTGAGGATTTGCGGGACAGCATAAAGCTCGAAACGAGGGAAGGCAAAGCGGACATCGTTCGGCTATCCTTTGGGGTCGAAAGCGAATATTTGGAAGAGCTTGTCGCGGACCCGCCCAACTTCATGGAATTGATACATCAATATTGCGTAGCTCCCTTACGCCGGATTTACGCAGAAGTGTACAGGATCAAACGCAAGTAAATTGCGGCAATGAATGCCATTTGTGCACCCTGCGGTCTGAGACGCTTTACGGCAGGAGGATTTCTTCGGCGCCTCCGCTTGCTTCGGCGGTTAAAATTCCAGGAATAATACCGGTATGCTTTCGATATGCTCTGGATACGTTTTCCCGAAATGAGGAGATGCCCCCGCGCCGCACCAGGTTAACGGTACAGCCGCCAAATCCGCCTCCCGTCATTCGGGCCCCAAACACGCCCGGTTGTGCTTGCGCGCTTTGGACGAGCAAATCCAATTCAAAACAGCTGACCTCATAATCATCTCTCAGAGACTGATGAGATGCGGACATCAATGCGCCCATGGAAGCCAAATCGCCCGCCGCGAGGGCATCGGCGGCTATTAATGTCCGTTCGTTTTCGCTCACGACATGCCGGCAGCGGCGGAACACAGTATCGGGCACAATAGACCGGCAACCTTCCAGCTGCACCAGAGTCACATCACGCAAAGCGCGAATTCCGGGCAAAGCTGTGCTCAGCAGTTTCACGCCGGTTTCACAATCGCGCCGGCGCAGATTGTATTCTGAAGAAGCCAAACGGTGCCGGATCTTGCTGTCGCAGATCACAATCTGGCAGTCCCCCAGATTCACGGGGACGGATTTTGCATTTAGGGAACGACAGTCCAAGAGCAGGGCATGGCCTTCAACGGCATGTGCCGCCGTAAATTGATCCATAATACCGCTCTGGATTCCCACATGGATATGCTCGGCTCGCTGGCCGGCAAGCGCAAGGGATGTTTTATCTATGGGGCTGTCGGAAATCGAAGTAAGCGCCATTCCAAGAGCCATTTCGAGAGCAGCCGATGAAGAAAGGCCGCCGCCGATGGGAATGTCGCTGTTTAAAGCAATATCGGATCCTCTTAATAAAGCGCCGCGGTTGATCAGCGCTGCCGCCATCCCTTCAATATAATCCTGCCATTTCCCTGAGCGGCCTGCGCCGAGTTTGTCTAAGTTTAATTCAATACTTTCGTCAATATTCAGTGACCAAACCCTCAACATCCGGTCCGAACGGCTTGCGATAGCAACGTAAGTCGCTTGATTAATGGCAATGGGAAGGACATAACCATCATTATAGTCGGTATGTTCGCCAATTAGATTGATGCGTCCGGGAGCACGAAAAACGCGAGGAATTTTCCCGTATCTATGCTGGAATCGGGAAACGAGACCGTTAATATCAATCATAATTATTCCGGTTATGGCGCCAGCGAAAGCAGCCTATTTTTTATGGCTGTCATCCCGCGGCAATTATATGCCTGGAAATAGTTTATTCCTTAGCAGATAAGGCGGAATCCAGCGGGATAAAGAAAGGCCCTATGGCTTTCCCCGTACCCTCTTCCTCCAATTTTGGAATATAAAGCGTACTTCCGGCAAAAAAGCTCTCTTGTGTCTCCGGAGTATAGAAAAACAGAAAGCCGTCGCTAACTGTTCCCGGATCCACGATTCTGCTGGTCAATTCCTTGGAGGTAAAATCGGAAAGTGGAGATTGAGCCCCCCCGCGCGATTTTATTAAAGGGAGCCTCGAGGCGAATCCTGACTTGACAACGTCATCGACAACAACAGCCGCGGGCGTTGTATAAAGCTGCTGGCCGGATGCGGTGATAAGAATGACCCTTAATGTGCTTATTTTTAGAAACGCTTGAGAATCGTTTTGAATTATAACATGAAGAGGGAAATAGCCGCGATCGTTGAGGTTTTTTACGTCAAAGGCTTGGCTTGATTTTTCATTGGTGGGATAGGGATCTGCTGCAATTGTAACCGAACCTAAGGAAGCGCGGGCTGGATAGTCTTCTATTGAGCGAACCGGTACCGATTTCGGTTCATAGGCAAAATTCAAAGCCGTAGCAAAGAACAGCAGCACTAGAAAAGAAATCACTCTGAATCCCATAGTAGACACATCATATCATATAGTTCCGTGTAGATGCAGTTTGAGATTCACGACCTTAATGCTTTAACCTCGATTATCAATGAAGCTTATACTGGGGGGGCAGATCGGGGCATATTTACAGCAATGCCTGCGTGGGGGGCCTGCACACCTCGAGCTGGCGCCGCAATCCTATTATGCTCAAAGGATTCCGGCGGGGCACTGCATCTGCTGCATTTGCATTGCTCGATAATGTCACTAAATCGCCTGAGCCGAACCGCGTTGAATCTGCCGGTGCGGTGCTCGAAATGCGACAGTTTAGACTTCCACCACTGACGCCAGGGTATTAAATATATTGTAATTTAATATAAAATAAATAGCTTCAACGTTTCTGCTAAAGAATTATTGACAATAAGACGCTCAGGTCCTATATAAAAATAGCACTTAGAAAGTGTAGGGAAGCTTATATTGCACTTATGGTTGTCTTACAAATTTGAAGAGAATAGGATTCTTTAAGGAGGAATGAAATGAGTAAAATTATCGGAATTGACCTAGGCACAACGAATTCGGTGGTTGCGGTAATGGAGGGGGGCGAGCCTAAGGTCATTACCAACCCGGAAGGGAGCCGATTAACTCCGTCTGTGGTTGCTATGGGAAAGAATAATGAGAGATTTGTTGGCCAGGTGGCAAAACGCCAGGCGGTTACAAATCCTGAGAATACAATCTTTTCCATCAAGCGGTTTATGGGAAGAAAAATAGGGGAGGTAGGCGAAGAGCAGAAGCTGGTTCCTTATAAGGTCGTATCCGGACCAAACGAAGACGCACATGTTAAGATGGGAGACAAAACTTACTCTCCTCCGGAAGTATCCGCAATGATTCTTCAAAAAATGAGACAGGCAGCGGAGGAATATCTTGGCGAAAAAATAGAAAAAGCTGTAATTACTGTTCCCGCATATTTCAATGACAGCCAGCGGCAGGCAACAAAGGATGCGGGTAAAATTGCCGGCATGGACGTTGTACGGATAGTTAACGAACCGACGGCCGCAGCTTTGGCATATGGGCTCGACAAGAAGAAGGATGAGACTATCGCCGTTTACGATTTCGGGGGGGGCACATTCGATATTTCCATTCTGGAAGTCGGAGAAGGCGTCGTGGAAGTTAAATCCACAAACGGAGATACCCATCTGGGCGGAGATAACATTGACCAGAGGTTGATGAATTGGATAATTGAAGAATTTAAAAAGGACCAGGGGATCGATCTTTCAAAAGACAAGATGGCGTTGCAGAGGCTGCGGGAGGCTGCAGAAAAAGCCAAAATGGAATTGTCCACGGTTATGGAAACGGAAATAAGCCTGCCTTTTATTACTGCCGACGCGTCGGGCCCGAAGCATTTGAACATGAAATTGACGCGCTCCAAATTCGAACAAATGGTGGAGGATATTCTGCAGCGGACAATTCCGCCGGTAAAGCAGGCTCTCCAAGATGCAGGATTGAAACCGAGCGATATCGACGAAGTGGTTTTCGTGGGAGGCTCGACCAGGATTCCGCGCGTTCAGCAAATGGTGCACGATTATTTTGGCAAGGATCCGCACAAAGGAGTTAATCCGGATGAAGTCGTGGCTGTCGGCGCGGCCATACAGGCGGGCGTCTTGGCCGGCGATGTAAAGGACCTGCTTCTTTTGGATGTGACGCCGCTCTCTTTGGGAATTGAAACGCTGGGCGGTGTATTTACCAAACTCATAGAGAAAAATACAACGATTCCCACTCGGAAATCCGAGATTTTTTCTACGGCGGCTGACAATCAGACCTCTGTGGAAATTCATGTTTTGCAGGGTGAGCGCGCCATGGCGCGGGATAACCGAACCCTCGGGAAATTTCATCTTGTGGGGATTCCATCCGCTCCGAGAGGCGTTCCGCAGATTGAAGTTACATTCGATATTGATGCGAACGGAATCGTTAATGTTTCAGCCAAGGATTTGGCGACCAACAAAGAACAAAAAATCACCATTACGGCATCCAGCGGCCTAAGCAAGGATGAAATCGAAAAAATGACCAAGGATGCTCAAGCTCATGCGGATGAGGATCTGAAAAATCGGGAAAAAATTGAATCCAAGAATAAACTGGACACCCTGATTTACAGCACCGAAAAAATCCTTAAAGAAAACCGAGATAAAATTTCGGACGCCGATGCATCGAATCTGGACGGCGCTTTGTCTAAAGCCAAGTCCACTCTGGAGAGTTCATCCGAGGCAAGTGAGCTTAATGCGGCTTTCGATGAACTCACTAAGGCTTCGCATAGACTTGCAGAAGTCATGTATCAGAAAACCGCAGGCCAGAATGCTTCGCAAGGCGCGGCTGGCGGAGGAGAAGGACCATCAGCAGGCGGGTTTTCCCAGGAATCGGGGAAAAAGGATGATGAAGTAATCGATGCAGAATACGTCGATATGGACAAAAACGAATAGGCGACGGAGGTGAAGGCGATCATAGCGCCGCGCCTTCACCTGCATTTTCGGACAGCATGGTGGCGCCGCCTCTGCGTCAGGATGTGGGCTGTCGATTGCAGGGAGCATATCTGTGAAAAAAGCAATGATTTCATAATGAAGCCACAGATTCCGCCGTAGCACGCCGCGACAGAAAACTTGAATTTTAGCTCAGGGATTTGGTTTAGATAGGGAAGAGCATTACTCATGCTGCGGAAAACGGATATCGCAAAGGCCGGCATGCCGGGGCGCAACCTTTAAATATATGGTAAAGAAAGAGGATTACTACTCAGTTCTTGGTATTTCGCGAAAAGCGACGGATGCCGAAATAAAGAAAGCGTACAGGCGTCTGGCGAGGAAAAACCATCCCGATGTCAATCCGGGAGACAAATCCGCAGAAGAGCGATTCAAAAAAATACAAGAAGCTTATAACGTTCTGAGTGATGCGAAAAAGCGCGCAATTTATGATCAGTATGGGTTCTACTCGGAAAACTTTAAAGAGGCGCCTGGAGGCCCGGGCGGCGGATTTTCTCAAGGTTACGCTTCAGGATTTGATTTTTCCGGAATGGATTTCGGCGAGTCGGGACAAAGCAGCTTCAGAGAAATATTCTCAGAGCTTTTCGGGGGTGGCGGTGCTCGAAGGAGGCCTTCGGGTCCGGTAAAAGGGGAGGATATTGAACAACAGCTGAATATCTCCTTTCTTGAAAGTATCCATGGGTTATCGGCACGACTGACGCTGAACCGAAACAAAACTTGTCCGGTATGCGAAGGGACGGGGGTGGATAAATCCGCCGGGCAGCAAGTCTGCCCGCGTTGTCACGGTACGGGACAGGAAGCAAAATCTCACGGATTTATGCGTTTTTCCAGCACATGTCCGGTTTGCGGAGGATCGGGCCGAATCGGAGGGCGGTGCAAGAACTGCGGCGGTTCAGGCATGGTGCCTTTTCGGGAAACCATAACAGTGCGCATTCCGCCGGGGGTCGCAAACGGATACCGAATGCGGGTTGCGGGTAAAGGCAATGAAGGCCGGAAGGGCGCGCCGTCCGGAGATTTGTATCTGGTTATTTCGGTCCGGCCCCACGATTTTTTCCGAAGAGAGGGGAGCGATATCATTTGCACCATTCCCATCACTGTCACGGAAGCAGCGCTGGGAACGAAGATAGAAGTTCCTTCCGTGGACGGCAAGGCATTGCTTAAAATACCCCCAGGCACACAAAGCGGTCAGAAATTTCGCTTGAGAGGGAAGGGAGCTCCATCGCTGCGCGGAGACGTTCGCGGGAATCAAATAGTGGAAGTCCGAGTTCTAGTGCCCAGGATTGCCGATGAGCGTTCTAAGGAAATTCTTAGAGAGCTTGCACGTTTAAATCCTGAGAATCCGCGGACGAGCCTCGCCGATATGGGATAAAGGATTAACAAGATGAGGGCGCGAAAAAAAACCGGGTACATGATTAGTTCGGTTGCCGAATCTTACCAAATTCACCCTCAGACGTTGCGCCTGTATGAACGTTTAGGGCTGCTCAAGCCTTCCAGAAGCAACGGAAATACAAGGCTTTATACGGACGAGGATCTAAAGAGGCTGGAGATTATCTTGACGCTCACGCGGGAACTGGGCGTTAATCTTGCCGGAGTGGAAGTCATTTTAAATATGCGTGAAAAAATGGAAAAAATGCAGAAGCAGGTGGAAGAAATGATTGAGTTCGTCCGCGAACAGATTTCTCCTTCGGTTGCGAGTTCCATGCGAAGCGCTTTAGTGAGAGTCCCCGCCTCAAAAATTATCCGCACGAGGCGATAGGATCATGAAAAATGCATTCTTATTTCTGGCGGGAATTTTTTCTCTAGTCGCTTGGGCGGCTGATAATGAAGGGCCTGCCATATATTCGCAATCCTATACGATCCTTTTCGGCGGGAGCGCGGCTGGAACGGAAACGGTTGCGGAAAGCATAGGGGCTTCAGGCAATCTCCTTTCAAGATCGAATCACGATATTATTGTTGCGGATGGTCGTGAAAAAAAACGCCTGGTGTTTTCGACCGAAATGGCGCTGTCGAGAGACACCTGGATGCCGGTATCGTATTTATATAAATACACATCCGGAGGGGATGGGGATTCATGTCATGTTGTCATTAAAGATTTTGAGGCCAAGCGCACTCTGAATCATGGGGGCAGGACAAGCGAAACCACCGCTTCCTTTACCCAAGATACGGTCATTGTTGATTTCAATGTCTACCACCAATACGATTACCTGGTCCGCAGGTATGATTTTGAGAAAGGCGGCACGCAGGTATTCTCAAATTTCATTCCCGTAATCGGCAACGATTTGACCCTTGAATTAACGCTCTTGGGGGAAGAAAAGCTGCCGTTGAAGGAAGGAAATCTGTCTTTGAAGAAATTCAGGGTGGAGCTTGGAAGCCTTTGGAGTGCAACCATGACCATGGATGGCAACGGCCGGCTTGTTCGGCTGTCGGTCCCTCAGCAAGACCTTGAGGTGATCCGTACGGACTTGCTTTATTTGATTCAGAATTAGGCTGCTACAAGAATCTATCCCGGATGATGGATGAAAATCTTGATTTCATAGATGGCCGGCTTCTTGGCGTTAGGCCTCTTGTTTTATCATTAAAAGGCGAGCGACACAGGACGGTTTAGGTTTAAGGCCGATGGGATCCTTAGCGGCATACGGCCGGCTCCAAGATCTGTTTTGTTAAAAACTGCGCTACTTCCTCTTTGTTCAAGCTTCCGGAGTTAATGTAGCTGTATAGAATCAGGGTCCCGACGTATTCCTGCCTCGAGTTTCTGCGAAAAGCTGTGATACGGGCAGTGGGACGCTGAACTTTGGCGGAACCGATTTCCTTGAATCCAGGGGTGACACGAATCGTAAGGGAACACTCGTCGGACTGGTCGGTAGTGTTTTCCTTCAAAACCTCTTGCAAAAGCGGAAGGAATTTCTGATATTCGTTGGCAACTGCTTCGGGAAGATCCGCTTCGGGCGCCATTTCGATCAGCTTTACGTTTTTGTGAATTTGTATTTCTTGTTGGATTTTGTTCTGGGCCCAGACGCCCCATGGCAGAAGCAGCACTGCAAGAACGGAAATAATTCGTATGGTAGGAAATGTCATAAACTCACCTTCTCCCATTAGGCTCCCTGCAGCCATGCCGGTCCGGCTCGTAATGCGGAGGGCCTTGCCCCGATTCAGGGACTCTCATCGAGGACAAATTTCATTCCCTCCCGGGATCCGACAAGGCTTCGGGACCATGTATATTCCCATAATCCAATACGGCAAAATTTGAGCTTAACTATAGGATAATTTTATAGCACAGTGCAGTCTGCTAAATGTAGCAATTAATGCTTACTACGCAGCGGCGGAAGAATCCTCATCAATAATCCGAGTCGGGCAGAGCCAGTTGACTGCGAAGGATTCCGAAAATACGGCGGATCACATAGCGCTGAAGATTGGAGTCCCGGGCGAAAAGCGTGCGGATGTACGCTGTGGCATCTTCAATCATTCTTTCGAACTCCGGTATTAACTCTGAAGTAAGCGTGGGATCATAGGGTAGTTTTATGGAATGGCATCCGAGTTCGCTGAACAGCTTGACGTATCGTGCGGTGGCAATATCGGGGCAATGGATGCGTTTATAAGAAGCCTGTACTTCATATCCCAAAAGGGTGTGATGAATCGCAGAGGGAGTTTTACGCCCCAAAAGGCTTATCGTGCGCGTCTTTTGAGAAAGAACCCTCTCGCGGTAAGCCTTTACCAGGTCGCCGCGTCGCCTCAGCTTTTGATAGATCTGCTGATGAGGAATTTTCCCGCTCCGAATGGAAATGATCCCCGCCGTCTTTTGAGCATCCTTTGAAGCGGCTGAGGATTCTCGCTGCATGTCGGGTTTTTTCATGGCGATTGCCTCCCCGCAGTCCGCTGTTTCAACAGGCGCGTTGCTCCATGCCTTACCGCGTCGGAAATGCTTCTATCGTGGGTCAGGTACATCAGATCCTGTTTGCGGAGACGGAACAAGAGGCGCTGAGAAACGATCGGCGGCGTTTTAGGGTTTTTAATGAGATTCTGTACGACGGCGTAGCTTTTTGTCCACTCCCGGTTATTGCCGATTTCTCTAAGGATGTCTTCGGCGACGCTGCGCATGGATGCGATGCTCTCGATTTCATTGCCGGTGATCTTGGGGCTCCGCAATACGGTGCGGGCAATCTCCTTGTTGGTATCGCGGACCAGAACAGCCCGGACTTCACGATTGCCGAATAATGCGTAGCGGATTTTCTCCTTCACCGGCATAGAGGAAAGACGATGGCTGATTGCAGCTTGGCGTTCTTGCTCATCGACGGGCAATCCCTCAAGAGAAAAATCTTGCAGCGGCGGGCCCAATTCCAATTCGGAAGGCTGCGGGTCGGAAACGGAAACCTCATCCGCCTTATCAATCGAATAAGTTGATTTCTTATCCCCGAGAAACTCGGATTCAATTTCCCGGGCTAATCTCAGGATTTCGGGAGTCGCGTTAGGATTGCGGCGAACGCTATCGAGTATGCCGGGAGACTCAAGAATGCGGGACCGGTTGTCGAGAATGGATTCCAAAAGTTTGGCCGGGACTTTTTGCGCGAGGGAGTTGATGACAGCTCCGGGGGCGGATGGATTGGCGATGATCGCCAGAAGAACACGCGGCGGGCATTGGGCTGCGGCATAATGCTCCGCCAATGCATAGGAACAATCGCGGTTCTCCAACTGGACGATGATCTCCTCTTCGTCCCAGGCTGAAAGGGTTAATGAAGCTCGACGCGCTATTTCGGGGTCTGGGTCTTTTAAAAGATGCACAAGAAGTTCAAGCGTTTCGCCTGCTGGGAGAGGAACCATGCCCGCCGCGATGAGCCGTCGAACTTTTTGGGGAGTTTCGCCCGCCGCGAGGGATTTCAACAAATCGCTTTGGGGCATTCTTTAGCCTGCAATCGGATCGATGAGATCCGGAAAATTGTCTTCATTAATCAAAAGCCGGATTACTTCTCCGGGAGCTCCGAGTTGTTTTGCAGGCTTGCCGTTTATCTTCAAATGCAGTCCGCCGGCATTTCCGACAACAAGGAAAAAGTTCTCTGCCGCGCTTAGAGATTGAATCTCTCCGGGCTCAAGAATTCTTCTAAAAACATTCTGCCCGTCCTGATCAATGGATATCCAACATTCATCGGTGGCGGCGAGCTCGATTTTCAGAGGCTCTGTTGGTATATCGGAAGACAAAAGCGGCTGGTTGCCGTCTAAAGGCGCCTGCGTTAAGCCGGATGGTTTCGAGGAAGACGGAAGCGGCGAGGTTGCAGCGGAATCCGTTTCCGCTGCAAAATCAGCGGCGGAAGATGATTTCAATACTTCCACGGCGTTTTGGGACAACGATTCTGTCGCCTCGGGCTTTTTCGGGGGCGGGAAGGAACCTATGTGAATTTCGGAGGACTGTTTGTGAGAAAAATAGGGCGAAAAGATTTCAAAAATCCATTCTCTGCTGAAAAAAAGACCGGTCGCCGAAATAAGCAGCATAACACTCCAAATAATGACCGGCTTAAAGTTGGAGCTTTTAGGCTGGGAAATCCGTACTTTGGGATTGGGAGGCTTTTCGAGCGGCGGAGATATTTCTGTTTCGTAGCGTTTGATGATGTCATGGGGGTCAAGGTGAATGCTTTCGCAATATGCCCTTAAAAACGCGCGATTATACATGCCTCCGGGCAGGGCTGAATAATGACCTTCTTCGAGACTGCGAAGATAATGCAAGCTTATACGGGTATCTGCGGCAATTTGCGCCAGCGAAATATTCCGCTTTTCTCGCTCCGTTTTTAATTCCGATCCAAGCGAAACCATAGACAAACAGGCCGGATTATGCAAAGGCAATCTAATGTAACTTGGCTTCCACCAACCGATATTTGATATTTTAACTTGGGACTCTTTCCATGTCAATAATTTACGGGTTTTAGAGAATATTAGTGGTTAAAGGCGGGGGCGCTTCACGACCCTCAAATTTTGCAGTATAGGTTGTCGAGATTCGGAGCTCATGCTAAGGTCAGTTTGTTATCAAAGTGGGGAACCGCCTTAAATTAGCTTTAAATGTGAGATTTCGTCTTTCCGCCGTTTATGAACTGTTTAATGCCCGTATTTTTTCTGCGATAGTAACGGTACTTTCATCCTTAACCTGGATTATTCATGAAACATCTGCTGCGGCGGTTCCTGAGGGGCTAACCCGGATTATTCATGAGGATTCGTAGCAAGGGGGCGTAGACAGGCATGGATACAAGGCGCGCGACCGAGAGCCCCGCAGGCGTATTCGACAGTACGTCGAGGAGCTTGAAGGAGTGCAACACAGTAAACATGCCTGGATCCGGCGCCGCAGTAGAAGCTTCATGAATAATCCGGGCTAGGGGCGTTGCGTCTTTCTCGGAGGCTTCTATGTTCATTGGTAGTCAGAATAAAAGCGGGGTGCCGGCGCGCCTTGTATTCGGGTCTGCTTATGCCTCCTAGCCCGAACTTTTATGAGCAATCCGGATTAAAGCGAGAATCCTTTTTAACATGGGCATTTTTATGGTTTCAGGCCAGCACTGGCTTGCGAAGCTTGCCGCTTATGTGCATGCTTTCATAACAGGCTACGGCGGGCTCGGAGTACTATTGCTGGCGGTTGCCGATTCTTCCTTCCTGAGCGTCCCGGAAGGTAATGACATCCTTATTGTTATTTTATCCGCAGGGAAATCCTGGGGGAATATGGCCTATTATGTCGGGCTTACAATTACGGGCTCCGTAACAGGCTGTATGCTTTTATATTACGTGGGCTTCAGAGGCGGCAATCCGATGCTGAGAAGGAAATTTTCCAGCCGCAGCATTGAACGCGCCGAAGAGCTTTTCCGTAGATACGGTGTTTTAACCGTAATAATCCCAAGCATTTTGCCGCCGCCTATGCCTTTCAAAATCTTTGTTTTAAGCGCCGGCGTTTTCCATCTCAGGCCGCTGGCGTTTTTTGCGGCCGTAGCGGTGGGCAGGACTATACGATATTCCATTTGGGGGATTCTGGCGGTGGTCTATGGAAATTCTGTGAAGGTTTATATGCAAGAAAACCTTAATGTTGTGGGAATAATCCTTCTTTCTGTTTTTGGTTTGGCGGCATGCGCAACGATAGTGTTTTATCGATGCAGGTTGAGATCCGGCAGAAATAGAATCTTGTCGGAGCATTAGAAAACGCCGCCGCACCGGAACACGAGCTCGCGGCACCTTCTGTATTATTCACATAGACTCTCCCGGCAGCCCCCCCTTTGCTGTTCATTGACAAGTCCAAGCTACTTTGTTAGATTCACGCATCTATTTTGCGGTCAAGGATTTGATGAGAATAATTCAAGAATTGTCGCAATTGGCGGGCAAAATACCTGGAGCGCGTTTTTTGGCAGCAGCGGCGTCATGCCTGTGCATATCGGCGATTATAGGATGCGGCGTTAAGGAACAGATTCGATTTGAAGTCCCAGAAAAAATCGTTCAGGCAAAAACAGCCGGGCTGGACGAGCTTTTGGCGATAGTTGAAAGCTATAATAGAATAGAGGACCTAAAATGCAGCAGGTTAAACCTGACGTTGATAGAGGGTAAATTTGAAAGCGGGACTTTAGACAAATATAAGAACGCCCCCGGTTACGTGCTGCTCAGGAGACCGGATAGTATTCGCCTGGTTATCCAGGATCCGGTAATGAATTTTCCTCAAGTGGATTTGCTATCGACGGGAGACGATTTTTCCCTTTATATTAAAAGCAGAAAAGAGTTTTATACCGGCAAAAACAGCGCTGATAAGCTATTTGCGGAGGATTTGCCCCATTCCCCGGAAATCTCAATACGGCCCAGCCATTTTTTTGAGGCGTTTTTGCCCGAACCCTTGGGAATAGATTCCCCGGGAACGTGGGTCTGTATGGAAGAGGACATGGACGAGCATGCCAAGTTTTATGTTCTTTCTTTACTCAGAGAAGAAAGATCGCCGGCGATTCAAATTCTTCGCAAAATCTGGATTGAACGTTCCAGCATGACAATATCAAAAAGGCGCATTTTCGGGGAAGAAGGCCAGGTTGTCAGTGATATTGTATACTCGGATATGGTTCTTGAAGACGGAATTGCTCTTCCTCTGGGAATACGCATGAATCGTCCGGAGGACGGGTACATTATGGAAATGAAGTTTGAGCGGGAAAATTGGAGAATCAATTCCGGGATCAAGGATGACGCTTTCATCCTAAAGCCGCCCGAAGGCGCTCGGATTATTTCTCTTAGAGAAAGGGAAAGGAGCGGCGACCTATAAATGGAAAACCTTATAGCCGCCAATATTCGTTTGCGCCCGACGCGGACTGTTATAAGTATTCTTGCGGTAGCCCTCGGCTTAATTCTCTTGCTCGTCATCGGAGGATTTACCGACGGGACGATCAATGATTCTCTGAACCGCACTATCGCCATCGGGGCCGACTTTATTTTTCAGCAGCAGGGTTCCTCGGTTATGTATGCTTTCAGCGACGCGACGCTTCCCGAGAAAATTGCGGGAAAAATTATGGAGACCCCCGGCGTTATAGCGGTAACTCCCGTGCTGTCAAAGATAATTGCGTCACGACTAAGCCTGGTATTCGGAATTGACTTGGAGAGCTACAACCAATTTCCCGGACGCCTGCAAATCTTGTCCGGCAAAATGTCGCTGAAAGGCAATGAAGCCATTGTTGATCAATATTATGCCGACTCAAGGGATCTGGCCCCGGGTATGAAAATAACGGTGCTGGACCACGAATTCACCATTTCGGGCATCTGCCGGCCTGGAGCCGCGGTTCGAGTTTTCGTGCCGCTGGAAACGCTTAAAGAGATGCTGGGGACTCCGGACAAAGTGACGATGATGTTCATCAAGGCTGCGCCGGGCGCCAACCTGGATGAAATCTATCATGCGCTGAACCAAAAGTTTGCGCATTACTCCATCATTCGAGCAACGGATCCGGACTTGTTGCTGGCGGAAACGCCGCTGCCTTTGCTGAAGGAGTTTCGCATCCTCCTCGTATCGATTTCAATGACGCTGAGTTTTATGGTCATACTGCTGGCAATGTATACAACTATCTTTGAGCGAACGCGCGAGATCGGCATATTAAAATCTCTGGGAGCCTCTCAGAGTTTTATCGTTGGTATGATATTGAAAGAATCTGCTATTATATGCTGTTTGGGGTCGATTCTTGGGATTGTGGCTAGTGCAATAATCCGAGAAATAGTCCTCAGCAACTTTCCCTTGTTGCGAATGGAAATGAACCTTGACGATCTGGTTCGGGGATTTATGTTGGGGTTGATCGCGGGAACTTTGGGAGCTCTGTACCCTGCATATAAAGCCGCCAGAATGGATCCCGTCAAGGCGCTGAGCTACGAGTAGGGACTTGGACTGATATGACAAATGCCTCTACGAAGAGTGTGATTGAAACGCGGGACCTGACGATGACTTATTATTCAGGGGATTTGAAGGTTCCTGCATTGCAAGATATAAGCCTCAAGGTCAAAAAAGGTGAATTTATCGCCGTTATGGGGCCGTCGGGGTGCGGGAAGTCTACGCTTCTTCATCTGCTGGGAGGGCTGATGCGCCCGACGGCGGGATCCATCCTGATCGAAGGCATAGATATTTCCAATCTCACCGATTCCGAGCGCACGGCTGTGAGGAGAAGCAAAATCGGCTATGTTTTCCAGAGATTCAACCTTCTTCCTACGCTGACGGCAAAAGGCAATATCGAGCTGGCAAAGAAAATCCACGGCAACGGCCATTTAACCGCAAATGGGGTGGATCGAATCATCAGCATGCTGGGGCTCAGCGATAAAATTAATTTTCGTCCCTCCGAGCTCTCCGGCGGCGAGCAGCAGCGTGTCGCCATCGCGCGCGCGGTGATCAATCAGCCTTCGATCATTCTGGCCGATGAGCCTACCGGCAGCCTGGACTCGCGAAATTCCCATGTCGTCTTGCAGATTCTAAAGGATCTCAACAGGAAATTAGGCCAGACAATAGTAATGATTACCCATGATTCCGAAGCCGCTTCAACCGCGAGCCGCGTCATAGAAATGAAGGACGGACGGATTCTCAATCCGTTTTCATTTGAACCTGAACAAGAGAACATAGCCGAAAATCCATGTCCATCATTCCAAAGGCAATAAAGGCCGTTCTTGTGTGGTCTTATAACCGAGGTACGATTCAATACGATATCATTTGTATTCTCATACTTGCCTTTGTCTTTCTAGTTCCTCCAAGCTGCTTTGTGGCAAAAAAAAGCGAAATAGCAAAGCCTCCCCGTCAAGATATTCCGAAGCCGAGACAAGAAGCTCAAACAAACATGGGCCGATGAAAATGCGTTATAGAATCCAGTGCAAGACCGCCGCCGAACGGCTGCCTCCACTATGCCTGGCGACAGTTTTGTGTTTATTCGCAAACCTGGGCGCAGCGGGATTTGAAACCGCGGGCGAGGATTCCTTGGAACTGCGGCGTGCCTTTAAAAAAATGGATGCAGTCGCCGGGAGCTTCCGCACTTTTGTTTCTGATTTTACGCAGAATACATATACCGCTATTCTGGAAGAATTCGGCGCTCCCCAAGAAGGCATGTATTTTTACGCTTTGGACAAGGACGGATCGGCCCTTTGGAGACATGAAACGACGAGTCCCGCAAAAAGAATCCTTACGGTCAAAAAGGGGACTGCGACAATTTATCAACCCGGAATTAAGCAGGCCACGATATATAATCTCGGCGCGCGGCGCGAATATGTGGAATATCTGGCGGTGGGCATCGGGAAGTCCTCTAAAGAGCTTCAGGAAAAATTCGACGTCTCCTATCAGGGGACGGAATGCATTGGCGACTCTCCCTGCTTTGTTTTATTTTGCAGGCCGAAGGATCCGGAAGTGGCGGCGCAGGTTTCTTCCATCACAATTTGGCTCAAGAAATCGAGCGGAACCCCCTCCCAATTCAAAATCGAATCGCCGAGCGGAGATTATGTCCTGGAGACTTTTTCAAACGAAAAGCTGAATGTCGGCATCCCGGATTCAAAATTCGAGCAAAAATTGCCTAAAGGGATCGATATAATAAAAATCCAGTGATGGCGCCCCTTATTTGGGGCTTATGTGGAATACGACTGATGGGCCCCAATTTTTGAAGGTTCGTTCTCTTTTTTAGGCTTGGGGAGCTCTCGCCAAGTAAAGTAAATTCTGTCAAAGACGGTCCAATTGCTCAATATCGCCAGAACCCATAGGACCGCTTCCATACGATTCGACAGGCCTCCGATAATAAGCAGAACGATTCTCTCCGGCCGTTCCAGGAAGCCGACCTTGCATGAAGGAATAAGCGACTCGGCGCGCGCACGCGTATAACTGGTGAGGACGGCGCCCATGACAACGACGCCGACCAGCACAACATAGTCGAGCATTTGCTTCCTTGCGTAGTAAACGATCAAGCCCTGCAGAACAATGATGTCGGAATAACGATCGATCACGGAGTCGTAAAAGGCCCCGAAGCGCGTTTCCGCCCGGCTGATCCGGGCGACTTCCCCATCGAGCATATCGAAAAGCCCGGCCAGCACGAGAACGAGCCCGCCCTTGAAGAAATCGCCGTAGCCGAATTCAAATGCGGCCCAGAAACTAATGAGTACGCCGGTGAATGTAAGAATATTGGGATTAATGTGGAGCTTGGCCAGAAACCGCACGATTTGGCTGAGAATGAACTTGCCCCCACGGCCGATTAAGTCGCTTAACATGGCGTAAGGCTAGACAGATTCAAAATTCTTGTCAAGGTTAAAAGATTCGAAAACGAATAGTCAGATATTTCTTGGGATCCTGTCTTAGATCATAGATGAGCTTGCTCAGCTCCGCGCTGGACTGGTCCAGGTTGTTGTAAAGTGCGGGATCCTTCAGCAGCTTGCCCATTGTCCCTTCTCCGTTTTCTATCTTTTCCGCCAATGACGCAAATCGTTCCAGCGCTTCCTTGCTCTTTTCATAAAGCGCGGCATCCTTTGAAAGCTTGCCGATCGTTCCTTCGCCCTTTTCTATGCGGTCCACCAGGCGTTCGAATTTTTTGAGAGTCTCATCAGCGGAGTGGAAAACGGAAGGATCGTTGATAAACTTGGCAAGCGTACCCTGGCCCTCGTTGATATTTTTCGCGACCGTATTGAAATTCTCAAAAGTATCCAGAAGGCGATCGTACATTTCGGGATCGGAGACGAGTTTGCCGACTGCGCCTTCCCCGCTGTGCAGGTCGTCGACCAATACCGAAACGCTGTCAAAAGCATGGTCAACGGAACGGATCGCCGTTTGGGCGTCTTCAAGAAATGTGGCGGCGTTCGATCCGACCCTGCCAAAGTTGAATTTCTCAACAATATTTTTTGCTTGTTCCGAAAGCACTCCGAAATTAGCGACGACATCGTTCGCGCCGGTGATGATTTCGCGGAATCCGGGCTGTTGAACGCTGGCGATCACATAATAGTCGTTTCTTTTCGCCGGAGGAACTCCGTAGGTGCCGGGAGAAATGTCGATGAAGGAATCTCCGATAAGTCCCCGCGATCCGATGCTCACCTCAGAATCCGTGGAAATCCTGTTTAGGTATTGGGGGCGGATATCAAGGAGGACTTCCACGATTCGAATATCCAGTTTGAGACTGCGGATCTTGTTTTGAAGATCTTCAATCATTTGCTCCTCGTGGGGAATTTTCGGATCGAGGGAGGCAATCTGTTTTTTTATGGATTCTATCCGCCGGAAGATTTGCGCGTTTTCCGGGTAAATCTCGGGCGGCACTATGGTAACCTTCCGCACGCGGCCGATCTCAATGCCGGCAAGCCATACGGGAGCCCCAGGTTTTAAGCCGCCGACATCCGTGAGATAGGTAATGGCTTTTTTATATTCCGCAAACCACCCGATCCCCCAGCTCTTTTGAAGAATCAAGGCGGAAAGCAACAAGAGGGCGATGATGACGAAGATTCCTACCTTCATCTCAGCCAGCGTTACTTGTTTCTTGGTAGGCATGACACCTCTTTTCCCGGACACCGGTTTCGTTTTTTCTGAAAATCTGAAGGCTCAGCAGGCTGACGTGTCCCGACCCCCCCTGCTAGGCCACAAATGCTTGAACATAAGAACTTTTTGAATGCATCATCTCTTCGTAGCTTCCTTCGAATCCAATCGAACCGTCTTGCAGCATAAGGAAGCCCGTGTTGAGCAGGGATGAGGATTCTCCTTCGGAATGAAACCGAATCCTGCCGCCTTCGCCCGCCGCAGCATATTGAGTTGCAATGATGGATGCAGCCTGGAGATCATGCGTGACAAAAACACCCGTTACTCCTTCTATGTCCCGCAGTTTGATCATCAGTTCGACGATGGTACGCTTGGTAATGGGATCGAGGCCGGCTGTCGGTTCATCGTACAGAATGACCGGAGGATTTCCAACCAGGGCGCGTGCGATCCCCACCCGCCGCTTCATGCCTCCGGAAAGCTCCGCGGGCATTTTGTCGATGGATTCTTCGAGGTCTACAAAGCCCAAAACCCGAAGGACAACGGCTTCGATTTCGCTTTCCGGCATCCTGCCTTCTTCAAAAAGACGATACCCCACATTTTCAAGCACATTAAGCGAGTCAAAAAGAGCGCCTTCCTGGAATACCATTCCAATGCCGCTCCGGATCGAGGAAAGCTGCGGCTCCGTCAGCCGGGTAATTTCGCGTCCCTCTACCAGTATGTGACCCTCATCAGGCCGGATCAATCCCAGGATTAATTTCAGGATAGTGGATTTTCCCGATCCGCTGACGCCGAGAATAATCTTAGTCTCGCCGCGACGGACTCTGAAACTGACGTTCTTTAGAATGGTTTCGTCGTCGAAAGATTTATAAACATTTTGAAATTCAATCATCGGTTTATAACCGGCGCAAAATGAATGAGAAGGTTATTTATAAAGAAATCCGCGGCAATAATCATGATGGAACTGCTGACAACAGCTTGAGTCGTGGATTTCCCTACGCCTTCGGTGCCGCCGTGAGTGCGCAATCCCGCGTAGCATCCGGTTATGGAAATGATAAAGCCGAAAACAACCGGTTTTACCAGGGTGCCCACAACATCGGATAGTTGCAGTGTATTAATGGCATCCGACCAAAATTGATTGCTGCTGATAAGAAGTTTATAGGATGCAATAAGCCATCCGCCCAGCATCCCGACGGTGTCGCAGATGATGGTAAGAAGCGGGAGCATCAGAATCATGGCAATGATGCGGGGCGTCACCAGGCGGCGAATGGGGTCCGTGCCCAGGGCGCGCATTGCGCTGATCTGCTCCGACACCGTCATGGATCCAAGCTCGGAAGCGATGCCGGATGCCATGCGTCCGGCCAGCATCAACGCAGAAAGGACCGGTCCCAGTTCCCGGATCAAGGTCAGAGAAACAAGCTGGCCAGTCAAGCTCACCGCGCCGTAGCGCCGCAGGGCTCCTTCGGATTGGATCGCCAAAACCGCGCCCGTAAAGAATCCCGTCAAGATAATGATAATAAGGGAGCCGACGCCGATGCGGTCCATCTGAAGTATAATTTCCTTCCAATAAACCGGCCGCGTGAACATGTTTGCAATAGCCCGGCCC
This sequence comes from uncultured Acidobacteriota bacterium, assembly GCA_964506795.1. Classification (GTDB taxonomy): domain Bacteria; phylum Acidobacteriota; class UBA6911; order UBA6911; family UBA6911; genus UBA6911. Next base: position 4,457 of record CAZDMR010000056.1, on the reverse strand, counting down.
GATAGAAGGGTGTAGGATTGAATTTCAATGATTGCTTTTACAAGAAAGCGAAGAGGAGATTCAAATAAGGCTTTCAGGATGCTTTGCATAATGTTCGATTTGCCTCGCGGAAGTTTATTGGGCGCTGCTCGGATAAGTCAAGAGCAAACAAAGAAACGCAGTCCCTAAAAGATTGCACAAAAATAATTTGCCTAAGATTTGAAATGCGGGGCCGTTTAATCTCCGATCCCTTGCCTCAATAGAACCAAGGAGGACTGTATGCTTCGCTTTTTGACAGCGGGAGAATCCCACGGGAAGTGTCTTGTCGGCATCGTGGAAGGTTTGCCCCGGGGCCTTGCCGTCGATATTCAATATATCGATGCCCAGCTTCGCCGGCGGCAGCTCGGCTACGGCCGGGGCGGGCGGATGAATATCGAGCTGGATCAGATTGAAATCCTTTCCGGAGTGCGGCTAGGCTTTACGATAGGAAGTCCGGTTTCCTATATGGTTCGAAATAAGGATTGGGAGAACTGGCGCGATGCAATGTCCATAGAGAAGATGCCCGATGAATGCGATGTCCGGTCGGTGGTTCTTCCACGCCCCGGGCATGCCGACCTGGCGGGAGCGTTGAAATACCAAACGTACGACGTGCGCGATATATTGGAGCGCGCCAGCGCCCGGGAAACAGCCGCCCGCGTGGGCGCAGGCTCATTATGCCGCCTGTTATTGTCTCATTTTAAAATTGAAATCGGAAGCCATGTCGTTGCGATTGGAAGCGAGCGGATCGCCGAGGAATATGAAAACATGCCGAGCGAAAAGATATTCGCTATCCATCCGGAATCTGCGGTTCGTTGTCTGGATCCAGCGGCTGAAAGCCGCATGACGGCGCTTATCGACGCCATTCGTGAGAGCGGCGATTCGCTGGGAGGCATCGTCGAAGTGGTTGGCTCGCCCGTGCCTCCCGGTCTCGGATCGCATATCCAGTGGGATCGGAGGTTGGACGGAATGATCGCCCAGGCCATGATGAGCATCCCTTCGGTAAAAGCAGTCGAGATCGGAAGCGGAATTTCTGCGGCTAAAAGAACGGGATCGACCGTCCACGATCCGATATCATACGATTCCCGCGCCAGGCGTTTTTATCGAGAAAAGAACGATGCCGGGGGCTTGGAGGGTGGAATAAGCAACGGGTCGGACATCCGGCTGCGCATTTATCTCAAGCCGATTCCAACCCTGCGGAGCCCCCTTGGATCGGTAAATATCCAATCCAAATCAAGTTCAGAGGCCGTCATTGAAAGGAGCGATTGCTGCGTGGTCCCCGCGGCGGGTGTGATTGCTGAATCTATGCTCTCGTTGATTCTCGCGGCCGCATTCCTGGAAAAATTCGGGGGAGATTCGCTCAAGGAGGTGGAACTGAATTACGCAAACTACGTTCGTATGCTGGACGAGTATTAAAGCTTCTGCCGCGGGGGCGCGCAGCAATTCACTAAATTGAAACTGCCGTTTTCCTTTGCTGCTTTACAAGGATCGGCGGCGCCGCTAAAATTCAATATCGATGATAAAACGCATTTTAAAGTACGGGGAGCCGGAACTCAGCATCAAAAGCGAGCAGATTGACTGCTTTAACAAAGAACTCGAAGACATCGTCAACAACATGTTCGATACCATGTACGGAGCCCCGGGTATCGGTCTGGCGGCTGCGCAAATCGGCATTAATATCCGGCTCGCAACCGTCGATCTTTCGGCGGGAAAAGATTCTGCGCAGCGCCTTGTTCTTTGCAATCCGGAAATCATTTCAGATGAGGGGGATCAGCCGAGCGAAGAAGGTTGCCTCAGCATTCCGGAATACATGGATACCATTTCCAGACCCCAAAAAATCATTGTGCGTGGATTTGATCAGCACGGCGAAGAAGTCACCATTGAGGCGCGAGGGCTTTTAGCCCGCTGTCTCAGCCATGAGATCGATCATATGAACGGCGTGTTCTTCATCGATCACCTCAGTCCTTTGAAGAGAAGGCTGATTCGGAATAAAATAAAGAAATTAACAAAGGCCGGTGACTGGTAAAAATGCGCATTGTCTTCATGGGCACGCCGGCTTTTGCCGTTCCTGCGCTTCAGGCGCTTATCGACAATGGCTACACTATTCAAAGTGTATTTACCCAGCCGGACCGTCCTGCGGCACGGGGGCAGAAGCTGCGGCCAAGCCCGGTAAAAGTCCTGTCTCAATCGCACGGAATCCCGCTTTTTCAGCCTGAAAGAATAAGCAGCGAAGAGAATCGTGCAATCCTGGAGAACGCGGGGATCGATGTGATTGTAGTTGTTGCATTCGGGCAACTCCTCCCTGAATGGGTTTTGCGGGCTGCAAGGCTTGGCGCCGTTAATGTTCATGCCTCGCTTCTACCGCGTTATCGCGGAGCGGCGCCCATTGCAAGGGCGGTTTTAAACGGCGAGACGACCACGGGAATCACGACCATGTTAATGGAAAAGTCCCTGGATTCGGGGCCGATCCTGCTCCAGGAAGAGGTCCGCATCCCTATCTCAATGACAACGGGAGAGCTGGAGGACCATCTGTCGGTTGTCGGGGCCAAAGTGTTGCTTCGAACGCTGGACGGATTGAAAACGGATTCCTTAACTCCCAGGATGCAGGATGAAAGCAAGGTCTCATGGGCTCCTCGCATGACGAAAGAAATGGCTGCGATTTCATGGGAGAAATGCTCCATGGATATCCACAACCAGATTCGAGCCATGAATCCCTGGCCGGGTGCGCATGCTTCGCTATGGGGCGAAAGGATATATTTCTGGCAAAGCGCGCCGGTAAAGGAAGTTCCAAATTCAGGGCGGATCCCCGGAACCTATCTGGGCTTGTCTGAAGAGGGTCTCCGTATTCAATGCGGAGGAGGGACAATTTTGGACATTCTGCAGGTTCAGAGACCCTCAAAGAAACGAATAAGCGGGCGTGAATTTGCCGGCGGGGCGCGATTGTGCGCGGGCGAACACATATTCAATTGAAGCAACAGATTAGCGGCGGCACCCGATATGCTGCGGGGAAAACGGCATCGCCGGTACGCCTCGAAGAGTCTCAGATCCACAGGTGAATTGAATTTCATATGCTTTCTCCTGCCCGAAAGACCTGCTATCGCGTTCTGCTCGACATTGAACTGCGAAACCGATTCAGCGATGAGGCGCTGAATTCTAAAGAAATGGAGCGCCTCGACGTTCGCGACAGGCATCTGACAACGGAAATTGTTTATGGGACGCTTCGCTGGCAGGCATTTCTAGACCACATTCTGCAGGCGGCCGGTTTCCGTACCTGGCAGGATGTCGAAAGCGGAGCTAAAGTTCTTCTGAGGATGAGTCTTTATCAGATGTGGCATACGGAACGCGTTCCGCATCATGCCATCGTGAATGATGCGGTAGAGCTTGCAAAGCGCACACTGGGGAGGGGGATTGAGGGCTACATTAACGGCGTCCTTCGGACCCTAGTTCGAACCCGGCCATGGAAGGTGCCTGAATTTGCCTTAAGCGTCCCGGAATGGGTTCGGGTATCGCTGCCGCAATGGCTATGGCAACGCTGGATAACACGGTACGGCCAGGACAGGACCACCGAATATGCACTCTCGCTGAATGAGCCGCCGCAGGCAGCGATTCGCGTGACCCTCCCTCGCTGGGCGGCCGAACCTCTTCCATTTGAAGTTTTTCCCTCGGACATTGTTCCCGACGCGTATGGGCAAGGGAAATCCGCTCGTGTCCCCAAGGGTGCCGGCTTGCGGAAGCACGACGCCTCGGCATTTCGTTACCAGGATGAAGCTTCTCAATTGATCGCTCATCTTCTGGGAAGCAAAGCCAAAGGGCGAAAGATTTGGGATGCGTGCGCCGCGCCGGGCGGCAAGACCGAAATATTAAGTAAACTTTGCGGGGATAAGGGCTTTGTGGTCGCAAGCGATCTGAGCGAAGAAAGAGTTTTGCGAATTAAGGAAGTGTTGCGGTTTTCCGGAGCGCGCAAGCCGGCCGTGCTCGCGGCGGATGCGCGTTCGACCGCGCCGTTTTCCATATCATTCGATGCGGTTCTCGCGGATGTGCCTTGTTCGGGGCTTGGGACCCTGCGGAGAAATCCGGAAATAAAATGGAGAATTCAGCCCGATAAGCTGGCGGCCTTGCAGCGGACTCAGAGAGAAATTCTCGATGGAGTATCGCAGTCGGTCCAGCCGGGCGGATGGCTGGTTTACTCGACGTGTTCAACAGAACCAGAGGAAAACGAGGAAGTCATTCAATCCTTTTTAGATTCTCATCCGGACTTCAGGTTGAAGAGGCCGGCGTCCCCCCCAGGCATTGAAAGATGGACGGGGCCGGATCTATTGGTGCGCACCTTCCCAAGCGCGCGTCATTGGGATGGTTTTTTTGCGGGCATATTGGTCCGGCGGGCTTCCTAGGAACCTGTTGTAGGATGGATGGCAAGTTATTTTCTTACAAGCTTTTAGGTG
>CAZDMR010000055.1:0-25374 GCA_964506795.1 uncultured Acidobacteriota bacterium | reverse complement strand
AGGCTTTCATAAGGAAAATAGTGTTTTTCTACCCACTATGTTGGGAGAAGAGCCATAATCGTTATATTTCAACGCAACGGGGTCTACATCCGCGGTGGCCACGCAAATCACGTTGGGCGATGTTCCGTCGCAGCCCATGAAAGGGTCTCGAACTACATAATCCGTGCCGCCGACATTGACTGTACGGGTTGTTGAAGGATCGTATATCGCGCCTTCTCTGACCGGCCGGCCAAGCGGGTCAGTAGTGAAAACATCTCCCAAAAGCGCGCTGAAATCCCCGTTCTGAAAAGCCTCGGTGGGAAGCGTATACAAGGCGCTCGAAGTCGTTTTCAGGCGGTTTTGTTCGAACGTATAAAAGAAAAACGTCCTGTTGCGGCCGTCATACGCTTTGGGGATGTAAACCGGCCCTCCGAAGTTGAATCCGAAATCATGCTGGCGATCCCGGGGCTTTTCGAAAGCGGGAGCCTTCTTGTAGGGAGGATATGCATTCAATGCTTCATTCCTGAAGTATTCAAATGCCTTTCCATGAACTCTGTTGGTCCCGGACCTCATGGTCATGTTCAAAATGCCGCCGCCTGCCTGGCCGTATTCCGCCGAGTAATTGCTGGTTTGGATTGTGGTTTCCTCGACGGAATCCACGCTGGGTGTGGACATGGTGTAGGCAAGGGTCCAGATTCCCTGGGTGGCGTCCTGGCCGTCTATGCGGAGCGCCATCGTAGCGCCGGGGCTTCCGTTGATGCGCATATTGCCGCCGGTGCCGCCGGTCCCGGGCATCAGATTAACAGCGGCGAAGGGGTCCCGCATGCCCTGGGCCGAAAGAATCGGAAGTTCATTCAAACGGTCCGTAGAAACATTGTGGCTCAACTCGCCGCTTTCGGTTTTCAGCAGGGGAGCGTCGGCGCTGACGATAACGGTATCCGTGATTCCCCCGACCTCGAGAGCAACGTCGATTCGCAGGGTTTGCGCAACCATGACGGTAAGACCGGTTCTCACATATTGCTTAAATCCGGGCACCGATACGGAAAGCTCATATTCGCCGGCCGGCAACTGGCCCAGCAAATAATTTCCCGTCCCCGAAGCCGCCGCCTTATATTCCGCGCCGGTTTCAAGGTTCAGCGCCTCAACAGGGGCATTGGGAACCATGGCGCCGGCGGGATCCGTAATGGTCCCGGTTATCGCGCCCCGGTCGCTCTGTGCCAGAGTTGTTGGAACAATCAGAAGCAACCAGCAAAAAGCTATTAACAGCGAACGCATTTTGCAATTCCTCCATTGAAAGGGGATGGCCGATTGAATCCTTGCCGGCCAGGGAATAGCCTTCGGATTCAATTTTCCGCACATCGCCTATATGTTCCTTACAACTTGATTCACCCCTCATCGGTTTGTTTTCCGGCATCGTAATCCCATTTTCTTGCGGGAGCTGCCGTTTGGAGAATCCGCCGCCCGCAGGAACAATTGTTTCGCTCCTTTCATCCGGCGAAGTTTGTAGCAATGCCCGCGCACCTCCGGCATTTGGTTTCACAGACAAACCAAAAATGCGGACGTTCGTGCATTGTCCGTTAAAACATTAGAAGTAATTCTGAAATCTCTTTTAGTAGGTTAAAAATAGCAAAAATGATTATCTTTATACAATAAGATTCTTTCCCGACCGATCGACCTTTATAAGTTATCGACGAAAAACAGCAAATGCTATTCCTTCGAGGGAGCGTCGAGTCTGGTCTTATATATTTTATAGAATTCCGGGCAGTTCTTGGTCAAAGGACCTTTGCGGCTGAGATCCTTGTCTTTGAGGCCCGGATAGTCTTTGCCGTAGCGGTAGGCTCGATGAATCATGTTCATGGCTCCGCCGAAGGATCCGCCCGTGCCGAGATAGCATTTCTCTCCGCCTGAAGTGACCGGGCTTACGAATTCCCATACCACTTTTTTATCCTTGGTTACTTCAAACAAGTGGCCGCTGTTTGAAGAGGTAACGAACGTATTCCCGTTGGGAAGCCTTTGCGCGGCGCCCTGGCGGGCGGAATAGAAAGAGTTCGATTGCGGAGCGGAATACTCCCAGACGATTTTTCCGCTCCTGGCGTCGACTTCCACCACCGCCGAGCGGTTCCCTTCAGGGCGTTCCGATCCGTTGTCGAAAATCAGGAACCTCTGATTTCCAAGAGGCGTTGCGTTGTGGGAGCCGAAGACTTTTTGATCGCCGCTGTTCAGCCAGGACGGCCTTGCCCCCTGCCCATAAGCGCTGGGATTGCCCCACCGGTACAGCAAGTCTCCCGTTTTGTGGTCGATGATGTAAAATTCGCTGAAATTTCGGGAATTTAAAACCACTTGGTCGGTTTTCGGAATATATTCAAGCGAGTTGAAATGGGTCCAGTCGAAATACCCGGCGCTGCCTCCCATGGTATCGGGCACCGTGTAGTTGATGTCGAACTGATGAGGCCCTGTTCCGATATGGTCCCATACATGCCATTCCCAGACGGTCTCTCCGGATGGATTCACCTCGCGGACAAAGTCCACCCAAAAGCCTTTTTGATAGCTGCCGCCGAAACCGATTGCCGGCGCGGGAATCGTCTTCGGGTCGCGGCCCTTGGCGAGGAAATCATCAATGCTTTTAAATTCCCAAGCCAAAATCAGCGTATTTCCGTTGGGTATGCGCGTGAAGCAATGGTGCTGAATTTCCGTGGCAGACATCAGCTTATACTCCCAAACGACCTTTCCCTCCCAATCGATCTCCTGTACGATGCCTCCGGCGCCGCCGAAGGACGCCGGCGGGTTGGGCAATACGCCTCCCCGGAGAAGATTGCCGTTTTCAAGCAGCATCGCAAAGCTTCCGGGAGTGTACTCCGTTTCCCACTTGTGAACCAGGTACCCTTCCGTATCGATGAGGTAAACCGTTTTGCTGTTAATCATGGGAGAAAAAAGCGTATATCCGCCATAGGAATTCTGCTCATCGTACAGGAGGACGCCTGTCGGTCCCACGATAGCTTCGTAGGCCGGCGCGTAAGCGACGCCGAGAACAGCCGATGCCAGCGCAAAAAAAACCAAGAATGATTTTGCTCTCATGTTTCCATTCCTTTCGTAGGTCTTTGCATTGCGTTAATACACTTCACGGGCCTGCCTCGCGAAATCCCCGATGACGGGAATCAGCCGGTATTTGTACGAATACGACCGGTCGCCGGGTACGCGGTACGGTTCCAGAGGATAAGCATTCAAACTCCAGCTGTCAACGCCGCCGACGCCCATTTGCCGGAGGTCCAGGTTCAGGTATACCTGCGGTCTTCTCGTCATCCTGAAGGAATAGTCCGCGCCCTCTATTTCGTCCTTCGGATAGTGGGAAGCGCCCACGCTCAACACGGGAGAACCCACGGCCAACAGGCCTTGTCCGTCCCGGTCGGTTAAGGCCACCCACCGCACATCGGTTTTATTGCCGTTTTCCTGAGGCTTCGAATATTCATGCCATTCGCCGTCCACAGTGGAGCGGTACACGCCGACTCTTTCGTAATCCCGGTCAATATAAGTCGGCGCCGGCCCCCTGCCGTACCATGCGATGTTTTCAAATCCCGGGGCCAGGACGAGTTCCATTCCGAAGCGCGGCATCCTGGGAGGTTTGTTCTCTCCGGGCGCGTAAGACGCTTCCACAATGATGTCTCCGCTGCCGTAAACGGTATAGATCACATCGTAGCGGGCTCCGGCGCCCTCCAGTTCTCCCTCCACGGAAATCCTGGCGCTCCGATCGCCGATTCTTTCGATTTGCGTCTTGCGGATTTTCCATTCCTCGCCCTGCGTGCGCCAGACGCGCATATCCGGGGAGGGAAATTTTGAGACGGAAGGCAAAACAGCGCGCGCGGCGCCGCGGTCGTTGTCCGTCATTGCCCTCCAGAAGTCCGGGCGGGGGCCGCGTTCAATCAGCAGTTTCTTCTTGTAAAAATACTGCGCAATTGCGCCGGTTTGCTTGTCGAAGGTCATTGCAAAATCCGGCCCCGAAAATCGCGCCAGACTGCCGGAATCGGCAACGGCGAGGGGCGGAACCCGGCTCGTATCCATCTGCGGCGCGGGGGAGTGAAACGGAAGCTTGAACTGCTCCCAGGAAATTTCATGTCCCTTTGCCGCCCAGGGCAAATCATTTTTAAGCGCAAAGCTCAAATTAAGCCAGTATTCGACTCCCGGCTCCGGCTCAATCTCCGGCAAAGGAACGGTAAATTCTTTTTCCTCATGCGGTGCCAGATTCAGTTCGGGCAGTCTGCCCTCGCGGATGGTTCTGCCGTCGGCCTCGATTTTCCAGGTCCCTTCCGCAATATCGCGCGCGTTTAGAAAATCAAACCAATTTTTTATTTTAATGGTCCCCGCTTTAAGATCCGCATCCGACGCATGGAGGAAACGGTAGACATACTTGAGGGCCCACAACCCGGCGTGGGGATTTCTGTCGGCGTCCACCAGTCCATTCTGGCAAAAGTTATTGTCGTTGTAGACTCCGACGCGGTCCTCCCACCATCCGCCGTAAGCCAGGAACGTATCCGGACCTCCGGCAATCTTGTATTCGGACGGAATCGGCTGCCGGATGCCCTGGTCCACCCAGTCCCACACGAAAGCGCCGATGGCATTGATGCCCGAGTAGAAAATGTCCCAGTATTCCTTAAGGGCGCCGTTGCTGTTTCCCATGGCGTGCGTGTATTCGACCAGCATAAGGGGCTTTTCCGGCATTTTCTCGGCCAGGCGGAGCGCTGATTCGGGCGTTGGATACATCCAGGAATTAATGTCGCTGCTGGCGCTCCCGTAACGGCTGCTCCCTTCATAATGAAACGGGCGCGAAGGATCGCGCTGCTTTGTCCAACGAAAGACGTCGGAAATGTTGGGACCGTCGCCGCATTCGTTGCCGAGGGACCAGAAAATCACCGAAGGATGATTCTTGTCCCGCTCCACCATTCTCTGGACGCGGTCCAAATAAAGCGGGCTCCATTCGGGATCGTTGCTCAGCCGGTTTTTGTTGTGAAGGCCGTAGGCGTGGCATTCATTGTTGCCTTCGTCTATGACATACAGCCCGTAGCGGTCGCACAGATCGTACCATTCCGGGGCGTTGGGATAGTGCGATGTCCGGACCGCATTCACGTTGAAGCGCTTCATTGTCTTGATGTCGCTGAGCATGAGCTCGCGGCTTACATAGTGTCCCGTATCGGGGCTGTGCTCGTGGCGGTTGACTCCTTTGAGAAGGACCTTCCGGCCGTTGATCAAAAGCCGCGCGTCCCTGATTTCAATTTCGCGGAAACCGATCATTGACGGGATTACTTCAATGGGGTCGCCTTTGTTGTCTTTAAGCGTCAACAGCAAGCGGTAGAGATCGGGTGTTTCCGCCGTCCATTTCTTCGGATCGGACACGGCTATGCTGAAAACGACTTTTCTTTTGCGGCCGCCGGCCTCAAAACGCTGTTCATGAACGGGAAAGACGAGCTTGCCGCGCGCATCCAGAAGCTCAACGGCGACCGCCCCGGGATCGAGGGAGCCTGCATAGTTGGTGATTTCCGATTCTACTATGAGCGTGGCGTCGCGATAGATTTCATCCAAGTCGGTCCTGACTTCGAAATCGCGGATATGCTGAGTATTGGTGCTCCAGAGATATACATCGCGATAAATGCCGCTCATGCGGAACATGTCCTGGTCTTCAAGAAACGATCCGTCGCTGAAACGATACACTTCGACCGCCATCAGATTTTCGCCGCTTTTCGTATAACGGGTGATATTGAATTCCGCGTCTGTGCGGCTGTCCTCGCTGTAGCCGACCTTGTGCCCGTTGACCCAGAGATAAAACGCGGAATCGACGCCGTCGAAATGCACAAAAACCTGCCGGCCGTTCCATGTCTCCGGAATTGTAAAGCGGGTCCGATAGGAGCCCACGGAGTTGTCTTCCTTGGGAACCACAGGCGTTCCGGGAGCATCCATGGGAAAGGCATAGGCGGCGTTGGTATAAATCGGGATATCGCATCCCTGGAGCTGATAGTTGGAGGGAACGGGGATGGTGCGCCACGCGGAATCGTCAAAATGCTGTTTATAAAAATCTATGGGGCGCAGCGCCGGAGAACTTGAACAATGAAACTTCCAGGAACCGTTAAGCGGGCGGAGCCATGGAGAATGCAATCGGCTCCCTTCCACGGCAAGCGTTCGCGAGGGATAGACCGTCATGGAGACATGAGGCGGTTCCGCATTTAATCGGATTACGGAAAGATTGTCCCATTCGGGCCTTGCCTCGGAGAATCCCAAAGATGCGGCGGCCGCGATAAGGAAAATGCCGGCGGCTGCCGCCCGGGCTTTCCTGCTGCAAGGTTTTCCGGACGCTGTGAAATAGATCATGGTGCCGTCTCCGGGATTTAACAAAACTCATGCGCTATTGTGAATATTGGAATCTCCGCTCAAATGTCTTTTAAGCTTTTCTCGCGGGCATCATGCCATAATCGGATGCTTTTAGGGTGCAAAATTTACGGCGCGGGGAATCTGCAGCGCCGTTTCCAGAACGCAACGAAGCCGAAGACAAAAATCCCGTATTTTAAAAATCCATCCTCAGGGTCCGAAAATGCATGTAAAGCCCGTGAATAAGGTTCCTCGCATCGGCAAAAATGGGTAATATGTCCCGGTATGTCCGAAGTCGCTGAAGCAGCCCAAAATTCCAAAAAATTCATCCGCGAACAGAACGCGTAAAGGTGTTTTGAGATCATGACTAAAGGAAGAGACAAATGGGGTTCCCGAGCCGGATTTGTCCTGGCTGCCGCGGGATCGGCCGTAGGGCTTGGGAATCTTTGGAAGTTTCCTTATTTGACGTGGGAGAACAACGGCGGAGCGTTTGTCGTCGTTTACCTGCTTGCGGTTTTCATCATCGGCCTGCCGCTCATGATGAGCGAAATCCTTGTGGGGCGGAAAACCCAGCTCAGCCCCGTGCCGGCCTTCGCGAAGCTCGGAGGGAAAAGATGGTCGGGATTGGGCTGGCTTGGAGTGGCGTCCGCAGCGACGATTCAATCCTATTATATGGTTATCGCAGGATGGTCTCTGCGTTCGTTTGCTCAATGCTTCAAGTGGTCTGTCGGCGGGTATGCGGTTCCAGGAGAAGGGGAATTCAAAGCGTTCTTGTCGAACGGAGCGCTTCAAGTCGAACTTGCTTTCCTCTTCACGGTTTTAACGGCCGCCATTGTTTACCGCGGAATCGGCGGAGGCATAGAAAAAGCCAACAAGATATTGATGCCGGCGCTGCTCGCCATATTAGTGTACCTGGTTTTTACCGCTCTGGCGATGGACGGCAGCGGCAAGGCGCTGTCGAACATTTTTGTCCCCGATTTTTCCCGGCTCTCTGCGGAATCTTTTCTGGAAGCCATGGGACAGGCTTTTTTCTCGCTCTCCCTTGGGCTGGGCGCCATGGTGGCTTATGGTTCGTATCTCCATAAAAACGAATCCATCTTCAGGTCGGCTTTTTGGGTCGTTTTGCTCGACACGACTGTGGCGCTTCTGGCCTGCGTCGCGATGTTTGCCATCATTTTTTCCGTGCCCGGCCTGCAGTCGCGCGTCTCGGGCTCGACGGTAGCGATGCTATTCATCACTCTGCCGGATCTTTTTTATACCGCAATGCCCGGAGGTATTATTCTGGGACCGCTCTTTTTCGTATTGGTGGCGTTTGCGGCCCTATCTTCCACGATCTCTCTGGGCGAGGTGACCGCCTCATTGCTTATTGATCTTGTCGGCTGGGTCCGGACGCGAGCAACGATCATTGCAGCGGCGTTTGTTTTTGTGGGCTCCATTTTGTGCGCGCTCTCCATGGGAGCTTACGGTCCCCTCTCGTCGCTGGAGGTTTTTGAGGGGAAAACCGGGGTGTTTTCCACCCTGGATCATCTCGCCGCCAATTATATGCTTCCCCTCGGCGGATTTCTTATAGCGCTGTTTGTCGGTTGGAAACTGGACAGAAGAGATTGCATGCAAGAGCTGGGCTTTGGCAAGGCGGGCGTCGCTTTTACGGTGTGGCTTTGGATCGTGAGGATTGTGGCTCCGCTGGCGATAGCGATCCTTCTCATCACCGTGATGATGGGAAAAGATTTTTGCTAATGGGGCGTTTGCTGTTTTTCTCCGACGGCGGGGACCTTGACGATCATCAGATCTCGTCCCACGAGGATTTTGCCGCTGAATTCCTTCCGCGCCTCATTAATGAATTCCTCTTCCGGGACTCCGGCCGGAATCAGGTGGGTCAACACCAGAATCTTGGCTTTTGCCTCTTTCGCTGTTTTGCCGGCTTCTCGGGCGCTCGAATGGTAATCGTAGATTGTCCATTGCCCTTTGTTTCCCGGGCGGGAGGAGGAGCCGGGGCGGACATACGCCTCGTGAACCAGGATGTCCGCCTTGGACGCATAGCGGGTAAGATTCTCGGTCGGACGGGTGTCTCCGCTGATGACGATGCTTTGCGGCCCCGCGTCGAAACGATATCCAAAGGCCGGTTCCACGGGTCTGTGATCCACCTCGAATGCCGTGATACGCACGACTCCCGGCACGTCGAGCGCCACTCCTTCCCGGATCTTGTGGACGTTGATTCGGGCGCCTTCGGCGGGAAGCTTTTCCGTCAGGTCCCGCCGGATATGGATGTCGGATTCGTAAAATTTAAGGATCCCGTCGGCAGCCCCCTGAATCCCCTCGGGCCCATATAATTCAAAAGGTTTGCCCTTGCCGAATTGCCAGACGCAGTGAAAGAGATCCGGCAATCCATCGATATGATCCGAATGCAGGTGCGTGATGAAGACACTGTCTATCGCAGACCATGGGGCGCCGGTCGCCGCAAGGCGCATCACGACGCTGCGGCCTGCGTCCACAATGAATATTCTTCCCCCGACTACGACGCCGCAGGAAGGCCCCGCGCGTTCCGCACTGGGATAAGGATAGCCTGTGCCTAGAAGAATCAGCTGCATGGCGGGATCCGGCTGCGCCCAGGCTGAGTATGCAGAGGGACCCAGGTGAATAACTGTGAGAATTAGAAAGAGTAGGATTGAGCTTATGCGGAAAGGCATTTCCATTAAGATCGAGACTCCTTTTATTTTTGGTCCGTCCACTGTCTGTTACCAGGCGGGCCTGCCGCAGCGAAAACTGGCGGCATCGTTGACATCGCCGCTCCGCTTATAGATCGCTGATTCCGGATATGGGCTCACGGGCCGGGTTTTGCAAACCCTGGCGCCGTCGCGATGGGAAGCTATGATTTTATCCGGCGCAATGCCCTCCTCGCCCCATCGCTCGAGGGCGCCCAGGGCATCGAAGGTGTCCGGAAACATCGCCGGGCACATGCCCGCATCCGGCACCATGAAGAGGCGGAAAAAGTCTTTGGTTTCACTATTGATTTTTCAGAGATCCAGGCCTTTCACCATATTCCTTCGGCTTGTTTTTATCAATATGGAACGAACGTGCCGGCGGAAGGCATTTGTCGCGCGCCCTTGAATCATGCCCGCATTATATGGAATTATATTTGGGATTTTACCATCCTGCGGTTTGCGCTTGCGTGTGCTTTTATAACAGCGGTTTCTTTCACCGCTATCTCAAAGGAGGAAGAATGCGCGCACTTTGCGGGCTTAAGGTTTCTTTTATTGCACTGATCCTGCTTTCATTTCCAGACGTCTACGGGCAGCAATCGCCGGTTGCTTTGCCCGAGGGGGTGCAGTATGCAACCACGGTTGAGGGCATCAGCGAATACCGGCTCCAGAACGGACTTCGAGTTCTGCTGTTTCCGGATCCCACAAAGTCCGACATTACCGTCAATATTACTTACATGGTCGGATCCCGGTACGAAGATTACGGCGAGACCGGTGTCGCCCATTTGCTTGAACACATGATGTTCAAAGGTTCGAAAAATCACCCCGCCATCACCAAGGAGCTTCAGGACCACGGCGCTCGGCCCAACGCCACCACGGGTTTTGACCGGACCAACTATTTTGAGACATTCCGGGCCACAGATGAAAACTTGAGGTGGGCATTGAGCCTTGAAGCCGACAGAATGGTGAATTCCCTTATTGCGCAGAAGGATCTGGACAGTGAAATGACCGTTGTGCGCAATGAATATGAAGCCGGGGAAAACAACCCGCTGGGGGTGCTCCAACAGCGGACCCTTGCGACAGCCTTTCTTTGGCACAATTACGGCAACCCCATCATCGGCGCCCGTTCCGACATCGAAAGGATCTCCGTCGAACGGATTCGAGCTTTTTACCGCCACTTCTACCAGCCGGATAACGCTCTCCTGGTCGTTGCCGGCAAGATAGATGAAGCGAAGACGCTCGAACTGGTCCATCAGTTTTTTTCTCCCATCCCAAGACCCGCTCGCGCCATTGAGCGAACATACACCTCCGAGCCCGCCCAGGACGGGGAAAGATCCGTGACTCTGCGCCGCACAGGAGATATTCAGGCAATCTTTATGGCCTATCACGTGCCTTCCGGGACCCACGAGGATTTCCCTGCGGTTGAAATCGCTACGGTGATTCTTGGAGATGAACCTTCCGGGCGCTTGTACAAAGCCCTTGTCGAACCGGGGAAGGCCGCGGCTGCGGGGACAGGATCCATGCGGGGAAAAGAACCGGGCATAATGATTGCGTTCGCCGCCGTCCGCGAGGGAAGGTCGCTGGAAGAAGCCGAGGCCGCCATGCGCCAAGTCCTGGATGCAATCAAATCAAAGCCTTTTACAAATGAAGAGGTAAACCGGGCAAAGCTCCAATTTTCAAAAAGTTTTGATCTGTTGATGAATGACTCGGAAGCTGCCGCCCGCAATCTGAGCGAATGGCAGGCGATGGGAGATTGGCGGCTTCTGTTTCTCCACCGGGATCGTATCCAGCAAGTCACCTCCGACCAGGTGAACCGGGCTGCCGAGAAGTATTTCATTTCCTCCAATCGTACCGTCGGCAAGTTTTATCCGGAGGAAAACCCGGTGCGTGCGGAAATACCACCTCCTCCCGACGTCGATGCGCTTGTGAACAATTACAAGAGTTCCGTAAAAATTGCGAAAGGCGAGGCATTCGATCCTTCGCCGGAAAACATCGAGAATTTGGTCATCCGGACAAAGCTGGAAGGAGGCCCGAAACTGTCGCTTCTGAGTAAAAAATCGCGCGGCGAGCAGGTTCACATAATAATCAATCTCCGCTTTGGGGATGAGGAGTCTTTAAAAGGACAGTCGACTGCGGCGGAAGCGGCGGCCGAAATGCTGATGCGGGGGACCGTACGGCATACGCGGCAGCAAATCCAGGATGAATTTGATCGGCTTAAAGCGGAGGTCAGCATATCGGGAGGCGCCGGAGGGGTATCCGCACGGCTTCAGACGACTCGGGAGAACCTGGAATCCGTTCTGGAACTGGCGGCGGAAGTTTTCAAGGAGCCTTCTTTCCCGCAGGATGAATTTATGGAGTTCAAACAACTGGCGCTGGCGTCCCTTGAGAATCAAAGAAACGATCCCCAGACAATGGCGTCGATCGCCTTGCAGCGTCATTTATCTCCTTACCCCAAGGGGGATGTGCGCTATGTGTCCACTCTGGATGAATCCATAGAAGAGCTGAAAGCTCTAAATCTGGATGCGGTGAGGGAATTCCATAAAAGCTTTTATGGAGCCTCAGACAGCTTGATTTCGGTTGTGGGGGATTTCGATCCTGAGGTTGTTCGGCGAAAGATCGGCGATCTCTTTGGAAGCTGGAAAAGTCCGAAAAAATACGCGCGCATCGAGGCAAGATATCGAAGCTTGAAACCTAAGGCCGAGGTATTTTCGACGCCCGATAAAACCAACGCCATGTGGATGGCCGGCGCGCCGTTTCAAATGACAGATAGGGATCCCGATTACGCGGCCATGACTTTGGCCGGCTATATTTTCGGGAGCAGCGGTCTGAACTCGCGCCTCTTTGCCCGGATAAGAGGGCAGGAAGGTCTGAGTTACGGCGTCGGGGGGCAGTTTTCCATCCCGACGCAGGATGATATGGCCACATTTTTGGCATATGCAATCTGTGCTCCGCAGAACGCGCCGAAAGTCGAAGTAGTATTCAAAGAGGAGTTGGAAAAAATACTTGAAAAGGGCTTCAACCTCGAAGAGGTCGAAGCCGCGAAGCAAAGCTGGATTCAGCTGCAGCATTTAAATCGGGCGCAGGAAGCCAATCTCGCGTCCCTTCTTTTGACAAGGCAGCTTTGGGACCGGACAATGGAGTTTGACGCCGAGGTGGAAAAGAAAATCATGGAGTTGACGCCGGAGCAATTGCACTTGGCCGTGCGCAAGCACATTGATCCATCTCAGATTAGCTATTTCCGCGCGGGAGACTTCGAGAAATCGGGGGTCGCGTGGTAGGAAAGGAAGAAGCCGGAAGCAAGGAGCCAGAAGCAAGAAGCCAGGAGCCAGAAGCCAGAAGCCAGAAGCAGGAAGCCAGAAGCAGGAAGCCGGGAGCAGAAAGAAAGAATCGAGAAAACAGCATTATCTGCAGTCGAGTTCATTCGTGAAACTGCATCTGTTCAATATTTTTGTCATATCTCATTTTCAGAATTGAAATAATACGTTATTTTATTTGACATTTAGTAATAATTTGTTATTTATTTTTATTCCGCAAAAATAATCATCTGCGGGAATCATAGGTTCTCTATTTCGGAGCTTTTTTGAATTTGTCGGCATAATTGCACGGAATGCAGCGATTAGGATTGCAGCAGAAGAGTAGAGCGGATGTTTTTAATCCTGAAGCGGGCCACTTGCCTGCGTTCAAAAGCAATCTTCCAGACGGATTAGATTTTCAAAAGGAGAAGCGGGTCATGGCTTTTAAAAATGACATGTTTTCTTGCGGTTTAAAGAGCGTCCTGGGTCTCACATTAATAATGATATTGAGCGTTGTGCTCCTGCCCGCGCAGACGCGGCAACTGTTTTCCTGGCAGGAAGATCTCGCTTTTTTGCAGGATGCATCGGATGACGAATTGATCATCAACAGGGCGGCAGTGGTGCAAATTCGCCGGGGAGTCGACCTGTGGATTAAATTGCATCCGAATACAAAAGTCTCTCTGGAATCCGCTCCGGCGGAACCCTGGGACGCGGCCGCGATCCGCAGCCAGGTCGACGCCCTGCGCCAGGCCGTGAATACAATCCTTAAGGAGGAATCGGGAAGGCCTTTCGAACTCGGGTCCACTGTGGTAAGCGTAACGGCCGAGGCATCGCCGCTTTCCCCGGTGGCGGATACTTTCGATCGTGATGAAATTGTGAACCGCCATGCGGTGAATGTGGCGGAGGCATTGGACTATGTTCCGGGAGTTGCGATTGAACATAATACAGCCAACAGAAATGAAGCATTGATGCGGCTGCGCGGATTCTCCTCCGTCGGACAGGTGGCTTTATATTTGGACGGTATTCCCATCACTATGCCCTATGACGGCAGCATCGATTTCAACCGGTTTCTGTCGAACGATTTCGCGGAAATCCAGGTTGCCAAAGGCTTTTCATCCCCTCTGCTCGGGCCGAACGCCATGGGCGGGTCCGTCAACCTGGTAACCAAGCAGCCGGAAAAGAAACTGAACCTGGAGGCGCTGATCGGGACTGCATCGGGGGATGTTCTTTTATCTTCGCTGAATTTAGGATCGCGATGGGAAAAATTTTACTTCCAAGGATCCATGGATTGGTATCAGCGCGACTTTGTGCCGATCTCCGGCGATTTCCAGACCAATAAATGGCAGACGAACTACGAAAGGAAGCAATCGGATTCTCGTGATGCCAAGTACAACGGCCGATTCGCCTATACTCCCAGGGAAAACGACCAGTATGTTTTCAGTTATATCGCGCAAAAAGGGGAGAAAGGCGTTCCTCTGTATGCAGGCCCCAACGAGAATGCAAAATTCGGGAAATACGCCTATCGCCGTTGGCCCTATTGGAACAAGACAGGCTACTATCTCATTACCAGCACGGAGATCACTGAATCCAATACCCTGAAGCTCCGCGGGTACTACGACCAGTTTAAAAATGCCATGAATTTTTATGATGACGATAATTATACCTCTATGAATAAAACGTCATCGAACAGCAGCGAATATGACGATCACGCCGCCGGGGCTTCCGCCGAATTCACCAGCCGCTATGTTCCGCGCAATTTGATGAGCGCCTCCTTCGTATTTCGCGACAACATTCATAAGGAAACGCTTATTTATCCGGCGAAATCCCCGTTTCCCTTCATCACTCCCACCTTGCTCGACCGGGACCAGACGTTTTCCCTGGGGTTTCAGGATGTGATCATCATTTCATCCCGTTTGCGCGCCACTTTCGGATTCAGCGCCGATTACCTGAAGGGATTGCAGGTCCAGCAGCGGACCAAGGACGAAACAGGATTTGTGCCGATTACCTGTCCTTCCAATCCCAACAACACATCTTTTTCCGGTTGCATGGCCCATGTCTGGAATTACAATCCGCAGGTCTCGCTTGCATTTAACGCCACGACGCTGGATACCATTTACATCACATTGGCCGACCGCGGGCGGTTCCCGCTGCTCAAGGAGAGTTATTCGTACAAGCTCGGCACCGGGATTCCCAATCCCGATTTGAAGCCCGAGAAGAACACCAGCTGGAATATCGGTTACACGCATGCGTTTCCGGCAAAGACGGTGCTTCAAATCGAATACTTTTATAATAACTTGCGCGATGCCATTGAATCCGTTTATGTCCTGGATCCCGGCGGCTTCTGCGACAATACGGGCATTTATGAAGGATACTGCAGCCAGAATGTAAATATCGCCAACGAGGATCATCAGGGATTTGAAATCAGCGTACGAAGCGCCCCGGTTTCCCGACTTGTTCTGGACCTGAATTACAGCTATATCAATCGCACCATCGATTATGATTTCGGGGATGCCGTGGATGTAAACAGAGCCCTTACTTCCGTCCAGATTTTGCCCACGCTTCCCAAAAACAAATTTGTCGCAAATGCGACCGTGCGCCTGCCGCATGACATCCTTGCCATAGCCAATGTCCGCTATGAGGGGGGAATTACTTTGCAGGATACTACCTATAAATCCGGACCGGAAAGCCTGCCTTACGGTTCCTCTTATGCCACGATGGATCTTGGAACCGTCGTCCCGGTTCACAGCGGCGTGAGCGTACAGGCCGGCATTAAAAACCTTTTCGACAACAACTACTGCTACAATCCCGGTTTTCCGGAACCGGGGAGAAACGTGTTCGTCAACTTCCGATACCGTTTCTAATCGGCCGGGGATTGCGCCCTTGATATCATCCCCCAGCGGGATATGGAATCCGGAAGTCAGGAGCCAGCTCGGCCTCCTGGCTTCTGGCTTCTTTTTTTGCTTTTAACACAAACGAAATCCTCGCAGCGTAGCAAATAAGCGCCTAGTCAACTGCTTTTTACCGCCGCCGCGCATCAGGAGGCTTCTATGAAAAGGAATTTTGCATTCTCGACGGCCGTGGCAATAATTATTGCCATCGGCTGCATGATTCTGGCATTAGCAGGAGCTTCTCAGGAGAATACATCATCCAAAGCCTATGTCGGACATGAGAATGACAGGGACATCAACAATTTCATCCGGCAATATCCCGGCGCCGCGGGAACCCGTCTGGACGATTGTCAGACATGCCATCGCAGCGGGATAAAAGGGACGGATACGGAACGCGAATTCAGCCCGTGCGGTTATTGCCACCTCCTTCAGTTCCCCAATGCAAAATACAAGACAGGCGTTCCCAAAAATTTTGAGCAAACCCTGAATCCTTACGGCATTGAATACAAGGAAAAAGGGCGGACTCCGGAGGCTCTGGCGTCCATATCGGAGATGGATTCGGACCGCGACGGATTTGCAAACGCCGCGGAAATCGCCGACATGCGTAATCCCGGCGATGCCGCAAGCAAGCCCGGACAACCCATGTCCCCCATCCGAAAAATTTCTTGGGAGGAAATGCTTGCCTTTTCCCGCCATGAGCAGTTTATGCTGGTGAACGCGAGCCACGAATGGACGGATGAGTACGCAACCTATTCAGGGGTCCGGGTCAGCGATTTGCTTAAGGCCGCCGGGGCCGATCTCGGCGGCGCCAGCGGAATAACCGTTTTTGCCCCGGACGGCTACAGCATGGATTATGCAATGAACGAAATCATTGCGGAATTTCCCAAAGGGTATTATTACGACGATCCCAAGAGCATAAAAGACGAAGAGGCCGCCTTTGTGCGGTATGCTGCCTCCATTCCTTGGAATGTCGCCGACGGCAAGGAGATCCCCGCCAAGCCATGGCTGCTGTTGGCCTATGAGCGCGACGGGGAGCAGCTGCAACCTTCCTCCTACGAGAAGGGAACGGGCCGTCTTAGGGGGGACGGCCCATATCGATTGATAAAGCCGCAGAAGGATTTGATGGGAGACAAGAAAAAGCCGGGCCGCCCGGACAGGTCCGTCAAGGCAAAAAAATACGGGGACGGTTGGGATTATAATGAAGCGATCGACCACAATGCCGGATTCTGTATCCGCGGGGCGACCGTTATCCGGATCAATCCGATGCCCGCAGGGTTTGAAGAATACGACTGGAAAAACAGCTGGTCCCTCGTATCCGAGAAAACGATAGTGATCTACGGCCGCGGGATCACCCGAAATTAGCTGCTCTGGAATTACCACCGGAATAAAGACTTCCTGCCGGAGGGCGGCGCAAGGATTTTTGATGCCGCAAACCGCATGGAAAATAGGCCGCTCATGATAAAATAGGTTTTTTGGATCTATCAAAAATCCGGGATATGCGGCAGCGGACTTCAGAGGGACCGTTTTGCCGAATTCAGCGGTTTCATAACGGGTTTGCCGGCGGGAATTCTTATGAGCTCCGATTACCGAGAGATCATCCGGAATGTGGAACAGCAGCTTTCGGTCCATCCGAACGCAGGTCTGCGAATTATCGCGGATAGGCTGGGAACGACGGCGAAGGTCATCGAGGAAGC
The DNA here is from genome assembly GCA_964506795.1 of uncultured Acidobacteriota bacterium. Taxonomy (GTDB): domain Bacteria; phylum Acidobacteriota; class UBA6911; order UBA6911; family UBA6911; genus UBA6911. Next base: position 8,470 of record CAZDMR010000055.1, on the reverse strand, counting down.
CCTGCTCGATATCGAGGGGATCACCTTCCAGGAATACCGCGATAGAAAACGGCTGGAAAACGCTTTCAGACAATTGGGCGAAAAAAGCCCCGCCGCGGACGGACCTTATGAAATAACCCGCGCCTGCCGGAGATGGTTCGTTCCAACGGCTACCGTTAGGTATCGAATCCATCGTTTCTGGATGCGGAAATCGGATTATTCCAGCCAATGCCCGCTGGTAGATTTGAGCCAAAGCGGATTGGCTTTTCTTGACGATCAAGCCTTGGAATCCGGGAGACGGCTGTCACTGCTGTTGAAATCTCCCAGCCGGGAGAAAACGGTCCAACTGGAAGGCCGCGTAGTTTATTCAGTGGCGACCGGCATAGCGGGCTATCGTTATCGCATCGGAATTCAGTTCCTGCCTTTTGCTGAACGAAACGGGTGCAACTCTCCCAAGGCCCTTGAGGTTCTTGTCGAGCTGGAAAAAACCCACGCTTAACAGCCCGGTTCCATTTTTCTTTTCCGATTGCACGGGATGCGCAATATTTTCCTCGTTAATGCCAATGTGATCACGTTGGATCCGACGCTGCCGAAAGCGGAAGCGGTCATCATCGGCGGCGGACGGATATCGGCCGCCGGGCGCAGGGAGGATCTCGAGACTCTGGCGGGGCCGGAAACGAAAACCGTCGACTGCAACGGAAGAACGCTGCTTCCCGGCTTCGTCGATGCGCACTGCCATATTCCGGCCTACGCCGAAAACCTTGTTTCGCTCAATTTTTCTCCCCGTGAAAATGTCCATTCAATTTCCGATATCCGGAACAGAATTCGCAGGCGCTGCGAATCCGTTCCCCCCGGCGGCTGGATACGGGGCAAAGCCTTTAATGAGTTCACCGTTTCGGAAAGGCGCTTTCTGAACCGGCGGGATCTGGACGACGCGGCGCCGCATCATCCCGTCAAAATAACGCATCGCTCGGGACACGCGCATATTCTGAACAGCCTTGCCATGAAGATCGCCGGCATCAGCGATGAAACGGGCGATCCTCCCGAAGGGCTGATTGACCGGGAGCCCGAAACGGGCGTGCCGACGGGGATTTTTTACGGCATGGGCGGTTACCTCTCGAAGAAAATACCTCCCCTGGATGACGCCGACATGAAAAGGGGGCTTGAGCTGGCGAATCGGAAACTGCTTTCCTATGGAATCACTTCCGTGCAGGACGTTTCTTATGGAAACGGTTTGCGCGAATGGAAGCGGTTTGAATGCCTGAAGGAAAGAGGTGCGCTGAAGCCCCATGTTACAATGGCGCTGGGTTGGGAAGGCTTTGCGGCGTTCTCGCCGGAGTCTTTTTATTCCCGTGTGGACCCAATCGATCTCAGATTGAGCGGCGTCAAAATCATAGCGGATCGTGTTTCAGGCAGTCTTTTCCCCGCGCGGGAAGAATTGAACCGCCGGGTTTCGGCCATCCACAAGGCGGGAATGCAGGCGATCATTCATGCGGTGGAGGAGCCCGTGATCGATTCGGCATGCGGCGCCGTCGAGTATGCTTTGAATCAATATCGCAGGGAAGATCCGCGGCATCGCATCGAACACTGCTCGGTTTGTCCGCCGTCGCTGTCGAATAGGCTTGCGAATCTCGGGATCTGGGTGGTGACGCAGCCGTCTTTTGTCTACTACAGCGGGGACCGCTACCTGGAAACGGTGCCGGAAGATCAACTGAAGCACCTTTATGCCATCGGATCCATGCTGCGGAGCGGCCTTAGAGTGGCCTTTAGCTCGGATTTCCCTATTTCCGATCCAAACCCGATGCCGAGCCTCTACGCCGCCGTCACCCGCGGAACCGAGGGAAATCAAAAAGTGGTCCCGGAACAGGGAATCCCGCTGGGGGACGCGGTCAGGATGCATACCCTATCGGCTGCCGCCGCTGCTTTTGACGAAGAAAGCAAGGGTTCCATCGCGGCCGGAAAATCCGCCGATCTTGTAATGCTGAGCGCGGATCCTTTTTCCATACCCGCAGACGAGCTCAAGGATATTCAAGTGATGATGACAATGGTCGGCGGCCGCATTGTCCATGACAAAACCGGGATTGCATGAATAATCAACCCAGCCTGCCTTTGCTTTGCATGATGTCGGCCGCTATTCTCAGGCCCAAGCCCTCAAGAGTTTCCCTCGTCGGCCAGCCGTTCGACGTATTAAAGCCCTCGAAAGCATAAAACTTTGTTTTCCATTCCTCAAACCTGGCGCGGTCCAATTTCCGTCCTGCGCCGGTCGCGTATGTCCATTTCTGTGCTTTATCGTCAAACATCGGCAGAAGCTCTCCCATGGCCCCGCGGGTATAGATATAATCGGGAAATACTTCCATATCCCGGTGCCTGCCCTGCATGGTCCAGATCGCGCGGTCCAGGACAAAGATCTTGCGCCCGAGCTCCATGCCGTCGGCGAAGCTGATGTTTTTGCCGGTAACGGCATTGAAAAATCTGGGTTCCGCCTGGGGCGTCGGCCCCTTGAAATCCGCGGTATTGTTGGTAAAACACGAGGGCCACATCCAGCCGCAGAAGCCGTTGGATCCGATCCAAAATTTCTCGTAGTGCTTGACCCAGGCGACCTGCTTCACTTTATGCTCGGAGTAAATGCCGGTCGGTCCGTCGCTGTAATCAAGCATAAAAGCGTCGCCTTCGTAGGGAATCATTGCTTCCGCCGTAATCCGCGCCGCCTGCTCGGCGGTCAGATAGGGTTCTTTGCCGTCGAGACGGAATGCCTCCGGCGTCCAGTGGAGAGGATAGTTGGCGATATTGTGCAGCATAAGATCCCTTTCTCCCATCAGGGATCCAAATCCCCACTCCGCTTCGGTCCTTGGATCGTAGTGTTCGACGGTTCCCCAGTAAGCCAGGTTCAGAGCGCCGCTGGCCGTATCCTGATCATACGTTCCCCATTTCTTCGCAGCTCTGGCCAAGCCCTCGGTAAGATCCTTGCCGATACCTTGACCGGTGCTGATTTGCCTCATGAACATGTCCAGGAATCCCATGGTGCCGTACTTTTCCATCGGCAAATCGCATTCAATCCGCTTTCCTTTTCCCAGAAGCCCTCTCTTGTAAAGGTCCTGCACGTAGCCCTGCATGGGCATAAACTGCCAATGGCCGAGGCCGTATTTCTGCATCAAATCGTTGCCTTCGCGTGTAAGCTTCAGGCTCGCATCCTCAAGCCTGACCGCCGCGGTGCCGGCGCAGACCGATTCATTGCTGTCTCCGCTGGCCAAACGCTGGCGGCAGCCTCTAGGGCATGAAGCGCAGGCCGACGCGCGCGCGGGAACAAGAGGAAGAGAATTAGCCCCGAAATACGGGTTGTTCGTTACGTTGGCGCCGGCGGGCGAGCCGTTGACCCAGAAATACATGCCGCCCACCATATCCTTTCTTCGCGGATTATCCACGTCGTAGAGAAATTTGCGGTACCACAACCTGGCATCCATAAATGCCTGGGGATTGGCAATGGGCGCGCTTCCGGTGCCGATGACGCTGATTGCTTTGAGATTTTTCGAGCCGAAGACTCCGCCGAAACCGCCCAGAGCAGCCTGGGATCCGGGACCGTGCAGCAAGGCCCCCAGCCGGCTCCTGTTTTCACCGGCCAATCCGCAGCAGACCACGGCCGGAATCTGGGTGGTGAAGCCGTTTCCCACGTCCGCCCATTCGCCGTATTTTAGGTTGGGCATTACGCGCCGGGAGATTTCTTCCTGCGCATCCCAGGTGTCCATTCCCCAAATCCCTTCGGCGCTCTCAATGGTGGCTTTGTCATTCATTATATTGATCCAAACGGGGGTGTCGGCGGCGCCTTCCACCACGATCCCGTCCCAACCGGCGAATTTCATTTGAGCCGTAAAACGCCCTCCGAAATTGCTGTGCCCGAACCATTCAATCGGATAAAGCATGGGCGCCAAACCCTGGACCTCGCACCGTCCGGAGGCGGGCGTAAATGTACCGGCAAAAGGATGGTTCATCATGATGATCAGGTTCCTTGGATCGAACGCCTCAAAAGGAAGCTGATCCCCGACGAGATCAAAGAAAATAGCCGAGCCCATTCCGTGCCCGCCGCCGTATTCTTCATACTTTTCCGTGGGAATAACGCCGGGCGATTTTTTGGTCAGATTTACTCTCAAAATCTTTCCCGTATACCCGCCTTTCATAGTCTCCTCCTATTTCTCGGACAGGTTTCCAGCCGGTTCCGCAGGTTGATTGGATACTCGTCAGCCACACTTTTACAATGAGTTTATGCAAGATCCCCGTAAGAAACCACAAAAAACCATGGGCACCATCGGCGTCAGCGGATGATGCCCCTTTGAATAAGAGATTTGAAATCTCTTTCGGAGAGTCCGAGAATTTCCGTGAAAACGTATCGATTTGCCTCGCCCAATCGCGGAGCCGCCTTCCAGTTCCCGGGAGTTTCGTTGCTGAGCCATAGGGCGGACCTGTCCGAATAAGCCGCTCCAAGAACCGGATGAGGCAGGGAAACAAAGAAGCGGCGCGCGATCAACTGAGCATCGCGCGCAAGGTCCCGGGCATTCTGAACAATGCCCGCCGCAACGCCCTCTGTCTGAAGGCGGCGGACGACGGTTTCAGGCGCCCGGCTTTTTGTCCAACGGCCGATCGCTTCCTCAATTTCCCGACCGCCGCATTTCAGTCCCTTTGCGCGCAAACCTTTGCCCGAGATCCGCCGCAATAGGTTCCATTGAGCCTTGTTTTCTGCGGCAAGTACGACCCATCGGTCATCTCCTTTGCATGGGTAGCAGCCGCAGAATGAGGAATCGCTCTTGTTTTCACCCTTCCGGCTCCAACGCGGATTGCTCGCACGCATGATTGCCGGGCCGACGAGCGTGCACATTGCCTGATAAGCGGAAAGGTCGATGTATTGGCCATCTCCGGTTTTGTCCCTATGTTCCAGGGACGCGAGAATCGCCAACGCGGCATAGAGTCCTGCAACCACATCGCCGTAGGCATGGCCGAAGCCAACCGGCCTTTCAAGCGGCTGGGAGGTCGCCGCCATGAGCCCGGAAAGAGCATGAAAGGTGGGAGCGAAGCCGACATAGTTTTTCCAGGGGCCTGTTTGTCCCATTGTCGAAATGCTTGCCATAATCAAACCGGGGTTCGCGCGCTTCAGCCTTTTGTATCCCAGATTCCAATTTGCCAGAACACGGGGCGTGAAATTTTCCACAACAATGTCGCTGACTGCGGCCAGTTGCACGAAGAGGCGCCTTGCTTCGGCGTGATTCAGATCCAGGCAGATGCTCCGCTTGTTTCGGTTCCATGCGGCGAAATAGGGGGTGTCGTTTTTCTCGGCGCCCGCGGCTGTGAGCGCGGATTGAACTTTAATAACCTCCGCACCGAAATCTCCGAGGATCCTGGTTGCATAAGGTCCCGAAAGCATCCGGGTGAGGTCCAGCACCCTTATTCCGCTGAGGATACCGCCGGCTTTCATCGTTCGAAAAGAAGCGCCCCGCCGCGATTCCGATATGCCCGGGGCGCTCTCAGGCGGGGCCGCGCGGGAGGCGCTTAATTTGTAGGGAAGCCCGGGAACAGCGATCCTGCGATTTGTTCCCGGCGGCGCCTTGCTGGCAAAAAACTTTCGGGATTTGAGCTGAGGGCTCGCAAGAACATCCTCGAAGTCGCATAGGGGCGCCCAGGGAAATAGCATGTCCTGGCCGAGCTTAAAAAGTTCGCGTTTTTTATGATTCCGGGTCCAATCCGCCACGAATGCGGCGGCGATTTTCCGATGTTTCTCGCGGTATTCTTTGTCCTGCCATTTTCTCTCGAGCAAAGGTCCCGCCAAGCCCTCGGAGTCCATAAGCTGAAGCAGGGTCTCCCAGTTCATAAATATCGGGATCTGAATGCATCCGTCCTTGCAGGGAAAGACGGCAAACGGTTCTTTCCTATCGATGTCCGCCCGGCGGGAAGCGATGTCGCCGCTGTGAAAGTAATCGATCATGACATGATCCAGCGTGGAAGCGACCGCTTCCTGGATGGAAAGATCCACATGGCATCCCTTCCCGGTTATTTTGCGCTTGCGCAAAGCAAGAAGCACCGCATTAGCGCCGAAAAGGGACGCAATATAAAAGGACTGCCGTCCAAACAATTGGACCGGAGGATGGGACGGCACGCCCGAGGCGTACATGGCTCCTCCAAAAGCCGAAAGGATTCCGTCATTGCATCGATAAAACCTCTTCGGCCCCGTATGTCCGAATCCGGTAATGGAGAGGTGAATGAGGCGTGGATTAAGCCGATGCAATTCGCCGGCTCCCAGGTTAAGGGCTTCAAGCCAGCCCGGGTGGAATGTTTCCACCAGCACATCGGTTTTTTCAATCCACTTGCGAAAAGAACGTTTTCCCCGGGCGGATTTCAGATCGAGGAGGACTTTAATCTTGTCGGCATTGTGATAAAACGATTCCAGACCATTATCCTTTTTCTTCGGATTCGTTCCGTTATATTGCCCCCTGATTACCGTGGCCCCCAAATCCGCAAGCAGCTTGCTGCAGAAACTGCCTTTTTCGTCCGCGAGGTCGAAGATCGTCAAGTTTTGCAACAAAGCTCTTTCTTTCCGTTGCATGATGATTTGGATCCTGTTCCCCCATTATCTCGTTTGACCCACATCCTCAATTGCCGTATAAGTTTGTTCCGTGTCAAGAATAAAAAGGAGGTTCATCGCGGGCGCGCACGCGGCTTTGCGGCGCCGGATAAGGTTATGAATATCGAACAAATCCATGCAGCCGCCGAATCGGAATGCTCGTGCCTTGCGGATGAATCCTGCTGCAGGATTTATGTCGCTTCTTCAGCGAACGACTCAAGGGCCGACCGTATCCGCCTCCTATTTGAGGAGTCCATTGAAAAAACAGGATTTCGCGCGGAGACAATCCGCGCGGGTTCCTTCGGCTATTACGCCCTCGAACCCATAGTCGTCATCCACGGGCCGAAATTGCCCGCGGCGCTCTATCCGAATGTCGATCCCGATAAGGCTTCCGATCTGATTCAGAATTCGCTTTTAACCGGAGCGCCGGGGACCGCCGCCTTGTGCCGCTTCGGCGAGGCTGAAAATTCCAGCATCCCCCACTTTTCAAACATTCCTTTGTTCAACCTGCAGCGAAGGGTCGCGCTTCGCAATTGCGGATGGATTGACCCTGGGAATATCCATCATTACATGGTGCGCGCCGGCGGATACAGGGGGCTTGCCAGGGCGCTGTCAACGGATCCCCAAAAGCCCATGGGTCCTTTGCTCGACAAACTGTTGAAGAGCCGGCGCCGTGTCGGGGATTCATCGGCGGCTGGCTGGCGGCGTTGCGCCGAATCCAAAGAGCAGGAAAAATGCTTGATATGCAGCGCCATGGATGCGGATCCGGCTTCTATCTCATCGCGGCTGCTTTTGGAAAGCGATCCGCATTCGGTCCTGGAGGGAATGCTTATCGGGGCCCATGCGATCGGCGCGTCGCGCTGTATCCTTTACCTGAAGGAAGACGCCTCTGCCGCCGCCAAGCTTCGTACTGCGCTGGGTCAGATGCACAAATACAATCTTTTGGGCTCCCATATTCTGGATTCCGACTTCAGCCTTGAGATCGAAATCCAAGAGGTGCCGGAGTCGTGCGCCATAGGCTACTGGGTGGAAACTTTCCGCTGCCTGGAAGAAAACCAACCTCCGCCGCGCATGATTCCTGAATTTCCGGGCGCCGATAGGCTCCGCGAAGGCGCTGTGGCCGTAACCAGCCCGGAAATATTGGCCGACCTGGCGGCCGTTCTTATAGAGGGTGAAGATAACGAAGAAATAGCCGAATCCAAGATCGTGACGCTTTCGGGAGGCGCGATCAATAAATTCACGGTTGAGGTGGCGCTGGGAGCCGCGATCCGCGACCTTGCGGACGGCATCGGGGCCGGCTGCTCGGGGGAAAGACCCATAAAGACGGCGCTGCTGGGCGGACCCTCAGGCCTCTTTTTCGCTTCGAATTCCTTTAGCGCGCGTTTAAGTGCGGCCGGCGAGGAGGAATCACGTTCGGGCATCGGCTTTGATACCATCGAGATTCTGGATGCCGGCGCGTCGGTCTTGGATGCAGTCAAAGTAATTTTCGAACATATCCAGGCGCACTCCTGCGGAAAATGCGTTTTCTGCAGGGAAGGAAGCCTTCAGATATTGACCGTCCTGGAGGACATACTAGGCAACAGAGGCAAACCGCAGGACCTGGATCTGCTGGCAGAGCTGGGCGAGCGCATGAAAACGGGATGCCTGTGCGAGTTCGGCCGGCTCGCGGCGAGTCCGCTGCTGAGCAGCATGGAGATTTTTCGAAGGGAATATGAAGAACGCATTCCGGCGCCGCATCTATAAAGCGAAAGGTGAAAAGGTCCGGCCCGCAGCGCTGAATTGGGAAATCATTCGTGGAAACGATAACGCTTAACATAGACGGACGGGACATTAAAACGCGGCCCGGCAAAAGCGTGCTGGACGCGGCGCTGGACGCCGGCATCTATA
>CAZDMR010000054.1:0-26265 GCA_964506795.1 uncultured Acidobacteriota bacterium | reverse complement strand
TCCGCGTCTGCGGCCGTATTTTATCGCTGCGGCCCCACGGCAAGGCGGGTTTCATGGACATTTCCGACGGAGAGCACAGACTGCAGGCTTATGTCCGGCGTGATTTTGTCGGACAGGAAAATTTCAAGCTTTTCGAACTCTTCGATCTTGGAGACATCATCGGAATCGAAGGGACTCTTTTCCGGACGCGCACAAAGGAGCTCACTGTCTCCGCGTCCAAGGTCCACCACCTATCCAAGAATCTTCTCCCTTTGCCGGAAAAATGGCATGGGCTTACGGACGTTGAAACGCGTTTTCGGCAGAGATATGTGGACCTTATCATAAATCCGGACATCCGGCAGGTGTTTGTCAAGCGCAGCAAAATTATCCGTGAAATCCGGGCTTTCCTTGATGAGCGGGGATACCTCGAAGTGGAAACGCCTGTGCTGCAGTCCATGGCCGGCGGAGCCCTGGCGCGCCCTTTCCGCACGCATCACAATGCCCTGGATATGGATCTTTATCTGCGGATTGCCCTGGAACTGCACCTCAAGCGACTGATTGTGGGCGGCATCCCCAAAGTCTATGAACTGAGCCGCATTTTCCGCAACGAAGGCATTTCCACTCATCATAATCCCGAATTTACAATGCTTGAGTTCTATCAGGCCTACAGCGACTACAAGGATCTGATGGATCTCTCGCAGGAAATGATCACGCGGATCGCCGAAAGCGTTGCCGGTTCGCGCCGGCTGCCCTTCGGCGAGCACATGCTCGATTTCGACCGTTGGCAACGCTACTCCATGAAGGAAGCCCTTTTAAAATTCTGGCCCGATTCGCTCCCCGTTCCTTCAAACAGCGACTTGGTTTCCGCAGACCGGCTTCGGCCTCTGGCGGACGAGCTTCACGTCCCGTACTCCCCGTCCGACGGGCCCGGCAAGCTTTCAGCTTCCCTTTTCGAAGCTGTCGCGGAAGATCATCTTATACAGCCGACGATCATCTATGATTACCCGGCGGAAGTATCCCCTTTATCCAAAACTAAAGCGGACGATCCGGCAACGGCGGAAAGATTCGAGTTGTATGTTGCGGGCATGGAAATTGCCAACGCCTACTCGGAGTTGAACGATCCATCCGAACAGAAAGCGCGCTTTGAACAGCAGCTCCAAGCGCGCGGCAGCGGGGACGAGGAAGCCCACGGAATGGATCACGATTACGTCCGCGCTCTCAGCTACGGCATGCCGCCTACGGCGGGCGAAGGAATCGGCATCGACCGCCTGACCATGGTTCTTACCGATTCGCCGTCCATCCGCGACGTCATCCTGTTCCCATTGCTGAGGCCGGAACGGCCCATTGAGATTGACGATTGAGAAAACTGCCGTCCGTCGTAAATTGTTAATCGTAAATTTGAGCCGGCTTTTATGAAATTCGAACTCTTTGTCGCGCTTCGATACCTGCGGGCGAAACGCAAACAGACGATGGTTTCGGTAATTTCGGCCATATCCGTTCTCGGCATTGCGGCCGGCGTTATGGCGCTCGTGATTGCACTGGCCCTTTCGACGGGATTCAAGGAAGACATTCAGGACAAGATTCTCGGAACCACTTCGGCCGTCAACCTTTTCCGCATAGACAATTCTCCTATAACAAATTACGAAGCTCTTCTTGAAAAAATCGGCAGCGTTCCAAAGGTGAGCGGCAGCGCTCCGGCCATTTTTAAGCAGGTATTGATCGCAAGCTCCGCCTCAAATCAGGGGGCCGTTTTGAAGGGCGTCATTCCCGATCGTGAGATAGAAGTGTCGGATTTCTTCTCCTATGTTATCGAAGGAGATCCCCGCGGGATTGACAAACCGCAGGCGCTTCAAGGGGAGAACGGCCGCGATCCGGTGGATGCCATCATGATAGGAAAGGAGATGGCCCGGGCTTTAGGCGTAACCGTCGGCGACACTCTGAAGGCCCTGTATCCCCACGGAAGCCTGACCCCGCTGGGAATGACGATGACTTGGTCGCAGAAAACGCTGCGGGTTGCCGCCGTATTTGAGTCAGGGCTGTGGGATATTGACGCCAATTGGGCTTATGTGCACATCCACACGGCACAACGGTTGTTTTCCTTCCCGGCGGCTTCCGCGCTTGCAATTCAGTTCAAAATCGACGACCTCGAAAACGCCGAAGCCGTCGCCGCGGACATCCGCCGGAAAGCCGGCCGCGGCTATACCACAACTACATGGATCGAGCTCAACAAACCGCTCTTTTCCGCGCTCAAGCTCGAAAAACTCGCGCTTTTCATAACCATCGGGCTGATAGTATTCGTGGCCGCGCTCAATATCGTAACCACTCTAACCATGATGGTTCTTGAGAAGCAGGGAGACATCGCCGTCCTTGCAGCGATGGGGGCTACGGCGAAAACGATTCAGAGGATTTTCATGCTTCAGGGACTCATCATAGGATTGATCGGCACTTTTATCGGCAATTTTCTGGGCATGGCCGTCTGCTGGCTTTTAGATCACTATCAGCTGATCCGTCTTGAAGCCGAGATATACAGCATTCCCTACGTCCCGTTTCACATCAGGATATGGGATGCGGCGCTCGTTTCGGCGACCGCTCTTTTGATCAGTTATTTGGCCACCATCTATCCCGCCCGCAGAGCTTCGATATTGGATCCGGTGGAGGTTTTGCGCTATGAGTAGGCTTGTGGATGTTCAAGGCCTCCATAAAAGCTATATTTCGGGCAATCAACGGCTGGAAATCCTGAAAGACCTTCAGCTCTCCGTGGATCAAGGGGAAATGATTGGAGTTACAGGCGTTTCCGGTTCCGGTAAAAGCACGCTTCTTCACTTGATAGGCGGAATGGACCGTCCTGAATTGGGGTCGATTAGGATTTTGGACCGGGAGATTACAATCCTGCAGGGGGCGGAATTATCCCTTTTCAGAAACAAAACCATCGGATTTGTTTTCCAGTTTCATCATCTTCTGCCGGAATTTACGGCTCTGGAAAATGTTCTGATGCCTTTGATGCTCCGAGGCGTCTTGACGACGGAAGCGGCCGAATCCGCACAGGCCTTGCTCCAGGAAGTCGGGATGGATGCGAGACGCCATCATCGGCCCGGAGAATTATCGGGCGGAGAACAGCAGAGAGTGGCCTTTGCCCGCGCATTGGTGGGAAAGCCCCGGCTTCTTCTCGCCGACGAGCCTACGGGCAATATCGATCCCCAAACGGGACATTCCATCGGCATACTTCTCAAAGAACTGCATGCCGCACATGGGCTTACCTCCATCATCGTCACCCACAATGAAAAATTGGCTCGCATCTGTTCTCAAGTTTACCGGCTGGAAAACGGCATATTGAACGATGATTAACGCTTTCTGTTGAAAAGAAAAGCTTTAACTATTGTTAACAGGCCGTGGTAAAAGTACAACAGGCCGCGCGCATGGGGCTTGCGAGGCAAGCCCAAGGCGTGAGGAGGAATCGATGCGGGGACATCGTCGACGACGAGCAACGAAGAGATTACCCGCAACCTCCATGCGCCCAAAGGGTTTCGGCGGCGCAAGGGCATTTGCGGCGTTGGCGCTCCTCAATGATGGTCCACACCAACTGCGTCGCGCCGCCTGGCATCTGCCCCTGCGGCGCTCGGAACGCGGCCTGCTGTACTTTTACCACGGCCTGTTAAGCACGCAAATAATCCCACCCGTCGAATTATGGCGGACCGGCTTGCCGGCGAATCCTTCAGCGGCGTGCTTAAATTGATTTACACTTCTTCCAATCTGTCCGTATAATAAGTCAGTGAGATTGCAATTCAGGTGCCGCGATGTTTGAAAAATATACGGAAAAAGCCCGAAGAGTTATATTTTTCGCGCGTTACGAAGCGAGTCAGTTCGGCAGCAGCTACATCGAAACCGAGCACCTCCTGCTCGGCCTGATCCGCGAGGACAAAAACTTAACGAGTCGGTTTCTTCCAAAGGCGAATTCGTCCATCCAAGATATCCGCAAAGAGATCGAAGGACGGACGCTGATACGCGACAAAGTTTCGACGTCTGTGGATCTTCCCTTCTCAGAGGAATGCAAACGGGTCTTGAACGTCGCCGCGGAGGAATCGGAACGCTTGTCCAATAGATTCATCGGCACGGAACATCTGCTTTTAGGCCTGCTGATGCAGGAAAAGTCGGTGGCCGCGGAAATTCTCAGGGAGCACGGATTGCGTCCGGCAATGATCCGCGAAGAACTGTGCAAGGGAGCTCCGGACCGCCACACGATAAACCGGACCAAGGATCCCTTAACCTTGGCTGAGTTCTCAAGAGATTTGACGGAAGCCGCAGACAACGGCGCGCTGGATCCGCTGATCGGCAGAGAGACGGAAATCGAGCGGATGATTCAGATTCTTTGCCGCAGGACAAAAAACAATCCTGTCCTTATCGGGGAGCCCGGCGTCGGGAAAACAGCAATTGTAGAAGGATTGGCGCAGAAAATCGCCGATGGACGGGTACCGTCCCAGCTCATGGACAAGAGAATTCTGGCCTTGGACATATCTTTGATTGTGGCGGGGACAAAGTATCGCGGCCAGTTTGAAGAACGGCTGAAAACGATCATGAAGGAGCTTGTAGAAAACCGCAACCTGATCGTTTTCATCGATGAATTGCACACCCTCGTGGGCGCGGGTTCCGCGGAAGGTTCCCTGGACGCCGCCAACATATTAAAGCCAGCGCTTTCCCGCGGCGAAATCCAGTGCATCGGCTCTACAACACCCTATGAATACCGCCGGTCCATCGAAAAGGACCGTTCCCTGGAACGCCGATTCCAGGCGATCAAAGTAGCTCCTCCGTCCGAGGAGGAAAGCATTACGATCCTTAAAGGCATAAAGGAAAAATACGAAAGCTTTCATCAACTCCAATACAGCGATGAAGCGCTGCAGGCATCCGTTTACCTTTCGAACCGCTATATTTCGGACCGGTTCCTTCCGGACAAAGCCATCGATATCCTAGATGAAGCGGGGGCCAGGGTCAAACTTCGCCCGGTCTCCTTCCCTGAAGAAATGATAAATATCCAGCGGAAGATCCAGATTATCGACGGGAGAATCGAGAATGCCATTTATGCTCAGGAATTCGAGAAAGCCGCACGCTACCGGCTTGAAGGGGACATGGAGCAGGAAAACCTGCAGATAATCCGCGAACGCTGGAAACTAAAAACCTCCCGCTCGCTTGAAGTAACAAAGGAAGACATCGAAGAGGTCATCGCCAAGTGGACGGGGATTCCGATAGCGTCCCTTCAGGAGGAGGAAACATCGAAGCTTTTGCGCATGGAGGAGGAGCTTCATAAGAGGCTGATAAGCCAGGATAAAGCCATCGGCGCATTGAGCAAAGCTATCCGCCGCTCGCGCGCCGGCCTCAAATCGCCCAAACGCCCCGTCGGTTCATTTCTTTTTTTAGGGCCAACGGGAGTGGGCAAAACCGAAACGGCGCGCTCTTTGGCGGCCTTCCTCTTCGGCAGCGAAAACGCAATGATCCGGCTCGATATGTCTGAATACATGGAAAAACATTCGGTTTCCAAGCTGATCGGCTCCCCGCCCGGCTATGTCGGGCACGAAGAGGGCGGCCAGTTGACCGAAAAGGTGAAGAGAAATCCATACTCCGTCCTGTTGCTGGATGAAATTGAAAAGGCGCACCCCGATGTGTTTAATATCCTGCTGCAGGTTTTCGAAGACGGACAGTTGACCGATTCCCTCGGCAACACGATCGATTTTAAAAACACTCTCATCATCATGACATCCAATATCGGAGCCCGTTTTCTGGAAAAGCGGGGGCATCTGGGATTCCATGCGGGAAAGGATAACGACGCCAAACGGACGGAGGAGTTGATCCATGGCGAGGTCAAAAGGATATTCAATCCGGAGTTTCTCAACAGGCTGGATGAAATCATCCTGTTTGAGTCGCTTACCGACGAGGATCTCGAGGACATCGTGGATCTCCTGATCGGCATGGTGAATGAAGTGATAAAGCACAAAAAACTTTCCGTCTCCGTGCGCCCCGAAGTCCGAAAATGGATTGTCGATAAAACTTGCCATGACCGTTCATACGGGGCACGGCCTCTCCGCCGGGCCATCCAGAAATATATCGAGGACCCGCTTTCTGAAGCGCTCATCCGAAATCGAATCCGGCCGGACACGGCCCTGGAGATTTACGTAAAGGAAGACTCGCTTTTCTACGTGCGCCGCGGCGAACCGGAAACGTCGGGCGCAAAGCTTGGATAACAAGAACCCCGCCGCGTTACGACTTTGCCTTCCAAAAAAAAATGAACGCTCCGAAGCTAAAGGAGTCTATAAGCATAATCGCGAGAGTTGCGCCCAAAGAGCGAGCAGCGGGGCGCATTCTAATTCTCGAACGGGCTCCTAGCTACTGGATTTCGCCGGCTGTTTTATCTAAGATAGGGGCTTATTTCGGCAACGCACTCTCGTCGCGAGAATCTGCTTCAGGCGCAGCCGCATAATGCGAGTCCTCGCCTGACAGGCGCAATCGCTGGAGGATGGATGTCTAAATCAGCAATTCTCATATTATGCCTTTTGGGACTTTTTATGCCCGCAACCACATCGTTCGCGCTGCAGTCGGAGGAAACAATCATTGAGCGGGTGGATATTCGCGGCAACCGGCGGGTTCCGGAGGAGACAATTCGCGGCTATATCCTTTCCAGGCCCGGGGAATCCTATGATAAAACCCGCCTGGGATACGACCTGCGCTCGGTTTATAGATCCAATTATTTCGAATATATCGAAATTCAGGTGCGGGACGGAGACACCGGAAAGATTATCACCTTCGTCGTGCAGGAAAAACCCCTGATCCGGTCGATCGAATACGTCGGCAATAAATCCTTCACCGAATCGGACATCCTCGACGCCTTTAAAGAAAAGAAGATAGGCCTGAGCGTCGACAGCCAATACGATCCGGCCAAAATAAGACTTGCGGAACGCACCCTGAAAGAATTAATGCTGCAAAGCGGAAAGCCCCTGGGAACGATTTATTCCGAAACCGAAACCATACCCCCGGCCAGCGTTCGTGTACGTTTTGTCATGGACGAGGGCGCAAAGGTCCGCATAGGCAAGATACGGTTCGTCGGCAATAAAATATTCGGCGACAACAAATTGAGGGGCGCGCTCGAGCTCATCAAAGAGCGAAACATGATCACCATATTCAAAGGCACCGACAAGTACCACAAAGAAAAGCTTGCCATGGATATCGAGTACCACTTGAAGGATTTTTACAAGTCTCACGGCTATATGAGAGTTCAGATAGGAGAACCGCTGGTTCGAATCTTTCAGGGACCGAGGGGCATGATCCCGTTTTTGAGAAAAACCAAGCAGCAGTTTTATATCGAAATCCCCATCGATGCAGGGGAGCAGTACCGCATCGGCAAGCTCGAGCTTAAGGATTGCGGTAAGTTCATTACCTGCGAGATGGTCCGTCCGTTCTTCGGTTTAGAGTCGGGCGACGTCGTCAATTTCACAAAAATCAAGGACACGCTTGAACAAATCAAGGAGCTATACGGGAATCTGGGTTATATCAATTTCGCCTGGACCGCAGAAGAAGATTACAATGACGAAAGCCTGACATACGATTTAATTTTTACTTTCATCCCCGACAAGCAGTTTTTGGTGAGGCGCATTAATTTTTTGGGAAACACGCGGACCCGGGACAAGGTAATGCGGCGGGAGTTCACCCTGGAAGAAGGCAGAATCTTCAGCTCGGCGCTGCTGGACAATTCAATTCTCAGGCTGAATCAGCTCGGCTTCTTCGAAGAAATAGAAGAAGAGGATTATGAAGTAAAGCCGGATGAAAAAAAGGGCCTTGTGGACGTGGATGTCACCGTAAAGGAGAAAAGCCGGCGCTCTATTGGATTTACCGGAGGCGTCAGCGGAATATCGGGCAGTTTTATTGGAATCAACTATTCGGACAGCAATTTCCTCGGGCGGGGGCAAACCCTGGAATTGGGCCTCACCAGCGGCACCCGGACCACCAATTATATCCTCTCTTTTACGGAACCCTATTTGTTCGACACCCGATGGAGCATGGGGGTTTCCATCTATAATCAGCGCTATCGCTACGATACTTACAACATGTTCGGATTTACAAGCATTACAGGCGAACCCACGGAGCTGTTTACACAAAAGACTGCGGGCGCAACCATGAGCGTGAACCGGCGCCTCGGCCGTTCCATGTGGTCGCTGGGCAGCAGCTATTCCTATCAAAGGATAGGGATCAGCGGCATAGCAGAGGGCTTCGAACCTTACGCTTTAAGCCAGTTCGCTGGCACGGTCCCGAGCGGAAACGTGTATTCGGCTCTGACCGGCATCATCCGCAGCGAAATTACGCCTGTCTTGAGCTATAATTCGACCAACTCATACTTTTTCCCCACGCAGGGAACCCGATTCACTTTTTCATCTGCGATTTCCGGAGGCCCTCTGGGCGGTGATTTCAGCATGATCCGCCCGGCCGTCGACCTTCGCCATTTCTTCCCGGACAGGTGGCTCAGCGGCGGACGGAACATATTTGCGTTCAAATTTCAGGGGCAATACATTCAAGCCTACAATGAATCAAGCGTCCCGTTCTTTGACCGATTCTTCATTGGGGGGGAGGATACAATCCGGGGATTCGACATCCGTTCGATCAGCCCGATAGCCATAAGCTCCGCTCCCATGTACGACGCCAGGGGTTATCCGATTATCGATCTAAAAACGGGGCTGCCCAAAATTTCCGAACCTATCCCGACATCCGTGGGCGGAGACACGGTCGGCATCTTTAATTTTGAGTACCGCATTCCTATTGTGGGGCCGTTGTCCCTGGCGGCTTTTTACGATTTGGGCTTTACCCGGATCACCAGGAAAGAATCTCTTGGAAGCTTCGGCGCAAGCACAGTGGAAATTCTTGACACTACAAACAACGCATTGCGCAGTTCGACGGGATTGGAAATACAGTTCGTGCTTCCGGTTGTGAGCGCCCCGTTCCGGCTGATATTCGCTTACAATCCCCAGAGAATAGACGAGAGCGTGAAAATCGGGACAAAAATATACCTTCTGAAAGAACCCAGCAGCGACATTAAATTCACCGTTGGACGCAGTTTCTGATTCCTCTTTGCTGTGCGCGGGAACTGTAGTAAATTTTGGGGTTTAAAACATATTTGCGGCCATCTTTCGGGGGAAACGGTTATTGCCGTTAAAAAAACCTGCGGGAGGGGACGCCAAAAGTCCGACCAAGCGCCATTATGCAAGCGCACCTGAATCTTCTTGCAGAAGAGAAACGAAGAAAACTGGCGCGCAATACGGCTTAAAATTTTCCCTAACGGGATTTAGAGCAATTCGAACGATTCCGCTCCGGGAACGTTCCGATTGAAAAAGGAGACCACATTCAATGAGTCGATTAATGCTGCCCACTCTTCTCGCAGCCCTCTGGATGCCCTTGATGGGTACTGCACAGACACCCGCCCAGGCATCCGCCGAACAAGCCTCCGCAGCTATCCCTGACGCCAAAATCGGGTGGATGGACCTGCAGCAGGTTATTTTTACCTGTGATGAAGGGGAAAAGGAGTTTGCGGAAGCCAAGAAGTTTGTGGATCAAAAAAACATCGAACTGGAAAACATGCAAAAAGAGCTTCAGGGTCTCAGGGAACGGCTGGAAGTTCAGGGCTCCAAGCTGACCGACGAGGCTCGCCTGGATCTGCAAGACCAAGTCAACGCTAAAAGCATAAGCTTGGAGCGCTTCCAGCAGGACACGCAGAGAGAAATCACCAATAAGCAAGAGCGCATAACCAACTATATCGGGAACAGACTGCAGCCGGTTCTTGAAAAAGTAGCCAAAGAAAAAGGACTCAACGCTATTTTGGTTTACAGCCCCAATCGGGACGGGTACATAGCTCCGTCACTGAACATCACGGAGGAAATTATAAAATCCTACAATCAGATGTATCCGGTCGCCGGCGCCAAAACTCCGGCGGCGGCGCCCGCTAAGAAACCTTAGCTGTAATTTCACACCGGGTTTCGCGGCAGCGCGGCGCCCGGGCGAAGAAATAAGGAGGTCGCGCTGGACCAATGCCGGCGGAAATGGGATGAGCCGTGAAAAATCCTCTCCCATTTTCGGAGGACTCATGGAAGGCAATGTCTCAACTCAAAAAATCAAGGAAATCCTCAAGATCCTGCCTCAGCGCTATCCGTTTTTGCTGGTGGACCGAATTCTCGAGACCGACGGGAAAACCCGCATGGTGGGGCTCAAGAATGTCACCATCAACGAACAGTTTTTCCAAGGCCATTTTCCCGATCATCCCGTGATGCCGGGAGTTCTCCTGGTTGAAGCGCTCGCGCAGGTGGGAGTTGTTCTCTTGCTGCATTCGGATCCCGATAGAGGTTCAAAGCTGGTCTATTTTTCGGGCATCGACAAATGCCGTTTCCGCCAGCCTGTCGTTCCCGGCGACCAGCTCAGGATCGAGGTGACTGTGTTAAAGCAGCGTGACCGCTATTTCAAAATGAGAGGCGAGGCATTGGTCGACGGCAACGTAGCAGTGGAAGCTGAACTATCCTGCTCCGTTGTAGACCGCTCCTGAAAAGAGGCTGCCCCGCTTCTCTGCGGCTTTTATAAATCCCTGTTTCGGAACATTATGCCCATTCATCCTACCGCCGTCGTCGACCATTCCAGCGAAATCTCTCGGCATGCGGATATCGGCCCATACTGTATTATCGGACCGCATACACGCATTGCAGCCGGATGCAGGCTGGATTCGCATATCCATATTCAGGGCTGGACCGATATCGGCGAAAGATGCCGCTTTTTCAGCCACTGTTCGGTCGGCGCCGATCCTCAGGACCTAAAATACAAGGGCGAAACAACGAATTTGAAAATCGGCAGCGACAATGTATTCAGGGAATTTTGCAGCGTGCATCGCGGCACGACGGGCGGGCGGGGGATCACCGTCGTCGGAAATCATAATTTTTTTATGGCTTACAGTCATGTGGCCCACGATTGTGTGGTGGGGGACTATGTCATTATGGCGAATGCAGCCACACTCGCCGGACATGTCACCATAGAGGATCATGCGACGGTCGGGGCATTCTCCGCGGTGCATCAGTTCTGCCGGATTGGAGCTCATGCATTTATCGGCGGCTTTTCCGTAATCACGCGCGATGCCCTGCCTTTCATCAAGACCGTCGGAATGCGAAACCAGGCTAAAATCTACGGGATTAATTCGCTGGGGCTTGAACGCAAAGGTTTTTCCAAAGAGTGCATCGCGGAACTAAAACAGGCTTACCGAATCCTTTTTCGATCCGGAATGAATACCGGAGAAGCTTTGGCAAAGGCCAGGGAAATAACGTGGTCTTCATCCGAAGTGCCCGCGCTGATCGCATTCATGGAAAGCTCGGAGCGAGGCTTTATACGGTAACCGGTCCGAGCTTTTGATTCGAAATCAAGCAACCGGCATCGCCGATCGATTTCGAGTTCTGAATCTTATGGAAGAAAAGGAAAAATACGGTTTGATAGCGGGCAACGGCCGCTTTCCGTTCTTGGTCTTGCAGTCCGCGCGACAGCAAGATTTGGATGTTGTGGTCGCGGCGATTAAGGAGGAGACTTCCGCCGAAATCGGAACCTGCGGATATCCCGTTTATTGGCTGGGATTGGGGGAACTCGGGAAACTGATACGCCTTTTCAGCAAATCCGGGGTGCGCAAAGCTATCATGGCGGGACAGGTAAAGCATGCGCAGATTTTCGGCTCCTCCTTCCCGGACCTGACGATGATACGCATGCTTGCGGGACTGAAACAGAAGAACACCGACGCTCTGATCGGAGGCGTCGCGCGGGTGTTGCACGACGCCGGAATTTCGCTGGTGGATTCCTCCGCCCTTCTGCGGCCCCATTTAGCCCCCCAAGGGATTCTGACGCGAAGGGGCCTCAGCTCCGACGAACAATCGGATATCGACTACGGACGTCCCATCGCTTATCGCATCGCTTCCATGGATATCGGACAGACTATTGTCGTGAGGGACCGGGCCGTCGTAGCCGTAGAGGCCATGGAAGGCACCGATGCAGTCATCCGGCGCGCAGGTGAAATAGCCCATAAGAAAAACCTGACCGTCATTAAGGTCAGCAAGCCCCGGCAGGATATGCGGTTTGATATTCCGGTCGTGGGGCTTGTCACGTTGGAAACCATGATAGAGTGGGGAGCCACCGCATTGGTCATGGACGCCGAACGCACCCTGCTGTTTGATCGGAGGGAGGTTGTGGAAGCAGCCGACAGCCATGATATCGCCGTCGTCGCTCTTCCGCCTCAGCCCGACTGCTGATGATTTCCGACTGACCCGCGCAATTCCGGGACTTCATTTGTAACTCGCAATTCTTTGTGGGGTGTTTGATGGACAAAATTCGCGTAGCTGTTGTGGGAGTAGGAGCTCTGGGCAGGCATCACGCGAGGGTTTACGCTTCGCTGCCTGAAGCAGAGTTGGTCGGCATCGTTGACGCTTTGCCCGCAAGGGCGCAGGAAGTGGCGCGCGAGTACGGCGCCAAGGTTTTTGCAAACCATTCGGATCTGTTCGGAAAAGTGGATGCCGTCAGCATCGCGACCCCCACTACGCTCCATGCGGAAATAGGGGAACAGTTTCTGACGCAAGGCGTACATGTCCTTGTCGAGAAGCCGATCGCCCATACGCTGCAGGATGCGGACAGGCTGATCCGCGCGGCGCGGCGAAATGCATGCATCCTCCAGGTTGGGCATTTGGAGCGTTACAATCCGGCCGTGGTCCGGCTGCGCGAGATCGTGCAGGAACCGCGTTTTTTCGAGGCCCACAGACTGGGATTGTTTTCTCCGCGCAGCCTGGACATCGATGTTGTCCTTGATCTGATGATTCATGACCTCGATATTATTTGTATGCTGGTTCCCTCGCCGGTAGAGCAGCTAAGCGCCGTCGGCATTGCAATACTGACCGATAGGATCGATATCGCCAACGCCCGGATACAGTTTGAAAACGGCTGTGTCGCCAACGTCACCGCCAGCCGCGTGTCCATGGAGAAAATACGCAAACTCAGATTGTTTCAGAAGCATGAATACATATCGTTGGACTATACCAGACAGGAGATGGCCGTCCACCAACTGAGCCGCAGATCCGGAGGCGGCCCCCCAGAAATCGTAAATCGGAAGATGGCGCCCGAAGGTAAAGAACCCCTCCGTGAGGAATTATGCGCTTTCCTTAAGGCCGCCGCGGGGATGGGCCCTGTGGGCTGCAGCGGCGAGGACGGGAAAAGAGCTCTGGTGTTGGCCTTACAGATACTGGATCGGTCGGAGAAAGCCCAAGCCCTTGAAATTGACAGAGGTTAAAGCCATTTTTATACTTTAATGCGGATTATCAAGCAGGATTCGCGGCGGCAGGAGCTTTTCGGGGAATCCCGGTTAAAAGCGCCGCCGGCGGAGCAATTTGATGTTTGACTTTGCCCTATCCCAAAACCTGGAAAGGCGATCGTGGAAGCGAATCTTCCTTTCTTGGGCGGCGAGTTGTGTCGTCCACCTGATAGCCCTTGTGTTTCTGATTCAATTCCCTGAGTTGCTGGGCGGAAGCCGCTATCGCGCTATTCCTCTTATCGCGAAGATCCTCGGATCGGATTCGAACGAAGGCGACGGAAACTGGAGAACGGTTGCGGTGCTTGGAGACCCCTCAAAGATGCTGCTGCCCTCGGACGCTACTCTGAGAAAGTATTTATACAATTGGGACAAAAGAGAGCCCGAAGCCGCGTCGGTGCCGGTCCGCTGGGGGGATGTGAAAGCGGCGGCTACCGACACGCCTCCGATGCCAAGGGACCAACAGGAGCCTTTAAAAGCCGATGCCGGGAAAGGGCCCGGCACGCCGGCCGCTGGGAACTCGGACGGAGGAAACGATGGGGCATCCGCAGAAGCGGAAGTCGCAGAGGAAACAAGCGCCGAGTCCGAAAAGAAAAAAGCCCCTCCGCTTCCCTCTCCCGCCCCGGAGCCGAAGACGGATATCGCCGCTGCTGTCGCTCCGACCAAGATTCCCGAATCGATCGTACCGCCTCCTGCGGATACCATTCCCGAAGAGAACATCAAAATATTCGAGGACGAGCGTAACGCGCTTCACAGCGCGGACGGCGGCTTTTTTGACACCGAAGGCTTTCCCATGGGGGAATACACCAACCTTATCGTCGAACGAATCAAGGGAAAGTGGTTGATCCCCTCGAATCTTCGCAATTCCCAGGGGCGTACCACCGTGGTTTTTTATATCGACAGGGAGGGGCGGCTCATGAATGCGCGGATTGTAAAGCCCCTAGGAAGCACTTCCCTGGATCGCGCGGCCCTGAACGCCATTCTGGAATCGGAGCCGTTCCCTCCTCTGCCGGAGGGATTTCCGGGCGATCACATAGGCGCCAAGATTATTTTTTCTTACAACGAACCTCAATAAAAAAATAAAATCGTGATTTTCTCAAATCTTCCAACGTTGGAGTCCATGTCCAAAGTCGAGAAGTTCAGAAACCCGAAAGTTAGGAAGATCCTATCGCTGGGAATCCTGATTTTCCTAGTCTTTCTTGCCGGCTGCGGCAAGAATAAGACTGCGGTCCGGCCGCCCGCTGCGCCTCCGGCTCCATCAGCTCAGAAGCCTCCTTCGGAAAAACCGCAGGGACCTGCGGCGAAGGCGAAGGGTACTCCTGCCGACGCATCCGCGCAGGCTCCGGCCGTTGAAGTTCCGGCTTCGGAAAAGGAGGAGCCGCACCCACTTGTTTCCGCCGCTTCGGGGCCTATCATCCGAATCGGACTGACAACCTCGGCCAGAGAAGTGCGTATTTCCTCGGCCGGGAGATTCTATCTGATGGAAAAGGAACCGGAAGCAACCAGAAAGCTGCTCGAAGGCGAGGTCCGCGTCCGGACCGAGGATAAAGACGGCGGAACGGCGGCGGTTTTTCAGATCCAGGTCGCGTCCTTTATAAAACGCGGAAACGCCGAGAGCATTCAAAAAAGGCTGTCCAAAGAGATCCCGGAGCCGGTCGCCATCCACCGTAATCCTTCAACAGGCACCCATCAAGTAAGAGCCGGGGCCTTTGCGGAGAGAAAGCAAGCGGAATCCCTGTTAAGAAAGCTCTGGCGCTCCGGCTACCCGGATGCATATGTGGTCATGCAACAAAAATCCTCCGGAGGAGGCAAAAGTATGCTTGCCATCCGGGGATCCGGAAACCTGTTTCATCTCAGCGAAGCTGGAGTTTTGTTTCAGCCGGCCTCGAACTCCAGCTTTCTTTGCGTGGACGGGAAACCCTATCGGGGATTTCTTGATATTATTCTAAATGGGAAAGGCCGAATTACGGTCGTCAACCATGTGGCCATGGAAGATTATCTTCTGGGCGTTGTCCCCGCGGAAATCAACCCCTCGGCATATCCTGAATTTGACGGCCTCGCGGCCATGTCTATCGCCGCAAGAACGTATGCGCTCTACCATCTGGGAAGGTACAAGTCCGAGGGATTTGATCTAAGCAACGACACAAGAACTCAGGTTTACAAGGGCGTAGAAGCCGAGATTCCCGCTACAACCGAAGCGGTGCAGCGGACTCGCGGCCTTGCGGTTTATTACGAGGGCAAAGTTATCAATGCCATGTATACCTCCACTTGCGGCGGCCGGACTGAGGATTTTGCCAACGTCTTTGACACCGACCCGGTGCCCTATTTAAAAAGCGTGTTCTGCGCCGTGGAAGCCGGAGCCGAAAACAACGCCGTCATAGTTGAAGGCAATCACGGGCTTCGGCAAATCATCACGGCCGAAGATGGAACCATTGCCAATAGAAATCTCCATTTGGCGCGGGTCCTGGGACTGACGGATGCGAATTCGGAGCTGTCGCCCGAGTATTGTTCCGCTCCCGCTGAACGAAAGGAAGCCGTCCGCTGGATTGAATCCGCCCGGAAGCTTGTGCCGCGACGTTTCAAAAACGAGGCCGCCCCCGATTTAAGCACCCGGGCGGGATTCCTTTTGTTCGCCGCCGAATCTCTCTTTGGAGCCGAGGAAATCCGCAGGAAGGTATCCGGCAAGGATGTGGAGTATTACCTCGGAAATCTTGCCGACGGGAGCGCCGTGCCCGAATCCGCGCGCTATGCTCTGGCTTATTTGATGAAACATGGATTGTGGCGCCCCTGCGCCGACAACACAGCGCGGCCCGAAGCGCCGGTCCGCCGCTGCGATGCCCTTGCCCTGCTGGCGCATTGGATTGAGTCCGTCCGGCCGGAAGTATTAAACAGAGGCACTTTTGTGGCGGGTTCCCTTAAAGCGGGCGGCGACAGCGCCGCAACCGTCATGACCGTAAAATGGGGGAGACGGACCCGCGAATTCGCCGTTTCCGACGATGCGGCCCTGTTCCGTCTCGATTCGGGGCGGGCCACGCCGGTCCGCCGCCTGGGCATGATAGGAAATGAGAAAATAGCTTTCCATGTCCGCGAATCCGGCGCCATCGACTTTCTCGAAACGGAACTCAGCCCCACCGGCGCCTCCAGCGACCGCTATTCTCCCGCCGCCAAATGGGAAGTCCGGATTACGCGCGCGGATCTGGAAAAAAAATTGCGCCCTTTGGCCCCCTCGATAGGAAGGCTTCTGGATCTCAAGCCGGCCCGCTTGGGAAATTCCGGCAGAGTGGTTCAAATAGAGGCGATCGGCAGCAGCGGTTCCGCGGTGCTGAACGGATACAGATTCCGCGGTGCTGCGGGCTTGATGGATACGCTCTATACGATAAAGCGGGAATGCAATCCCGACGGCGGCATAGAGGCTTTCATCTTCGACGGACGCGGCTTCGGGCACGGCGTCGGATTATGCCAAGTCGGAGCCTTCGGCATGGCGCGGGCGGGCAAGAGCTATGAAGAGATCCTTAAAACTTATTATACGGGCGTTGAAATTCGCAAAGCTTATTAGTTCCGACCTGTTCATAAATCGGCTTTCTTGCATCCCGAAGCTCGAATAACGATGATGAAGCGTTTGCGCTCCCAATTGCTGGGCATTCTGGCCGCCGCCCTGGCGCTTTTGGCGCTCGCCTGCATCCGTTATTACCTTGGGCTCGGATAGCGGCGTTTATGGCTTCCTCAAAAGAAATCCCCGGAATCATCATCGCAGGCCCCACGGCATCAGGCAAAAGCGGGATGGCCATCTCTCTTGCCCGCCGGTTTCGCGGAGAAATCGTCAGCTGCGACGCCCTTCAGGTATACAGGCATATGGATATCGGCACCGCGAAAACTCCGCCGGACGAACGGCAGGGAATCCGCCATCATATGCTGGACGTGCAGGACCCCGACCGGGATTTTTCCGCCGGCGACTATCAGCGCATGGCCAGAAATTCTCTCCGGGAAATAGAGGAGCGTGGGAATCTTCCTTTCGTTGTCGGAGGAACCGGCTTTTACCTGAGAGCTCTGATTGACGGCTTTTTCGAAGGGCCTTCCAGATCCGATAAAATAAGGGCGCGGATGCGTCGAATCCTGCAAGGCAAGGGGCCCCGGATTCTTCATCGCTCTTTGCGTCGGATCGACCCCGATTCGGCCGCCAGAATCGCGGAAACGGATGCGGAACGCATTCTGCGCGCCTATGAAGTATACCTCGTCAGCGGGAAAACCATGAGCTGGTGGCAGCGGCAACCGAGAAACGCGTTGCGGGGATATCGATGGCTGAAGATCGGCATTCATCTCCCCCGCGAAAGGCTGTATCAAGAAATCAATGAGCGGGCCGAAAGGATGTTCCAGGCCGGACTGCTCGAGGAAACAAGGCGGCTCCTCCATGAATTCCCGAGAGAAAGCCCTGCATTTAAAGCCATCGGATACAGGGAGGCGGCGGAATATCTAGACGGGCGCATTTCCCTGCAGCAAGCGGTCGATGAAACCAAGAAACAAAGCCGGCGGTACGCCAAGCGGCAACTCACCTGGTTCCGCTCGGATCCGGACATCCTCTGGCTGGACGGCGGGATGCCTTCCGGCGGGCTTCATGAAAAAGCAGCCAAGCTGGTGAGCGAATTCCTCGGAAGTTGAAGATCATTGGTGGAGCGCTGCGGATCACCGATCGCCGGATTGCCCTCGAATTAAACGCCCAGTTTCCGGCCCGACAACGGCAGCGCTCTCGGTATCGTTACAGCATTTTGCATGCCAGAAATATTCGGAGGAGATACATTTCATATTTCTTGATACTAAAAGGCTTGCATCCACGCCGCCGTTTCCTGCAGGCGCGCCGTCGCATGAAAATGATTTCCCGGCATCATTAAATTTCATAGGATCGCGAAACTCGACCGAGATCGTCAAAGAGGGCCCGAGGGAGGGCGAAACGCGGCACAAATGCGGGTTAACAGGCCCGAACTTTTCCGTCTATAATAGTTCTATGGAATTTGAACCTGTAATTGGACTTGAAGTGCACGCGCAATTGCTTACCCGCAGCAAGCTTTTTTGCGGCTGCAGCACCCAGTTCGGAGCGCCGCCGAATTCAAACACGTGCCCCGTCTGTCTGGCTCTGCCCGGGGCGCTTCCCGTTTTGAACCGGGAAGCAGTCTCCATGGCGGTCAAAGCGGCAATAGCTCTGGGCTGCCGTGTGAATACGGCCTCCATTTTTGCGCGAAAGAATTACTTTTATCCCGACCTGCCCAAAGGATATCAGATATCTCAATACGATCACCCTTTGGCAGAACACGGCCGCGTGCATGTTTTATCCGGCGAAAGGGATGACGGCGGGAAAATAGTGAATCGAAGGGAAAAATCGTTCGGCATCCTGCGCCTTCATATGGAGGACGATGCAGGCAAGTCTATCCACGAAGGGATGCCGGATGCGGAACTGAAATCTTATGTTAATTTAAACCGCTGCGGCGTGCCCCTTGTGGAAATTGTCAGCGAACCGGACTTTCACAGCAGCCAGGAAGCCTATGACTACGTGACGCATCTTCGCAAAACGCTCCTTTATATAGGCGTCTGCGACGGCAATATGGAAGAAGGCAGTCTGCGGTGCGACGCCAATATTTCCATACGGCCCAAGGGTTCGAAGACACTGGGAACCAAGGTTGAGATCAAGAACCTCAATTCGTTTCGATTTCTGCAGAAAGCCCTGGACTATGAGATCGGCCGGCAGGCGCGCATTGTTTCCGAAGGAGGCCGGATTACCCAGGAAACCCGCCTATGGAATGAATCGGAGGGGCGCACCTTTTCCATGCGCAGCAAAGAGGAAGCTCACGATTACCGGTATTTCCCGGAACCGGATCTGCTGCCGTTGAAATTGGATCCCGAATGGGTTGCCGAGATGGAAAGGGGGCTCCCGGAGTTGCCGGGCGCTAAGATGCATCGTTTTACGGAGGAATACGGCCTCTCGGCTGAAGACGCCTTTTTCATAACCAGCAGCCCGGCGCTGGCCTCTTATTTCGAGGAATGCGCCCGCGCATCCCGGAATCCGCGCGCATCCGCAAACTGGATTATGGGAGATCTCGCCTTCTTTTTAAGGAATTCCGGCAAGGATATCGACGGCTGCCCCATCCCCGCCGGCGACTTGGCGGCATTGATCCGAATCGTTGATTCGGGCGAAATCTCGGGCAAGATCGCCAAAACCGTATTCGAAGAAATGGGCCGCTGCGGCGAGAATCCGGCTTCCATCATCAGCCGGATGGGACTTGTTCAGGTAAGCGATGAAGCCAGTTTGCAAACCGTCATCGAAAAGATTATTTCTCAAAGCCCGAAACAGGTTGCCGAATACCGCTCGGGAAAAACAAAAGTCATGGGATTTTTCGTCGGGCAGGTCATGAAGGAAACCCGGGGCCAGGCAAATCCCAAAATCGTCAACGGACTGCTCGAGAAGATGCTTGCAGGGGACTGAATTTGAGGATTTTTCGGCCTTCGAGGTCTTGAAATTGAATGGCAAACTCAGCAGCTAAAAAGAAAGCAGCCGCCCTGCGGATCCAGCAGATACGCAAAAAAAAACCCCGCGAGCCGCTGTACAATAATGGGCGTCCCAGGTTTATTGCGGATGTTATGCTGGGCCGGCTGGCAAAGTGGCTTCGCATAGCGGGTTTCGACGTGCTTTATTCCAACAAATACACCGACGACGAATTGATAGAAATTTCCAACCGGGAAGGACGCACGCTTCTTTCGCGGGACACGCGCCTTTTGATCCGCAGGAGTGTTAAGGATTTTATTTTCCTCGAGAGCCAGGACGTGCGCGCGCAAATAAGGCAGGTATTCAAGACCGCGGGAACAATGGATTTTTCATTCCTTCTCACGCGTTGTTTGTCCTGCAACGAGGCTTTGGTTGAAATCACGCGGGAAAGCGCGCGCGCCAGCGTTCCGCCTTTTGTCTACAATACGCAAACCCGCTTTAAAATCTGCCCCAGGTGCGGCAAAATATTCTGGGCCGGGACGCATCGCGAATCCGTTCTACGGATCCTCGATATTCTTAGCCCGGATTATTCATGAAATTTCGTAGCGAGGCGGCGTAGATAGGCATGGATACAAGGCGCGCGACCGAGAGCCCCGCAGGCGTACTCGACCGTACGTCGAGGAGCTCGAAGGAGCGCAACGCAGTAAACATGACTGGATCCGGTGCCGCAGTAGGCGCTTCATGAATAATCCGGGTTTGAAATGCTGAATAATTCCATGTTGACACAAGCACAAAAAGACGGAGTCCTGCGCTTCATCCGATCGCTCAAAACCGACCGTTTCACTTTCAGGGATGTCGTGCGAGCTGTCGACGCGGACAGCAACCAACGCAGAAACCTGCAAAAATTCCTCGACGAGCTGGACTCCGAAGGAGTTGTCCGCCGGGTAAAGAAAACGCTCTACATGCTCCCGGCGCGCGAAAATCTCGTTTCGGGGGTCCTTCAGTGCCATCGCGACGGTTATGGATTCCTCATACCGGACGACCGGGTCCGTCAGAAGGAAGATATCTTCATACCCGCGCGGAACATGGGAGAAGCGGTCCATGAAGATCGCGTTCTCGTTAAAGTCCTGCGCAAGACCGTATCCGCAAGGCCAGGCGTGCGCCGGCGCCATGCGGTCGGCGCCCGAAGCCGTGCGCGGGACTTGAAGGAAAGAATCGAGGGATCGGTTGTCCGCATCCTAGAAAGAAAGCATCCGACCGTTGTCGGGAAATATTTCGCGCGTCACCGGTTTCAGTTTGTCGTTCCTTTGGACGCCCGGATGATCCACGACATTCAGATCCCTTTCCAGTCCACCATGGGGGCCCGCGAGGGGCAGATAGTAGCCGCAGAAATAACCGTGCCTCCTTCCAGAAACCAGGCGCCCCGGGGAAAAATCATTGAGGTTTTGGGATTCCCGGGAGAGCCGGGCATCGAATATAAAATCGTCGAGCATAAATTCGGGTTGCCGGTGCATTTCAGCGCGGACGCTCTTGGGGAAGCCGAGGCGATTCCGGACCGCCCTCTGAAGGGGGATTTCGAGGAACGGGAAGATTTCCGCGAGGCCCTATGCATCACTATCGACGGCGAGACGGCGCGCGACTTTGACGACGCCGTCAGCGTCCGCAAGCTTCCGTCGGGCCATTTTCTGCTTTCCGTGCACATTGCGGATGTTTCCCATTATGTTCGCGAAGGCGCTGCGATCGATTCCGAGGCCTACGCGCGCGGGACGTCGGTGTATTTCCCGGACCGCGCCATTCCCATGCTTCCGCCCAGGCTTTCCGACAATATCTGCAGCCTGAAACCCAATGCAGACCGGCTCGTTCTCACGGCGATCCTGGAAGTGGGCTCGAGAGGGAGAATTGTCGCAAAGCGTTTCACAAAAGGAGTGATCCGCAGCCGGGCAAGAATGACTTATACATCGGTGGCAAAGATTCTGCTGCACCAGGATCCGAAGGAAACAAAGCGCTACGCCGGCCTGATCCCCATGCTGGAAACCATGAAGGAGCTCTGCCTCATCCTGTCGAAGAAGCGATTTCGGCGCGGTTCGCTCGATTTCGACCTGCCGGAAGCCGAGATCCGCTTCGATTTGGGCGGAAAGATTGAGAGCGTCCTTCCGGCCGAGCGCAACATCGCCCATCGCATTATTGAGGAGTTCATGCTGGCGGCCAATGAATGCGTCGCCGAAACGCTTTCTTCTTCCGGAATCCCGGCCCTTTATCGAGTACATGAGGATCCGGATCCCGAGAAAGTGGAAGCTTTCGCCGAATTTGCGCTGAGCCTGGGATACAAGCTGGGAAAATCCGACGGGGAGCATCGTCCAAAGGACTTTCAGAAGTTCATCCTGCAGCTCCAGGGCAAGCCGGAAGAAAAATTCCTCGTCTATCTGATGCTGCGATCGTTCATGCAAGCTCGTTACTCGGAGCGCAATCTGGGGCATTTCGGATTGGCGGCTGCTGAATATACCCATTTCACCTCCCCGATACGAAGGTATCCGGACCTGTTGACTCACCGGCTGCTGAAGCATTGCATTTCTTCGGACGCGCCGCCCGCCTGGGTTGAAAGAATCCGCCGCCGTCTCCCCGAAATAGCCGTTCACACTTCGTCCCGCGAGCGAACGGCCGACGAGGCTGAGCGCGAGATTGAGCAAATCAAAAAGGCTCAATTTATGGCCGACAAAATAGGGGAGGAATTCGAAGCCGTTGTTTTTTCAACTTCCCGGCAGGGATTTTCGGTGGAACTGCTGAAGCACTATGTCGAGGGCTTCGTTCCGGTGGGTTCCCTGATGGACGATTTTTATGTGTATCACGAGAAAACCCGATCCATTGTCGGAGAACGCAGGCGCCGGCGTTTTCGGCCGGGATCGCGTGTGCAGGTTCGCCTGGATGCCGTCGACATTGAAACCGCCCGGCTTGCATTCTCGGTCGTTTGATGAAAGCGACGCTTCATCCGTCCCCTTCTTCCAAACGCCATTTCCTTTTCAACGCTGAAATGAACCGGGCGGGAGCTTCGCAGGTGAACCGGAGCGGCAATGCTGAACGCGATCTTCAAGCGCCGCGGACTGCTTTCAAAATGCCTTTGATCAAAGCCGCCTCTTGGTCGGGGAAAACGGTGCGCAGGTCAATCAGAACTTTATCCTCCTCCAACCGAAGAATGACGGCCGGATCCTGGAACCTTAACTCCCTCTCTATGAGGCTGGGGCGCAGCGTGTCGAATTCCAGACTAATCAGGGTGGCGGGGAGCCGGCTTTCGGGGCAGGAGCCCCCGCCCACCACCGAACTGCCCTCGCATAAATTCGCATGCATGCCTTTCGGAAGCATGGGCCGAAGGCGTCTGCGAAAATTTTGCGCGCGCCGCTGCAGCTCCCGGCGAGGCGCGGCGATCATTCTCAGCACCGGTATTTCCGACACGGCTTTCCCGAAACGGTAGCTCCCGATGGTGGCTTCCAAGGCCCCATAGATGAGCTTCTCCACACGGTAGGTGCGCATGAGCGGGTTTTTTCGGATGGGATCGACAAGCTTCCGGGATCCCGCGATTATCCCCGCCTGGGGACCGCCCAGCAGTTTGTCGCCGCTGAAACAGATCAAGCTGACGCCGGCCGCCAGGCTTTTCTGAACCATGGGTTCGTCGGCGATGCCATAGGGTTTTAGATCCACCAGGCAGCCGCTGCCGATGTCCTCCACCAGCGGAATTCTTGCGCTTTTCGCCAGTTCGACAAGTTCTCCGAGTTCAGGTTTTTCGGTGAATCCGACCATCCTGAAATTGCTCCGATGAACGCGGAGCAGCAGGGCGGTATCGGGGCCGATGGCATTCCGATAATCATTTAAGCGGGTCTTGTTGGTGGTTCCGACTTCGCGCAAAACGGCGCCGCTGCGCGCCAGAATTTCCGGAATCCGGAACGAACCGCCGATCTCCACAAGCTCTCCGCGCGAGACGACCACTTCCCTGCCCGACGCCAGGGTATTGAGGATTAAAAACACCGCGGCCGCGTTGTTATTAACCACAACGGCGGCTTCACAGCCCAGGACTTCCTGCAACAGGGGTTCGATCAGCTTGTCCCTATGGGACCGCGCCCCTTCCGAAATATCGTACTCCAGGTTGTTGTAATGAGCGGAAAATGCCGATAACGATCTTTGGGCGGCGGAGCAAAGCGGCGAGCGTCCCATATTGGTATGAATAATGACACCGGTGCCGTTGATGACCTCGCGAAGGCTGGGACGGAGCCGCTTTTGAAGTTCTTCCGCCAGCAGGAATTCCAGGTGTTCGGGACGAATATCGATATCGCCGCTGTCGCCCGATCGAATCCCGTCGCGGACTTTTTGAAGCATCGTTTGGATTTCCGCTACAACGAATTCGCGGCCGGTTCGGGATATCCACGATAGGATCGCCGGGCGCTGCAAAAGCGTGTCCACGGCCGGAATCTGCCGGAGGATGTCTTGTTGATTATGCATTTTCATTCGCGCATTTCAGCACAGTGCGGGGAAACGTGTCAATCGGCGATTCAAATCGGCATCCCGCCCAGCGAATCGAATCCATATTCGAGGTATTACGGCCATGTACGATGAAGACTTAATGAGACTGGAAGAAGATCTCCGGCGCTTGAAAACGGAATACCACATTTTTTTCAACGGCAACCGCAAGAAACCCCCGGATGACCTGCGTTTCCGCGTGGAGCGGACCGTGAAGAAACTATCGGAATGCTCCGACATGTCCTTCTCCCAAAGGTTCCGTTACACAACGCTGGTGACTCGATTCTACGTCTACAGAGACCTCTGGCGGCGAACCATGAACGAACATGAAATGGACGCCAAGTCCAAAGCTGAAGCTTCCGTCCAGATCGCATCTGCGTCCAAAAATGCCGAAACCGGCTCCAAAACGCTCAGCATCTCCATCTCGAATCCTAAGTCAGAAAAAGAGAAAGTCCGGCAGCTCTTTGATACTCTTGTGCGCCTAAAAAAATCCAGATCCCAGGATCCGCCGATTTCCTATCCGCAATTCGCAAAGTACATAGAGGCCCAAGCCGCAGGCATCCGAGAAAAGCATGGGTGTTCCCGGGTGGCTTTCACTATTGCGGTGGAAGAAGATTCAATACGATTTACGGCCGCAGCGGATACTCGCTAGCTTGTGGCTTGCTTCTGAGGTTCGAGGCGTACAACATGTTCGGCCTGAGGACCACGGGGCCCCAACTTGACATCGAACTCAACCTGCTCGCCTTCCCGAAGCGTTCTGTACCCTTTCTCCTGAATCGAGCTGTAATGCACGAATACGTCCGCTCCTGTAGGTTGCGAGATGAATCCGTACCCCTTGGTGTTGTTAAACCACTTAACCGTACCCATGATTTTATTCATATACATTCCCCTGCTAAAACCATTCCCTCGCAAATCATAAAACTAACCGGACACTTTCCGGTCGTTAGCTCTTATTTACGCCCCTTTTCCACGAGACATAATTGATAGTGATTTTTGAGAAAAGACTAAAGGAGAAGATTTACGTTTGTCAAGAACAAAAATCATCCATCTAAATCCTTTGACAAATATGGGGTTATTTCAATGGAGGGTCCCTGGGAATCTTTTTTCCTATGCCTTTTGCACGCCAAAAAAACGGATTCCTTTGCACACCTTTACGCCGCTTTTTTGAAACAAGAATGTTTTTTAAAATCTTATGGAATCAATTATGGGATCAACGGCGAGGAGCGAAAACCGCGGATTGGAAGCGCCGCGGGGCGGGACGGGATTTTGGACGGAGAGAATCCGTTCATTTAGAAATTTGCAAATTCCACCGGATGCCCGCAATCCCGCGGCGTGTTCAGGCTCTCGACTGTGTATTTTGAGGCCTCAACTATTTGACGCGCTTGGCGACAAATTCTTCCCCCCCGGCGTCGCCGACCGTCCTCGAAAACTTTATCTCGTCCCCGGAAACTTTTCCCTTGTATGTGATGCGGAGTTCCATCATCCCCTGATAGTTTAAGTTTTCTACAAACGTAATTTCATCGCCGTTGATGGATCCTTCGGTGATCGGGGTTGTCGCCTCCGATCCTTCGATATTGGAAATTGCCGTTCCTGTCAGCTTCGAACCCTCAACCTTGAAATCAAAAATGTACTTCTGGTTGCCTACCTGGGAATCAAATTCCGCGGCCCATTTTCCCGTGATGTCCGCCGCATACACGCAAACCAGTCCAGCCAGAATCAACACCGACAGATATGTTATCTTTCGCAGATACATAATTCGCCTCCTCTAATAGGTTTCTTGCCGCACCACTGATGATGTTAGGACATAGTATAGCACCGCGCCGCATCGCGCAGTCAAAAGCTTATTGGCGGTGACATTTCAGCCGATTTCCAGCCGCGGACATTATGGCTCATTGCCGGGATGAATCTCCGATCTAAGCCCATTATCGCTTCCCTGCCATAAAATTCCCGTCTTAGAACAACCGGC
>CAZDMR010000053.1:14708-27177 GCA_964506795.1 uncultured Acidobacteriota bacterium | reverse complement strand
GGCTTTCATAAGGAAAATAGTGTTTTTCTACCCACTATGTTGGGAGAAGAGCCAATTTTCTATTAGATCGAGTTGTGTATCTCATGTTCTGCAATTTGCTCCGGCGAATCCTTCCATGCAGGACATAAGGAGGGAAAAGACAGCATCCCCTTCTTTAAATGAATCCTTCCGTTTGCTGCCGCAACTTCTAGCAAATAAAAAATCTAAAATCTGAGAATATATGACGGCTTATCAGAAGACGGGCTGAGCCCTGATAGCGATGGGAGTTTTAAAAAGCCGCGTTTATTTTAGCAATCCGCTTTTCGCTTAATTTAAGCTTGACCTGTTCCTCGCTGTAGTAAAATCGCCCAATGAATTTAAAGATAGTCTACGTAATGCATCGGATCATAAACGCACCGGAAGCTGCTGGGGAGAAATCTCAAAACGGGGCTTCATTCTTCCCCGCCGCCTGTTGAAAAAAGGCAAGGCCTGCCCTGTCCAATCCGCACAGCGGGTTGCGGGGCGGATTTTACAGATCAAATCTGCAAGGAGAATCACAAATGACAAAGAAAAATGTCCGCCGACACACCCTAAAATTAAAATTCAGTCTGCTTGCTGTTCCCGCCGCTCTTGGGCTTCTGGCCGCCTGTTCCGAGGCGCCGACAACGACACCGACTGAACTGACAACGCTGGTGGAGCGCGCCGCCATTGAGGAGTTTTTCTATGATTACTATGCGCAGTTCAGGCCGGACAGCCAACATGATTTTATGTCCTTCTTCACTGATGACGGGAGGCTGGAGGTCAACGGCATGGGCGCTGAAGGCAAAGAGGAGATCAAGGCATTGTATGACATGGCCGGTGCCGGCGGTGAGGAAAAGCCGAAAGCTGAAGACGCCGTGCCGGAGGGAGTGTCCGAAATGATGTTGACGAACATGAAGATCGATATACAGGGGGACAAAGCGGTTGCAACATTTCTCTGGCATAGCATCAAGTCGGACCTGGTGACAACAGAGGGTAAAATTACAGAGTACGGGCGCGAGCGGACTGAACTGGTGAAGCAGGACGGGCGCTGGCTCATTACCAACCGTGTTGTTCTCACTGAGGGCGGTATGCCCGAGGCGCTGCTGGAATATTATCCGAAACAATAAACCTATGACACTTAGTTTTTGACGCAGCGCCCGGTTTAGATCTTAGTTTTCCTAAAGAGACATGAAACGGAGCCAGCCCGTATCCATGATGTTCCATGTTTGGGCTGGCCCCTTTGCGTTAAATCTGCCAAACTATAAAATGAACGCCTTTCCCCAAATCTTGTTCCCTAATTGTCTTACAGGATACTTTTCCCCCAAACCTTTTGCCTGCAGGGATTGCCTGGAGCAAGCGGCAGATCAACCGATCGTTACTAAAAAACATATAACGAAGCTTGTGAGCGAAGCGATGGCGGCGTTTATTTCGCCAATGAGCGCACCCCTTCCTTCCCTTCCTGGGCATATTTTCTGCGCGGCAAAGACATCGTTCCCCTCCGTCACCTCCTCTGCGGGTGAACCCATGCAATGCGACAAGAAAAAAAGCAATGGGCGTCCAGGAAAAGCCAGGAATGTGGATTTTGAAATCCGGTTTTTTTGAGTATGCTTGAAATGATGAAACAAACTACGACCGTTTTGAATCCAAGAAATATCGCCGTGAACATGTTCCGCCTGATCTTTCAATAACTAATAGGAGGCCAATATGGAGGAATTCTTAGGCAAGCTCAACGAATATGGAATTACTGCCGCGTTGGGATTGAACATTCTTAAAGCAGCCGCCATTCTTATCATCGGATGGATTGTTGTTAAAATTCTGGCCGCCGTAGTCCGTCGGATTCTACTCCGGAACAGAACCGATGATACTCTCACGAAGTTTCTTGTCAGCCTGACGAAGATTGTGCTGCTGGCCTTTGTTGTTATTGCTGCAATCGATGCCCTTGGAGTTCATACTACATCTTTTGTCGCCATCATCGGCGCAGCCGGCCTGGCCATCGGCTTCGCGCTGCAAGGATCCCTTGCCAATTTTGCCGCCGGGGTGATGCTGATGGTTTTCCGGCCCTTTAAATCCGGGGATTATGTGGAAGCCGGAGGCACCAACGGAGTGATTGAAGCTGTTGAAATCTTCAATACCATTCTCAATACTCCGGACAACAAGAGAGTCATTGTACCCAACGGCAAAATAACGAGCGACAAAATCATTAATTATTCCGCCATGGAAAAACGACGGGTCGATCTTGCGTTCGGAATCGGCTACGGCGACGATATCAAAAAAGCTAAGGCGACGCTGGAAAGGATTTTGAGCGAGGATGAACGGATCCTTGAGGATCCCGCTCCCACGGTCGCCGTGCTGGAACTTGGAGACAGTTCCGTCAATCTTGTGGTGCGTCCCTGGGTTAAAACTTTGGACTACTGGAATGTCTACTTTGCAATAACGGAGAAGGTAAAATTGACCTTCGACCAGGAAGGAATATCGATTCCATTCCCACAGCACGATGTTCATTTGTTTCAAGCCAAAGCAAGCTGAAACAAAGGAGCGAGACGCACCGACTGGCCTCACTCTATCCAAAGCCGGCTCGAAGCAGCGTGACGGCGCGCGCCGCGCCCGTTCAAGTAAAATTGTGCATCGCCGGCCTCATTTCCCGAACGGTTGTGCGATGTTCAGGAAAATGCGCCGCGCCACAGTGAGCGATTTCTTAGTATCAGAATCCGGAATTCTCATCAATCGGCTGAAAGCATCATTTGATGGTTTCATCACAAGACGGTTTCGCTTTCTACATCCATGTTTGATGGATCTCGCGACAAGCTTCGGGCGGGGGCAGTATCCGCGCTTCCCGGAACAACCAATGTTTTCATGCGCTGATTGCGCCCTCGGCCGGCGCCCGAATGGCGGCTTCTTCCTGCCGCTCATTGTCAGACCGGAAGTACCGTTGAGTTTCCGCCCTTGTTCGCTTTTGGCCTTCCAGGAATATCTTCATACCGCAGGTTGTAGAAATTGACGCAACCTTTTCTTCCTTGATTGCCGTCCAAGAAAAGAGTAGTTTGTCTCCCATCAAAAGATAAAGGTGAAAAGCAGACGTGCCTGAGAGTTATAGCAATTTTACTGAACTTTCATGAATGGTTTGTTGAAGGTTGTTTTTTGGTGAATTTGCGACTGGAAGGATTTGATTGAGGTTAAGGGTGTAACCTCCCCAAATACGTCTATGTCCCAAAGTTGCGATAAAAGCTCGCCCGTTCGCGGAGATTTGGACCGTCGAGCGCACAAGCTTCTCTTAACATCTAAGGCTGGAGGAACTCAAAATGCATAAATCTCTTTTGCTGCAGCGGAGAATTGTCTTTTGGGCGCTGCTGGTGCCTTTATTGGGCGTCCTTGCTATCGGCGACTTGCAGGCTCAAGCTGAGAAAGCCACGCTTTCCGGTACTGTTTTCGACGTCAGCGGCGCGGTGATAGTCGGCGCTAGGATCCAAGCTAATAATATTAAGACGGGCATGGTTTATTCCGGCGTTACCGATGCACAGGGGCGCTACATCCTCCCGGAAATGTCGGTGGGCACCTACGATGTTTCCGCGGAAATTGAAGGCTTCCAGAAGATGTTGCAGACCGGCATTGTGCTGAATGTCGGTGCAAGAAGGGTGCTTGATTTTAAACTGGCCATCGGCCAACCTGTGGAAATAGTCGAGGTTCGCGGGCAAGCTTCCACGGTCAACGTTGAAACGGCCGCTGTGGGCGCCTTGATCGCGCCCACGCAAATGGAGCTCCTGCCCCTCAACGGGCGCAATTTCACCGATCTTCTCAGTCTGGCGGCGGGCGTGGCAACGGTGCCGCCGACCGGCGGGGGCGGCGGCCAATCGCCCACTGCCTACGGTCAATCAACAAATTACTCCGTTTCCGGTTCCCGCCCGGTGGGAATGGCGTACATGCTGGATAACACCGACATCCGCAACCAGATGGATCATGGAGCGGGCGTCAGCGTGATGGGGACTTCACTCGGCATGGAGGCCATCCAGGAATTCACGATCCTGACCAACACCTACAGCGCGGAATTCGGCGGTTCCGGCGCTGCCGTCAACGCGGTCACCAAATCGGGCAGCAACGAGCTGCATGGCACGGTCTACGAGTACCTTCGCAACAGCGCCATGGATGCGAGGAACTACTTCGATGTTCCCGGCCAGAAGAAGCCGAGCTTCAAGAGGAATAATTTCGGCGCCTCGATCGGGGGGCCCATCAAAAAAGATAAGGCCTTCTTCTTTTTCAATTACGAGGGCCTGCGCGCCAGCACAGGCACGACGAGTCGCGCGGTGGTTCCGACCTCGTTGCCTGAGCTTTTTGAAGCCGGGGGCATGACGCAAAATGAAAGCGGCCAGTGGGCGGGCCCCTACGGACCGATAAACCCGGTGGCAGAAAGCATATTTGCTCTGTATCCGCTCGCCCAAAGCGCGGAGCAATGCCCCAATATAACCGGCATTAACCTCCTCCCGGGCACCGGTCTCTATTGCTCCCAAGAGAAACAGATCGGCAACCAGGACTATGTGTTGGGCCGCGTGGACTTCAATCTGGGCGAAAGGGATACCTTGTTCGCCCGCTACGCGAGGGAGAGCGCTTACCAAGTTATTCCATACGTGTATACACAGGTTCCGGGGTGGCCGGAAATCGACCACGAGCGCAACCAATACCTTACAATTCAAGAGCAGCATATGCTTTCGCCCAGGATAATCAACGATATCCGTTTTGGGTACGTGCGGCTGTTTACGGAGACGGCAAACGGCGGCAAAAACAGAACAGGGACCGCCCTGCAGCAAGTCCCGGGGAGAGACGATATGGATTTCTCACCCGGCCACGGACTATCCTCTTTAGGCCCCTCGCCTTCGAGTCCAAGCCGGCCCGTCATGAACCGGTTCAGCCTCGGCGACAATGCTTTCATGTCGCTGGGCGCTCATAATCTCCGCTTCGGGGCTACCGTAACCCGCATGCATCTGAATATGCTGTGGAATCAGTATTCCGGCGGCGCATGGATCTTTTCAAATCTGGGCGGAGCTATCGGACCGTATGGCGGATCGTTGTACGGCATGCCTTTGCTGGCCTTAACCGCAGCCGGCGACGATTATACCTATACCACCCCGGAAGGGGATAGTTACCCCTTCAATCCCAGCCGCTATTGGCGTCAGGTTTACTTTTCCCCTTTCATCCAGGACGACTGGAAAATCACAAATAGGATTACTTTAAATCTCGGCCTGCGCTACGAGTGGGCCAGCAACCCGACAACGGTCGGCGAACCGGTATTTACCATTAACAATTTGACTTCGCCGAACACGACGCAAGACGACTTCGTTGCGGTGACGCATCCCTTTAAAAGCAATCCCAATAAACTGAACCTCGATCCGCGCATCGGCTTCGCCTGGGATGTGTTCGGGAATCACAAGACTTCCATCCGCGCCGGCTTCGGCACGTTCCACGAGCCCGTCACCTCGCGCACCTATGCCAACAACAACACGTCGTTTCACCCGAATACACCGCTGTTCTTTGCCATGTTTACCAGCGGTTTATTCCCCAATCTGCCCAGCGATCCCCACCAGATGATAACCACGGTCTTCGGAGATAGGCCGGCAAACACCCAGATCGCGTGGTACTACGCTCTCCCGAACACCGTAGACAAGGCTCCGTACATGATGCAGTACAACGTGACCGTGCAGCACGAACTGGGATCAGGGACAGTTTTGACGGTGGGCTACAACGGCTCCAAGGGTAAAAATTTGTTCTTGTGGTCTAATGCCAATCCTCCGCTCGCCTTTTCCGACCAATCGGCTCAATGGCAGGCGGATAACGCAGACAGTTGGCCCGACGCCACCGGCCAGGGTCCGCGCGGCACAGTGGCCAACCCGTTTGTGGGCATATATACCAATCCCAACTTCCAGGCGGTGGAAGCGGTTACCCCAAATGCGCGCTCCACTTACAACGGTCTGCAGATCACGCTGAGCCGGCAATTCGGCGAGAGCCTCGTGGGCAATGTTGCCTATACCTACTCCAAGTGCAGGGATAACGCATCGGCGACCAACAGCTCGGAGCAGGGCCAGTGGGCAGTCTATAATGCCTACGATCCGGAATTTGATTACGGTCCCAGCAGCTTTAGCTCCGACCATGTGTTTACCGCCAATGCCCTTTATCGGCTGCCGTTCAAGGGCAATCGGTTGGTGGACGGATGGCAGCTCGGTACTATCATCACCCGCTATACCGGCCTGCCCTTTAACCTCCAGAACCAGTTTGGAGGCCAGTATCAATCCGCAACGGGCGGTGCCACCGAAGGCGAGCGTCCGAATATGGTTCCCGGCTGCAATCCCATGACGAAGAAGAAAGACCAGTGGTACAATCCGGAATGCTTCGTGTACGCGCCCTACGGCACGCTCGGCAATACTCCGCGCAACTCGCTCAACAACCCCAACTTCTTCAACATGGACTTCTCGATCGTGAAGGACACCAAACTGAACGAGAAGGTTGACATACAGTTTCGGGCAGAGTTTTTCGATGTCCTGAACCATCCCAACTTCTGGTTCG
This sequence comes from uncultured Acidobacteriota bacterium, assembly GCA_964506795.1. Classification (GTDB taxonomy): domain Bacteria; phylum Acidobacteriota; class UBA6911; order UBA6911; family UBA6911; genus UBA6911. Next base: position 20,628 of record CAZDMR010000053.1, on the reverse strand, counting down.
GCTCGCAAGCCTACTTGATGGGGACCGCCGGCATCGTCACTCCGACGGATCCTCGCTATCAGTATCTTTCCGATCCGGCTGCCTATAGGAATCCCGGCGGCGCCATATGCAACGGGGGCCAAGGTCCCTGCTACGCCACCCAGACCGGGTTAAGCGCGACCATGCCGGGGAGCCAACGCCAGATTCAGTTTGCTGTAAAATTATTGTTCTAGTCTTCAGCGCAATATCTTTTAACCAAACCTTCCCGGCGGCAGCCCCAAAGCTGCCGCCGGTTTTTCTACATCCTCTAAATTGCGACCGAGCTGCGGTCATAAGAAGCTATCCAAACCAATTTCCTCCCTGATTGGTATCCAGCCCTGCTCAGAAAAGGCAGAAGATGTTGCAGCACTCTCATTTTCGGGAAGGGCGCAATATTTCGTCCGAAACTATACTCGTAAACACCGCGCGGCAATCATGGACTACTTTCGAGTTTGAACATCGGCACGACCGAGTCCAGAAGCAATGCGAGATTTTGCGGATTGAGAAAGATGACTGATTTAATGCGCGTAAGAACCCTTCCCGTAGTGAAATTTCTTTGGCAGGAGGATTTATATGAGACAGCAACTATTTCGATATACGATATTAGCTGTTGTTTGGGCGGCGTGCGCCGGCATTCCCGCTTTTTTCCCAGGTATCCTTTATGTTGCCGGAAACGGAGACGGCTGAGAGGAAGCAAATTTTTTTAAAACATGGATTAATTTCCCCTATAGGCGAATGATAGTGTAATTATTGATGGATTCTTTGCAAAAATGAAATTAACCGGGATAATTCATGAGGATTCCCATCGACGCGGCCGAGAAGCCTTTCCGAATATTAGGAGGCGCGGGCGCGTATGGATCTTGCGACGCGAGATCAAGGCGCGCGACCGAGCGCCCGGCAGGCGTACTCGACAGGACGTCGAGGAGCGCGAAAGAGCGCAACGCGGCAGACATGCCTGAATCCGCCGCCTCAGTAGAAGCTTCATGAATATTGCGGGTTAAAGCTTCGGGGTTTGATATGAAAAAGTCGGCTTTATTGTTATCCGCGTTCATCGCGGCCGGATTATTGTTCCTATGTTGTAAGTCCGCCGATACTCCGATCCCGGACGAGGACGGCCACAGATTATGGCTGCGGTATGCGCCAGCCGGGAAGCTCGCCGATCAGTACAGAAACGCAATTCAGCGGATTGTCGTAACGGGCGATTCCGACACCTCCCGGATTATAGGGCGGGAACTCGCCTCCGCCATGGATACCATGCTCGGATCTCCCGGTTCCGTTGACACCGCGTGGCAGAAGAAGCCCGCATTGATTGTCGGAACTCCGTCGACTTCGGATCTCATTCACAATCTGAATTGGGATGCAGAACTTGCTGAGGCGGGGCCTGAAGGATTCATCATTCGTTCGACCAGCATAGAAAACCATCCGGTAACCGTGATCGCCTCCTCCGGTGAAATTGGCGCGCTTTACGGAACGTTTCACTTCCTGCGGCTATTGCAGACCGGACAGCCGATCCGGGATCTGTCCGTCACCGAACGTCCCCGGGTGCAGTTCCGCCTGCTCAACCACTGGGACAACCTCGACGGCTCCATTGAGCGCGGATATGCCGGCCGCTCCCTCTGGCAGTGGGGCGAACTCCCCGGAAAACGCGATCCGCGCTACACGGACTACGCGCGCGTCAATGCATCCGTGGGAATCAACGGCGCTGTGATCAACAACGTCAATGCCGATGTCCGCATCCTGACCGAGGAATATCTGCTGAAGGTTGCGGCGCTGGCCGATCTGTGGCGCCCTTACGGCCTCCGCGTTTACCTGTCGGCGAAATTCTCCGCGCCGGTTCAGCTTGGCGGGCTGCAGACGGCGGATCCGCTCGAACCGGAGGTGGCGGATTGGTGGAAGGCCAAAGCGGCTGAAATATACCGCCTTATCCCCGACTTCGGCGGTTTCCTGGTGAAAGCCAATTCCGAAGGCCAGCCCGGCCCCAAGGACTACGGCCGCACCCATGCCGAAGGCGCCAACATGCTCGCAGACGCGCTTGCCCCGCACGGCGGCATCGTAATGTGGCGCGCCTTTGTCTATGACCAGGACGTAGACCCCGATCGCGTCAAGCGCGCCTATATCGAGTTTACCAAACTGGATGGCCGGTTCCGCCGCAACGCTGTGGTCCAGGTGAAAAACGGCCCCATAGATTTTCAGCCGCGCGAGCCGTTTCATCCCCTTTTCGGAGGCATGAAACAGACTCCGGTGTTTGCCGAGCTTCAGGCGACGCAGGAATACCTCGGCCAGGCGAAACACCTTGTGTATCACGGCACCATGTGGAAGGAATTCCTCGACTCGGATACATACGCGAAGGGCGCCGGATCCACCGTCGGCGGCGTTCTCGACGGGACCGTGTATCCCTATCCCGTCACAGGAATTGTCTCCGTGGCCAATCCCGGAACGGACACAAACTGGTGCGGGCACCATTTCTCCCAGGCGAACTGGTACGCTTTCGGGCGCCTGGCTTGGAACCACCGGCTTTCCGCCGGACAGATCGCCGAGGAATGGGCGCGCATGACGTTTACGAACGACGACGGAACCGTGGATGCAATTCGCGACATGATGCTGTCCTCGTGGGAGACATTCGTCAGCTATACTATGCCGCTCGGGCTCCATCACCTCATCGGAACGGACCACTACGCGCCCATGCCCGAGAACGACCGGGCGCGGCGCAGCGACTGGACGGCCTTTTATTACCACCGTGCCGCCGCCGACGGTATCGGTGTGGATCGCACACGCAAGGGGAACAAGGCAGTCGAACAGTACTTCCCGCCCGTATGTGACAGGTTCGACAGCCTTGAGACCTGTCCCGAGAAATTCCTGCTGTGGTTTCACCGCTGCGCCTGGAATTACAGGATGAAGTCGGGCTTGACGCTCTGGCAGGAACTCTGCGGCAAGTACTATGCGGGCGCCGAACAGGCGGCGGACCTGCAGGCGAAATGGCAATCTCTTGCCGGAATAATCGATCCACGGCGGCATAAGGAAGTGGCCGACAGGCTGGAGATTCAGGTTGAGGATGCCGTCAAATGGCGCGATCACATACTCAAATATTTTCAGCAATACAGTCAGATGCCGATTGAGCCTCCGAAGCAGGCGATAACCTATGGACACAGGCGACTCTATGCCAATCGATATAAAACACGGGCCGGGATCTGAAGTCCCGGAGAATTGGGTGTGTTCGGCCGGCCCACCTGCGCCAAAGAGGTATCGGAATTTCCCTGGGCCTATGACGAGCCGGAAACATGCCGTTTCCTTGAAGGGGACGTCCTTATAAAGCCCGACGGCGGGAAGCGAGGTCCGGACAGAAAAAAAGGAGACCTGGTTGCGTTCCCCTCGGGCATGTCCTGCATTTGGAAGGCTGCCGTCCCCGGGAAGGAACACAACCGTTTCGGCTAGCCGCATTATGCCTTTCCCCGCGCCCGCAGCCCCTTGTCCGGCATCGCCGGAGATCCGCCCCCTCCGTCGCGCACCCTGTATCCACGCCTGTCTGCACCGCCTCTCTGCAAATCTTCATGAATCATTCGGGTTAAAGGGCAAGGGTTTCAACTAATTCAAAAACCTATGCGTGCGATTGACTTCCGTCCTTGCTTTGCTATATGAATGTTTTGTCATAAGCACAATCAAAGGAACAGGCCGGATTGGCGCATGCATTGGCGACATTCTCCCTGAAGAATGTGGGGCCCAATAGGCTTCTCGGCTGCATGGCAACAGAATTTGCCGAGATCATTGAAAAAGGACGGGGTACTCATGGCGCGGGGGATCTGCGGGCAATTCATATACGTTATAATCCTGCCCAATGTGTTGCCATGGCGCGGACCAGCGCATGGCCGGAGAACAGAGCGCAGTTTTAAACGGAATTGCAGGTGAAATTGCGTAAGTTGCAGAATGGGATAGGGCGCTGCCGCTGCCGCGCTCCGGCTGTTGAAAGCAAAAGTCGCGCAAATATGTGCTGATGCCATTGGCCCGAGGCGTCGCTTTTTTTCGGAATCCTTCATCGAGAAGCAAATACCCTATGGCGGTATAGGATTCCCGTATCGATGAATAAGACACAGACCCGCGCAGTGCATCAAGCATATAGTGTTCGAAACGGCGAAGTCTGTAAAATTTCAGCGCTCGGGTTTGTCTAAACCTGGAAAGAGGGTGTTCCTATGGCTTTGAAACCAAGTTTTCGGGGAAATTTATCTTGCCTGACTCCCATGAAGCAGGGATTGATCTGCGCGATTCTGGCTGCTGCGCTTCCCATTGCAGCGCTATTCGGAGCAGACAAGAATGCGGAAAGCTCTCAGTGCGCGGCTCTTGCGGACCTTGCCGCGCCGGGTTTCGTGGTCGAAAAAGCGGAAATTGTTCCCGCCGGGCCCGCGCCGGCGCCGGACGGCAGCGGCGTTGTGAACGGCAGCGGCGAGCTGCTTCCGGAGCATTGCCTGGTTCAGGGCATGCTCAATCCTCGCGTGGGCGCAGGCGGGCGCAGGTTCGGCCTCGGCTTTGATCTGCGCATGCCGACAAAATGGAACGGCCGGTTTGCTTTTCATGGCGGAGGCGGACTGGACGGGAGGCTGGCTCCTGCTTTAGGTGATATTTTCGGCTCAATCAAGCCCTCGGCATTGGCGCGCGGATTTGCCGTTGTTGCCACGGACGGCGGACATCGCGGCGATTGGCTCGACGGCTCCTTTGGACTCGACCAGCAAGCCCGCATCGATTATGCCTATAACGCCCTGGATAAAGTCACACTGAAGGCCAAGGAACTGGTCGAGAAGTATTACGGCGTTGCGCCAAAATACTCTTATTTATTGGGGTGCTCGAATGGGGGGCGCCAGGGACTGACTGCGGCTCAACGATTGCCGCTCTATTTCGACGGCATCGTCGCCGGCGATCCTTCTATCAGATTCTCCAGGGTAACAATTGCCCAAATGTGGAATCTCCAGGTGGCGGCCCGCATTGCGCCAAAGGATGAAAAGGGGCGGCCTGTCATTTCGCGCGCCTTTTCCGATGGAGACTTGCGTCTTGTGGCGGACGGCGTTCTTAAGCGCTGCGACGCGCTGGACGGTCTCGCCGACGGCATGATCAACGACTGGCGCGGCTGCAGCTTTGATCCCGGAGTTCTGACCTGCAAAGCTGAAAAGACAGACAGCTGCCTCTCGGAGGCGCAAGTGGGCGCATTGCGGGACCTCTACCGCGGCCCGCGCACGAGTGACGGGAAGCCGCTCTACGGCGCTTTTAACTATGACACCGGTATTGCCGAGCCGGCTTGGCGGGCCATGCACATCGGCTCCTCCGGCACCGGCGAATGGGATTCTGCAGACGCGACACTTGGTTTAACCAACATGCGCCACTATCAACTGACCCCTGCGGATCCCAACCTCGATCCCATGGCCTTTGATTTCGATCGCGATGTGCGAAGGACCCGCCATACCGGAGCCATAAGCGACGCCGATTCCACTTTCCTCGAGACCTTCGCCCGCCACGGAAAAATGATCGTCTATAACGGGCTTTCCGATCAGGGCATGGCTTCAAGCGTGCTTGCCGATTGGTATGATGAGGCCGTCAGAGTCAACGGCGAGTCCATCCGTGAATCTGTGCGCCTGTTTCTAATCCCCGGCATGTGTCATTGCGACGGCGGCCGGGCCACAGACCGGTTCGATATGCTCGAAGCAATCATGGCCTGGGTGGAAGAAGGGCGTGCGCCGGATCGAATCGTGGCAACGGGCAAGGCTTTTCCGGGAATATCGCGACCGCTTTGTCCCTACCCTCTCGTGGCGCGTTACAAGGGCGGCGATCCGAACAACGCCGACAGCTTTATCTGCGCCGAGTAGGGCGCGATCGTCGCCGAGGGTCCGCGCAGCAATAAAACCGCCGATGCCCCATGCTT
>CAZDMR010000053.1:0-14698 GCA_964506795.1 uncultured Acidobacteriota bacterium | reverse complement strand
CTGAAGATCGTTGATGCAAGAGCACAGAAGAAATACTATGGCCAAGGGATTGATATTATCTGTCTTATAGTTGAGGGGCACAGAAGAATTGCCCCTCCGCGCTCTCCCAGAACCGGACGTGAATCTCTCGATTCATCCGGCTCCTATTGTCCAACCGGTCACCCCGTTAACCAACGTGCAAACAAGCCGGGCTGTCGAACTGGTATGCGACGAAACCAGGCCCAAGCTCGTTTTCAGCGCTGACTGCGGGGATGAAACTAATCCTGCCTGCGAGAAAGAGAATCTGCGGCCCGTTTATCCGTAATTTAATGATTTGCAATCATGTTATTATTCAAAACCCAATGGATGCAAACGGTATAATCTCTGAGCGGGGAGGGTGTTCTTGTCTATGAAATACTTAAATTCGATATCGGCACTGGCTTTCGTAGCGGCATGGGCGTGCTTTCCATCAAGCGCCGCCTCTGATAACTCTGAGCACAGGATTTATGACAGGCAGCCGAAATATGTTTTTTACTTTATCGGAGACGGCATGGCCGCCCCGCAGATTCACGCAACCGAAGCATACTTGGGATCGTTTGCGGGAAACGATGCGGGTTCCGCCGGCGTCAAAATCGAGAGACTGGCCATGAGCGGATTCCCGGTTCAAGGAATTCAATCAACCTATGCCAAAAACCGGTTTATTACCGGATCGGCCGCCGCCGCAACAGCCCTCGCTTGCGGCATCAAGACCAATATCGGCGTCTTATCCATGGATCCGGATGCCAAGACTTCCTATACCACGCTGGCGGAAAGCGCCAAGGCGAAAGGAATGAAGGTGGGTATCGTAACCAGCGTGTCCATCGATCACGCCACTCCGGCTGCTTTCTACGCACATACGCCGAGCCGCATCAACTATGCTGAAATCGGCCGCCAGCTTCTGGACAGCGGCTTTGATTATTTCGCCGGCGGCGGATTTATAGCTATGAAGGATGCGGAAGCGGCGGCCGAAGCCAAGGGCTATATTTATACCGACACCCGCGCCGAATTTGATGCCGTCAAGCATGGCGATGGAAGAATCATTGCGGTGAATCCCTGCCTGGACCGCTCCAAAGCAATCCCCTATGCCGTGAACCGCCTGGCGGCCGATGGGCCCGGAGAAGAATATGAAGGCAGCATAAGCCTGGCCGAGTTCACGGCAAAAGGCATTGAGATGCTGGACAGCCCCCGTGGTTTCTTTATGATGGTGGAAGGCGGCAAAATCGACTGGGCCTGCCACGCAAATGACGCCCGAGCAGCCATCGGAGACGTCATTGCTATGGACGATGCCGTTCAGGAGGCTGTTAGATTCGCAGAAAAACACCCTTTGGATACACTTATTGTAGTAACCGGAGACCACGAATGCGGCGGCATGACCCTGGGCTTTGCCGGCACGGCATACGATGCCTATTATGAAAAACTGCAGGCCCAGACGCTTGCGTATGACGATTTTGACCGCAAAATCCTTATTCCATACAAGGACAGACATGTTCCGCCGCCCGAGGATATCGATGCCGAGATGTGGAAAATTGTTCTGGATTATTTTGGGATGGACGGAGCCCGCCTGACTGCAGACACCAACGATGATCTTTCCGAATACGAAATCCGCCTGCTGGAGCAAGCATTCGATGCGGCCATGGCCGGTACCAACGTCAATCCGGGAGATGAATACCGCCTCCTGTACGGCATTTACAATCCTCTTTCGGTCACCCTCACCCACCTGCTGAATCGAAAATCCGGATTAGCCTGGACATCCTATTCGCACACGGCCGTGCCTCTCCCGGTTTTTGCCATGGGTGCGGGAGCGGAGAGTTTCGACGGTTACTATGAAAATACCGATGTCGCCAAAAGAATGGCAGAAATCATAGGAATTGACATCGGTGTTCTTGCCCGGCAGCCCGATTACCGGCGCAAGAACGATTGAAAACTGAATATTTCATGCAGACGCTGACTTTTCTTTTGCCCGGGGGCCGTATCAAGCTCATGCAAAAGGGCGATCTCAAAGCCTGTGTGATTCCTGTCCGGTTTTTTAGTAATTCATTCATTTTCTCTCGTCGGCTACAGCGGAATTGATTAAACTGCCGGGAATTCGAAATAAAAATCCGGTTATTTTTCTGTTTTTTTCTCTTTGCTGTCTTGTCCTCTGCCTTATTCCAACCGGTTTTGAGAGCAGCCGGGCCCAGGACTCTTTTCTGGTCAAAGCAGCGGTAATTTCGGTGGACAATTCCGACCTGCGTCGGAATCTAATCGTGCAAACCGGCACGCAGGCCCTTCGGGTTGAAATACTTGAAGGCCCTCACAAAGGAGATAAGGCCAGGGTCGTGAATCCCCTGACGGGGAAATTGGAGTTTGATGAAATATATAAAACAGGAGATACGATCCTCGTTGAGTACAAGCTTAATAAGGGCCGGGTCCATATGGCCTTTACCCGCGGATACTACCGCTTGTCTCATGAACTGGTTTTAATTGTTCTTTTCGGCGTTTTTATTATAGCGGTAGCAGGCTTCACCGGCCTGAAAGCGCTCTTGTCGTTTGTTTTCGCCGCCTTGATGATCTGGAAAGTGTTAATCCCTCTTTTCCTTAAAGACGTCAGTCCCATCCCGGTTGCTCTGGCTGTCGTGGGAGCATTGACCGCCTCGGTCAGCTTTCTTATCGGGGGGTGGACGCGTAAAGGATGGACTGCTTTCCTGGGATCTTTTTCAGGCATCGGCCTGTCCTGCGTTCTGGCGCTTATTTTCGCTCCCGGTTTTCATATCAGCGGCGCCGTCAGGCCCTACGCAGAGAACCTTCTGTATGGCGGGCTTCCCCATTTGGATCTCACGGCTATTTTCCTGGCAGGCGTTTTTCTGGCCTGCTCCGGCGCGGTCATGGACCTTTCCATGGATATTGCCGCTTCCATGCATGAAGTGAAGACTAAGAAGCCGGACATTGCATTTCGCGAGCTGTTCGGTTCAGGAATCTCTGTCGGCCGCTCGGTGATCGGCACCATGACGACAACGCTATTGCTGGCTTACTCGGGCGGATATACGGCGATGCTCATGAATTTCATGAACCAGGGGCTCGAATTGCGCCACATATTCAATCTCAATTTTGTGGCTTCCGAGGTTCTTAACGTTTTTGTCGGCAGTTTCGGCCTCGTTGCAGTCGCTCCACTCACTGCAATCATCGGAGCCTTGCTGTATTGCAGGCATTTGAAAGAATGATTCCGTATTCAAACATGACCCTCGCCTGCTTTTTAGAAATGGCGGGGATGGGGAATCCCGTAGAACTCGGGTTTTATTTCCCTCGCATGAGCAGGAACCATATAAAAATCAGAATGCTTTCCCGATACGCGCTCCCTTTGCAGCCGCAAAAACAAGACTCCTTTAATCCTGGATTACTCCTAAAGCTTCTACCGCCAGTCGTCGATGTTTGTGCTTCCTCCCATCGTAACCATATTTCTATTCAACATGAAATCCGTCACAAACCATGTCGTCTGGCCGCCGCCGCCGGTAACAATTATATTTACCGAAGATTCCCGGAAGGGTTTTACTTTCTGGCCGGAAGGATACAGAGTTTTTTCAACATTTTCCGAAAACCATTTAATCAGCTGCTCTTTGGTTTTAAAACCATAGTTATCCTTTAGAAGTCCGGCAACGGTCGGGTCCATAATGACTGTGCCCGACCCCATTGTAAGGGCCTTCATATACTCGCCCATCCACCTATGCACGGGGTATTCCCTCTTGGCTTCCGTTACGCTGGAAATATAGGACCAGCCCGTTGCCACGGTTATCACGTTGTCATCGGCTTTGAATCCCATCTGCACATGAAAGGGCTTCCACCCCTCGGGTAATGCCTCCTCGTTCTCCGCAATGCACACGTTGTTGTATTGCATGGTGCTTCCCAGCGTGCTCCAGGTTGTTTTTTTGCTGTGCAGACCGCCGATGGTTTTCGACATAATTGTGTAACTGCGGCCGATCACCGAATTGGCCAGATTGTGCGGCCCCATGACGTTGTGCCCGTAATTCATGCCTATTTCGTTGCGTATAGGTCCGTTGACCAGGATCATGTTGGCCATGGAGGACGTGGAGTTTCCAAAGGGTATGTGGTTGGCCAGGGCCAGGATCACGGGAAGATGCTCCGGCCTCGCTCCGGACATAACAGCGCAGATTGCCACTCTTTCAACAGTAACTTCCCGCTTGCCTCCCGGCCAGTCCAGCACCCTGATGACTTCATCCGGTTTATGAGAGGTGCCTTTCAGCATTTCAGCCACCCGTTCTTCAGTCGGCAGGACGATGGGGAGATAGTCTGTCCAGTCATTGTCTATGAAAAGCTGCCGCAGGTTCTCTTCGGTGTCCGGCCCGAGAAAACGGGATTCCTCCGGTTGCGGCTCGGGCGGCGGACCTTCGTATTTCTCTTCTTCTGTCAGGGGAGAAGTCAATGCATCGATGAATGCATTCATCATGGGTTTTCCGCTTACCACGTCATTGCCTTCAAAAACATACTTGTGGTGGACGGATTGAGGCTGGCCGGCCACGGGAAAGGGAAAGGCTATATATCTAATGGGCGAACCATTGGTGTACTTGAAATTGTGATTAAGGCCGTAATCCAATATACTGGATGCCGTGCCTCCGACAGTGGGAATGTTGTATTGCTGTTCCAGCTGCTTGCAGTTTCGGCTCACGGCCGATATACAGCTGTCTCAACCAGCTATCCCGATCATGGCCGCGTCGCCCTTTTCGGATATTTCTTTCAGGAGTTCCGGCTGATCCTGCATGTAGAAGCCTTTGACGCCTCTCTCCACTATTTTCACGCTCGGCATATTCTGAGCAAACCAGGCTTTCATTTCCTTATAAATGCTGGGGGCCGCATTCTCGCCTCCCCAACCGATATCCACCAGGAATATTGTCTTTCCTTCCAGCGTGTCGAGCCGCGGTGTAAGCGGCGTGCGATCGACCATCTTATTTTGCGGCGTCGGATTCGATACCTTCATCGTCTTCTCAGAAGAACATGCCGAAGAACAAAGAGCGATGAGAATAATAACTGATGTTATGGAACATAAGTTTCTCAGCAATCTCCACCTCCCTTTCACGGGTTAGCTGTTCGATGATTAGAGTTTCCCTTTAGCGGCTGAGTATATGGACCCGGGCATTTTGTGTCAAGATGCATAAGAAACCCGCTGCCTATCGTGACGCGGCCGCCTTCGTCGCAGACTTCCGCCGGCGCGGTAAAATCCTTATAAATAATCCGGGCCGAGGGAATCACGGCTCTTGCTTTTAGGAATTGGCTTGTTGATCAGAAGCGGCATCATAACGGGGGGATTGATGATTATAGGATTTGTCCAAAGACAATCCCCGCACAGCGCGTTGTTGACGGCGTCAACTCCATCATGATTTATGCGCCCGCGGCGGCAGGCTCATCAGCGGAAGCGGCTTTTATTCCGGCTATGTCATCTTCGACTTGCGGCCGGGATTGTCTCCGGAGCTTTTGCCGGATGAGGCCCCTTTGCGCCGGGCCACGGCCTGCCTGAGCAGGTATTCGATCTGGCCGTTGACGCTGCGCAGTTCCGCGGCGGCCCAGGCTTCCATTTCAGCCCAAAGCTCCGGATCCATTCTTAAAAGAAACGACTTTCTTCCGTCCATCATTCGGTTTCCCGATTAGGTGTACAGTGTGCCCGTATTGACGACCGGATGCACTTCGGATTCGCCGCAAAGCACAACCATCAGGTTGCTGACCATTGCGGCTTTGCGCTCGTCGTCCATCGCAAGCACCTGTTTGTCCGCCAGATCTTTCAGCGCCATGTCCACCATGCTGACGGCTCCCTGGACGATCTTCTGGCGCGCGGCGATAATAGCCTCCGCCTGCTGCCGGCGCAGCATCGCCTGGGCAATCTCCGGAGCATAGGCGAGGTGGGTGAGCCTGGCTTCCTCTACCGCAACGCCCGCGCGGCTCAGGCGCTCTTCTAGTTCTTCTTTCAATCCTGCGGACACTTCGTCCGCGTTGCTGCGAAGCGTGATTTCATTGTCTTCCCCGTGATCGTAGGAATACTGGCTTGCCACATGGCGCAGGGCGGATTCGCTCTGAGTCTGGACGTACATCTCATAATCGTCCACGTCGAACATGGCCTGCGCGGTATCCTGGACCCGCCAGACGATGACGGCGGCAATTTCGACAGGGTTGCCCCGCTTGTCGTTCACCTTGAGTTTGTCGCCATTAATGGTCCGCGCGCGCAACGAGATTTTATTTCTGTTGAGGTCCTTTTTTTGTTGTATTCCCAATTTGGCTGCCTCCATCCCGCTGCTCATGCCGGCCATCCTCGCGCCTCTGCCTCCCGCGCCATTGGAGTAAAATGGATTGCCCCAGTGAAAGCCGCTCTCGCGCACAGTTCCGCGATATTTTCCGAACAGCACCAGGACGCGCGCATGGTTCGGCTGAAGCGTGAAAAAGCCTGTCATAAGGATTAAAAGCACAGGCGCCATGACCGCGCACAGGATGAATAGCAGGACATGAAGATTCCCCCGGCTGCCCGAGGAGGCGCAGAGGATGAAGAACACGACATCCGCTATCAGCAACAGCAGCAATACCCCCAGCATAACCCAGCCGTTATGGACGTGAACGGCTCTTTCAAAGTTCCTTATGTCTTTTTCGGTGGCCATCGTGTTTTACCTTGCCTTTCTTTGTTATCAGTATGATATCATTTCAATATCAAACACAAATCCGCGTGTCAAGAGAGACTATTGGCATAACAGCTTGAAGTTAAAGAAAGCTTTTCATATAACAAGTTTTCAGTAACAAGGACGGATTCGATACTGAAGAATTTTCGAAAAAACAAGCTTTGTCTTATTGGCTGGGAAAAATGGAGGCGGTTTGGAATTCTTTATTTCCAAGAAAGAAAAAATGCGCCTACAGATTGAGCGCGTTGCCATAGCCATCAGCCCTCCATGGGGGAAGGATTTGTCCTAGATTTGCGGATCGCTATCTGCGCCTTGCCTTACATGGACGGCGCTTACAGGGAGAAAATCATTCCATTTGCTCACAAATACAGTGCCTCTCTGCATTATCCGGCCGCTAAAAATCCCAACGTGGACTCCGTTGCGACGGGCCGATGGGGCGGACATTCCCAGATGATAGACGCCGCTATAACCAACCCTCGTCTGCACAGGGAGTTCCCGGCCTCACGGCCCGGATTTTGGATTGCCAGACGCGAAAACATCAGGGATCACTGTCATTGAATGATTCGGCGCATCACGCTCTGTCGAGTAGAATAGCAGCCGCTGCGGCCGATGTTGGCCGCGCGCTCCGCCTTGTGCCCGGTATGCATCGCTGGGCGCGGCAGCCTTATCCATTTTTGGATGTAAGAGAGGAAATCCGCCGCCTCATTGCCGTCCGGAACCGCCGCTTTCTATCGCTGATGCGGGATGCTGTTTACGGCTACCCACCGAGTCCTTACCTCCAATTGATGCGTTATGCCGGCTGCGATTTCTCCGATCTTGAAGCGGAAGTCACTGCCCATGGCCTCGAAAGCACGCTGCGTCGCCTCGCTGGGGCAGGCGTTTATGTCACTCACGATGAGATGAAAAGCCGGGTGCCTGTCCGCCGCGGCTCTTCGACGTTTGACTTCAATCCTTCACAATTTGACAATCCGTTTCTGACGCCTCACTTCGTCAAATCGACAAGCGGGAGTACCGGAACTGCAACATGGGTGGGTATCAGCCTGAATCATTTTAGGCAGCAGCTTTTGCATACGGTACTGTCTGTTCAATTCCACAACCTGGAGGGCTCCCCGGCGGCTTTGTGGCTGCCGGTCTCAGAGTGGAGTGTATCCCGGATGTTTCGACTGGCAAAAACGATGGCAAGCATAGACCGATGGTTTACACAGGTGCCGCTGAGTTTCGGGCGGCGCCTGGCTTCTTTTGGCCTGTGCGCGCTCTTCCGCGTCAACCAGCTCCCTATTGCGCAGCCCATTTATGCGCCCATCGCCGATCCCGCCGAAGTAGTGCGCTGGATGAAGGCGGAGCTTCAAAGCCGCCGCCGGCTGCTTCTGGTTACCTATCCGGCGACAGCGGTCCGCGCATGCGCTTTTGCGGCTCACGAAGGCGTATCCCTCGCGGGAGCCGTAATCCTCGTTGCAGGGGAACCGGTTACTGCGGCAAAACGCGCAGCCATTGAAGCCTCCGGAGCGTACTGTTTGCCTCTGTTCGGTTGCACCGAAACCGGCGAGGCGTGCGAGGGTTGCCTGGCGCCCCAGGCGTCGGACGACATGCACCTGTATGAGCACAAATTCGCCCTGATTTCCAAAACGATGGCAACCGGACCGGATAGCGTTGCAGACGTCCTGCTTTTCACTACGCTTGATCCGCAGACGCCCAAAATATTCCTGAACGGCGACACCGGGGATGTCGGTATCGTTGAGCAGCGCGATTGCGGCTGCCCCTGGGGCCGGCTTGGTTTTCGCACCCACTTGCACGACATCTGGAGTTACTCCAGGCTGACCGCAGAAGGGCTGACACTCCCCGGCGACATGGTCTTTTCAATACTCGAACAGGAGTTGCCGGCCCGCTTCGGAGGAAAAAGCGGTGATTATCAGCTTGTTGCGGAACCGGGAAAGGACGGCGTCGCTCAGTACGTTCTGGCTGTTAATCCCTCTCTGGGCCCGGTGCATGAGGAGGCGGTCGGCCGCGCTTTCCGCGACTCTCTTTCACGAGGCTCCTATGGATTGACAGTGGAATTTCTGCGCCGAGCAGGACACCTTCGCGTTGTTCGCCGCCCTCAGGCGGTGCAGGCAGGCGGAAAATCGCTGCCGGTTATATTACAGCATGGGTCGACGGGAATCTTAGAACCACCCCGACGGAAGGGAAATCGCTGATGTGCCGGATGATCCTGCGATGCAAGGTCATGCTCTTTTGAATTAAGGAGTCCCCGGATTCTTCATGAGGATTCGCAGCGAAGCGGACAAAGGACCGGAACGAGCGCAACCTTATAAACATGCCTTGGATCCGGCGCCCGCAATGCAGGTTTCATGAATAATCCGGATTAAGATTTTCCCGGTTCCGATCAAAGCCCTCGGGTGCGGAATCTCTCGCTCAAAAGCGGTATCGCAGGTTGAAATACCAATTCCGCCCCTCTTCGGGGAAACCGGCGTTGTAGTAGTAATTCCGGTCGAACAGATTCTTGACGCCCGCTTGCAGGGACACCCCCGAAGCGATCGGCGCCACCGCTCCCAGATCCACAATTCCGTGAGAAGCGCTCTCGAGCGGCGGCACCTTGTTATAGGTGATATCCTGAAGCGTCCGCCCTCCTTCGTATCGATAGCTCAGTATAACCAATATCTCGCGCGGCAATTCCCCGACCGCATTGAAAACCACTTTATTTCTCGGCAGCGACGGCAAGACATCCACAGCGGTAAGAAGCTGGCTCACATCCGGCATGTTGTCCCATTCGTAAGACAGGGCGCGATTCAGATAACTGTAACTGACATCCAGTTTCAGGCGGCGAACGGGATTGCTCCGAATAGTGATTTCAAATCCCTCGTGCATCTCGTCGGCGATGTTCACGTTCTGGCTGCAGTAATCCGTCAGCGCGCCGGCATTGGTGGGGCACAGGCCGGGCGCATATATGTAAACGGAGTGGATCGCATCGCGGAGATCGCTGCGGAAATATTCAATCTGCGCCAGCGTGTTGCGCGCGAATGCATGCGAGAACCCGACATTCCAGTTGCGGCTGTGCTCGGGCTTCAGATCCGGATTGGGCAGCGCCCGGCCGAGCCTGTACGAATAGCTCTCCATCATGGTGGCGAAGCGGCCCCGGTCTGAAAACATCACAAAAACGGTGGATACGTCCGTTAGGCTGTATGACAGGGAAACCTGCGGATTGAGAGTCCATACATGCGGCGTGCAGCCTTTATAGCTGTCGTTGCCGGGATTCGAAAGGCACCTGAGCGGCACAAGCGCCGCATTCCCCTGTCGCGCCTGTGCCTGCATTCCTTTCAGATAATCGGCGCTGAAGCCGAATGTTGCGCGCATTCTTGAGAAAACGGTGATCCCATCTTGAAAGCCGATTGATAAGGTCTGATTGCGATCGCGGAGGAGGGGTTGTTCAACCGTATAGTTTTGAACGATATCCTGTTCTTTGTGGACATCATCCTTGAAGAAGAACGACGCGCTCATGGTATTGCGCGGAATGATGCGCGTCGTGAATTCTGAAGACCCTCCCAAGGTATGATCGTCGTAAGTGGAATAGAAGGAGCTGGGGCGGATCATTGTCGTATGAGTGGCGTCGTCGTAACTGGCCAGGCTGTTTCTGAACTGATCATAAAACAAGCGGAATTTGATCGAACCAGACCGGCCTAGATCGGTGTTGCTGAGGCCGTAATAGCTGGTCTTATTCCAGTAGGGCCAATCCCAGAACTTGAGACGCGCATTCTCATTGGGCCCGGAATAAATGGGATTCCCCTTTTCTCCCTTTTGGTTGACGTAGCTGAAGACGTATTGATCGCTTTCGTTCGGCGTCCAGGCGATGCGGCCGCTGTATTTGGCGTCTCGGAAGTCGGAATTGTTCTTTTTGTAGTTGGTTTGAATGCTTGCGGAGGGCGTGGCGCCGCTCTGCAGGGGAAAATCACCCGATAGCGGGATGAAATCCTTCTGCAGCCAATCGAATGCGCCCTGGAAATAGAAATTGTTCCAGCGCGATCCCAGATGAAAGGAGGAAAGCAGGGTTTCGCCCGAGCCTGTACCGAGCGCCGCTTCTGCCTCCAGCTTCTTTTCCGGCTGCCGGGTGACAAGATTGATCGATCCCCCCAGATTGTTGGGACCGAGCAGCGGCGAGGAGTATCCCTTGGCGACCTGCACTTCCGAAATATCGCTTGTCAGGAAGCGATGAAAATCCAAAGATCCATCGTACGCAACCTGTATGGGAATTCCGTCCAAATAAAGCGGAATTTGTCCCCGGTTGCTGTAGCCGCGCAGCCGGATGCCCGCTTCGTTGCGCGGAGAAATCCGGTCGAGTGAAACGCCGGGGAGATAATCCAGCGCCGTGCCCACGGTCAAAGCCTGCAGGTTTTGAATTTCCGTCTTATCTATGGATTCCGCCAGCAGCGACAGCGGAGAGGCCTCCGAAGTTACGCTCACAGTTGTAACGCCTAGATCAAACGGTTGATCGGCATCTTCTCTGCCGATAGCCTGGAGCGCTTCCTGAAGAAGAGCCACTTGCTTGCGGAGTTCGGCAACGCCCCAAGGCTTGGGCGGAGCCGGCGGCAAGACAACCGCAGAGGACGGATGCATCTTAATCCAGAGCTCTATACCTTTTCGAATCTGTTCAATTCCAGGGCTCTGGCGATTGAGTTCTTCATCCGAAACCCCGTTCAGATAACTGAGGTCTTGCTCCCACGCCATCAGCTGCTTAGATTGAGCCCAGACCGTGCCAACACCGGCATGAAGCATCAGGACAAATGTAAAAAGTATGGCCGGAAAACACGGCCTGCAAAATGAAAGCATTGAATATTCCTCCTGTTAATTCCCAAAGATTACACAAACGCACAATAAATAACATATTTTTAGCATATTCGATAGTAGAACTTCCAAGCAAGCAAAGCATTTCTTTGGATCGTCATCGCCGGCGGCTCGGCCGCCACTCTGCGAAGCCTCATGAACAATCCGCGTTAAACGGGTGAAACGCTCCATAGGGGAAAACAATCTATCAATTGGAAGGTCCTGGAAATATCGATGCTTGAGTACAGCCTGATTGTTTCCGGAAAGGAGAATTGAAAATGCTTCTTAGTATTAAACATTTGGGTTCTTATAAAATAGAGGCAACGGACGGCAGCATCGGCGGTGTTTACAGCTTTCTGATTGACGACCGGAATTGGATTGTCCGCTATCTCGTTGTGGATACAGGAAGTTGGCTGCCCGGGAGAAGAGTTCTTATCGCGCCGTCCGCCATTGGAAATCCCGAAGGGGAAGCCAAACGCCTGCCGCTGCATCTGACAAAAAAACAGATAGAAGAAAGTCCAGACATCGATATGGATATGCCTGTCTCGAGGAAACAGGAAATGAGACTCTATCAGCACTACAACTGGACTCCCTATTGGCCGGGAGGATTAGTTCCGGCTGGCGCCACTTTTGCGCCTTCGCCGGCCGAGACAAAAGAAAAAGCTCCTTCGGACAATGCGGAAATCGGAGAAAACGCAGACCCGCACCTGCGAAGCACCAAGGAAATTATAAATTACAGGATTCATGCCGAAGACGGAGAGATCGGCCATGTTGAGGATTTCATCCTGGACATAGATGATTGGATAATTCGTTACGTCGTCGTGGACACCAGAAACTGGCTGCCGGGCAAAAAAGTGATTATTGCGCCCGCTTGGATTCAGGAAATAAGCTGGGCGGATTCCATGGTTTCCGTGTCCTTGTCCAAGGCAGCCGTAAAAGGCAGCCCGGAATTCGACCCTTCGATGCCGATTAATCTAGAGTATGAAACCCGCTTGTATGATTATTACGGCAGACCCAAATACTGGACTTAGCGGAAAAGAACTCTATATTCAAATCTATACCTGGACGACGCAGGGCCGGTTTTCGGTTTCGGAACCAAACTGCCGCCGCGGGCGCGGTCAGAAAGCCTGGCCGATGCTGAAGAAGAACTTGCCGGAAGATTCGCCGGGCTTGCGGTCCAGCTTGAATCCGTAGTCGGCTCGAATCAAAAAGTAGGGCGTTCGAACGCGCAGGCCAAAACCCGAGGAGAAGCGCACATTAGATGGATCGAAATTCCCGATTTCCGGATAGACGTTGCCCGCGTCCAGAAAACCGACGCCGTCGAAAACGCTGAAAATGGGGAATCGCAATTCTCCGTTCGCGATGAAAAGGGCGTTCCCGCCCGCAGGATTTCCGTCTAAACCCCTCGGCCCCGCTTCGTTCTGGCCGAATCCGCGGATGGTGGTGCCCCCGCCTGCGAAGAACTTATCCGATCGTATAAGATCCTGTCCATCAAGACCGCCCGCAAGGCCCATACGCACACCTCCGGCAAAAACCAACCGGCTGCGTTCGGCTCCCACCCACGGCACTTCGGTCTTCCTGCTCAGCGGCAGGTAATGAAAATACTGTCCCAGGAACTTATAAAAACGGATATCCGAGCCCAGGTAAGACGGGGCGTACTCGAATGCCAGCGAGGTGAAGGAGCCGCGCGATGCGTCGAGGATATCATTCCGCGCTTCGCGCGACAGTGTGATCGTCAGCGGGGCCGTGTTCGCGGTTGTGCCGGCTGCATCGCCTGCGCCCGTGCCATGGATGCGATTATGCTGAAAGCGATAGCCGTAATTAAGGATGAATTTGTTGCGGAACTGCACTTCCTGCTGCAGAGTTACTCCTATAATGTCCGTGGTAAATCCGGAACCGGGGCTTTCCCCGCCTTCGATGAACTCCCTCCGGAAAAATCCCGTAATGTCGCTGTCCATCGGGAACCGGCGCAGAATGGGCTGGCCGAAATATCCGCGAACTTCCTGAACGTCCGAATCATAGCGGAACCTCGTCCCCACAAGCCTGGCCGATCCCAGGGAATTGCGGTTGGAAAACTCGGCAAGGCCGCCCGGGCCGCGCTCGGTGTCGTAGAATGCGCTGTAGCGGAAATCAAACGGCCGGACTTCCTCCACAGCTACCTTTAATGCGACCGGCTGCTGCTCGTCGTCATCCGCGATCGAATGAGGGCTGCCGATCGGTTCAGGATGAATATCCACAAGAGTGTAGGCGCCCGTGTTATAGAGGTGCCGGCGCGATGCGTTGGTTTTCCGATAATCCAGAATGTCGCCGGGCGACAGCTCCATCTGGGATCGGATCAGTGAATCGCCGGTCTCCCGGTTGCCTTCGATTTCGATTTTCTCAATTACCTGCTGCTTGTTTTCCGTTATCTGAAAAGCGATATCCAATTGACCCTTCTGAGGTGTCCGCTGCAAGCGATACTGAATAATGGCATCGTTAAAGCCCCTGGTCCAGTACAGCTCTTCCAACTGATCCGACGCACCCTTGAGCGATTCGGGCAAATAGTACTCGCCCGCAGCAATCGGCAGTTGCTTGATGATCTCCTGATCCGTCAAAGCCCGGTTCCCTTTAAATTCCAGTTTCCGGATTTTGTATTGAGGCCCCTCCTCAACCGTTATGAGGATTTTCGCCGTTCGCGCCGCCGGATCCAATTCAAAACCCGGTGAGCCGATATCCGCATCCAGGTAACCGTGAGCCCTGTAATAGTCTTCAAGGAAATTTACTGCCTTGTCCGGTTCGACATGGATGTCGCGAATCAATTTTTCATCCTCGAGCACCGACTTCAGCCGGGAAGCGCCCACATCGGCGGCTCCATTGATTACGACCGATACCTCATGAAAGCGCACACCTTCATCGACGGCAAACAAAACTCGTTTCTCACCGGGGGCGATCAAGTTTACATCGGACGATATCTCCGCCTGCAGGTATCCTTTTCGTGCCAGGGAGGCGCGGATCATCCGAATTGCCTCCGGAATTCGCTGTCCGTCGAAAAAACCCTTCTCCCACGCCGATTCGACGCTCTTTCGGACGTCGGCCTGCGGCTTGCGGCCCCGGTATACGATATCTACCTGAGGGCCCGCCTCGACGCGGATGGAGAGGTCGACGATCCGTCCATTCTTTTTTCGGGTCTTCTCCAAAGATAGTGGGTAAAAAAGCGACTTTTATCAAATCTTTTATCG
>CAZDMR010000052.1:0-27369 GCA_964506795.1 uncultured Acidobacteriota bacterium | reverse complement strand
ATGGTGCCGGCGCCGACGGTTCGGCCGCCTTCGCGGATTGCAAACCGCAGCCCTTTTTCCATCGCTATCGGCGTAATCAGCTTAATCGTCAGGTTGACGTTGTCTCCCGGCATCACCATCTCCGTCCCCTCCGGAAGCTCCGCCAGCCCCGTCACGTCCGTCGTCCTAAAATAAAACTGCGGCCGGTACCCGTTGAAGAACGGCGTGTGCCGCCCCCCCTCTTCCTTCGTCAATATGTACGCCTGCGCCTTGAAATGCGTGTGCGGCGTGATGCTCCCCGGAGCCGCGATCACCTGCCCCCGTTCCACTTCCTTCTTGTCCGTCCCCCGCAGCAGCAACCCTACGTTGTCTCCCGCCATCCCTTCATCCAGCAGCTTCCGGAACATCTCCACGCCCGTCACCACCCGCTTCACCGTCGGCCGGATCCCCACGATCTCTATCTCTTCTCCTACCCGAATCTTGCCTCTCTCCACTCTCCCCGTCGCCACCGTCCCTCGTCCCGATATCGTGAAAATATCCTCCACCGGCATCAAAAACGGCTTGTCCACCTCCCGCTGCGGCACCGGCAAATATTCATCCACCGCATCCATCAACGCCACTATCTGCTTCTCCGCCTCCGCATCCCCCTGCATCGCCTTCAGCGCGCTTCCCCGCACGACCGGTATCTCATCCCCCGGAAATTCGTAAAACGTCAACAGCTCCCGCACCTCCAGCTCCACCAAATCCAATAGCTCCGGATCATCCACCATGTCCACCTTGTTCAGAAACACCACAATGTACGGCACCCCTACCTGCCTCGCCAGCAGTATGTGCTCCCGCGTCTGCGGCATCGGCCCGTCCGCCGCCGATACCACCAGTATCGCTCCGTCCATCTGCGCCGCTCCTGTGATCATGTTCTTGATGTAGTCCGCATGCCCCGGACAATCCACGTGCGCATAATGCCGCTTCCCCGTCGAGTACTCCACATGCGCCGTCGCTATCGTGATCCCACGCTCCTTCTCTTCCGGCGCGTTGTCAATCGAATCAAACGAACGCACCGCTATCTTGGGATCATTCTTGTGCAACACCATCGTGATTGCCGCTGTCAGCGTCGTCTTGCCGTGGTCTATATGTCCTATCGTCCCTATGTTTACGTGCGGCTTGCTGCGATCAAATTTCTCCTTGGCCATATTTCCTCCGAAGCTATTAACCTGAAGACCTTCCGCGGATTTTCGATATCACCTCTTCACTAACTGCCTTGGGCGCTTCCTCATAATGAGAGAAGTGCATGGAATAGGTCGCCCGACCTTGGGTCATGGAGCGCAGATTCGTGGAATATCCGAACATCTCGGAAAGCGGAGCCTTGCACTGAATTATGGTCGAGCTGAGGCGGCTTTCCGCTGATTCCACCCGCCCTCTGCGCGAATGCAGGTCGCCCGTGACTACCCCCATAAACTCTTCGGGCACAACAATTTCCACTTTCATTATAGGTTCCAACAACACAGGACCGGCCCTTTTAGCCGCTTCCTTCAATGCAATGGAACCGGCAATTCTAAAGGCCAGTTCCGAAGAATCCACCTCATGAAACGAACCGTCCGTCAGGGTTACCTGCACATCCACAACTTCATAGCCGGCGAGAATGCCCGTTTCCAATGCCTGCCGGACACCCTGCTCTACCGGAGGGATAAATTCTCTTGGAATGGCGCCTCCGACTATTTCGCTGATGAATTGGAAACCGCTTCCGGCAGGCCGCGGATCAAGCGAAATTTTCACGTGCCCGTATTGCCCTCGTCCGCCGGTCTGCCTGACAAACTTGCCCTCGGCTTCCGCATGCCGGCGGATAGTCTCCCTATAAGCGACTTGCGGCCTTCCGATATGAGCGGCAACCCCGAACTCGCGGACCATGCGGTCAACGAGAATTTCCAAATGAAGCTCCCCCATCCCCGAGAGAATCGTCTGTCCCGTATCCGGGTCCGTATGGACTTTGAAGGTGGGATCTTCACGTACCAGCTTTTCAAGCGACAGTCCCAATTTTTCCTGGTCGCTTTTGGTCTTCGGCTCTATTGCCACCGAAATTACGGGCGCAGGAAATTCAATCGCCTCCAGTACAATCGGGCGCTGCTTATCGCAGATTGTATCGCCCGTGCTGACGTTCTTGAGCCCCACCGCAGCGGCAATGTCGCCGCAATAGACATCCTTTATTTCTTCACGCTTGTTCGCGTGCATTTTCAGAAGGCGGCCCACCCGCTCAACCGAATCCCTGGTGGAATTGTAAACACTCGATCCTGCCTGCAAATGGCCCGAATAAACGCGAAAAAACGCCAGATGCCCCACGTAAGGATCCGTCATGATTTTAAAAACCAAGGCGGAGAAGCTATCGGCGTCGTCGGCCTTCCGGACCGGCGGCTCCCCTCCATTCTGCGCTACTCCAGTCACGGGCGGGATGTCCAACGGAGACGGCAGATAGGCGACGATGGCATCGAGCAACTGCTGAATGCCCTTGTTCTTGAAAGCGGCGCCGCATAGAATCGGCACGAATTTTTGTTCGAGCGTTCCCTTGCGCAATGCTCTCCGAACGTCTTCTTCCGAAATGGCCTCGCCGCTCAGATACTTTTCGAGGAGCGTGTCGTCCGTTTCCGAAATTGTCTCGAGCATCAGCTCCCGGTATCTGGCCGACTCTTCGAGCTCGTTCTCGGGAATGTCCTCCACTTCAAAATCGGCTCCCAACGTTTCATCGTGAAAAACAATCGCCTTTTGAGCAATGAGGTCAATCACGCCCCGGAATTCATCCTCCACTCCCAACGGAAGCTGGACAGCGACGGGCACAGCGTGCAGACGGTTCCGCATCATATCCAACACTCGGGGAAAATCGGCTCCTGGACGATCCATTTTATTCACAAATCCTATTCGCGGAACGCGGTATTTATCTGCCTGCCGCCAAACGGTTTCCGATTGCGGCTCAACCCCTTCAACCGCTCCGAAAAGGCCGACCGCGCCGTCGATAACCCGCAGGCTTCGTTCAACTTCGGCCGTAAAATCTACGTGGCCCGGGGTGTCGATGATATTGATCCTGTTTTCCTTCCAGAAGCAGGTCGTTGCCGCCGAGGTAATCGTAATGCCCCGTTCCTGTTCCTGCTCCATCCAATCCATGGTGGCGGTGCCTTCGTGCACTTCCCCGAGCCTGTGAGTGATCCCCGTGTAATAAAGGATGCGCTCTGTGGTGGTTGTCTTCCCGGCATCGATGTGCGCCATAATGCCGATATTCCGAATGTTTACCAATGGTACAAGACGACCCACGGAAAAACCTCATTTACCATCGGTAATGGGCAAAAGCCTTGTTGGCTTCCGCCATGCGGTGAGTATCTTCCTTTTTCTTGATTGCCCCACCGCGATTATTGTAAGCATCCAGCAACTCGGCGGCCAGTTTCTCCCGCATGGTTTTCTCGCCCCGCCCCCGCGCATTTAAAATGATCCATCGTATGGCCAGCGAAGTCCTGCGATCCTGCGGCACCTCAATGGGAACCTGATAAGTAGCGCCACCGACGCGCCGGGATTTTACCTCGAGAATCGGCTTTACATTATCGAGAGCCTTTTTAAAAACCTTGACGGGATCTTCTTTGGCCCGCTCCTTGACCAATTCGAGACTGTCGTAAAAAACGCCCTCGGCAACGCTCTTTTCCCCCCGAATCATCATGCAGTTGATGAACTTGCTGACCAGGGTGCTCCCAAAGGCAGGGTCCGGCATCGCTTCTCTTTTTGGGACTTCCCTTCGCCTCGGCATATTATAAATCTCCTGCTCATACTCGTTACTGAATGGGAATGAGGATGCCCTCCGAGAGCGATTCTTTCCAGCTTCTGGCAAGCGCCGGTTAAAGATTCTCGGCGGGTGCGAACCACTCACCCTATAACAGCAGCTTTGAAGAAGTGATTAGCTTTTAGGCCGCTTGGCACCATATTTGGAGCGGGAATTCTTTCGATCTTGGACTCCGACAGAATCCAATGTGCCCCGCACGACGTGGTACCGAACCCCGGGGAGGTCCTTGACACGTCCACCGCGAATTAAAACGATGGAGTGTTCCTGCAGGTTGTGCCCAATGCCGGGAATATAGGTGGTTACTTCTATCCCGTTGGTAAGTCGGACACGTGCAACTTTTCGTAGAGCAGAGTTAGGCTTCTTGGGTGTGGATGTATACACCCGCGTACATACTCCTCTACGCTGCGGACTTCCCTGTAAAGCCGGACTCTTCGTCTTAAAACGAATCTTCTTTCGGCCAGATCGTACCAGCTGATTGAAGGTCGGCAAACCTCGTTCTCCTTTTCAAATGTTAAATTCAGCACATAAGCCTAGGCCGCAATTCCAAAACGAAAAACCTCACCTATGGCTGAACAGCGAAAAACTGGTGGAATATAGCAAACAGTCAGAATCCTGTCAAGCAAATGAAATATTTGGAGATTCTATATATTCTGAAGTTCCCTGTCGCTCTTCCGGTTCCGCTCTGTGAAACAGTAAAATTTTGCGAATTTACATGAATAATCCGGATTCACTCCGGCAACCGTAAACGGACAACGGGAAACTTATTTCCATATGCTATAATTGTTCGCTGATTATGGCCCCAGGAAGCAAGAAATCCTCCGGAAAACAGAGCGATAAAATTCATCCGGCGTTGTGGATCATCTTCGGATGTCTGGCTCTGCTCTTTATGGCCGCGGGAGCCGCCATTGGAATACTGTTCGGGTACGAATATAATCTCCCGCCGGTGCAGAGGCTTGAAGACTATCAACCCGATGTGATTACAGACGTTTATTCGGACGACGATCAAGTCATAGGCGAATTGTTTCTCCAGAGGCGTATTATCGCCTCCTACGACGAAATTCCATCATATCTTCAGCTCGCTGTTCTTGCCACGGAAGACGATCAGTTCTACAACCACTCCGGAATCGATTATCCTTCCATTATGAGGTCCATTGTCAAAGGCGCATTTAAGATCAATTACCCCATAGGCAAAGGAGCCAGCACAATCACACAGCAATTGGCGCGCATGCTCATTGACAGATACGAACGGACCTATGACCGCAAAATCAAGGAAGTGCTGATCGCATGGAAGATCGAAAAGCTGTATTCCAAACAGCAGATTCTCACGCTCTACTGCAACCTGCACAATATGGGCGAAGGCATTTATGGAGTGGCGGCGGCGGCGGATGGTTATTTCGGGAAAAAGCTCAAGGATCTTACGCTCGATGAGTGCGCGCTGATCGCAGGCCTTCCGAGCAGCCCGGCCAGATATTCGCCGCGACGTCATCCGGAAGCCGCTCTCGCACGCCGGAATTTCGTCCTTGATAGAATGGCGGACGAGCATATGATCTCGCGGGAACTGGCGGACGAAGCCAAATCCAAGCCTCTTGTTCTCGCACGCCGCCCGAGGGATATCACGAGAATCGCCCCGCATTTTCTTGAATGGGTGCGCCGGTACCTGGCCGCCCGATACCCCACGGATGAGATCTGGAGAAGAGGATTGCAGGTCTATACGACCCTCAACATGCCGATGCAGAAAGCGGCTCAGCAGGCTTTGTGCAACGGCCTTAGAAACTATGACAAGAAACGCGGATGGCGCGGTCCGGTATCCAACATCCTTTCCAAAGATCCCGCGGCGCTTGACACTTACGAGGATTCGAGCTGGAGCAAAACCATCCAAGAGGGAGATGTTGTCCTGGGCCTTATCGAGAAAACCGGAGAAAAGGATGCGCGGGTGCGGATCGGCCAATATCGAGGCATCCTTCAGCCCAAAGGCATGGCGTGGACGAGGGAGAAGAGGCCGGACCGGATACTAAAACCCGGAGACCTGTCCTATTTTAAAATCCTCTCTTTGGATGAAGCGGAAGGAACCGTTTCCCTTTCATTGGAACAGCGTCCGCAGGCGGAAGGCGCTCTTATCATTCTCGAGAACAATACCGGCCAAATCAAAGCCATGGTGGGCGGCTACGATTTTGCAACGAGCGAGTTCAACCGGGCGACTCAAGCGAAGCGGCAGGTCGGCTCGACATTCAAGCCTTTTGTTTACGCCGCCGCATTTGAACAAGGCATGGGGCCGGACAGCCAGGTGCTCGATGAATCCATCAGTTTTACCGACGGCATCGGACGCGTCTGGCGGCCGGCCAATTATGACGGGAAATTCAAAGGGGAGATTTCTGTTAGACAGGCATTGACCGAATCCCGCAATGTTCCCACCGTCCGGATCGCCTCGCTCATCGGAATAGAAAACGTCGTCAAAATGGGGCGGCGATTCGGCCTGGAAGGCAGGCTGGATCCCTATTTGCCGCTGGCCCTGGGCGCCTGCGAAGCGACCCCTTTGGAAATGGCCTCGGCTTTTACCGTCTTTCCAAACCTCGGGATACAGGCCGAACCGTATTTCATACGAAAGATCGAGGATTACGACCGCGTCAAAAAGGAAGAAAGCGCGCCGGGGGTCCGCCAGGTCTTAAAACCCGAAATTGCGGCACAACTTCTGGACCTTCTGCAGAATGTTGTGCAGGGCGAAAACGGCACGGCAAGGGCGGCAAAATCTCTGGGCCGGCCCGTCGGGGGTAAAACCGGCACTACGGATAATTTTACGGACGCCTGGTTCATAGGATTCACCCCCTCTATAACGGCGGCTGTCTGGGTGGGATACGACGAGACCAAAACTCTCGGGAACAGGCAGTCGGGATCCGTCGTCGCTCTGCCGATCTGGATCGAATGCATGCGGGAGATTTTAAAAGACAAGCCGATCGAGCAGTTTCCATCCGTAGAGTTTACGGAGCGGATTTCGAATGAACCCGTCGGTTCGCCGACCTACGACCGCAAACATATTTTTGTCGAAGACCTTCCGTCCCCATTCCCCGCTGCAATTGAAGAAGAACAACAAGGGGAATGACGCAATCGGGCGCGGATTTTTTATCGGTCTCTCTCAACGATATAGTCGGGGATGGACAACAGCGCATCCCGTGCTTTTGAGGTGGGGAAATTCTCGAGACACGTCCTGGCTTTCTGAGCGTAGTCCTGAGCCTTTTCCAGGACGCGGTCGGCCGTGCCGTGCTCGCGCACCAGTTGAAACACCTCCTCCCTGCCGGAAGGATCCTGCCCATTGTTTCGAAGGGCTTTCTGAACCAGATCGCGGTGGCGAGGATCCCCGTCGCGCATCAGATAAATCAGGGGGAGAGTCAGCTTCCCCTCCCTTAAATCGCTTCCGACCGGTTTTCCGAGAGTACTTTCATTCGACGTAAGATCCAGCACGTCGTCCACCAGTTGGAATGCCAGCCCTATGTTCAATCCGTAGAGCCGGAGAAGCTCCTCGTCTGATTCGCTTGCGGAACCCAGGATCCCTCCCAGTTGAGAGCAGGCGGAGAACAGGAAACCGGTTTTCCGCATTGAGATATCCAGCTGTTGTTCTTCGGTGATGTCGAGGTTGCCGTTCAGCGCGAGCTGGATAAGCTCTCCCTCGACCATCTTGCGCGTCACCTCTATAAGGATGTCGAGAATCCTCAGACGCCGCTCCTCCAGGGCAAGCCGAAAGGAAGTCATGTAGAGCCAATCGCCCATCAGGACGGTGATTTCATTGCCCCATTGCGAATTCACCGAAGCGCGGCCCCGCCGGACATTCGCGTTATCGATGATATCGTCGTGAACCAGGGTGGCGGAATGGATCAATTCCACAACGGCGCCCAGTTTTGGACCCAGCGGGCCGTCGTACCCGCACATTTGCGAACCAAGCAGAAGGATCGCGGGCCGGATGCGTTTTCCCCCGCTCCGGCAGATGTATTGGCCGATGTTGTCAATTAGAGGAATCCTTGATTCCGACTGGCGCATAAGTTCCTCTTCTACTTGCGCCATTCCATTTTCGATCAGCCTATAAATCTCATGAGGGGTCAATTGGACGCTCTCTGCTGCAGTAAATCATCGTAAAGAATTTGAATAAAGAGGGATCTTACCACAGCCGGGATGAACACATGCGACAATTCTGTTTATCGAAGGAGGGCGCCGTTGGGCACATCCTCGTCGAAGGTGGCGAGAAAGGGCTTTTCGCCGACCGATGCCGCGATAATCATGCCGTTGGATTCCACCCCCATGAGCCGCGCCGGTTTGAGATTCACGACGACGATCACCTTTTTGTTCAAAAGCGCCGCCGGTTCGTATCTTTCCGCCATTCCCGCGACGATTTGCCGCATCTCGTTGCCGATATCCACCTTGAGCTTCAATAGTTTTCTGGAACCTTCAATTTTCTCGGCTTCGAGGATTTGTCCCACGCGCATCTGCACTTTGGCAAATTCGTCTATGCCGATCTGGGAAAGGTTTTCTTCCGCCATTATTCATCCTTCACTCTGAGGATTGGGGTTTATAAGAACTTTCTCCCTGAAGATAGGAGCACAGCGCGGCTGATTGAACCTCTTTAAGCGGCACGCCTTTTTCGACAGCCAATCGCCGGCAGTCTTCAAACTCCGGGACATAGCTTGCCGGCCGCCCGTCAAGAGTGGAAACTTTTATTTTAACAGGCCCGAATCGTGTCTGCACCTGCAGGTATTCGCGCTGAAGAGTTTTCCGCCGCGCGACGCTATAGCGTATCCCGATCGTCGTAGTTTCGGAAAATATCAGATCGGCCAGCCGATTTACGTCCGACAGCGCCGAGATGCAGGTTATTTTCAGACCCGGACGGTTCTTTTTCATTTGAACCGCGGTTGAATAAACATCCAAGGCGCCTGAAGCCAGCGCTCTTTCCTGAAAATAGCCATAAATCTGAGGACTCATGTCGTCGATTGTGGCTTCAATAACGGCGACCTGTTCTTCCGCGACGGCGGTCTCCGGGGACAGTCTTTCCCCTAAGCTGGCACGAAGCACGTTGGCGTTGCCCGGCGTCTCGCGAGTGCCGGCGCCGTATCCCGAAGCGAGAACTTTCATCGGCGGGCGCGGGCCGAATTGCTCTGCAAGAGTGACGAGCAATGCGGCTCCCGTAGGGGTGGTCATTTCCCCGGTCACGCTGTTGGAAAAAACCGGGACGCCTCCGAGAAGCTCCTGCGCAGCGGGTGCGGGCACCGGGTAGATTCCGTGCCGGCATTCCACGGTTCCCTGGCCGACGTTGACGGACGACGAACAGACCTGAACAGGCAGGAATCCCTCCATGGCAATCATGGTGCCGACAATATCAATAATGGAATCCACGGCGCCGACTTCGTGGAAATGAATTTTTTCAGCCGGCTGTCCATGAATCCTGCCCTCCGCCTCCGCCAGCCGCCGGAATGCTTCGACGGACTTTGCACGCACCCATTCGGAAAGGCGGCTCGATTCGATCATGTCCCTTATGTCTTCAAAGCTCCTATGATGGTGCGAAGGCTCCACCTGCACATCAAACTTGGTCGCCTGGATCCCCGAGCGAAGGCATTTTTGACGCGAAAGCCGGTACTCCTTAAAAGGAAGAAGGCTCAGCTTGTCCCGAAGATCCTCAAAATCAGTCCCGAGATCCAGCAGGGCGCCGATCATCATATCGCCGCAAATACCCGAAAAGGGTTCGAGATACAAAATTTTCCGATTATCCGAAGCCAGATTTTCCGCCACGCTTGTCTCCCGTTGCATAAATCAGATTGAGTCTAGGAGCCGCGCTCCGTTAAGTCAAGCAAGTCGACTGCGGGCATCCGCCCCGGTTTTTGAACCGCGGCTGCACAGGCAGTTATTCGAAACAATAAAGTCATGGACTTTAGATTCCGGACGGGAGCTCTTCTGTAATCAGCAATTTAAATCGTGTATCATAATTCCGTATGCTGCAGCTGAACTCTTTTTAGAAGGGTGGGACGAAACCGATGTTGCTTGCATTTATACGTAATCTTGAAAAAGAGCTCCTCGATCGAATCGCGGAAAGATATGCCGTCGAATACGATATGTTGAATTTTTCGATCCCCCCGCAAATAGAATTCGGCGAACTGGCGCTTCCCATCGCTTTCGACCTGGCGCGAAAGGTGCGGCGGCCGCCGATTGAAATAGCAAAAGAACTCGCTGCGGTCGCGGAGAGAATCCCGGGGATATGGAAAGCCGAGGTGGCAGGCAAGGGCTATTTGAATTTCCGCCTCGACAGAGGATCCCTTGCTCTCCGGTTGTCCGAAAGCATCGACCAGGGGCGCTTCGGCAGGACCTCGCCTCCGGAGGAAACCGGCAAATTCGTTGTCGAGCACACGAACATCAATCCCAACAAGGCGGCCCATATAGGCCATCTGCGAAACGCCGTTCTGGGCGATGCTTTCGTACGATGCCTCGCTTTTCTGGGCCATGACGTCGAGGTGCAAAACTACCTGGACAACACGGGAGTGCAAGTGGCCGACGTGGTCGTCGGCCTGGAGCGCATGCAGGGCAAAACGCTGGAGGAAGTGGCGGCCATCGACGGCAAATTCGACTACTACTGCTGGGATGTGTACGCCGCGGTGAACGATTTCTACCAGCAATCGGAAGAAAACCGCCGGTGGCGCAGCCGGACGCTTCAGGCCATTGAAGCGGGCAACAATCCGACCGCGGAGTTGGCCGAACACGTAGCCATGCGCGTTGTTGAAGCGCACCTGGCGACCATGGCGCGCATCAATGTGGCGTATGATCTTCTTCCGCGCGAAAGCGAAATTCTGCGCCTCCACTTCTGGGACAAGGCATTCCAGCTGCTCCAGGACCGGAAGGCCGTTTACTACGCCGACGAGGGCAAAAACCGCGGCTGCTGGGTTATGAATACGGGCGGCGCCCAAGCCGCTTCTTCGCGCGCGGCGACGCAAGAAGACGAGAAAATAATCGTCCGTTCCGACGGAACCGTCACCTACGTGGGTAAGGATATTGCATATCAGCTGTGGAAATTCGGCTTGCTCGGCATGGATTTCCGCTACCGGCTATACAGAATTCGAGACGGCCATCCAGTCTGGATCAGCGCGACCGAAGCGGAGCCGGGACGGACGCCGCCGCATTTCGGGCACGCGGATCGGGTATACAACGTCATTGACAGCAGGCAGGCTTACCTGCAGAAAATCGTTGTGCAAGGGTTGAAAGCATTGGGCTTCGAATCCGAGGCGCGCAATTCGATCCATTTCTCCTATGAAATGGTTGCCCTGACGCCCGCCTGCTGCAAAGAAATCGGGTTTGCCATATCCGAAGAGGACGCCAATCGCCCTTACGTGGAGGTGTCCGGCCGGAGAGGCCTGGGCGTAAAGGCGGATGATCTTCTGGACGCGCTGTTTGAAAAAGCTCTGGGAGAGGTCCGCTTGCGGCATTCGCTGGCCGAAGAGGAATCCGCCTCGATTGCCCGCGCCATCGCGGTGGGCGCGCTCCGCTATTTCCTCCTGCGCTTTGCCCGCAATACGGTGATCGCATTCGACTTTAAGGAAGCCCTCAATTTCGACGGCGAGACCGGACCCTACGTGCAATACGCCGTAGTCCGGGCCAACAACATTTTCAAAAAGCTCGCGGAAACGGGGGAGGGACCGCCGCGGCCGGCCGATTTAGACGCCGGTTTCGGGAAATTCCTTTGCGACAACGACGAAATCTGGGAAATGGTATACCAGGCGGCAAGACTGCCGGAAACGGTGCGGCAGATTGCACAGTCAATGGAACTGGCGCACCTCTGTAAATATGCCTTTTCATTGGCGCAAAAATTCAACCTTTTTTATCACAAGCATCATATTTTATCCGAGACGGACGCGCATAAAAAACGGCACCTCCTGCTGGTCGCGGACCTGGTCCGGCGGCAGCTGGCGGAAGCCTTGTATCTGCTCGGGTGCGACGTCCCTCCCAAAATGTGATTCCCATGGTTTTCCTCGCGGCGCTGTCGCTGGCATTCAACATGGCGGTTCAGTCCGAACGGATTCCTTCCTTCGACGACGATGTCCTCAGTTCCGGCGAAAAAATCCAAATGGAGAAAGCTGATTCCGTCGACCGAAGAATAAAGATCTACACCGAAGCGTCCAAAAGGATTCAGAAGAACCTGCAGGAAGCCGTGAGCGTAAATAATTTCCTGTTCGTTCCCGCCTACCTGAAGAAATGGACCCGGCTCTTGGTCCGGTCCCTCGAAGATATAGAGGCGAACCTGAAGCCCGAAAAGAAAAATAAAAATCTGATCAAATATGAGATTCAGGTGCGGAAGTCCCTTGAGGCCATCCGCGATTACCGGATGCAGGCTCCGGTCGAGCAGCAGGACGCGTTCGATTCCTGCCTTGCACGGGCGGAGTCGGTCCGTAAAAAGTTCGTGGAAAAGATATTTCCACAGTAGGAGCATTCTCCATTTATGCTTTTTTCATTGCGCATTATTCTGATTGCGGCGGTCCTTATTTCAACGGCTTCCCGCGGGCATGCCGCCGAATTTCTTATGGACAAGGAGCTGGAAAAGCTTCGAGAAGCTCAAAGAATCGATTTGAGGGTGAATGTCTATTCCAAGGCCGCGGAACTTCGGCTGAAAACCGCAAAAGAAAGGCTGTCCGGCAAGGAACCCGTGGAAGGGGACCCGATGGAGCTTCTCGCGCCCGAAGATATGCTGGATGCTTATTATCAAATCATCAACAGCGTAATGTTCAACGTGGACGACGCCATTGACAGACGCGGGGCGGACAAAAACAAAATTAAGAGCGCCCTCAAAACCCTCAAAAAAGCAGCCGAAAAATCATTGAAAGACCTTGAGGTCTTGAGGGGCGCGGCGGAGAAAAAAGGGAAAGAAGAACTCTGGAACCGGGTGATGCGGGCCATTGAAATCACGGAGATGCTTCAACAGGGAGTGGAATACGGTCTTTCCGAAGAATCGGGGCTGTTTAAAAAGAATAATAAGAGCCCATAGGAGCTTGTTCGAGCATTAGGGGGCGCCGCTGGTAAATGGCGTTCTTCGTCTTTATTTTAGCGTCATCAAATAAGCGGTAAGGTCGTTCAGGTCTTTGTCGGGAAGATTAGGGTACGGTTTCATCGTAGTGTCGGCTTTCATTTCCTTGGGGGTCCGGATCCACTTTTTTATCTGCTCCGGTTTTAACCGGCCGCCGACTCCATCCAAGGCCATTTTTTTCCCGCCGATGCCGGAAACGGAGTGGCACAGCGCGCATTTCTGGGCCGCGTAAACTTCCCTGCCCGATTTCGATGCGGCACTCTGTGGAAGTACAACCGCGGCGACGATCAAAAGAATGACTCCCGCAAGACAAACAGCCGATTTCATTTTCGCCTCCCCGATCTTGTCAAAATAAGATCATACTATGCCGCTCCGAGCGCCTCAACTAGGAGCCTGTCCAAGTTTTAGGATATGCCGCGTTCCGAGCGCCGCGTGGACAGAAGCAAGGCGGCGCGACACCTTCTAATACTCGGACAGGCTCCTAGCCGTCCGCCGCCGGCTCGGATTGAAAAAGCGGACGTTTTTTTTCTTAAAAATTCCGACCAGCAGGACGCCGGCAAGAAAGCCACCGATATGAGCCCAGAAGGCCACCCCTCCTCCCTCCTGATTCCCGGCCATACTGCCGCTCAGGAGCTGTATCAAAAACCAATAGCCGAGCATAACGCCGGCCGGAACATACAAGAGCCTGATGAAGAAACCCAGGAAAATCAGCGTCCACACCCTTGCCCGCGGATACAACAGGATATAGGCGCCCATAATCCCGCCGATGGCGCCGCTGGCGCCGACCGACGGAAGGATCGAGCTTGTGTTCGACAGGATGTGGCTCCAGGACGCAACGACCCCGCATATCAAGTAGAAAACAAGGAAGCGAAAACCGCCCATGGCCTCCTCGATATTATTGCCGAATATCCAAAGGAACCACATATTGCCGATCAGGTGCATCCAGCCGCCGTGGAGAAACATGCTCGTAAAAACGCTCGCAAACGGAGGTATCGCCGCGACGGCCTCCGGCAGGCTCTGTCCGCCCGTGACAACAGCGGGGATGGCCCCGTACTGATATATAAAAAGCTGCGACGATTGCGGCCCAAGGGAAATCTGATACAGGAAAACAGCGATATTGACGGCTATCAGCGCCCAAGTCACAATGGTGAAGGTGTGGACCGGGTTGTCGTCATTTAGCGGAAACATAAGCGGTTCACCGTTGACGGTTTATGAATGGAACAATGCTCATCCGTTATTTCGATCCGGCCGGACACCCTATGCTTGAGCATTTTGCCATGACCAACAATATAACAGATCTAGGAGCCTGTCCGAGCATTAGAATGTGCCGCGCGCATGGGGCTTGGGGACGAGATCGAGGCGCGAGGAGGAGGCGATGCGGGGACATCGTTGAAGACGAGCAACGAAGAGATCGCCCCGCAATCCCCTTGAGCTCAGCTTAACCAGGATTAACCCGGATCATTCATAGGATCCCGATGCATTTCGAATTTTCTACGGCAACGCGAATCCTGTTCGGGCCCGGACGGCTCCGGGATTCCATCCCGGCGGCCGAGTCGCTCGGCAGGCGCGCTTTGGTTGTCACCGGGGGCGCTCCCGCCAGATGGGGAGCGTTTATCGGGGATTTGGAAGCGCACGGCGTCCGGTGCACATTGTTTTCCAGCCCGGGAGAACCGACCATTCCCGGAGTCCGAGAGGGAGCCCGCACCGCGAGGGATGCGGGATGCGAATTTGTGATCGGCTGCGGCGGCGGGAGCGTATTGGACATGGCCAAAGCGGTGTCGGCGCTTATGGCAAACCCGGGGGACCCGCTTGATTACGTGGAAGTGATCGGCCGCGGCCGGCCGCTTGCGCGCCGTTGCGCTCCCTGCATCTGTATCCCGACAACGGCGGGCACCGGGTGCGAGGTTACGCGCAACGCGGTGCTGATCTCTCCGGAGCACAAGGTGAAGGTCAGCCTGCGCAGTCCCTGGATGCTCCCTTTTCTGGCCGTCGTGGACCCTGAATTGACGCGCTCTCTTCCGGCCGCTGTGACCGCCGGTACGGGGATGGATGCGTTGACCCAGGTGATCGAACCTTTTGTTTGCAGCCTTGCCAATCCTATGACCGACGCCCTCTGCCGGGAAGGCATTCGGCGCGCCGCGCTCTGGCTGCACCGGGCATATCTCGACGGCTCCGACTCCGAAGCCCGCGAGAATATGTCTCTCGCCAGCCTGTTCGGGGGGCTGGCTCTGGCGAACTCCGGATTGGGAGCCGTTCACGGACTCGCCGCCGTGGTGGGAGGGATGTTCCCAATACCGCACGGGATGGTATGCGCCCGCTTGCTGCCGCTCGTCATGGAAACGAACCTGGAAGCATTGAACAGCCGCTCAAGCAAATCCCCCGCGATTTCCCGTTACGTTGAAGCGGCCCGGCTGCTGACGGGAAAAGACTCGGCGCGCGCGGAGGAGGGAGTGCAATGGGTGTACTCGATGAACTCCCGGCTATCTGTTCCCCGTTTGTCCGATTTTGGAATGTCCGGCAAGGATCTGCCCGCCATTGCGGCGCAGGCGCAGAAATCAAGCAGCATCAAGGGAAATCCAATTGCGCTGTCGGCCGGGGAACTCGAGGAAATTCTTCACAGGGCGCTTTGATCCAAACGGCAATGGATGCATCCTGAGCCGGCTCCGTAGAGACCCGGACGGCGGGACTCGTTTTTCCGAGCGCAAAACCGACGGCAGTCCATGCTGTGGCATTATCATGGATCCCTTTGCCCGCCGATTCGCTTGCATGCCCGGCGGCGCGCCCCGCTCGCGTTGCCGCCCGGCGCAGATCTTATCCTCATTGCAAACACAATCACTATGTTTCTCAAAGTTTTCCGCGTATTGTATTAGAATAATGGATTCGGGAAAAGCGACAGCATATTCGAGGAGACCCCTATGATGTTTCCATTGAAAAAACCTAATCCCGCAGCCAAATACCGCGCGGTTTTCCGCTGTATCAACGGCTGTCCGGGTGAATATCCGCTCAATGAAATCATCTACCAGTGCCCGAAATGCCATGATCTGCTTGAGGTCGTCCACGACATCGAACCGCTGCGCATGACTTCTCCCGAGGACTGGAAGGAAATATTCGACAGTCGGTTTATGCGGACGTTCTGGCCCTACGGTTCCGGGGTCTGGGGCAAAAAAGAGTTCGTGTGTCCCGATGTAGAGGATGAAAACGTCGTATCCACCTGCGAGGGCGGAAGCAATTTGTTTTGGGCGGAACAGCTGGGGCAGAAATGGGGCTTGAAAAATCTATGGATTAAGCAGTGCGGCAACAGCCACAGCGGATCCTTCAAGGATTTGGGAATGACGGTTCTCGTCAGCATGGTGAAACAGATGCGGCACGAGGGAAAGAACGTTCCTGCCGTGGCCTGCGCCTCTACCGGAGATACCTCGGCGTCGCTCGCCGCCTATTGCGCGACCGCCGGAATTCCGGCCATTGTCTTTCTCCCGAAGAATAAAGTCTCCAGCGCGCAGCTGGTGCAGCCTCTCGCGCACGGCGCCATCACCCTTGCGATCGATACCGATTTCGATGGATGCATGAATATCGTCAAGCAGATTACCAGCCGCAATAATATTTATCTGGCGAATTCCATGAACTCGCTGCGGATCGAGGGACAAAAAACAATCAGTTTCGAGCTTTGCCAGCAGTTTGACTGGGAGGTGCCGGACGTAATCGTGATCCCCGGGGGCAATCTAGGCAATGTAAGCGCGCTCGGCCAGGGATTCCTTCAAATGAAGGCGGTGGGCCTGATCGACCGGCTGCCGCGCATTGTCTGCGCGCAGGCTGAAAACGCAAATCCACTTTACAGGAGCTACCTGAGCGGCTTCGAAAGCTTCGAAGCGGTCCAGGCAAAGCCCACCTTGGCCAGCGCCATTCAGATCGGGAACCCGGTAAGCGTCAAAAAGGCGATCCGGGTTTTGAAGCAGTTCAATGGCGTAGTGGAACAGGCCAGCGAGGAAGAGCTTACCGAAGCCGCCGCAGAAGGGGATCTTACGGGGCTTTACAATTGCCCCCACACGGGCGTGGCGCTGGCGGCGCTGAGGAAACTGATTCACAGGGGACAGGTCGATCCCGATGAGCGGATCGTCGTTATTTCCACGGCTCACGGTCTGAAGTTCACCGACTTTAAAACCCGGTACCATGATTCGAAATACGAAGGGATGAAATGCAAGTTTGCCAATCCTCCGATAGAAGTGCCGGCGGACTATGATGCGGTCAGGGATGCTCTGTTCCGCCGCCTGGAGGCCCGCATTGCCCAGTTTGCAAAATCAAAAACTTCCTGATTCCCCCGCTCGACCCCGTGCGCCGGAAATATATGTTTGAGGAGAAACCTGAATGCTAGTGATTATGAAGTCGCAAGCCACCCATGAAGAGATCGACGCCGTTTGCCGCAAAATAGAGGAAATGGGATATAAGGCGCACCCGATCATGGGAAGCACCCGCATGGCGATCGGCATCACGGGAAACCAGGGGCCCGTCGAGGCGGCGTCTTTTGAATCCCTTCCCGGCGTTGGAGAATGCGTCCCCGTTTCCAAACCCTATAAGCTTGTCGGCCGCGAGCTTAAGGAAGACACGACCGACATCGATCTCGGAGACGGCGTTCACATCGGCGGCCCGGAGCTTGCCATCATCGCGGGGCCTTGCGCGGTGGAATCCCGCGAACAAGCGTATAAGATAGCGTCCGCGGTTTCGGCTGCCGGAGTCCGGTTGTTTCGCGGCGGCGCTTATAAACCCCGCACTTCGCCCTACAGTTTCCAAGGACTTGGCGAAGAAGGGCTCCGGATACTGGCGGATGTGCGCAAAGATTTCGGCCTTAAGATTGTCACGGAAGCCATCGACGTCGAAAGCATAGAGCTCGTGGATCAATATACCGACGTCATACAGATCGGAGCCCGCAACATGCAGAACTTTTCCCTTCTGAAACGGGCGGGCCGATCGCGCCGCCCAGTGCTGCTGAAACGGGGAATTTCAGCGACTCTTGACGAGCTGCTGATGGCGGCCGAATACATTCTCTCCGAGGGCAATTACAACGTGGTCCTATGTGAGCGGGGGATACGAACATTCACGGACCACACGCGCAACACTCTGGATCTGAGCGTCGTTCCCGCCATCCAGCGCCTGAGCCACCTGCCCATCATTGTGGATCCCAGCCACGGCACCGGACGCCGGGAAAAAGTCATTCCGCTGTCGCGTGCGGCGATTGCGGTCGGGGCCGACGGCCTGATGATCGAAGTCCATCACGAGCCTGAAAAAGCACTGTCGGACGGCAATCAATCCTTGCATCCTTACGAGTTTGAAAAGCTTCTGAAAGAGATCCGCCAGATCGCGCCGATCCTTGGTCGATCCGTGGCGCCGAATCCCCCTGTTAGATAAGCCGGAGGTTTGATCATGAAAATATTGATGACGGGATCTACGGGCATGATCGGTTCCGCGACCGCCGCTTTCTTGGCAAAAGAGGAGCATCGAATTATCCGGCTGGTTCGACGAACTCCGGCCGGCGCCAACGAAGTTTCCTGGGACCCGGCTGCGGGAACGCTTGACAAATCCGCGATTGAAGGCATCGACGCAGTCGTGCATCTTGCCGGCGAGAGTATTGCGTCCGGGAGATGGACGGTCGAAAAGAAACGCCGCATCCGCGAAAGCCGCATCGAAGGAACCCGGCTCCTTGCGCAGTCTCTTGCGCAGCTTTCTGATCCTCCCAAGGTATTGGTCAGCGTTTCGGCCGCCGGCTATTACGGGGATCGGGGAACGGAAATTTTGGATGAAAAAAGCGGCCCGGGAAAAGGGTTTCTTGCGGATTTATGCCGGCAGTGGGAGGCGGCAACCGATGCCGCAGCCGCGCGGGGGATCCGAGTGGTCATTCCCCGGCTCGGGATGGTGCTCGGAGCAGGCGGGGGCGCGCTCGCCCGCATGCTGCCCCTATTCCGCCTGGGGATCGGAGGCAGAATCGGCAGCGGCCGTCAATATATGAGCTGGATTGCAATCAAAGACCTGGCAGCCGTCATCCGCTTCGCTCTGAGCCGCGAATCGCTCCAGGGACCCGTCAATGCGGTTTCTCCGAATCCATGCACCAATCTGGAATTTTCTAAAGCGCTGGGGCGCGTTCTTTCGCGTCCGGTTCTTTTTGCCCTCCCCTCCTTCGCCGCAAGACTGGCGTTCGGCGAAATGGCCGACGAAGCCCTTCTTTCCAGCGCGCGCGTGACTCCGGCGCGGCTGATCGAATCGGGTTATTCCTTTGAATTGCCGGATGTGGAACCCGCCCTGCGTCATGCGCTTCAGAAACCGGGTTCTTGAACAAGACTCCCAATGGCGGCCGCGGTGAGAAAGCAAGCTGTATCCCTTGTCCCTCCCGATTCCGGGCTTCTTTTTGACCCTGAAATCGAAGAATTTGCGGAATATTCAAGGGAATTCTTCCGAATGGAAACCGCGCTCGTCGCCCGCGAAATTATCGGAGCATGGGTTGCCCGCCGGTACCGGGGACGCTGGTATGGGGCGCGCATCGTGGAAACAGAGGCTTATCTCGGCGCCGGGGATGCCGCCGCCCATTCGTGGCGGGGGCGGCGGACGGCGCGAGTGGCGCCGATGTATATGGACGGCGGGCATCTTTACGTTTTTTTCGTATACGGGATGCACCATTGCGCCAATGTGGTCACGGGCCCCGAGGGTGTAGCCGAGGCGGTTCTTCTGCGGGCGGCCGAAGGCCCGGAAGGAATTCCCGCCAAGCTTCTAAGCGGGCCCGGTCGTCTTTGCAAGGCTCTCGGAATTACGGCGGCGCAGAGCGGACTG
The DNA here is from genome assembly GCA_964506795.1 of uncultured Acidobacteriota bacterium. Taxonomy (GTDB): domain Bacteria; phylum Acidobacteriota; class UBA6911; order UBA6911; family UBA6911; genus UBA6911. Next base: position 7,720 of record CAZDMR010000052.1, on the reverse strand, counting down.
GACCTGTTGTCCGGCGGCGATGTCCGGCTCTTTCGCCCCCCCGCCGGGACGGCGGACATCGGCGTGTCCAAACGCATCGGCGTCGACTATGCGGGCTCCGCCGCCGATTGGCCGATGCGTTTCTTTGACCTTAATTCGAAAGCGGTTTCCGGGCCAGCCCGCTTAAACAACCATGCTCTATCTCCCTCCCGGACCCCCCTCGCAAACCGGATAAAAGAAGGATAGAGCGTGTCCGCGGGGACCAAGCGCGAATCGCGCCCCTGAAACCGCGCTCTTATTTCCATTCAAAACGATTCGTACCAGACAATTTCTTCAAGCGGCCTGCGCTCGGCGGCGTGGCGGTCCGGCGGTTTCGCATCCCCCCCGCTATAGCCCACGACTAGAATGTTCACCGGTTCGAGATGATCGGGAATATTAAATTCTTTGCGCAGAATTTCGGGATCGAATTTGCAAATCCACAGCGATCCCAGCCCCAATTCCGTGGCTTGCAGCATCATGTGATCGGTGACAATGCTGGCGTCGATGTCGCTTGAGGATTTCAGGTCATAGGATCGAATCCATGCCGCGCCGCGGTCGGCGCAAACGATGACCGCCAGCGGCGGATCGTATACGTCGGCGGCTTTGGCCAGCTTTTTCAAACCTTCCTTGCTCTTAATCACCAGCAGTCGCTGCGGCTGCTGGTTGGCGGCCGTCGGGGCCACGCGGCCGGCCTCTAAAATCAGGGCTGTTTTGTCGTCTTCCACTTTTTGTTTCGTATAGCTGCGAACGGAATATCGGGTTTTGGCCAGCTCCAAGAAATTCATGTCATCCCCCCGCGCGTTGACCATCTTCGGCGAATCTGACTTTTATGATTTTTGCGGCTATCCGGGACCGGCTTCCAAAATATTCTTTCGGCCCAGCCCCGATTTATTCAATCGAGTTGAATTATACAGTACTGGCGTATAGAGTATACGGCCGCGTGTCGCTAATCTTGGAGGGAATCATGGCAGAAGAAGAGTTGGTTTTCGGTCCGGAATTTATGGGAGGCGGCTGAGGGACCAAGATGGGTCCGGGCGACCTGAAAGAAGTCCTCAAAGGATTGAGTATTATAAAGGATCGCAACCTTCTCGCCAGCATGGACGATGATGCGGCGGTTTACAGGCTCAGGGAGGACCTAGCCGTTATCACAACGGTCGACTATTTTACTCCTATCGTTAGAGAGCCTTACATCTATGGACAAATCGCAGCCGCAAATGCATTGAGCGACATTTATGCCATGGGCGGCAAGCCCCTCCTCGCGATGAATATAGTGTGCTTCCCCTCGTCGGCTATGAGTTTATCCATGCTTGGCGAAGTTTTGAGGGGCGGCGCGGACAAGATTAAAGAAGCCGGCGTGCTCCTTGCGGGAGGACATTCCGTCATCGATCCGACGGAGATTAAATACGGTCTTTCGGTATTGGGGCTCATTCATCCGGAAAAAATATTAACCAAGGGCCATCTCAGAATTGGAGACAAGCTCATCCTTACGAAGGCGGTTGGGTGCGGCATAATGAACAACGCGCTGAAGGGGGGGCTGGTGGACGAAGAAACTCAGGCCGAGGTTGCCGCAAGCATGGCCGCTTTGAACAAAAAAGCTTCCGAGATCGCCCTGGAAATCGGCGTCAATGTCTGCACCGACATCACAGGCTTCGGTATTGCGGGACATCTTTTGGAAATGATCGAACAAACCCAGGAAGACGTGGGTATAGAAATAGATTTCTCGTCCCTCCGCCTGTTCCCCAGAGTTGAAGAATTCACGAAAATGGGGCTTATTCCTCCGGGAGACCAGCGCAACAGAAAGTACCGCCAGGAATGGGTGGATTTTTCAAAGCATTTGCCGGATTGGAAACAATGGATTTTATTCGACGCTCAAACATCGGGAGGCCTTATGATTGCATTGCATCCCGATAAAGCGGAAAAAGCTCTTAAAAGACTTCATGAAGAGGGCATGGATAAAGCAAGCATTATCGGAGAAGTGGTAAGAGAACCAAAGAGAAGGATTACCGTCAAGTAACGAATGCCCCCTTCAGTTTTTTTGAGAAAAAGCGGGCGCCCGCCGGACTGCCCGCAGGCGGAAATCCCCTAAAAAACAACTCCCCCTGAAACGCAATGATCGAGGTGTTTTTGTCTTTTACGGTTGAGACGGGGGAGCGGGACAAACCGAAAATCGACGATCCATTCCGGGCGATCTGTCCGCATTCCAACACCCGTTATTTCAACTTTTCGAGGACCAGATTGGCGGCGGCTTCTCCGGACAGGAACATGGCGCCGAAGGTGGGACCCATGCGTTCCACTCCGTAGACCGCTGCGACCGCCATCCCGGTAACGATAAGGCCGGGATAGCATTCGGAAGTCTTTCCGATAATAAGGTCCTCGGATTTATCGACCCACATCGCCCCCTCGCCCTTGAGTTCCAACAGGTGCCGCTTGGCAAGCTTGACGCAGACAGCCGCGTCGTGGCCGGTGGCGTCTATGACAAACGGCGCTTCCAGCACCACAGGATCCAACGCCGCAATTTCTTTCGGCAGGGAAGCGATGGCGGCCCAATTGATGACCGCGCCGCAGACGCGGTTATCCTTGATGACAAGGTCCTCCAGCATCGTATTGTTCATAACCTTGGCTCCGGCGCGGCAAGCGGAGGCGATAAGGGCCGAACAGGCGTGAGGCGCATCGCAGACGACGAGGCCTTCGCGGACCGCCTTGTAGGGAACGTCAAGCTCGTCAAGCAGTCTTTCACCGGGGTGGCGAACCGTCACCGTGGGCATCAGGAAGCCTCCGCTCCAGAACCCGCCCCCCAGATAATTATTGCGTTCAAGAATGACGACCTTCTTTCCCGCGCGCGCTATGTCGCGCGCAGCCACAAGGCCGCTGGGTCCTGCGCCGATAATGATGCAATCGCTTTCGACGAACTCGTTAAATCCTCTGGCGAATTCGGACACGATGGTCCGGGAGATGGTAGCCTCGCTTACCGGTGTGAATTTTTCCATTTCTTGCCGCTCCTTTTTACCATTGAAATACGGGCGTCAGCCGTCCCTGCCGGAGGATAGCTTGTCCGATCCCTTTGATTGCCGCCGCGATTTTCCCTAAGTGTTCGCCGCTTCGCTGAAAGCGGCCGGATATTTAGGTTTCCCTGCAATGCTTGGATAGGCGGGATGCCATGGGCCCCAAGGGAAGATGCGATCGTCGTGGACCGCCGGCCTGCCTGTTAAGACATATATATACGAATATTTATATAATAGCCGTCATGTTTATTTGGTTATAGCAACCCACACACCAATAATCGGTCTGACTCGATTTTTCAAGCCGTGTAGCTTACCACAGAAACCCGTCTGCGTTCACCATGCTCATGCCATTTATAAACAAAAAGCCGGACTCTAAAGCCCGGCTTTTTTTGGAGCTTGATTCGCTTCTTCACAGACTATGTATGAGCCGGAATCTCCTTGTGGCTTTTGTATGCGCCAAACCCGGCGATCATGAGCAGTATCCCCACGATGCTGTCGTTCCACATATTGCCCACATGGGCTTGCAGCGCGGGAGTAAATGCCGAAATGATCAGCCACACTCCCAGAATACCCGCCGTCCACCCCTGCCAGCTATGCTGTTTAATCATGGTGAACCCGGCAATCGCGGCAATTACGCCGACGATCAGGTTGTCCCATAGATTCCCAGTCGGGCTGAATTGAAGGAACGCGGCTATGAACAGCCAAATCCCCAAAATTCCGTTCGTCCATGCTTGCCAAGACATAACAAGCCTCCTTTCCCATTTTCTACGGTATAGGTAGCAATATTTATGCCACTTCTGATTCATTTCTTTTATTTCTTTAGAAACAGCATGTTATGGCAGATTTATCATGGCCGGCAGGATGCCGGAACAGGCAAAACGGGAAATGATATTTCGCGGTTGTTTTTGCCGTTTCTTTCTTAAATCAATGAAGAATGGGATTAGCTGCCGCGCAGTTCAATTTCGCACTATTTGAAACCTTCGGCGCTTATGCCGTGCTTCTTGATGAGGTTTTGTATTTGTCTGCGGTCATATCCGCTTATTTCAGAAGCCCGGGTAATGTTTCCGCCGCTGACGCGGAGCACGCGTTTTAAAAAGCCGCTTTCGAGCTCCCGTATGATGGACTCCGTCCGCCTGTTTTTTTCATCCCTCAGCTCTTCTTTTGTCATGGAGGGTTTCACGTTGTTTTCGAGAAGCTCCCGGGGAAGAGTTTTGTCGCTTATCCTTCCATCCCTTGCAAGGAAGACCGCCTGCTGGATGATATTTTCCAATTCGCGCACGTTTCCCGGCCAATTATAGGACTGCAGGATATTAACGGCGCCGTCCGACAATTCAATTCCTTGTTGTTCCTTGCTGTCTATTTTGCCGTATTTTTCGGCGAATTTTCTCGCCAGGATCGGGATATCTTCCCTGCGCTCCCTTAAAGGCGGAATTTCAAGGTAGATTACTTTGAGGCGGTAATAAAGGTCGCTTCTGAAATTGTTTTTTTTGATCTCCTCACTTAACCTGCGATTGGTCGCGGCAATAATGCGCGCGTTTGTCCTAATGTAATCGGTGCCCCCCACGCGAGTGAATTTTTGATTTTCGATCACATGCAGCAGCTTAACCTGCAATTCCATCGGCAACTCGCCGATCTCATCCAAAAATATCGTCCCTTCGTCTGCAAGTTCGAATTTCCCTTTTTTGGCGTAAACGGCGCCCGTAAAAGCGCCCTTTTCATGGCCGAACAATTCGCTTTCCAGCAGATCCTCCGGAATCGCGCCGCAGTTAATCTCAATGAACGGATTGTCCGCCCTGGCGCTCCTATGATGGATATATTCGGCCGCCAACTGCTTCCCTGTCCCCGATTCGCCCTCGATGAGCACATTTGCCGTTGTATCCGCAACGTGCTTCAGCATCTCCAACAAAGCCTGCATTTGAGGATTCGCTGTTATTATTTCCCTGGACGCTTCATACTTCTTGAGTTTCTCCTTTAGTTCCACATTTTCACTCAGAAGCCGGGCGTAATTCAGCGCTTTTTCAATCAGCTTCTGCAGTTCGCTTAGCTTTATCGGCTTCACGATGTAGTCGTAGGCGCCGTTCTTCATGGCCTGAACCGCGTTTTCCACGGAGCCGTAGGCGGTAACGACGATCACGGGTATATGCCGATAATGGCGTTGAACATATTGAAGAACGTCCATTCCGCCTTTTTCGGGCATGCGCATATCCGTCAGCAGAAGATGGACAACGTTGTTTCCGAGCAATTCGATGGCTTCGCCGCCGCTGCGCGCGAGGAGAACCCGGTATTTATCCTTCAAATTTAAATCCAGAATTTTGCGCGTTCTTTCTTCATCGTCCGCGACTAAAACGGTGCTCTTCATCGATTCCATAATCCATTCCTTCAGGCCGCCGGATGCTTCGGCAAATGAATGCTGAAGCACGTCCGCCCGATTCCCGATTCATATTCGACAAAACCGCAAAGGACCTCGACAATCTGCTGAACTATGGCCAATCCCAATCCGGTTCCCTTCTCCTTTGTCGTGAAAAAGGGGTTGTAGATATTGTTTCTGATTTCGGGAGCGATCCCGATTCCGTTGTCTGACACGGAGATGACGCAATAGTTTTTGTTGTCCTTTGCCGTGCATCTAACGGCTCCCTGCCCGCATGCAAATTCCTTGTCTTTACGGCAGCGCTCCCGAACGGCGGCATGCGCGTTGAGCCCTATATTCAACAAGGCCTGGAAGAGCAAATCCGGATCGCTGACAATTCCTTCGCAATTCGGTTCAATCCTGTAATCAACGCGAATCCCCTCCGTATCCAAATTTTGGATCTCCATGCAGAGCCGCTGCAACAGATCCTCCATACAGATTGCCGAATTCACCGCCGGCTTGATTCGGGCATAATTCAGGTAATCGCTGAGTATATTGTTGAGCCGGCTGACTTCCTCAATAATGAATTGCTTGAGTTCGCTTTGATCCTTTTCGGATATTCTCGTTTGCATCAGCGTTTCCGCCGACGTGGATATCGTATTGAGGGGATTCCGAATTTCATGGGCCACGCTGGCGGCAAGTTGCCCGAGGGCCGCAAGCTTCTCCATTTGAGATTGCCGCCGGTCTTTCTCCCTGATTTCTTCGATCATCCGGTTTCGGCGCAGCGAGGCTGATATTTCGCTCCCCACGATGGACATGATCTCTTTTTCGCTTTCCCTGTATTGCATGCCGTGTTTCTTTTTACAAAGAACAATGACGGCCATTAAATTTTCATCATGAATAATTGGTATAAAAAACCTGGCGTGAACGCCTTCAAAAAAGCGCCGGCACTTGCCGCTCAATTCTCCTTGATTTAACTCGTAATACTCGACGGCTCCCATTCCGTCCATAAGGCGCTTTAATAAACCGGAGTCCCCGGATATCGGGGGGATCGATTCCTTTCCGCCTATTTCCACAAAGCGGTCCGTATTGCGCTGCTTTCCGAAAACATATACCGCCGAGCTTTTAAAATTATCTGCGATGAATCGAGTGACAATCTTGAAGAATTCGCCGCTCTCATGATAGGTCTGCAGTTCGCGAAAAAATGTAAAAATATTCTTCCGATATTGGTGCAGGCTTGTATCGAGCCACCTGTCAAACAAGCCTTGCAGGTGTTTTTCAAAAGGCAAAATGATTAATATCAATGCCACTGTCAAAATGGCGTCGAAAATGGAGGAGTCGTAGCCCAGCCATAGTTCCAGACTCGTACTGGCCGCCCGAATGACAAAGAAGTAAACCGCAAACGTCAGAGCCGAAAGAATAAAATAGGTCATTCCGCCGCTAAGCAGCTTTCTCGGTTTGAACAGATGAAATTTGACAATCGCAATGAAGAAAAATACGGCGACGATAAACGTGAACACGGCGGATAGAAAATAAAAGGAACCCGGATTGGGGATGCCTGTTTTTAACAGGACAATGCCGATAAAACCGGCAAAAATCGCAATCATGCCAAAGCCGAAAAAACGAGTCTGGGTTTTATGATGGACCGTGCGCAGGCGCTTGATTTTACTGAGCAGAACAATGGTGCCCCAAGCGATGTAGCCCGCCGAAATCAGAAGCAACGCCAGAAAAGCCGGCTTGACATTGAATGTAAAGCGATAGTGGTAGATCCGGGGCGTCTCTCTAAGCGTCGCCGGCTCGATCTGAAAATCAGGAAATGAGAGGCATAGAGCGAGAACCGGCATAGAAAATACCGCAATATAAAAAAGCGGGCTGGTCGCGGACCTATGAAAGTTCTTCGGGAAAAGATAGGCGATAACCACATAAAAGGCGGGCACGACAAAAATGATGCGGTAAAGAATCTGCGCTCCTACGAGAGCGGGCATAAAGTCCGTGGCGTTCAGAATGACGGCTTCGGATAGGTTCCAGACGGCAAAACTGAAAATCAGGGCGGAAAACCACTGATTTAAAGCCGCCTTCGGCTTCTCCATTAAAACGATGAAAGCAATGCTGAAATTGATCGTAAAAGAAATAATCGATGGAAGAGAATAGATATTCATAAACAATCAGGCGGGTCCCGGCGGGTCTTTGTCGGCCATCCCCCGCGCAGACTCACGGCATTGATGGTCACGCCCTCTGCGCGCTTCCGCAAGAACATCCGAGCCGCGGCTCGAGCCTTCCCCATGCTTCCGGCGAAATTCTTCTCTCCGTAAAGTTATGATAGCTGAAGGCGCCGCAATTTTGAACCGCGGCG
>CAZDMR010000051.1:0-27486 GCA_964506795.1 uncultured Acidobacteriota bacterium | reverse complement strand
AAAAATGCGTCACGTTCCCAAACGCAAATTCATTCTCAATTCGAGATCAATCGGCAGCGGCCAGATGTGCGGTCCCGGCTGTATATTAACGAGCAAATCGTAAGAACCCGGGCGGTCTTCGCTTTCCTGCACTGCCGCCCGTACCGCGGCCGCGGAAAGCACGCCGCTCCGGGCCGTTAATGCGCGAAGCTTTTGTTCTACGCCGCGCTCGATTTCAGAAGGGCTGCCGGATGGAAGCAGCCTCTGCAATATCGGCTCGAGATACCGGATGAATTGCGCGGCAACAAGCTGATGCGGGAGCATCGAGCGCCAGCGGCTTATTTCCGTCTCCCGCGCATCGGAATAGGTCTCCGGGAGGTGCGCGGAAGGCGCGCGCAGCAACGCGGCCTTGTCCTGATTTTCACCGGACTGCAATAGCAGGAATCCGGAGGCGAAAAAATCGTCTTCGCCGTCCTTCGTAAAAACCGTTTCCAGCGGAATATGCATTTCCGCTCCCGATGGGAGCCGGACGGCGTGAATCGGGAGATCCTCAACGGCGCCGCCCGTGCGCGCGCCGGCAATATGCCCGCACCAGCCGCTGCGGGCGAAACTGCGGGCCAAAAGGGACCCGACGGCCCACGAAGGATTTCCCCGGAGCCCGCCCCCACGCTCCTCAAAAGGAAACGGCAGCTTGTTTTCCGATGACTCATTGTATGGGCCGCGCAGCAGAAAGCGGTTAAAGCAAACGCCGGCCCAGCGCGAAGCTTCCGATTTTCTGAAAGAGTCCCATTTAACGAATTCGGCCGATTCGAGATAAGATTGCAGCATCGGAATGCGCGCCGCTTCCATTGCGTTTTGTTTGCCGAAAAAGGCCGCTCCGACATTCGCCAGCAAAGGCGCCTGCAGCTGCTCGGCGAGTTCCGCCGCTTGTTTCAGAATCTCCATATCGGGCGGCGAATTCTCAAACTCAAAATCCGCAATCACCGCTGCGGCCGGGGCCTCGCCGCTTGCCGCCTCCTGCAGCAGCGCGCTCAATACCTCAACCAGTTGTTCCTTGCCGGCGGAAACAATCTCAACCAGGATAGGTTCGCGGAAGTCGGTGCGATCCACCAGGAATTTAAGCGCCCGCCACGAGGCTTCCAATCTGCGGAACTCGCTGTTGCCCAGGACGTCGTTCAGCCGGTCCGTCAGGACCCTGTCGCATTCCGCGATCAGGCCGTTGAGCGCGCGCCTGTCTGCCGGGCCTTGGGAATCTCCGGCAGGAAGCATTTCCGAAATGAATCGCCGGACTCGCGCCGCGCCTTCCGTGGCTTCGGCCTGGGCGTGCTGGGGCCCCGCTGGGGAGTCCACCATATCCAGAATGGCATCCAGCGTTTCGTCGTCGCGCGGCGCCGGCGCCGGCGCCGGCTTGGGCGCGGGCCGCGGCTGCCCTCGGGAGATTGGGGCCGTTTCCAATGCTCTGGACAGGTCTTCACTGGAGATGAAAGGGAGCGGCGACGCCTTCATTTTTTCCAGAAATTGCGCGCGGCTTATTTTCCGGTCCCGCAAATCCTCGAGCGCCTGCCGTCCGCGGAATATTTCCTGCAGCGGCTCGACCTCGCGCGCCAGGCTTGCGGGATGGAAGGAGCGGAGATCCCCAACGGTAAATTCAATGCGGGTGAAGGCATTCTTTGATGAGTATCGGTTCTCCACGTAAAATTCGATGCGCGGACAGATCGCGCGCAGGACATCGTTGAAGGTGTCTTTGTCGACGCGTCTGGGCGGCCCGGGCTTATTGCGTGCAGAGGATCCCTCGGGAGCAAAATCCGCCACGGCGACCAGACGCAGAGGAATAACGGGCATCTCCGCGTCGCCGGAATTTCCAAAGCGTACCCGGGGTTTATGGTTGTGCGTATTTTCCGGCATGTCTTTTTCTAGAGCGCCAGCTGTATGGTGTAATCCACATCCTTGCCCTGAAGCTTCAACAGGGGCTTGATGGTCAAATTCAGCACACGCCGTCCCGGTTCGCCTTCCCCTTCCGATATTGAGGCCTGGACGGTTTCTTCCGGTTTCTCGCCGGTAAAGGGAATCAAAAATTCATGCAGCTTTTCCCGGAAAAAGGAACGGATCGCCTCCGGGCTGCCGCCGGCGGGAATCTCCGGATAAAGATTCAGAAGGTAGTGGGACAGATGGCCGGCGACAAGCTGATAAGACAGCGCGGATTCGGTGGTAAGAACGCCCGGACGCAGGCGATACACATTCGCCAGCAGCGGGAAAGAAGCCACGGCGCCGTCGCTGATTCCCACCAGCATGGTGATGCCCCCGCGAACGATCTCCCAAGCTTTGTTGTCGTCGATCAGGATTTCGGTGGGGCTGGGAACGGACACATTGGCCTTCTTGGGATACGGACGCACGGGGAGGTTGAAATGGGCCGAATCCGGACTCATGCCGTCTATCACCACGCAATGGCGATATTTGGCAAAGCTTCGCGCCAGATTGCACAGCGCCAGCCACCCCGCATCCGCCCATAGGTATCTTTCGGGATGCGCCGCATCTGCCTTTTCCTGATAATCCAGTGCCGCGCCGGATTTGGTTTCAAGCGCATAGGGTTCGCGGGCGAGATATCTGTTTGCCGTAAGGCAAACCCAGCGCGAAACAGGATTGGTCTGAAACTGCCTCCATTTCGCATAGGCAGGCTGCTGGAATTTTGCCGCGGCGTCGGGAAGATTGGGCAGATGCGCGAGGTTCTTCAGCTGGAAAAAAGCCGGAGAGGCCGCCGCTATCATGGGAACCTGCAGCTGGGCGCAGTCGTCGGCGACAGCTTCAAGCAAAGACAGGTCCGCCGGTTCATGGCTGAATCGGTAATTAAAGAAAACCGCGGAGAGGGGGATATCCTCCCCGCCGCGATATTCGGGTTCAAAGATCCTTTGGTGAAAGATTTCCTTTAGATTTTTCCGGCTTGCCGGCAACAATTCCAGATGAACGGCTTCCATCCCCGAAACAATGCCGCAGAGCCGCTGCAATCCCAGCCAGCAGGCTTCCGTTGCCTGAAAGGCCGGGTGATGCAGGATTTCGTCCAGCTGATCTCCGAGAAGGGGATTTCCGTCCCGAGCGGCGCCGGACAGAGTTTCATTGGCCGCCGCCAGCGATTCCGGATGAAAATCTTCAAGCCGCCGGAAATTCAATTCGAGCGGTATCTTCGGGCCTCCTTTTTGCAGCCTGTTTTCCACTTCCAGATGCAGCCGGGGTTTGAGGGTTTCAAGCAGCCCGGAAGCGCCGGAAGCCGCAGCTTTCAGCGGCTGCTGCGCGTCTCCTCCGGCGCAATCGGAAACAACCAGCAGCTTCAGCTGGAGCGACGGAGGATATCCGGCGGCTTTCGCCTCTAATTTGTCCAATAATGATTCCATAAGGATCCTTCCAGCGGTTTATGCTCTATTGTGCCGCAAAGCCCGTTTGCCGGGTAACATACACCGGGCAGGTTGCTCCTTTGAAAAAATCCCTCGCGAACGGGTTCCGGGCGCTTTCTGCTTCGAGTCTGTAGCGAATCTCCGCGTCGGATCGCGGCACGGAAAAATATACATCATAGGTATCGGCGGATTGAGCCGTTACGCGCGCCTGGTCGAGGAGGCGGAACAGGGCCCACTCCCCCTCAACGGCCGGAATAACGGCGCGGGTTCCGGATTCCCCCAGCGAAACCGACAGCCGTGTCTGAGGCAATTCGGACTTCGAGGGCCAGCTCATCGGATGCGCGACGGGCGGTTCATTGCGATAGCGCAGGCTCTGGCCTTGTATTTCAAGCAGGCTTTCGGTCACTCCTGCGGTGGCGTACGGCGTGAGCTTGAAACGGACACTGATTTCCGAAACTCCGGGCGGAAATAACGCCTGGCGGATATTTTTCATCTTCCATAGGAATTCCAGGAAAGACGATGAGAGGGCCAGCCGTTCGTTGCGCAGGCTTCTGGGGCTGTATCCGCTGCCGGTATCGTCCAGGAACATCTGGAGTTCCTTCTTATAGAACGCGTCCAGAGTTCCCTGATCGGGCAGCAGGAAAAGCGATAGGGTGGAAAGCGATAGATCCCGTCCTCTGGGATTGAAGGGATAGAAGTTTTCCAGATCCCGCTTGAAATTATCCGCGACCTGTCTTTTCCACAGCCCGTCGAGCTGATACCCGATGTCGCGGAGAACCGCCGCCCAGGTTTCCCGCAAGGGCTTTTCCAGAAGCGGCGCAATCGGCCTGGTGTTATTCCGGGCTGCGCATTTTGATCGAATCCCTTCAATCAAGCGGTCGGCTTTTTGAAACGCATTGCTCGAGAGGCCCGTTGTTATGGTGCTTACGTAAGCCTTCGCCTGGTCCCATTGGATGCCGGCGCCGAAGAGAGAATCCAACTGGGACTGCACCTCCCCAAGCGCCAGGATGTAATTTCCCGCCATCGACGGCGTGGCTTCATCCGGCGATGTCACCAGTTCATGCAGCGGCTGAAACGGATTGGAAACCGCCTCGACGAGTTCGCCGCCCTTATTTTTGGAGAGCCCTAGGATGCCGGAAACCCTGCCTCCTATGCCCGTTTCCTTGTCGGGCTCCCGGGGCAGCATGGTATTTTCAGCCGCGCTCATGAGCAGGCGCAGCAGGGCGGAATCCTGCTGCGAGAAGGAATCCAGCGCGCTGCGGGCCTCCGTCAAGTTTGCCAGCGGCCGGATCGATACTCGTTGCAGGAATTTTTCCCACTCGGCGCCGTACTCGGCGAAATATTTTTCCGTCAGCCGGCGCTGGAGGTCTTCGTTGGAGGTTCCGGCTGCCGCAATTTTCGGAGCGCTGCCGAGCACGCGATCATCCTGCATGGCATCTTTGCCGGCTTGGCCGACCGCGTTCTTGAAATAGACGCTCCAGCCCTCCTTGGTAAATACGCCGGGCACGGCGTAATCCGAGGTCAAGTACTCCAGGCTTTTTCCGCCGGTCGCTTTATCCAGCGTAAAGGGAGGAATCCTGCGGTTGCCTTCGTTTTTAAGACGCGTGAAAATCAGTTCTATCGATGAATATTTCTCGCGCAGCCTGCGCCGGGCAAGCTCCACGATGTCTTCGTCGGCGGATACCCGCAGATACTGCTCGTTATGGGGCAGCTGTTTCGAGTAGAAGTCGAGCTGTTTCAGCGCAACGGCCTGGGAATCCGGGTCCGCGGGAGCCAATCTCTTCCACAGCGGAGACAGGGTTTCGGACAGAGAAGCCGCCTCCGCGATAGACGGTTCGCCCATCATTACGTATGCCGCGAGGCAGGAATAAAATTCGTTGTAATTGGCTTCCGTTTCGGCGCCGGTCGAGTAAGCGTAGAGCTTTTTTCGAAGGGCGCCCGCAATGGGAGAAACGTAGGAATCGCGCAGACGCTTGTAATAGATGTCCCGGCTTTTATCGGCGATTTTGCCGCCGCCGTACAAACCCCAGCGCAGGCTCCACGGCACTCCTTCCGTTCGGTGGCCTTCGAATTCCTCCACGCGGAGACGCATCTTCTCCAAGGCCATCAGATCCGAAGGATGCTTCCCATTCCACCCGGCATTCGTCAGGCGCAATGCCGCCTCCTGGGTCGAACGGATCAAAGCCCGGTTTTCCCGGAACGAATAGACAAAACCCACAATGAGAACCGCGCAAAGCATAAGGAGAGCGAAAAGTCCGATATCCGCCCAGAGTCTCCGGTGCATCCGTTTTTGCACCGTGGGCCTTGCCAGGGGACGGTCCGCAAAAATGACATTCGGAAAAAGATTCTGCAGGAAAAAGCTTTTTGCCTGCGCCGCCGGTTCCCGGTAGGTCTCCAGCCTGCGGTTGGGATCCCATCCAAGTTCCGGCTGTTCGGAATACTCCTCGTGCGCGGCGGCGGCTCCCGAGCTGGCGAAGTAGAACCCCCGAAACATCGGCCTTTCGGAATAGGGCGTCGGTTGCAGAAGCGCCCCCGTGAATTCTTCAATCTTTCTTCGCAGCGAGGCAAATCGGGAAGGAAAGGCGTATATCTGCGGCCGCCTCACGGGATCCTTTTCATTCTCCATGGCGCTCAATCGGTGGTTGAGAAGGATGCTCCTGAGGTGCTCGAATTCATTTTGAAAAATCTGTTCCACAGGCTGGCGTCTGCGCTGTTCTCTGGAAACGGTCGCTCCCCACACCTGGGCACGTCCCCGGCTTCCAAGGCCGCCGAAGAATTCGGAAAAGCCGGGGATCTGGTCGCATTGGGTGAAAAGGATGTAAATAGGAAAGCGGATGCCGAGCCGGCGTATCATCGCGTCGAAGCGCTGCCGCATGCCGTCGGCCAGAAGCCGCAGCTGTTCCGGCGGCTTTTCCAGGATATCCTGCATGCTCAGGGTCACGATAATGCCGTCCAAGGGGCGGCTTTTTCTGGCGCGCTTCAATTGGTCGAGAAAGCCGAGAAAAATGTCGTAATTTTCCTCTTCCACGGCAATCCGCCCGGCAAGGTCAAGCACCACGGCGCTGAGCGAGAACCAATAACTGCATCCCGCCTCTTCAGCGCTTGATATGCGTTTCCGGTCGCCGCCTATAACATAGGGAAATTCGACGCCGCAATTCTCCAGCGCCGCGGTTTTTCCCGATCCGGCCGGCCCCAGCATCAGGATCCACGGGACGGCATATAGCGCTTCGGATTCCTTGCGGCCGCGGGCCAGCTTTGATTCCCGGATCAGCTTGACCGCGGCGCTCAGATTTCGCTGCAGCTTTTCAAGCTCCGATTGCAGCTCCGGCCTCTCGGCCGACAGCTCTTCGGCCCGGGCTGTCCCACGGCGGCCGCGGGCGGCCGCCGTATGCGAAAACAGCTTCCTAAACAGCCGGATAAGAATCCAGAGAACCAGAAGCGCGGCTATGAGAAAAAGCGTGATGATGCCCACGGTCCGCGCTGCATCTGGACCGAGGAATCTGTGGACTGCCCATAAAATTGCAACCGCGAAGGCGAGGGGCATCCCTATTCGGACTAAGAGTCTGGTCATGGTCGGCGTCTCACAAGATCATTTCCCTGGCGGCATCTTCCGCTGCAAAGCCGAGCCAGAGTTTTAGGACAACAAAGACGACAATCGCAAGGAGTAGGGCGGCGATGCCGGTTCCCCACATCCATCGCGGGACGGCCTTTGGCGGGCGCTCCGGGGCTTCCTCGGGGATTTTCCAGTGAAACGCAAGATTCGAAATCCCTCCGCGGTAGCCGTTGGTTTCTTCAACGAGGGCGCGCGTAATCCGAGCCAGTTCCTCCTGCGCCCCCATCTTGTATTTACCCTGGAACCCGAGAATCAGGCACATGCAAAAGACTTCAAGCAGATCCGCCTTAAGCCGCCCCTTCTTCCGGACGCGCTCGAGAAGATCGAAGAAGCGTTCGCCGGCCATGTAGTCGCCGAAGTATTCCGACTGCAGCGGCTTCTCCGCCCATTTGTCCCTGAAAGACCAGCGCGAATTCAACAAGGTCTCGTCGATCAGAGCGCATAAGGCGTAGCGCGTAGCCTTGATGTCCTCCTCGCTCTGGCCGTTTTGCTTGGCCTGCTTATCCAGGTTCTGGAACATCAAAGATATATTCTTCCTCAGATCATCCGGATGGCCGGGGTCGTTTCCCGCGTGAACGTGGAAAATGAGCGAGAATGCATCGCCGCAGAGTGTGGCCAGGTTTTGGTATCCGCCTGCGCTTCCTGCTTGGCGGGTTTTGTTGAAATCTTCGCGCGTTGAAGGCATCGGAGAGGACCTTTCAGTCTTTCACTGCGAATAATTCCAGTTTGAGATCGGGAAATTCCGACGGGAAATAGAGGCAGATATTTCGCGCCGCCGAGATGGCATTCCAATAGTTGCCCAGCTTTTCGAGCCGGAAATACTTGAAGCCCACGCGAACCGGGATCGGCCCGGGAGGCGTCGGGGTCGGGACCAGGGGAATTCCCTGCAGCGCCTGTCCCAAAAGATAGTTGATGGTGTCGACGGAGGCAATCTTGCTTTTTCGGGGGACGCGTTCAATCAACTGCGTTTCGGGCATTTTGGCGGAAACCCCGAGGTAGAACTCGGCCTGGGTGAGCAGCCGGTCGTCCAGAATGCGGCCGATATACAGCGATTCCTTGGTGCGCTCCAGGGGAATGGGAACGCAGCGGGTTGGGATGACGGTTTCAAGCAGCACCCGCAGTTTCCGGTCGAGTTCCATGAAAGTGGCCGTTGGATCGGCGTGAAGGTACTTCGGCAGGTCGTTCGGACTGCCTTCGGTCACAAAAGTCGTGAGTTCCGCGGCGAGGCGCGCCATGGCGAGATAAAGCTCTTCGGGATGCAGACGCTGAACGAAGTGATAGTGCATAAAAAGCGGCATATACGAATTCACGGTATGAAGCAGCCAGAAATTCGCCACATCCGACGTGGTGAAATCCGCAATCCCCTGGCTTCTCTGGCGCCGCAGCTCGGAAAGGGTGGCGCTCTTGGCGACAAGGATTTCATAAAGCCGGCGCACCATGTCCGTGAGGACCTTCGAAGCGGAAAGGCACAGGGCGGGCGGAATGAACGTCTCATCCAAAGCCACGCTGCCTTCGTGGGTGCGCCGCAGCTCCGCAATTTTCAGCGCGATATGATTTTGGATCGCGGCTTCTCCAAAAAGGATCCTGACGTTCTTGGCGGCCAGCGCCACCGGCCGCGGATTCTCCCCTGAGTTTTCATCGGGCAGGGAAATGGTTTCAGGCCGGTAGCGCGCCATGGATTCCGAGCCTTCTCCTTCCGCCGCCAGGTTTGCGGATCCGGACCGAAGCGAAGGGATTCCGATATAAACGCTGAGATGATCGCTTTCGGGAGGGAAAGAGGAAGTAAAATCGCGGCTGGGAGGGGGAAGGTCGCTGTCGGGAATGTTCAATGAAAGGCCGTCAGGAAGCACGGCTTTGCATTTCAGGAGTTCAAAAACGCCGTTTTGCAGGCTTTCAACGTTGAACTCGAGCTCCTCGGCTCCCCATCCAAAGATGGAGAGTGTGCGGATCCTGGAATGAACCAGTTCCTCGTAATAGCGGTCCCATTGCTGGAAATGCTGCGGGGTGAGAAACAATCCTTCAGTCCAAAGCACCTTCCGATATTGAGTCATCGCAAGCGATCCTATTCTTCCACAGAGCTTATTTCGATATCTTGCCCGTGCAAACTAAGATTGATTTTAGGATTTTTGCCGCGTATGGGAACGATCTTGCGCCAGGTGTCCCCCGTAGGATTTCGAAACAAGGCGACAATACCCAGATAGGCCGCCTGGGGATTTGCCCGGATCTGGAAAGTCTTGTTGTCTCCCGGCTGAAGCACCCTTTCCTGGCGCTCCAGATAATCATCCGAGAGGGTTTCCTTGTCGGATTTCCATATGGCGTAATAGTCCGCAGTTTCGAGGCGTCCGGCATCCTTCAATTGGTAGATCCGAACCACTACGGACAAAGCCTCCCCGGCCGGATCGGGATTGATATCCGGCGCTGCGGCCATGGCGATGTGGACTCTTGCGGGTTCCTTGCCGCAGCCGGCCGACAGCAGCATCATCAGACATACGACCGGTATGGATAGCCGGAAAAATTGCGTCATCGCTCTCATGATTGTCTCCTCGGAAGCATCTTAATCTTAATGGGGAAAACGGCGCGAAGCATTTTCCCGATGCGCATTATTGCCTGCTCAGATTTTTCAGATTGTCCCACAATTCTTTTATGCTTTCGGCCGTTTTTTTGTTTTTCGCCTTAAAATTCCCAAATTCCTTGTTTTCGGATATTTTGGCAAATTTCAGATTCTCTCCGTCCACTTTCAGTTCCAGGTCGGCAAATGCATGCTCGGTCTTGTCGCCATCATCCCCGTTCGCCGGGACATATTCAACTTCAAACCCGCTGATCAGCAATTCTCCCCTGTCGCTTCCCTTTAACCATCCGCGGGAGCGTTCCACCATAAATTGGTGCACGGTCTCGAGCTCCCGCCGATTCTCTACAATTTGCCGATCGGCTTTCGTCATGGCCCCGAATTCAAGCGGGTCGGAACCATAAGCGTAAGTTGAATTCTGGCCGTCGAAAAAGTCCAAGGGAAAGGACTTCTGATTGCCGCGTTTGTTTTTGATTACAAGAGTGTGGGGCCCGGAGGAAACTACCTCGCTCAAAACCTCGCCGTTGGTCCCGATGGGCTCGCCGTCGAATACCAGGCTCGCCGGCTCATTTTTGCGAAGTATGGTCAGGGTCGCCTTGGAAACTTTCTGCAAATTTTCCGCCCGCTGCCTGTACGCGGGGAGATTCGGGTTTGAGGGATTGGCCTCTTCCAATCGGGCCAGCGCATTCAGCGCGTCACGGGGGCGTTTTGCCGCAAGAGCGTCTTCATAAGATTGGATGCTGGAACGCGCGTCGGCCAACTTGGCTTTCAGCTCTCCGGCGCTCCTTTCGCCGGGTGCGAGCGTCAGCAGATGGTTCAGAATATTCTCACATTCGGCGTATTTTGCCTCCTTGAATAGACTCTCCGCCTGCCGGTTCATCTCCGCTATCCGGGATTGGGCGGCTTTTGCGTCCAGCAGGCTGCCCAATTCCTTTTCGATTCGTGCGTGCTCCGATTTTTTCCGCGCCAGTTCCGCTGCGAGAGACGCAACCTGCTTGTCTCCGGGATTTATCTTGCGGGCTCTGTTGATTTCGGCCGCAGCTCTGTCCAGGCTGCATGCATCCAACTGCTTGCGGACCGCTTGCAGGCGCTTTCCGGATTCCTCTCCCTGTTGATTCCCGGCGGCTTCCATTTTGGTTTCTGATTCTTCCAGCTTGCAGGCCGCAAGCAGCGAGGAGGCCCTCGCAAGGTACTGCCGGAACCTCGCATCGTCCCCCAATTTCTTGTCGCGTTCGTCTATCTCGCCCTGTATCTGTTCGCGGACTTGAATAGCGGGCTGGTAGGAGGAGTCTATTTCGAGCACCTTCCAGATGGCATCGAGAGCGGCTTCCAACTGGCTTTGATCCCGCAGACTCTGGGCGTTCAGCATGTGAAATTCAATCGCGGACTTGGCCTTCTGGGCTTCCGACAGAATATCCTGCGCCCGGGCGTCGGAAGGAGAAGAATCCAAAACCTTTTGCGCGGCTTCAACAGCCTTGTCGTACTTTTTCTGGTCCAGATACGATTTTGCTTCGTTTACCTGTAAACTGAGATCCTGTAAAGGGGGCGTTTCCCCGGTTGGCCGGTGCGTTATCCAATATGCCCCGCCCGCCAGCAACAGGATGCATACTATCCCGATGCCGCTCCAGGCCAGGATCCTGCGGGATTTCCCCGCCCTGGCGGCCGGCAGAAGAGCCGTTTCTTCCCCGGCGATCCCTGCTTCCTCCGGGGCCGCTGCTTGTTCCGCAGGGGCGGGATAAGAGGCGGCCTCCGCCTTTTCAAATTCCCTTTGCTGTTTCCTCAGCTGCTTTTCCCTGTTTCTTCTGGCCCGGCCGATAGTCTTGATAAGGGACTTAGCCTCTTTGTGCCTCCCGTCCAGCGCCAGGATCTCTTCTGCAAAGGCGGTTGCCTCATCATATTGATCCCGGTCGACCGCATCCCGGCTGAGGGACAAAAGTTCGGCGATTCTGGCCTGCAGGCGGTCCGACTTGGTCTGGCGGATTTCGGAAAGCAGTTTTTGGGCGTCCTCGTTCTGAGGGTCCATCTGCAAAAGCTCGTTCGCGCATGCCGTGGCCTTATCAAAATCATGCGTTTGCAGCGCATCCCGGCCTTGCCCGATTATGCGGTCGATTTTTTCTCTTTTCTCGTTGACTCGGATCCGGCCGACGCGGTCCAGCAGCTCCCTCGCTCGGCTTTCCTGCGCACCAAGAGCCAGAGCGTGCCTTGCTCGCCTTTCGCATTGCTCGAGATCGCCCTTTTCGAGCGCCTGCGCGGCTTCCGCGACCGCCTTGTCTATTTCCTTCGCCTTCTGCTGTTCCTCCTTGAGCGAATTGATCCTTTGTAAATATTCCAAGGCGACGGGGTCGCCGGGGACCACGGCGAGCGCGGAATGCAGCCGCGTCTCAGCTTCGGCGTAATCGCGCCGGCTTATGGATTCCTCTATCTTGACAAAAATCTCCTCCGCCTCCTGGCGGCGGCGCATCTTCTCTTTGGCGTCGTCGATGCTTTGAAGCAAATTCAGAATTTGGGCGTTGTCGGGGTCTTTTTCGAGCGCCTCATTGGCGAGAGAAATCGCTTCCCCGAACTGCTTCCGAGTCATCGCCTCGCGGCTCTGAGCCGCCAGGGAGGCAATGGCGTCGTTTTTGTCTTTTTCCTTTTGCGCTTTTTCGATTTCGGCCAAAAGCTCTTTGGCTTCCGCATTTCGGGGAGAGAGCTCGAGCGCTTCCTGGACGGCCGCGCGCGCAGCAGTCAGATCTCCCGACTGATACAGTTTATGGGCTTGCCTAAGGCCTGACAGCATGTCGGCGCGCAGCTTCTCCGCGCGCAATCCTTCCTCGGATTCTTCAATGCCGATCCTGATGGTCTCGTCCTCTCCCAGCAAATCGGCCGCCGCCTTAAACGTTCGCAGGCTTTCGCCGTACTTTTTCTCGGCAAGCAGCCTGAATCCCGAAGCTTTGTTCCGCTCCCCCTCTTCCTTGCGCATCCTGGCGGCTTTTTCGGCCTCCATCTGCGCAAGCGCCGTTCGCCGCATCTCGATCGCATCCGCTTTGCCCGGTTCCAGCTCCAAGACCTTGTCCAATGCTTCAACTGCAATTTGGAATTGCCGCGCTTCGACCGCTTGCTTTGCCGCTTCGAGGGATTGGCGGACTTGGGCGCTGTTTCGCTCTTCGATTTTGCGGCGAGTTTCCGCAAGCGTACGGACTAAATGCTCATCCGGCCCCAGAGGGCCAAGGGCCTCGCGCAAGAGGTCCAGGGCCTCGTCCAAACGTTTCTCGTCCAGCAGCTTTTCCGCGTCGGCCAGCATTTTCCGGCCACGCAGTTTATCTTCGTCCAGGATCTGTTCTTCCTGCGGAGAGGCCGCAGCTTCCTCGAAAGGCGGTTGGCTTTCCGTTTCCGGCGCACCCGGAGGCCCGGCAGCCGGCTGCCGCGCGTCGGTCCGGATCGAGGCCTCGTGCGGCTCTGTCGGCGCCGCGCTTATCCCTTGATCCGCCCGGTCTTCCCTGGGATGGACCGGAGGCGCCATGGACCCGGCGATTGCTTGAACCAAAGGTTCTTCATTGAACGAATTCGTGAGGCGAAGGAGAGCTAGATAATCGGGCTTTTGCTCCCGGGCAAGCAGGTCCTGAGCCTGCGCCCAGAGACGCGTCAGGGAAGGCGGCGCATCCTGCTTTTGAGACTCCATGCGCAGATTGGGTAACAGGGCCGAAATCCGATTCACCATCTGCAGGGAGGACTGGTTCAAATGTTCTATCAAAGACCGGATGGCGAGGACGGCTTCGCCCATATTGGCGTAGCGGTTTTCCGGTTCCTTTGCCAGGCATTTATTCAGTATCGGCCATAAGCCGTCGGGGGCGTCGGGGAACTGCTCCGCGAAGGGCAGGTCCTTTTTAAAAACAATATTGTTCAGGGTCTTATCAAATCTGTTATCCCGAAAGGGGTGGCTGTGAGTGAGGAATTCGTAGAAAACGATGCCGGCAGAAAAAATGTCGGAGCGCGAGTCGTAATCCACCCCGCGCACGAGTTCCGGGGACATGTATATCGGAGTTCCCAGCTTGTCGCCTACGCGGGTGAGGCTGGAGGCCGGGATGCGCGCGATTCCGAAATCAAGAATCTTGACGTTTCCCAGGGTTGTTACAAAGATGTTGGCGGGTTTGATATCCCGGTGGATGAGGCCGCTTTGGTGGGCGTGATTCAATCCGTCTGAAACCTGGGCGATGATGGAGAGCTTTTTTTCGAGCGGCATCGGCAGGTTTTCCTGGATCATCTGTTTCAGGTTCTTGCCCTCGAGGTGCTCCATGACGATGAAGGTCGTCTTTCCCTCTTCGCCGAGATCATAGATGGTAACGATATTGGGATGATGCAGGCCGGCCGCGGACCTGGCTTCGCGGTAAAAACGCAGCTTCAGCTCGGGATTCCACTTGATGTCCTCGGCCATGATTTTGATGGCGACATCGCGGTCCAGAATGTTGTCGTAAGCGCGATAGACGCTTCCCATCGCCCCTTCGCCGAGCTTGTCGAGAATTTTGTATTTACCCAGCTTTTGGATCATCTATTTCACCGCATTGCGGGATCGATCCCCGGCTTTTTGCAAACCGATACGCGTTTATTCTTCCAACAGAAATCCCTCACCGCCAAAAACGTGCATCAGCAGCCGCATACCGGCGGGCTTCAAATGCATGCCGCGAGCGCTGGGCGTCTGTCCGAGAATCAGGATAGATCCCGTTCCGAGAGCCGCAAACTCACTCCGCAAGCCCCTTGCGCGCGGCTCATCCTACATTATCGGACAATTTCCCAGCTCCATGTAATTAAAACGATTATAACAGCTTGTATGTATTTCTCATCACATTTCTTCTCTGGAAAAAGCCCCTTTCCCGCAGCCGGTTCTTTCAAACGCCAATGGCAATCATTCATCCTGCGCTTGCGCGGCAGGCGCTGCCGGTTTTCTCTATCTGTCTGTTTTTATTTCACTTGATTCCCGAGGCGAAGCAATGGAAACCTGGAGTAGAGATGGATTCATCCTCCAACGCTCAGCTTTTTGAGAAAAAGGAGCCACTCGACGGAAACCGCCGTTCCTTGTTTATCTTGCGGCATAGCAAGAGTATAATTCCTATTGCTTACAGCTTTCCAAAATCGCGGACCCATAGGCCCAAGCAAGTTTTTTCACAGCAGCCTATAATAGAGGATGCCATGGAGCAAGCAGCTAGCCGTCCAACGCAGGACGTTATTGCATGGAACGCCGAAGCTTTCGCCTGGACGCCTTTTATTTCGGAGGGCCAAGCGGCATACGGACCTCGTCCGCCTAAGCTGCTGGACCAGTTGCGCTCGCAATTGCGAGCCGGACATTACAGCCGCCGCACCGAACGGACATACGTCGATTGGGTCAGGCGGTTTATCTTTTTTCACCGGCTCCGCCATCCGGCCGAAATGGGCGAACCGGAAATCAATGCATTCCTGACCAGCCTTGCTGTGAAGGATAAGGTCAGCGCTTCGACGCAAAACCAGGCGCTCTCCGCCCTGCTGTTTCTCTACCGGCGGGTAATCGGACGTCCGATCGGCGATCTGGGTGAGGTAATACGCGCCCGTAAGCCCAAACGGCTGCCCGTTGTCATGACCCGCGAGGAAGTAAAAACTCTCCTGGCGGCCTTGAGCGGCGATAAATGGTTGATGGCATCCCTCATGTACGGCGCAGGTTTGCGCCTGATGGAATGCCTTCGATTGAGGATTCAGGATATCGATTGTAGCCGCAATGAAATACTTGTGCGCGACGGCAAAGGGAGCAAAGACCGTATTACCATGCTCCCCGGATCGCTCAAAGTTCCTCTTCAGGAGCATCTAAAGAAGGTCAAGAATATCCATGATGGAGATCTGGCCGACGGTTGGGGCCGCGTCCTTCTGCCCGACGCCCTCGGCCGGAAATATCCGAATGCTGCGAAGGAATGGCGCTGGCAATGGGTATTTCCCCAGGAAAAGCGCTGGAAGAATACCAGGACCGGCGAGGAGGGGCGCCATCATGTTCATGAGACGATTCTCCAGCGCGCCGTCAAGCAGGCCGCCGTCAAGGCAGGATCGATCAAGCATGTCGGCTGCCATACTTTGCGGCATTCCTTCGCCACGCATCTTCTCGAAGCCGGCTACGATATTCGAACAATCCAGGAACTTCTCGGCCACAAGGATGTCGCCACCACCATGATTTACACGCATGTTTTGAACAAGGGGGGCCATGGGGTCCGCAGCCCGATCGACGGCCTGTGAGCCGGCTTATACAGTCTGTATATACCGGCAAGAATCAAAATGATGATGCTAATAAATGACGGGTAAATAAGCAGTTAAACACAAGGTCGATTTCAGCCGACAAGGTCTTATATAGAAAACTGACGCAGTCTTTACAGTCTTATACAGACCGTCCAATTATTGATGGCACGGACGCTTCGCGCCCGTGCCATCGGCTGCTGCGGATCAGCGGCAGCCGTTGGGCTACAAGAATGGAAATACATCGATTTGTAGTGATCGTATCCACAGTAATAGTTTTGGGCTGTCAGTCTCTCACACTAAGGGAGGTGCAAAAGAAGATGCATGGAAATGTGCAACATGTCAATCCGGCGGGCTTGCACAAGAGTCCCGCATATACTCAGGCTGTTGTCGTTAGCGGCAATGTAACCACAATCTATGTCGGTGGCCAGAATGCTGTGGATGCCTCTGGCAACATTGTCGGCAAGGGCGACATCAGAGCGCAAACGGAAAAGGCGCTACAGAATATTGAAGCAGCTCTGGTGGCAAGCGGGGCCGAGCTTCAACACGTCATAAAATGGAACGTCTATATCCTGAACGGCCAATCGGCCCAAGCCGGTTTCGAGGCGTTTCAAAAAGTGTGGGGCCAACGTCCAAATCCACCCGTCATTAGCGGTATTTTTGTGTCGGCATTGGCACACCCCGATTTTCTTGTAGAGATTGATGCAGTTGCCGTGGTTCCGCAGAAGTGAGTAGCCCAACATCGGTTTGTACAGGAACGCTAAAAAGTCGTCGCGTCCAGTGAAACCGGGCGTTGGGCGGACACGAGGCCTGTTGCTCACGATTAAAGGATACCCACTATGAGCAAACGTACTTCCCATCATCACGGCCGCATAGCCGGCGCACACGATGACCATGTGGCGCACGCTGAAGTAAGCGGGCACGACAAGCATGAGGGGCACAGCCCGAAGATGTTTCGGGACAAGTTCTGGCTCTCTCTCATCCTCACGATTCCGGTAGTGTTCTGGTCGGTACACATTCAGGAACTGCTGAGCTACCAGGCACCTGACTTCACCGGCTCGGGCTGGATTCCGCGAGTATTGAGCACGGTGATTTTCGTCTACGGCGGTCTGATCTTCCTAAAAGGGGCGTGGCGTGAGCTACAGGACCACTTGCCGGGCATGATGACCCTGATTTCGCTGGCCATCACCGTGGCTTTTATTTTCTCGTGGGTCGTGGAGCTCGGCCTCGTCCGCGCGGAAGCGCTTTGGTGGGAGCTAGCCACCTTGGTGACTATCATGCTGCTGGGCCACTGGATCGAGATGCGCTCGATCTCACGAGCACAGGGAGCACTCCAGGAGCTCGCAAAGCTCCTGCCGGATACCGCTACCCGGGTCACTACGGAGGGCGAAGAGCAGGTGCCCATCAGCGAGCTCCGCGAGGGCGACATTGTGCTGGTCCGTCCCGGCGAGAGCGTGCCGGCGGACGGCCGGATCCAGAAGGGCACGAGCGATCTCAACGAGGCCATGATTACCGGCGAGTCCAGACCGGTAAAGAAGAAGGAAGGCGATGATGTCATCGCCGCGACCATCAATGGCGAAGGCTCCCTGCGCGTTGAGGTCACTGGCACCGGGGAGAAGACCAAGCTCTCCGGGATCATGCGGCTCGTGGCCGACGCGCAAACATCGAAATCCAGGGCGCAGCACCTGGCCGACCGTGCGGCCCGGATCCTGACCGAGGTGGCCATTGTCGCCGGCGTGCTCACGCTGGTGGTCTGGCAATTCCTTGGAGCGTCCATCGACTTTTCCATTATTCGTGTGGTGACGGTCTTGGTTATCGCCTGTCCACATGCCCTTGGGCTGGCCGTGCCTCTGGTGGTCGCCATCTCGACCACGATGGGCGCACAGAACGGTCTCCTTGTGCGCGATCGGCGTGGCCTGGAAGAGGCGCGGAATCTGAACACCGTGATCTTTGACAAGACGGGAACGCTCACGTTGGGGGAGTTCCGGGTGGTAGAGATGTCGGTTGCCGAAGGGGAAGCCGAGGAGAACATGCTACGGATCGCGGCCGGGGTGGAGTCGGAGTCTGAGCACCCGATCGCGCGCGGCATCGTGAAGACGGCGGTGGAGCGGAAGCTCGATTTGCCGCCAGCGGATGGACTCCGAGCGGTGACCGGGAAGGGTGTCGCTGCATCGGTCGAGGGCGTCGAATACCACATGGGTGGTCCGGCGCTCCTCAAGGCAGAGAACGCGCAGGTGTCGGCCTCGCTTCGCACGGCAGCCGAGGCAGCGTCGAGCCGAGGGCAGGCTGCCATCTATCTGATTCGGGACGGCAAGGCCCTGGCAGTCTTCGCCGTAGCAGACGCCATCCGCGAAGAAAGTCGCGAAGCAATCAACGCCCTGCACGAGCACGGGCTCAAGGTGGCCATGCTCACCGGCGACGCGCAGGCGGTGGCGGATGCCGTCGCCGGGAATTTGGGGATCGACACGGTCTTCGCCCAAGTGCTCCCCGAGGACAAGGCGTCCAGGGTAAGAGAACTTCAGGCGGAGGGGAAGAAGGTGGCGATGGTTGGCGACGGCGTGAATGATGCACCTGCCCTCGCCACTGCCGACATCGGGATCGCGATTGGCGCGGGCACCGACGTGGCCGTGGAAGAGGGACACATCGTGCTGGTGCGCTCCGACCCGCGCGACATTCCTAGGATCATCACGCTGTCCACCGCCACCTATCGCAAGATGCTCCAGAATCTGTGGTGGGCGGCGGGATACAACATCGTCGCCATTCCCCTCGCCGCCGGAGTGCTCGCCGCGTGGGGTGTTCTTCTAACCCCAGCCGTGGGTGCGATCCTGATGTCCGCGAGCACGGTAGTCGTGGCGATCAATGCCCAACTTCTCAAGCGGGCGGAACTGTGATGAGTTCCGAATACCGCCCAACAACCGGTTGCAGCGGACGGTCCGCTGCGCGTCCCACCGCTGAACCGGAGCCGTTGGGCACAAAGGCACTTTAAATGAAATTCTTGCTATTCATCTTTATATTAGCAATTGAGTGGCCTCTGATAGCCAGTCAGGCTTTTTGCCAAGATACAAATTACGGAGCCGAATGGAGGAAATATTTAGCAAAAGACAGCAAGTACTGGCTAAAAATGGAGCTAAAAAAATTTGCAGTATACGACCTCGGTCAATTGATCTCTAACAATGAGAATTCATTTGTAAGGGCCACTTACACAGGTATATTCGGTCCAGAATATAGAAGAATCGACTTTTATATTCAGGCAAAAAAATCCCCGAAAAAGCAGTTTCATTACGATATTGTGGGAAAAGGACGCCTCGATTCCAGCATCTTCCCGGTAAACGGAAATATGGAATTGGTCAATGTCTATCGCTTTCAACCGAATCAATTTACGATCGATCCGTTTTATCTCGGCGTATTCAATTTCCAATTTCGTGACGTAGGGTCAAAGGCTGGCGACGGTTCCTTCCAAGGTGTTGCTTCTATTATATTCGCAATCGAGAATAAGGAACCACGCATCTGGTGGTCCGAATCAGGAGATTTCAGAGAACTCAACAACACTTTTGTTGGAACATGGGGAAGACTCAAAAAAGACAAACAAACGAAATGCATTTTTTCTTTCAAAGCCTCTGGCCTTTATGTAAGGTTGCCATTCTGTGAGGATTTTTATGATCCAAGGGATGACTATCACGGAGAATTCCCAAAGGAATTTTATACTGTGATTCGAGCTAAGTATAAGCCCAATGGTTGGTCGGATTATGATCCGGACTACAATCATAAAGAGGATTGGTTTCGTAACTCAGATAAACCGTAAGGGGTGCCCAACTATAGCTTGCAGTCGACGGCGCGAAAACGCGCCGCAGCTTAGCGGTACGTTAGCCCGCGGAAATACACATGGAACAGCAAGTATTCGTACTGAGAATATCGCCAAGCGGAATTGACCGGGTCGGCGAAGCTTTAGCCAGCAACCAAATTATTATCGGTTGGGCTGAAGCAAGAGGATTGCTCATTGAAAACCTCTCGTGGGAGAACTTTCGTAGCATTATTAGCGATACCTATTACGCTGACGAGAATAATTTAAGAAGAGCGGGCGCTGCAGGCGGCCACCTATGGCGATTTATCAGAGAAATGAACATGGGAGACCTTGTGGTCGTCCCCCTATGGTTCAGAGTTCTATGTCGCCGAGGTGTCTGGCCCAGCAACACACGATGAATCGAAAGTAGCGGAAGATACTGCGTATCGGCGCAGTGTCAATTGGCTGAATGCTAAGAAACCTACTCGGTAAGCGGCGCTGTTCTCGCCCGCTCTAGAATGCTTTCCAGATCATCCATGCGAATCTCCACCCGCTTGATGGGCCGCATTATCTTACCTCTTGCAGGAGTCGCCGGAAGTCTTTTGTAAGAGGATATCCAAGGATTTGCTTCAACGGGCGATTGGGTCTATTCGTGTGGTCGTCCTTGCCTCGACCCGTCGTTAATCCCAGCACGATCCAGTTCGCCGCACGGTAGCAGGTGCCTCGGAATCGTCCGGGATCCACAAAGGTTTCCAGATAATAGACGGGGTGGCCAAAGTGATGCTCCCAGTCCGGCGATAACCGGCGCTCCATTGCCGCCGGTGAGATTGGTCGTTCGATGCGGGAAATTAATGATTGACGAAAAATAATATTGGTATTATTATTACTGGTATTACATGTTACTGGAGGCGTAATCATGAGAGTTACAACAAAAGGACAAGTTACCATTCCCCAGGAAATTCGGGAAAAACTAGGAATAACTCCTGCCGTTGAGATTGATTTTATAGAAGAAAAAGAACGAATCTATTTGGTGAAAAGGAAAGGGCAGGCAAAAGGACCTCAGAGATTCAGAAAATTGAGAGGGATAAGCAACGTCAAGATGACAACAGATGAAATAATGGCTCTCACAAGAGGAAGCAAATGAAAGGAGTCCTAGTTGATTCGAATGTTATTCTTGACGTTTTTCTCGATGACTTGGAATGGGCTGACTGGTCTGAATCCAAATTAGAGGAATACAGCGAACACTCATCATTGTATATCAATTCAATAATTTATTCTGAAATATCGATTGGGTTTAAGTTAATTGAGGATTTAGAGTCTGCAATCGTCAAGGCGGGCTTCCAATTTGTGGGAATTCCAAAAGAAGCTCTGTTTTTAGCTGGTAAAACTTACATTAAATACAAAAAAAGAAAAGGAGTTAAGACTACTCCATTGCCTGATTTTTTTATTGGCGCACAAGCAGCTGTACTAGATTTAGATTTATTAACTAGAGATGTCTCTAGATATCAAACATACTTTCCAACTGTAAAATTAATTGCACCTTAATTATTTGATAAGCATCGAACAAACTTATGAAGCGAATGGGCAAAAAAATCGGCCCACTGGTTATGAGCAACGTTATCCTAAAAGGATCAATAGAATGAATCGCCTATTATTTCTAAGTTTCTGTTTCTTTCTTACAGCAAATTCAGTTGCTCAATCGTCCAATCAAGAAATCATAATCAGATTTATTCTTGATGGTGATTTGTTGATTCGTGATTCGGGAGAACCACTCTCAAGAGAGTTTATAACTGACTGCATGAATAAAAAGAGTGATCGGCAGTTTGTGATTGAATGCGATGATATCCTCTTCAAGCATTACATCACCTTTTTTAAGGATGTAAAAAGCAGAAAAGTGATCCTAATAACAGAGGAGGGCGCTTCAGTTGAAAACAGATGGGTATATTTAGTCGATAATAACAAACTCACTGATATTACAAAAAAGGTTTGGCCTGAAATAAAACCTCAAACCATCAGCGCACTTATAATAAAGGAAACAGGCGATCAAAAATACACTGAGAACTATATTAATAGCGTCGCTCATTCAAGTTATCGTATAAAGCATCCGAACAACCAAGACACGAACATTGAAGTCTTTTCAGGTATTCCAGATTCTTCCTGGGGCTTAAAACTTGGTGAAATTCATTGGGATGGTAATATGTTTCTTTTTCAAACAACTAAACGCTGACATCGGATTCTACCCGAATTGTGTTCCGCCTTGCTCCGCACGATCCGGTAAACTTTACGATGGCACGGACACTTCGCGCCCTGCCATCGCATGCTTCGGATCAGCGGCAGGCGTTGGGCGCGCTAGAGGCCAGAAAGGGGAAATGGAGAAGCAAATCGCGACGGGGCTGAGGTACACATTCCTCGTCCATGGCATCATGATGGCCATCTTCGCCCTTACTTACCTGTTCCTCCCGGTGCTGTGGGGCGACCTGACAGGATGCCTATCGAATCGGGTGCCGCAGGTATTTAGAATATTCGGTACGGCCATCCTCGGGCTCGCCATGACATCATTGTTGGCCTTCCGCGAGACATCCTGGGACAAGGTTGAGATCATTGCTCAGATGGAGCGTATCGTTAACATCCTGTTGGCGATCGTTATCCTGTTAGTCCTTCTCTTCGAGAACCTCCCCAAGATCGGCTGGATGTACTTCATTACCATGAGCGGCTTCGCCATTGCATTCAACGTCTTCTATTCCAGACGATAGGCGGACGGAGGGCCCAGAGGTGGTCCCATTTGATTTATACCCCCGGGTCCCTTTTGTGGTGACGTTAACAAAGCCCGCCCAACAACGGATTGCAGCCGACACGCTCCGCTTCGCGGCACACGCGGCCATGCTGGTTCATTCTTTCAGTCAGTCCGGCGAGTGGTACCAAGATTACGCAGTCTTCGTAGCACTCATGGGCGAAAACGCTGCAGAATATGCCATCATCTCATTGGGCACTCGGTCTGTTGTATCGCTTCATCTCGCATGGGTGCGCGGCAATGCTATATATCTCAGCAAGTAGCGCGCTATCAAGGGCTAACAAGGCGCTGCGCCGGACGACAATTCCGCTGGCGCTGCACGCCAGTCACTGACCTATGGGGTTACATGAAAAAAAGAAGGGCAGGTGAAACATGTTCAGCTTGTTAAAGAGGTATGAAAAATTAATGATTCAGGCTCTAATGATCATGATGGCGATTGTTCTTGGCCTTGCTACCCTTGACTTGGCATGGCTTATTATCAAAGATGTGTATCGACCGCCTCACTTACTTCTCAGTGTTAATCAGTTGCTTGAAATTTTTGGATTGTTCATGTTGGTTTTAATAGGAATTGAACTTTTGGAGACAATAATAAAAACATATTTAACCCAAGGGCAACCACACTATGAGGTAGTGCTCTCAGTAGCTATTATAGCGATTGCTAGAAAAGTCATCATTTTGGATATAAATGAGGTCGGTAGTCTTAGCTTGATTGGGATCGCCTCCATCGTCGTAGCATTGACATTCGGATATTTTTTAATGAAAAGGAGCAGTCTTATTAACGATTCGAAGCCGGAGTTTGTTCAGGATGGAGAAAAAAACAGTGGAAAAGACGTATAACATTTGAATCAAGTCGGCCTCGGCTAAAAAAACTGCCAAGCCGCTTGTGCAAGGGTTGCGCGGGTAGCGGATGCACATGACATTCAGCGATGCAGACCGTCTAAGGTTCATCATCAATCGACTTCGTGAGCGTCTGCGGGTCAAGCCACTTGGGATCTGCGTAATATCGATGGCGGGAATTTTCCTCGCCAAGGCCGCCGATCGCACTGGGTTGCGGCAGATCGTGCCTAAGGTCTCGGTCGAATCGGTCGAAATTCCGCTGTCGGTCATGGCGTCAAGCATGCTGGTCATAGCGACCTTTGCGGTGACTTCGATGGTGTCGGCCTACTCCTCGACGAGCAGCACCGCGCCGTTGCGCTCCTTCAGGTTGATCATCGCGGACGACATGTCCTGGAATGCGTTCGCCGCTCACACCCTTGTTCGCCACTCAATACAATAAGGATAAGGCCATGGATGATTACACACTCCTGATCGATTTGCACAAGCAAGGCCATCGGCAGGGACCGGGCGGGGAAGCTGAGACCGAAAAGGCGCTCAGTCTGGCCATGGTCGACCGGACTGCGCCGCTGAAGGTTGCGGATATCGGCTGCGGTACAGGAGCATCCACCCTTGTGCTTGCCAAACTCTTGAATGCCCGAATCACAGCGGTGGACTTCCTTCAGGACTTTCTGGATGTGCTGGAGGAAAGGGCTGAACGAATGGGGGTGGCGGACAGGATCTCGACGCTTGCATGCTCCATGGAAAACCTGCCTTTCGCCGACGGGGAATTGGATGTCATCTGGTCGGAGGGGGCAATCTATAACATCGGATTTGAAAAGGGCGTAGCGGATTGGCGTCGCTATCTCAAAGCGGGCGGTCTGTTGGTTGCCTCCGAGATAACATGGATTACGGACTCCCGACCGCCGGAGCTTGAGAATTATTGGGACAGCGAGTACCCCGAAATCGATGTGGCCTCGGCCAAAATCAGGGTTCTGGAAAAGCACGGTTATTCGCCGGTCGGGTATTTTGTGTTACCGGAACACTGCTGGATGGATCATTATTATCGGCCTATGCAAGCCAGGTTCGAGGAATTCCTGAACCGGAATGGAAACAGCGAAAAAGCCCGCACGATCGTGGCTGCGGAACAACGGGAAATCGATCTCTACGAGACGTACAAGGCGTACATCAGCTACGGAGTATATGTCGCGAAAAAGACGGAGTGAACGCGAACAAGGCCATGCAGTCGATGCTCATGCCTCGCGCGGCTGATGGCCGACGTTATATAAGTTGAGAACATGAAACGCAGAAACATCTATGATTCAATGCCCTTAGATCTGTCTGCGGAGTTTTGTGAAGATATGGTCCGCTCAACCAGTGTAAGGATCGAACGGATAATTTCAAAGGGCCATAAATCGCCTGAAAATGGTTGGTACGACCAAGATGAACACGAATGGGTTATTGTGCTAAAAGGTGAAGGGGTATTAGAGTTCGAGGATGGTTCAAACTGTCGTTTGGGAACCGGCGATTATCTGAATATAGCAGCTCATACTAAGCACAAGGTATCTTGGACAGACCCTGATCAGGCAACATTATGGTTGGCCGTTTTCTACAAATAGGCCAAAGGCAGAGGTTGGATAACAGGGCGTACAAGTCCGCGGCGCTTAGCCGAATGAGAGAAGATTGAGAAGATGCATGTCGAGAATCCTGATCCTCGGCCCCACGGGTTAGAGGCCGGATTCCATCCGGGACTTCCCTCCGCACTGGTTCGTTATGCCGCCGCCGGTTTGGATGCTATCGAGAGCGCCATCGTTGCTGGATATCTTGGTATGGGCAAATGGCTGCCATACACCGAAGTCGTTGATGAACTGATAGAGAGTTTCAAGGGATATCAAGGTCAGGTCTATAAGAACAGCCAGTGGACAAACAAAAGCTCATTTGAGATGCGTAGAATAGATTTTGGAAACGATATCGGTTGGAAGCGCTGCTATTCAATGTTCTTTGAGGAATTGCGACCTCTGCCGCAAAGCTACCACTCGCTCAAAGATATTGGCTTTTGCATATCCGAGTCGCACTGGGTGACAGACTGGATTATCGTGCCGGTTACCTGGTTATTGCTGAAAATCACGCCGCAGGCTGTTCGCCCGATCGGCAAGTTTCTGTGGTGGGGTATGCGCACCTTTCACAAACCGCCTTACCGGGTTGAGCTTCAAGTTCAGGCATCCGGCTTCAAAGATGGGCAGATGACTAAAGCCCACGCAATCGTATCGCATTCCAATGGTTACGAGTTAACAGCCATTCCCGTTGCGGCCGCCTTACTTCAATATCTGGATGGTTCCGCCCGTAAGCCGGGCCTGTGGATGATGGGACACTTTGTTGAGCCGATCCGTCTGATGAAGGACATGGAAAGAATGGGCGTGCAATTCATGGCCCGTATTCACTAAGAGGACAATTGCGGAATCTTGCTATTGCTCGCCTATTATCGGCTTGAAGGAGAAGGCGCTTGGTTGCGTTCGGCAGCCCGCCTGGACACGGGCGTTGGACGGATTGAGGGGGAATCGTGACAACGGCGCAATGGACGGTGTTCGGTGTTCTGGCGGCAACGCTGATTCTGCTTGTGTGGAACCGCTGGCGCTACGACGTGGTTGCGCTCCTCGCGCTGCTGGTATTCGGGCTGACGGGAATTGTGCCGCCCGATGAGCTGTTTTCGGGCTTGGGGCACCCTGCGGTCGTTACGGTGGCCGCGGTGCTCGTCGTCAGCCGGGGTTTGCTCAATGCCGGACTGGTGGACATGCTTGCCCATCGCTTGGCGCGCGTGGGAGGCCGGCCCTGGATTCAGGTGGCGACTCTTACGGGGTTTGTCGCCTTGAGTTCGGGATTCATCAATAACGTCGGCGCGCTGTCGCTCTTCATGCCCGTGGCAATCTGGATGTCGCGCAAGGGCGGGCGATCACCCTCAAGTCTCCTGATGCCGCTGGCGTTCGCTTCGTTGCTTGGCGGGACGCTGACGATGATCGGCACGCCTCCCAACATCATTCTCGCAGCGTATCGGCAGCAGACCGGCGCGGAGCCGTTCGGGATGTTCTCCTTTCTTCCCGTAGGGGCGGCATTAACGCTGGTGGGCCTGGTTTTCATTTCGATCGTCGGCTGGCGTCTCACGCCGCAGCGAAAGAAGCAGGAGTCCTCCGAGGAGTTGTTCGAGATCAGCGGTTACCTGGCGGAATTGCGCATCCCCAAGGAGTGCAAATTCGCGGGCCGCACGCTGCACGACTTGATGGTTGCCGTTGAGGACGATGCCGATGTGCTGGTGATCGGGCTCGTGCGCGGGCGGCATTGGCAGCAGCTTCCTTCCACATTCGAAGTCCTGCGGGAAGGCGACGTTATGCTGATTGAATCGGATTCAGAGGGCCTCAAGACGCTCATGGACGCAACAGGCTTGGTGCTGGCCGCAGAAGAAGACCGGCGAGATGAGAAAAAGAAAGATAAAGCGGGCGAGTTGAATCTTGTCGAAGCCATTGTGACGCCGGAGTCGAGCCTTGTGGGCGCGACGCTGACGGCGCTCGACGTGCGCGAGCGGTACGGCGTGAACGTGCTCGCCATCGCCCGTCAGGGACAACGCCTGCGCGAGCGGCTGGGAAAAACCCGCTTGGCGGCGGGCGATATTCTGCTGGTGCAGGCGCTGGAAGAGGCCATGCAGTCGGCGCTGAAGAAGCTGGGGTGCCTGCCGTTGGCTTCGCGCGGGCTGCGCATCGCCAAGCCGCGAAAGGTGTTCCTGGGGGGCGGCATTTTTGCAATCGCGCTGGCGCTGATCGCGGTCGAACTCGTCCCCGCGGCGCTGGCGCTGGCCGGCGCCGCAGTCGTCATGGTGCTGACCGGCCTCGTTGCCCCGCGCGAAGTGTACAGCAGCATTGATATGCCGGTGGTCATCCTGTTGGCGGCGATGCTTCCTGTCGGGCAGGCGCTGGAGACGACCGGCGGGTCCGAATTGCTCGCCGGAGGCCTGCTGGAAATCTCCAACTCGAAGCCGCCGGCAGCAACGCTCGCGTTGTTGATGATCGCGGTGATGCTGCTGTCGAACGTGGTCAACAATGCCGCGGCCGCCGTGCTTGCCGCGCCCATCGCCGTCGGCTTGGCGGACGGCATGGCGGTTTCAGCGGATCCCTTTCTGATGGCGGTCGCGATCGGGGCGTCCTGCGCGTTCCTGACCCCCATCGCGCACCAGTCGAACGCGCTGGTCATGGCTCCGGGCGGATACAGGTTCGGCGACTACTGGCGAATGGGCCTGCCTCTTTCCGTGTTGGTGATCGCCGTAAGCGTCCCGGTGATCCT
>CAZDMR010000050.1:9539-30897 GCA_964506795.1 uncultured Acidobacteriota bacterium | reverse complement strand
AACGTTCGAGGCCCTCGAAGTCCTTAATAACTTAACGTAGTAGTACTAGGAGCCTCTCTGAGAATCAGGATTGGGAGCGGTCAGATGACGGTGCCGCTGGGGATTCTGGATCCTTTCGGCACGACGATCACTCCGTCCCGGATCACGTAATTTTCGTCGTCCTTTTCCTGAAGGTTGTGCGCGTTGATGATGGAAACATTGTCCCCGATGCGGACATCCTTGTCGACAATGGCGTTGATGATCGTGCAGTAGTTTCCGATGCCGACGTTCGGCTGATTTTTCTCCGCGTTGTCCCGCAGTTGTTCGACGGTTTCAAAGTTGTCCGCGCCCATAATGATGGAATGCTTCACCGTGGTCCCGATGCCGATCCGGCTCCGGACGCCGACAATAGAATGTTTGATGTCGGCGCCGTTCAGAATGCAGCCGTCGGCGATAATGGAGTTGTGCACACTGCAGTTGTTCAGCTTGGAGCCCGGCAGATTGCGCGGATGGGTGTAAATGGGCCGCTTCACGTCGTAAAAGTTGAATTTGGGCTGGGCATCGGTCAAGGCGAGATTCGCTTCGTAAAATGTCCGGATGGTTCCGATATCCTCCCAGTATCCGTCGTACTCGTAAGCCATCACACGATAAGCGTCAATGGATTGAGGGATGAGATCCTTGCCGAAATCGGCCGCCGGCGATTGCCGTAAAAGATCCACGAGGAACTGTTTGCCGAACACATAAATTCCCATGCTGGCGAGAAAATTGCGGCCGTCGGGCCGATCCGCTGAACGCATGTCTCCCAGCGCTTCCGGCTTCGGCTTTTCCCGGAAGGCGGCGATTCTCTTATCCTCCTGAACCTTCATAATGCCCAAACCGGAGGCGGCATCGGCAGACACCGGCATGGCGGCTACCGTAATTTCCGCTTTGACTTGGGCGTGAAAATCGACGAGGCGCCGCAGATCCATTTGATAAAGCTGGTCCCCGGATAAAATGATGATGTGGTTTACATCCTCATAGGGCAACAGATGCTTGATGCTCTGGCGCACGGCGTCCGCCGTCCCCTGGAACCAGTCTTTGTTTTCCGGAGTCTGTTCGGCTGCAAGGATGTCCACGAAGCCGCCGTCAAACATGTCGAATTTGTAGGTCTGTATAATATGTTTATTCAGGGACGCCGAATTGAACTGCGTAAGCACAAAGACCTGGTTGATACCCGAATTCATGCAGTTGCTGATAGGAATATCGATAATGCGGTATTTGCCCGCCAGCGGGACCGCGGGTTTGCTTCTGAATTTCGTGAGTGGATATAAGCGCCGCCCCCTCCCCCCGCTCAGGACAAATGCCAGTATATCCTTCATGATCGCTCCCAGACGCTTGGATTATAGCAGGTCCAAAACGATTTTTATGAAGGAAAGCCCTCCAGGTCTTCGAAAAAGCAGGACCGGGCACCTGTATGGCAGGCGGGCCCCCGCGGCTTGACCCGGATGACAAGGGCATCCTGGTCGCAGTCGGTCGCGATGCTGATCACTTTTTGGGTGTTGCCCGAGGTTTCCCCCTTATGCCAGAGGCACTGACGGCTGCGGCTGAAGAAAACGGTCTCTCCTAACTCTTGGGTTTTCAACAAACTCTCCCTGCTCACATAAGCCACCGTAAGGACTTCGCCGGATTCGGCGTCCTGCACCACCGCGGGGATCAAACCGCTCTCTCCCCATTTAAGATCGTCTATTTTCTTCATGATACTCGCTTTCTATAGATTGCTGGAAATTCGGGCGCATCGGGATTCCCAAACCCTGCAAATATTTTTTTGCCTCCACAATCGTGTGGTTTCCGAAGTGAAAAACGGAGGCTGCCAGAACCGCGCTCGCCCTGCCTTCAATAAAAGCATCGGCCATATGTTGGAGGGAACCGCATCCCCCGGATGCAATCACGGGGATTCCGACGCTTTCCGACACCCTGCGATTCAACAAATTATCATACCCTGACTGGGTCCCGTCCCTGTCCATGGACGTAAGCAAAATTTCGCCTGCGCCGCGTTCGGCGGCTTCTCGAGCCCAGGCGACCGCTTCGCGAGTCCGGGTGACCGTCCCTCCGTGAGTGGTGACCTCCCATCGGGGATTTTCCGGATCCCAGGATTGCTCCCGCCGGGCGTCGATCGCGACGACAATGCACTGAGACCCGAAATGCTTGGAAGCTTTTGCAACCAAGTCCGGGTCCTCAACGGCCGAAGTATTCAGAGACACTTTATCGGCGCCGGCCCTGAGTACCGCCTGAATATCTTCTACCGTACGCAAACCGCCGCCGACCGTGAACGGAATAAATATGCGGTCCGCGACCGCTCGAACCATTCGCGTTACAATCTCCCTGCGGTCCGAGGATGCCGTGATATCCAAAAAGACCAGCTCGTCTGCTCCCTCGGCGTCGTATCTATGAGCGGTTTCAACGGGGTCTCCGGCGTCTCTCAAATTGACAAAATGCGTGCCCTTGACAACGCGGCCGCCGCATACATCCAGGCAAGGTATAATCCGTTTAGCCAGCATCTCAGTGCAACTTTCCGGAACGGCTCACCAGGAAAGAACCTGGGCTTTTAAGCCGGCGAAGTCGATTTTACGGTCGTAGAGCGCCCGGCCAAGGATGACTCCTTCAATGCCGCAGGACCGCCGCTCCCACAGCGCCCGGACATCCCCGACTCCTGAAACCCCGCCGCTGGCGATGACCTTGATCCCGGCTTCGCGGCACAAGTTCTCGGTTTCCTCGTAATTCACTCCGCTCAGCATTCCATCACGGGCTACATCCGTATAGATAACACGCTCCACTCCGATATCCTTCATGCGCCGCGCCACCTCGACCGCCGTCACCATTGTTTGATCCACCCATCCGCGAAGCGCCACTTTCCCTTGCCGGGCGTCGATGCCGACTACAATGGAGCCCGGATGCCGGCGCACCGCTTCTTCCACCATCCCGGGATTATCCACGGCGGCGGTCCCCACAATGGCCCTGTCCGCGCCCAAATCGAGAATCTTTTCGATTTGTTCCAGGCTTCTCAGCCCGCCTCCGAACTGAACCGGTATTTTCAGGGCGCGGAAGATGGATTTTGCAGTTTCCAGATGGGCCGCCTCTCCGGAAAAGGCCCCGTCGAGATCCACAAGGTGGAGACGGGCCGCGCCCTGGGACTCCCAATGGCGCGCCATCGCCACCGGATCGCTGCTGTATTCGGTCGATCGAGCCGCGACGCCTTCCTGCAGCCGGACGCATTTGCCGCCCTTGAGATCCACCGCCGGTATCAGTTCCAGCATATTTCCAATGTCCTGCTCGGCGAGCCTCGATCCGCCCTTAAGAAATCCTCAAGAAATTGCGAAAAAGCGCTTGGCCCGCATCCTGGCTCTTTTCAGGGTGGAACTGGGTTCCCCGCACATTTTCCCGGCCGGCAATCGAACAGAAACGGCCCCCGTAGCTCGTCCATCGCAGCACATGCTCCGGGAGGGACGGCTCCACGTAATAGGAATGAACAAAATAAAAGAAACTCCCCTCGGGGATGCCTTCAAGAAGCGGATCCGCCTTCTCTCCCTCGATCTGGTTCCAGCCCACGTGGGGGACGCGCAAATCCGCGTCCCGGAACCGGCGCACGTTTCCCGGTATCAGATTCAATCCTTCGTGATCGCCGAATTCCTCGCTTCGCGTAAAGAGCAGCTGAAGCCCCAGGCATAATCCCAGGAGAGGCGTCCCCGCTCCCGCCGCTTCCCGGATGGCCGCATCCAGCCCTTTCCGCCGAAGATTTTTCACGGCATCCCCGAATGCTCCGACGCCCGGAAGGATGATTCTTTCGGCCTTCCGAACGGCGTCCGGATCCCCCGCGATCGTCGCGCGCCCGCCCGCCGCCTCGACCGCATTTTTCACGCTATGCAGGTTTCCCATGCCGTAATCCACGATGACGGCGTTCCCGGCGCTCGACAAGTTATAGAACTCCCTTTGTGGAGGGTATCCCCTCAACCCTCGCGTCCATCCGTGTAGCGAGGCTGAGCGCCCGCGCCGCCGCTTTGAAAACAGCTTCAAAGATATGGTGCATATTGCGCCCGTAGAGCAACTCAATATGAACGTTCATCCGGGCGTTGCTCGCCAAGGCTTTCCAAAATTCTTCCACGAGATCCGAATCCAATTCCCCGACGCGCTCCCGTTTTACGTCAACATTGTAAACAAGGTACGGCCTTCCGGAAAGGTCCGCCACTACCCGGGCCAGCGCTTCGTCCATCGGGAAATAGGCGTGAGCGAAACGAACAACCCCTTTCTTGTCCCCAAGGGCTTTTTCGATGGCAAGCCCCAGGCATATGCCGATATCCTCGACGGAGTGGTGCGCATCGACCCCGAGATCCCCTTTGCAGGAAACTTCCAGATCGAATAATCCATGCTTCGCAAAAAGAGTCAGCATGTGATCCAGAAATTGCACGCCCGTCTTCACGGCGCTTTGGCCGCGGCCGTCAAGATTCAGAGAGACGGTCACTTCCGTTTCGTTCGTAGTCCGGTTAATTGTCGCCGTTCGTCCATTCATACGGATTCCCCAGCGCTTTTCCGCCCGGCCGTTCTTCACACGGAAAGCCGGGCTCGCAGCGCGGACAATAGTCGATCATTTTCCTCCCGCGTGCCCACGCTGATCCGCAGGCATTTCGAGAGCATTGGATAAGAAGATACATCACGAACCAGAATTCCTTGCTTGTACAGATCGTCGAAAAGGATCCGCGGTTCCACCGGGCTCTCGACGAGAAAGAAATTGGCTTTCGACGGATAAACCTTAAAACCCGGCAGCGTTGACAGCTCCCTGCCCAGGCGCTCCTTTTCGCGGCAGACGGAATCGATCGCCCGGCGAAAGCGGTCCATATTTTCCAGCGCAACCTCGGCCGCCGTCAGGCTGAACTGGTTCACGTTGTACGGCAGCTTCGCCTTGGAGATCTGGGCCGCAAGATCGGGATGGGTCAAAAGATACCCCACCCGCAGTCCGGCCATTCCCATGGCCTTGGAAAACGTCCTGGTAATAATCAACCGGGGATAGTCCCGGAGCAGCCCGATCCCGGAATAGCCGTAAAATTCATAGTAGGCTTCGTCCAAAAGGACGTAGCCGGAATACTGCTCGAGTATCTGCCGCAGGCCCTCGGCGCCGATCGCCGTCGCCGTGGGATTGTTGGGATTGTTGATCACAAGCACCGCGGCCCCCGATTCTTCGGATTTTTCAATGAGTCCGCCGACATTGTAGCTGAAGTCCTCATTCAAGGGGATGTCGACGATCTTCGCCCCCAGCACGGTGGCGATCAGGCGATAAACGCTGAAAGTGGGAAACGGGATGGCCACGCGCGTCCGGCTTTTTATCAGCACCATAAGAGCGGCCTGAAGCAGTTCATTGGATCCGTTGCCGACCAGAACTCCGTCTTTTTGCCAGCCTGTGAATTCCGCCAGGCGGAGCCTGAGCGAATCCGGCACAAAATCGGGATACCGCGACCACTGCCGCTCTCTAAAACGCCGAAAGGTTTCCTCTTTCAGGTCCGGCGGAAAATCATAGGGATTTTCGTTCTGGTTGACCTTAATTTCCGCTTCATAGGCTCGCAGCGTATAGGCCGGGACTTTGATGACCTGGCGTTTTACTCCGGAGAGGGGGGATCTAGTCTTCACTTTTCCTTGTCCTTTTCTTCGCAGAGCCGCCGCCATCCTGCCGGATGGAAACCGACAGCGCGTGGGCGTCCAGCCCTTCGGCCCGCGCCAGCGCATCGATGGATTTCCAGGTGCGCCGGAGTTCGGACTTGGTATACCGGATAATGCCCGTCTTGCGCTGAAAATGGTATACCCCCAGAGGGGAGAAAAAGCGCGCCGTGCCTCCCGTAGGAAGCACATGATTGCTGCCGGCAAAATAATCCCCGACTGCTTCAGGAGAATAATCTCCATAGAAAATGGAACCGGCGTTGCGGATTTTCTCAATGGCTAAAAAAGGAATGCTCGAAAAAATCTCCACATGCTCCGGCGCCATCTCGTTGATCCACTGGGCGGACTCGATGTAGTTGTCCATGACTACGATGGCCCCGAAATTATCCAGGGATTTCCGGGCGATTTCCTTCCTTGGAAGCGATTCCAGCTGAAGCTCCAGTTCGCGCTTTACAAGCATCGCGTGCGGAAGCGAGTCGGTGAAGCAGATCGAACTGGCCGCCTCGTCGTGTTCCGCCTGCGAAAGCATGTCGGCGGCGATGAAGCGCGGATTGGATCCCGTGCTCGCGAGGATGACCACTTCGCTGGGCCCCGCGATCATGTCGATATCGACCTGCCCGAACACTTCCCTCTTGGCCGCGGCGACGTAAGCATTGCCCGGCCCCACTATTTTATCGACGCGGGGAATCGTTGCGGTCCCGTAGGCAAGCGCCGCCACCGCCTGGGCGCCTCCGACAAGGTAGATTTCCGTCGCATTAAGCTCCATCAAGGCGGCCGCAATGATCGGATGCCGCTGAAATGTCCCCGGAGGGGTAACAGCGACAATGCGCCTGACTCCCGCAATCTTCGCCGGGATTATGTTCATCAAAACCGTCGAGGGATAGGCCGCCGTCCCGCCGGGCACGTAAACGCCGACGCTGTCCAAAGGCAGCACTCTTTGGGCCAGAACCACGCCGGGTTTGCGGTACTGCCACGATTTTTGAACCTGTCTTCTGTGATAGGCGTGTATATTGAAAATCGCCTTTTCCAGGTCCCGCACAAGGGCCGGATCCGCCTTTTTGGCCGCCGCCCGCAATGCCTGAGGGCGAACCCGCAATTGCCGGGCGGTCATCCTGATCCCGTCGAACTTTTCCGCGTATTTCAGGAGAGCGCGGTCCCCCTTTTGCCGGACATCCGAGATGATCTGCCGCACCGAATCCGTAATGTCGTCCGACACGGCGGCCTTGCGGCGTTCCAGGCAGCTGAAGAACCTGGCCTTGTCTTTTTCGTGGAAGATGCGAATCATGGCATTCCCTTCAGTTTCAATTGGCGAATTTGTATCTATATCAGTTTTTGAATGCTTCTGTAATGCCTTTTTCCGCCATAAGCTTCTCAATATCCGAAATTTCCTTCGGCGCTTCC
The DNA here is from genome assembly GCA_964506795.1 of uncultured Acidobacteriota bacterium. Lineage (GTDB taxonomy): Bacteria > Acidobacteriota > UBA6911 > UBA6911 > UBA6911 > UBA6911. The sequence goes on along the minus strand of CAZDMR010000050.1, from coordinate 23,835 downwards.
CCGGTCAGTATTTCGCAGCCGTCTTCGGTCACCAGGACCGTATCTTCAATTCGAATCCCCAGATTTTTATCGGGCAGATAGATCCCGGGCTCGACGGCTATGACCACGCCGGCCTCAAAGGGGGCGGCCGCCCCCACGTCGTGAACCGACATCCCCACGTAGTGGCTTACGCCATGCGGAATGGGGCCCCGGTAATCATGCCGCTCAAAAACATCTTGCGCCGCCTTCCCCAAATCATTGAACGTGGCGCCGGGGCGCACTTTCCCGATAGCGGCTTTCTGCGCCTCCAGCACAACGCGGTAGACCCTGGCCTGCTCTTTGCTGAAGCGCCCCGAAATGGGGAATGTGCGCGCGATATCCGCCGCGTAATAAGCATAATCGCAGCCGAAATCAAACAGCACGATATCTCCGGCGGCGGTCGTGCGCCGGTTCTCATGGTAGTGTAAAAGGCAGGAATTCGGACCGGATCCCACAATCGGGAAAAAGGCGGGACCGAAGGCGCCGTGCCACAAGAAAACAAATTCGGCCAAGGCGGCGAGCTGATATTCGACCATGCCGGGATGCGCGGAGCGCATGGCCTCCGCCAGTCCAAGCGCGCTGATTCGCGCCGCGCGCCGGAGCAGCTCGATTTCGCAGGCGTCTTTCACGCGCCGCATGTCGTCGAGGAGCGGGGAAAGGTCCCGGATGTCGGCTGATTCGCCGAGCCGCGCGCGAAGGCTTTTTTCAAAAGCCGCTTGCGGGCCGATCCTGCCGTCCCAAGGATCGCTCTGCCGGGCGGACTCATGCTGCAACGCCTGGTCCCTGCTGACCGCCGCGGTTTCCTGCGGCATTAGAGGAATATAAAGGACGCCGCGCTCGGCGCTGCGCTTTTCAAGCTCGTTCCAAAACGAAGACAGCTCCAGGACGTCATCCATTCCCGTTTTGGCGCAAGCAGCGGCGCCGGGGAAAAGACAAGGCCCGTCCCATTTCTCTTCGTTTTTATCCCGGCGAGGCAGAAAAAGGATTGAACGATGCGCCGACGCGTCCAGCATAAGGAGCGCGTTCGGCGTTTCCACGCCGGTCAGATAATAGAAATTGTTATCCTGCCGGAACGGGGCGTAGGATCCAAGCTCGGGAGCCCCTTTGAGCACTGCGACGGTCCCTTTGATTCTCTCCATCAGCTCGCTTCGTCGTGCCGCGTGAAAAGACTTGCCGCTTTCCACGAGGCCGCCCTGCTCGCCGGCGGCCGAAGCGCATCCTGCGGTCTGGAGCAATGCGTATGCTGTCAGGAGAAATCCCAAGGCGGTTCCGCGCATAGTGCGGATTATAAGCCTGAAGCCCTGATTATATCGGGAACTTTCTTTTCCCAGCCGATGGCCATGATGTGAATGCCCTGGCAAATATCCTTTAAGCCTTTGATCAGATCTGCCGCAATTTCGATGCCCATCGCCGCCTTGTCCTGGGCGTTTTTCATCTTCTGGATAAGGCTTTCCGGCACGAATACGCCCGCGACGCTTTTGTTCATATAGCGGGCCATGCCCACCGATTTCAGGGGAATGACTCCCGCAAGAATCGGCACGCCGAATCCTTTTACCCGCTTCATGAATTTGGCGAAGACATCCACATCGTATATTGCCTGCGTTTGGATAAACTTCGCGCCGGCCCTGATTTTCTTTTCCATCTTTCGAATCTGAAGCTCCAGAGATGTTTCCGTATCCGCGCCGGGATTAACCACAGCGCCGGGGAAAAAATCGGTTTTGCCCTGAAGCTCGTTGCCGGCCAAATCATAGCCTTCGTTCAATCGCTCGATCACGCCCAGCAACTGCACCGAATCCAGATCGAACACCGGCTTGGCATGCGGATGGTCCCCCAGCGAAGGGAGATCCCCGGTAATCGCGAGGACATTTTTTATTCCGAGGACGGAGGCGCTCAGCAGATCGGACTGCAGGGCAATCCTGTTTCTATCCCGACAGGTCACCTGATAAATAGGGTCCACGCCCCCCTCTTTGACCAGATAGCTGGTAACCAGAGAACCCAGCCTCATCACCGAACTCTGCTGGTCGGTAACATTCGCCGCCGTCACCCTGCCCCTTAGTATTTCGGCGGATTCTTTAATCTCTGAAATATCGGTGCCTTTAAGAGGGCCTATTTCGCAGGTTATTACGAATTCTTTGTTTTCTATGGCCGAGCGCAAGCTCATTTTGCAACCTCCTCCTTTGGGTCGGTGTTTTCCAATGCGAACCGGGATGTAAGCAGCGTGGATGGCTCGGGAACCATTTTGTTGTAGTCTTTCGGAGGAATGATCTTATCCAGGATATCCAGTCTGTTCACCGCCTTCAGCCTCTTGTAAATCAGCTCCCAGCCGCAGTCTTTCTCCGGATATATCTCGCATTTCCCATGGGAAGCGCCGCCGCACTGGCCGTTGAGCAGCCCCTTTGAACATGCGGTAAGCGGGCATATTCCGCCCGTGTAAGCAAGCATGCACTCTCCGCATTCATTGCACCTTTCGCTGCCCGGCCATTCCCCCCGTGTTCCTCCGAGATTCATGGTGTCGCACGCGGGATAGCATATTTTATTCACGGAAGCGGCCACCGCCTGAATGCCGACTCCGCAGGTCATTACCAGGATGGCATCCGCCTCTTCTATTTCCTTTATCTTGCTTTTAAGCCTCGAGCGTATCAGCGCTTTGTCGCAGAGAAAATCGATAACGGCGCTGCCGGTCACCTTTTTACCGACTTCCGCCAGCTTTACTTTCATTTCCTCAACCTGCTCCGGCCCTCCGGTGCCCGAAGCTTGAGCGCAGCCGTTACAACCAAGCAGGAAGACGCTATCTTCATTTTTAAGGTATTCCAGTATTTCCTCTAACGGTTTCTGCTTTGAAAGAATCATCTTTCCTCCCTAACCCGCATTATTCACGAAGCTTCTACTGCTGCGGATCCTCATGAATAATCCGGGCCAACAGTCCAGTTATTGCCCGCACTTTTCTGTTCGGCCGTACTCGTCAATGAATGGCGCAGGCGAGACAGGGATCGAACGAACGGACAATTCGCACTATCTCAAAGGGATTGTCCTTATCCCGTATCCTTGTTCCGATGATCGCCTGCTCGACCGGGCCGGGATTTCCCTCAGCGTCCTTCGGCGACGCGTTCCAGGTCGTCGGAACCACACACTGATAATTGAAAATCTTGTGATCCCTTATATCGATCCAGTGCCCCAGGGCGCCTCTTGACGCATCGGTGAGCCCGAATCCCCTGGATTCCTCGGGGATTTCATACTCGGTGAAAACAGGCTCGCCCGGTTTAACCTGCAGCACCCATTTCTCAAGATTATCGGCTATCATCTTTGCGTCGAGAGCGCGTGCAAGATGCCTGCCCATGACCGAGAACAGCGCCGTAATCGGGGCGTTCAATTTCTTAAGGGATGAATCGACCAGCGCCTTGATTTCGGGATCGCCGCTTGCGTATCCCACCATCAGCTTGGCCAAGGGCCCCACTTCGTAAACCTTGCCGTCGTACCGCGGAGATTTGATCCAGGAGTAGGCCCCTTCCTTCTCCAGGTATGGCTTGGTCTCGCCGATCGAAGGATGCTTTGATCCTTCGTAGTTTTCGTACCATGAACTGGTAACTTCCTCGGCTATCTTGTCGACATCCAGTTTGCCGGGTATGAGATCCGCGGATGTAACTCCGGGCAGATAGAGCCTCTTTCTCTTTGTGACATCCGGCTGACCGCCTTCAAGGTCGTAGGCCCCGTAGGTAAGGTAATTTTTGCACCCCGCGCCGATCTCCGTATAGTCCATATAAGCTCCGGCTACTGCCATGACGTCAGGGATGTAAACGTTATTGATGAAATCCTGCAGCTTATGCAGCTTCCACAGGTAGTTTGTGATCATATCCACCGTAGGAGTACAGGTCACGCCGCCGGGGACGATGCCGACGCTGTGAGGAATCTTTCCGCTGAAAATACTCACCATTTCGTGGCCCATTCTCCGGATATCAAAAGCCTGGATATAATGGGCGCATGCAGCCCGGTTGAGATCCGGAGACAGCCTGTAATCGCCTTCATAGCGGGGAACGAAAGGCCCGAGCTCGCCGCGGCCGATAAATGTCTTCAGCGAGTTAAGCTCGGAATCATTGCCTTCATATCCGGCGACATCGGTTACATCGACGTAGTCCAGGGCGGCCAGGTGGTAAAAATGCAGGATATGGTCCTGCGCAACATGCGCCCCTTGTATGAGATTCCTTATTATCCTGGCGTTATCCGTAATGCTGCCTGCAATGCCGAATGCGCTGTCCAGATTCTGAGCCGCCGCCAGTCCGTGGGATTGAGGGCATACCCCGCATATTCGCTGCGTGATAGCCTGCGCGTCTCTGGGATCTCTTCCGTGAAGGATGAGTTCGATGCCCCTGAACATATTTCCGGTGCTGCGGGCATCTTTAACGACGCCATCCTCGACCACCGTTTCTATCTTGAGATGGCCTTCTATTCTGGTGAGTGGGTCAATGATGATTTTATTGGCCACTAGACATCCTCCTTTTCACGGGTCCAGCATGAACCTATTACCGGCAGCTCCACATCGACCAGTTTCTGGTACATCGGCAGATTGGGGAATTCCGGCTGAGTGCAACCGAGGCAAGGCGCACCGGCGCCGATCACCCAGTTTGTTCCGTTATTCCACCGTCTTAACGGGCAGTCCGCATAGGTAATCGGACCCTTGCAGCCCAGTTCAAACAGGCACCCTTCGTCGCCGGGCTTCTTGGCAAATTTTCCTTCATCGAAATAGGCGCGGCGAGGACAGTTCTCATGAATCAGCTTGCCGTAAAACAAGAGCGGTCTCAGTTCATCGTCCAGGTCTTCCGCCTTCGGCAGCCCGTTAAGCAATATGCTGGATATTGTGCCGACAATCCAGTCGGGGTGCGGAGGGCATCCAGGTATATTTATTAAGGGCTTGTCTATTCCCTTCTCCTCCATGACCCTTCTAACCGGCTTCGCATTGCTGGGATTTGATCCTGAAGCCGGAATGCCGCCGAATGAAGCGCACGTTCCGACGGCCAGTATGGCCAGTGCGTCGGGAGCAAGTTCTTCAAACCTTTTCTCCACAGTCACAGGTTTGCCGTCTCTCTCCCCCATAACACACCAACCTGCGGTATCGCCGGTTGGAATAGCCCCGTCGACGACCAGGACATATTCGCCCTTCTTCTCTTTCGCCGTATCTTCAAGCACCTGAATAACCTGTTCGCCGCTGCCTGCCATGACCGTCTGGTGGAAACGCAGGTTTATGTGAGTCCCGGGGATTATTTCATCTATCAGGATATTTTTGATTGTAGGGCTGGCCGAGTTCAGTAAAGACACGCTGCAGCCTGTACAGGACAATGCCGCCAGCCAAACCACAGGCACTTCTTGAACCATTGTTCACCTCAACTTTCAATCCTAAGGATTTTAGTTTGGTATCAAGCAATCAATGCGAATGCCAAAATCTTGGGGGGAAAACTGCCGGTGCTTCCAAATTCCGAGCTTCTTTTAGGCGCATCAGCGGAATACCCGCTTCCTCCGAAAAGCTCTATTAACTGAACCATCCAATTTATTTTACCTGAATTAATCTTCGCGAACAGGAAAAATAAACGAACTTTTTTAATCATTCCCGCCTTGGGGATCCCCGGCAGTCCGCTTAAGATAACGCGAAATCCTTCATGCCGATAATCTCTATCCATGGATTCTTTGATTCGCCCTTCAATCGCGGGGCACGCTAGGGGCTGCCGGCCCGGATGATTCATGAAGCTTCTACTGCGGCGGGGATTCATGCAGTGCACAAAACGCTTTCTCGCCCGGGCGACGGAAGGCGCAGCCGTTTTATCTTCCGTTCCCGATACGCAGGAAGTCGGCGCGCTTTGTATTGAATGCAATTTCCTTGCGGATATTCGTCCATTCTGAAACGGGGATTTTCAGAAATTCTTTTACCACCCGGGGATCGAGCTGGGCGCCCGACATTTTTTCAATTTCCCGGATCGCCGAATCCATATCCATGGCCGGCTGAAACGGCCGGTCCGAAGTCAGATCGTCCAGCGCGTCGGCAACGGCAAAGATACGCGCGCCCAAATCTATCTGGTTCCCCTTCAACTGCCGGGGGAAGCCTTTCCCATCGTAGCGCTCGTGATGCTGCTGCACCAACTGCGCCGCTCCCTTCAGAAACTTGATGCCGGAAAGGATGCGGTATCCGATTTCAGGATGCTTTTGCATCAGGCTGAATTGTTCTTCGTCCATCGGCCCGGCCTTGTTCAGCAGCGCATCGGGGATTCCGATTTTTCCAATGTCGTGAAGAAGGACGCCGTACTGTATGGCTTGAATCTCCGACGGGTCGAGCCCCAGTTGTTGGGCCAGCCGCGCGGAATAAAACGTGACGCGAAGGGAATGGCCGTCGGTGCCGCTGTCGCGGCTGTCCAGCGCCTTGCTCAGAGCTACGAGAGTGGAATGATACGTTTGCTTCAGCACCTGCAGCGCTTCCTCGATCTGGCGGGTGCGGCTGGCAACTTGTTCTTCCAGAGTCCGCTGATAGTTCCGGTTTTCAATCAGAAGGCGGCGCTTTTCCAGGGCGCGCGCGACGCTCAGGGTTATTTTTTCCATGCTGAAAGGCTTGGTTACATAATCGCAGGCGCCGTCCTTCAGTGCGTCCACGGCCGCGCCGATGTCACCGACCGGGGCAATCAAAATTACGGCTATTTCCGGATAGATTTGCAGGGCTTTTTTTAAAAGGACCCCTCCCCCCGTGCCTGGAATTGAAATATCGGCTAAAACAAGGTCGAATTCGCGCTTCGCCAACAGGTTGAGCGCCGAGGGACCGCTGTCGCAGCTCTCGCACTCGTGCCCAAGACCCGCCAGCTTGCGGGCGAGAATCTCCCTGACGACCACTTCATCGTCGACGATCAGAATCCGCGACGGGCGAATTTGGGAAGTCGGGGGAGGATTGGTTAATCCCTCATAAATATTTTTCGCCGTAGACATAGCGACGGAGCTATCGCCCTCGTTTTTTGCTTTGCTTATAAATCGATATTTAACCTGGGTTAATAACCCCGCAAGGCTTATCGGCTCCCCCGCGGCATTCCTTCATTATTTCAGCCGATCAGCCTGTCCATCTGCTCGGCAAGATCGGAAGAATTGCGCGGAGCGGCCCCAAAGCTCCGCTCCCAGACCAGCCGGCTTTCCATACAGAGATAGACGAACACGCCGGGCGCTTCCTCGTGGATCCAGGATTTCATTTTTCGGTACATTTCTTCGCGGATGGGCCGGAAATAGCGCAGCTTTCCGTGGTGGCCGGGGATGAATTCTCCGAAAGGCGCCTTGGACTGCGGAAAACGCCTGCGGATGATCTCCCGCAGGTGGGGCGTAAATCTAAGAGTGCCGAGACTTATCCAGGCGATGCCGCCGGGATCGATCGTCCTGAAAATTTCCCGGACGACCTCCCGATACTCCGGCTCCCAGCCTTCATAATAAACCATCGGATCGAAGTGAAATCCCACCTTGTATCCCCATTTCCGGCATCGAGCCGCCGCAGTCAGCCTCTCTTCGAAGCGCGGGGCCTTCGCTTCTTCGCTGCGGCATATACGCCTTGAATTCATCGACCAGGACACAACCGTGCGCCCTCGGTGGTCCAGGCTCTCCAGGTTGGAAATCAGATCGGTCTTGGTTTTAAGTTCCAGAACGCCGTTCTTTTGAGAAGCGAAAAAGGGGACGATTTTTCGCGAATAATTCGTTATGGGGTCCAGCGCCAAAGAATCCGCAAGTTCTCCGGTGCATATTCTGAACATCCGATTCGGATGCCGATTGAGCGTGTCTTTAAGCTCGGCCAGCAATTCTTCAATGTTGGTGAAAACCAGGAGAGCCTTTCCTTCCAGGTATGACTGCAAAATGCAATAGGTGCAATCCAGGTGGCAGTTCCACCCGTAGCTGGCAATAAATAAGTTGCAGCATACCTCGGCTCCCGATCCCTGGCACTTTTTCAAAAATCTGCCGCGGTAGCGCATTAAAACAAGGGTGTCCCGGCTGTAGGAAGGGATGTCCAAATCGCGGACGGTCTTAATCTCCACGTCCGGAAGAGACTGAAGAATTTCGCGGGCGGCTTTGTCCCGCCAGGATTCATTCTGGACGATAACCAGTTTCGGGCGATAGGGGATCATGGCGTTTTATTCACAAACCATCCGGTTCACGAAATCATACAATTTGATACAGCGCCTCCAGCTCCGGCGAGTGAGCGGCCTTTTGAATCGCGTCCGCCAGTTCCCGGAAGCGTTTTGGATCGGATGCCTCGAAATGGACTTTCAAATCCGCCGTTTCAAAGAAAGGATCGGGGGCGACGTGAATGCTGCCCGGCAAATCGAGCAGCTTTCTTCCTTCGTCAAACCGCGTCACAGCCTGCGATAAGGCCGGGTATCTGAGGCGATAAAGAGCCGCGTGCACCCTGTCCCCTTTTTCGAAAGGCGACAAAGCAGGATTGTCCAGGATGTCCCGGATTTCGCGACTGTCGAGCGGAGCGTCCAACCGAGTCCCGCCCATTATCGAAAGCTCTTCCAATAGGACAAGCGTTTTTTTCTGCAAACTGGCGCTTAGGCGGACGCGGCCCATGAATGAAGCAATGCCATTCTGCACTTCCGACGGCATTCCTGCGAGATACTCCGCGCTGGCATGCGCCAGCCTGCCTTCGGCCAAGCATTGCCGCAGGCTTGCCGAGATGTCGTTGAGCGAGATATAGGTCCGCAAAACGCTTTCGTGGGGCTTGAGGCCCAAAAGAGGAAGATAGGTTTCTATCAGATCATCGTCGGGGACGCCGCCAACGGTCCGAAGCTTGGAAAGCGCCCTGGCTTTCTCCAGCGGGGCCAGCTGCCGGTGGGACAGATTGTCCCATAAGGCAAAGCTTAAGGCGCGGAGCGCATTACAGGATTCCTCCGAAAGAATTGCGGCAAGGATGTGTTTTGCGCCAAGCCGCCTCATCGCCCGGACGCGGCGGAATCCGCACAGGACCGCCTTTCCCGCGCGCCTGTCCAAAAGCAGCACGGGATTCAGTTGGCCGATTTTCCGCAATGAGTCGGCCATCGCTTCGGAATCAAGCTCTTCGCTTATCCGAAAGGTTTCGTCCTCAACATTAATTTCTTCGAGCAGTATTTCTTTAATTGGCATTGCAAAAGCATAGCTAAACCCAAGCTCGGTTCACAATAGCGCCGACGAATTCATTTGTCGTTTGTCGCATGCTTTTGATATAAAAGCTGTGTATCTGGAGGGTGTGGTGCCCCTTAGTACAAAATAAGGAGATTACGTCATGAATTCCCCGTTGCGTTTAAGAATTGGCAGAATCCTTTTCAGCTTGACATTCGCTTTTATCCTGGCCGCCACGCCGATTTTTGCGCAGGAAGCGGATTATACGGAAGAGGAATACCAGGCATATCAGAGCGTCCAGGCGGAAAAAGATTCCGCAAAGAAAATGGATATGATTATGACCTTCCTTAAGAACAGGCCGAAATCCACATTGCGGAAATACGTCACGGCCGAATATCAACAAATCATCGTGGGGCTCCAGCAGCAGAAGCAGTGGAAGCAAATCATCGCTCTGGGCGACCGGTTCCTGGGCGCTGTTCCCAATGATTCCTTTACTTTTGCAGCGCTTGCAACCGCTTATTCCGCCACCGGCGACACAAAAGGATTCGCTTCCTTCGGCGAAAAGGCTTATGCAAACAGCCCCAGCGGGGAGCTGGCCGTGGCGATCGCGAAATCGTACCTGGGGTTGAACAACGAAGCCAAATTCCTCCAATGGGGCGAAAGAGCTGTTGCCGCGGATCCGGGCAATGTCGAGATTCTCTATGAATTGACCCGGAGATACAGCGCCAGGCAGGAGACCGCAAAAGCCGTCAAATACGCGCGGATGTGCCTCAAGGCATTGCCGAACGCTAAAAAGCCCGACGGCGTGAGCGAAGAGAACTGGAAGAACACCGTCAATGCAGCCTACGCCACCGCCTATCACGCGGTCGGATACGCGGCTTATCAAAACCGCGATTTCAACGGCGCCGCCAATAATTTCAGCAATTCGGTCAAGTATTACAAGAAAAACGACATCGCCTATTACTATATGGGCATATCCTACTGGCAGATGAACAAGCTGGAACCGGCCATGCTGAATCTCGCCAAGGCTTACGTTTTAAAAGGATCGGCATCGGGAGAGGCGAAAAAATATCTGGAGCAGCTCTGGAAAAACAGCCACAGGAATTCGCTCGCCGGCGTTGAGCGCGTGATTCAAAGAGCGCAGCAGGATCTCAAATAGCGGCGCTTCAACGAAAGACTGCAAAAGAGGGAGGCGGATTTCTCAGCAACGCTGCTATCCGCTGAGTTATCCGCTTTCTCAGACAAGAGGTTATTCCCTTCCTATCGTCGGTTCCATATCGCAAAGAAAAGCCCGAAGGCCAGCATGAAAATTCCCCACCAGAGATCCGCATGCAGGTGCGAAAGGACCTTGGACTGAGCCGGCGGATAAAACAGAGAATAAACAGCGGATGCGGTGATGACGACGCCCATGATCGTAAGAAGCACGCCGACAAAGTACCAAATGGATTTCATGCTTCCCCCTACCAGAAATATATATTCAACACGATCAAAATGATGATGGATAAAATACCGTAAAACTCGGGAGACTTTGCGAAAGGAACAGGCTCAATAGCCTTCTCGGCGGTTAATCCCTTGACCAGTCCCACCAGCTCGGTCCGCGGCCTCTTTTTGGTAAACAGGCTCACCAGAATTGTCACGCCGAAGCATATCAACCAGGCCCACCATGCGCGCCAGAAATTCGCGGCCATATCGCTTGTAACCGGGGACAGGGTAATCGCCGACGGATGAATCCACGCAAACTTCACCGCCAGGTACAAGGAAAAGGAAGATCCCATGCCCGCGAGCAGCCCCCAGAAGGCGCCGTTGGGGGTAATCCATACGACAAACATTCCGAGCAGCATGGTGGCGAACAGCGGCGCATTCACCCAGGAAAATATCGCCTGCATGTAATCCATGATGCTCGGAAAGCTTTTGGCCCAATAGGCCGTCATGACGCTCAGCAGGATGCCGACCACCGTCGCAACCCTTCCCATCCAGAGGAGCGATTTATCGGACGCCTGCCGGTTGATCAAGGCGCGGTAGATGTCATAGGTCCAGACCGTGTTGAATGCGCTCACATTTCCCGCCTGCCCGGCCATGAACGCAGCCAGCAGCGCCGTAACGCCAAGACCGATCAGGCCGGTCGGGTAGTAGCGCTGAATCAACAGAGGCAGCGCGGAATCGTAGTTTATCTGCCCTCCGTCCTGCAATAACGCAAAGCCGCTTTTCGGATCCCCGGCAAGAATCAGCGCCACCAGGCCGGTCATGATAACCAGAAACGGGATCGCCATTTTGAAGAAGGATGCGATGAGGGGCGTCATCCGCGCCGCGCGCAGGTCGCGGGCGGAAAAGGCGCGCTGCACCACCAGAAAATCCGTCGTCCAGTAACCGAACGAGAGGACGAATCCGAGCCCAAGCACGATGCCGGCCCAGGTGACGGCCATCCCGTTTTGGGCGGGATCTCCCGAAGTGGACCAAAGGGCGGCGAAAGAGGGCGGAATGCGGGCGAAAATCTCGTCGACGCCGCCGACCTCGACGATTCCCAGGACCGCAACCAGAAACAGGCCGAACCAGATCAGGAAAAACTGTATGATTTCGGTAAACATGGCCGACAACAGGCCGCTCAACGTGATGTATACCGCTACCGCCATCGCGGAAACCCACATGCTCACATCCCAGTTCCATCCCACGAACGTGTGCAGGACCAGCGCCATCGCGTACAGGTTGATTCCCGATACCAGAAGCGTCATGCCCGCGAAGGCGAATGCGTTCAAAAGGCGGGTCTTTTCGTCGAACCGCAGGCGGAGATAGCCGGGGACCGAGTGGATCCGGCTGCTGTAATAAAACGGCATCATGTAGACGCCGAGAAACACCATGGCCGGTATGGCGCCGATCCAATAGAAGTGCGCGACATACATTCCGTACTTGAAGGTGTTCCCGGCCATGCCGAGCAATTCGAGCGCGCCCAGGTTGGCGGATAAAAAGGCCAGGCCCGCGACCCAGGCGCTGTTTTTCCTCCCCGCCAGGAAGAAGTCTTCCTGGGTCTTGGTGAAGCGCTTTAAATAAAATCCCATCCAGATGACGAAGGCGAAATAGATTACAATGATCAGCCAATCAACAGGGGCGAGGCCCAGTGCAGCCATCGCGGCTCCTTTCTGCGTTTATCATTGAACTTCCATAAGGTTGCACGCCCGCTCGGCAGCAGCGAGCATGGCGTCGGGACTTACGGCCGATCCGGTGGCTCCCTTCATCCACAGGTCGGGCGCAATGCGTCCCTGGCGCGCGATACGCTCGAATTCAGGCCCGATCTTTCCCGCCTTTTTCATATGCTCTCCGAGTTGGAAAGCGATCATATGCCCGATCGGGTAATCCGGAAGATACAGAAAATAATCGATCATATGAGAATAGATCCCCAGAAGGACAGAATCCTTCGTTCCTAAAATCGGCGCGTAGAATTGGTTCCAGACGTCCTTCGAAATGCGGAGCACCGCTTCGCGCAGCTCTTCAGGCGTTGCGTCGGGATGATCGTACATCCAGTGCCAGACGCGCATGTCCACCAGGCTGACGCCGCAGATTTCGTAGGTCATCCAGAAATCGTTCAGGGCATTCAGCGCGGCGGCCTCGGAATCCTCAACCTGCATCCCGATCAGTTTCAGGTCCTGTCCCTGGAAGACGAAAGCCAAAGCTTCCGTAAAGGCCGTGTTGGGCACTCCGTTGAGGGAATAATAATCTATGGCATTCATCGAAAACGTCTGCTCGACGTTGTGTCCCAGTTCATGGACGGCAATGTTGTAGCCTTTGTAGTTCATCCCCGATTCGCCCACGCGCGTCCGCAACCGGGCCTTTACTCCCCGCATCGCCGCGCCCATTGCATGCCCGGAACCACGGGCCGGGTCGACAGCGATTTTTTCCGCCACGAACCTTGCGCGTTCGGCGGAGAATCCGAGTTTTTCCAGCAAAACGGGGATATCTTTTTCAAAAGCCTTTGCCGTGGGATATTTTTCGGCGACCACCCTGTCGAGTTCCGCTTCCGAATATTTTGCCTTGGCGCGGAATCCGTTGTACCAGATATCGAACGGCTCCAGAGGCCGTCCCAGGCGCTTCTCGATCAACTGAGCAACGCGCGGGACCGCGGGAGACGAGAGCACCTGTTCAAACATTTCCCTCACGCGCTCCTCCGGTATCTGTCGGTCCTCATTGAAGCGCCGCGCAATCATTGTAGGAGCATTCGGAGAATAGGGATCCGCCAGCCTCGCGGCCCGATAGGTCTCGAGCAGATGCCGGTAGCGCGTATTGGGTTCCGGCGCGTCGGCCGCTTCCTTTCCCTTGGGGGCGTAATCGGAATCCTTTTCCGCCGCCGGCGCCACTTCATTAGTGTAGGGATTCCAGTCCACCTGCGGATTGTCTATGACGCAAGCCGGGATGGTTTGCGTGACGATGCGTTCCATGACTTTCTGAATCATGCGCTGCCGGGCCGGAGCATCGGGAGAATCGCCGTAGCAGGCTTTTATTTCATCGCGCAAATTCCAGTGAGACAAAAGCCGCATCCCCGGAGGGAAAAGGCGGCGGCCCTGTTCATCGATCAAATGATGCATCCAGATGTTGTATTCGGAAATATACCGGTCGGCGTCCGCGCCTGCCTTTGAAATCGCCAGATTGACTTCGGCGGGAATCCTCCTGGAAAAATACTCCGCAAGCCGCGTTTCAGCCCACCGGCGGCGGCTCCATTTTTCGCCTTCGGCCAGCCGCTCCTCAAGGGTCGTCAGAGGGAAATTCAGCAGAACTACAAAAGCCAGCTTGTTTTCGAAAAAGTCGTCCATAAGATGCGCGGACGGATCGTAGGCGGCAAAGACTTCATCGTAAGCCTCGATCGGTCCCGCATCGAGGTCCGTCTGCATGCGGAACTCGCGGTTGATTTCGTACATATGGCCAAAGGCTTTTTCGAGCAGGTATTCAAAACGCTCAAACATCGTATCCAGCGCCGCCGGATCGCCTGCGAAATTTTTTCCCACGAAATCGACCAGCGCCGCCCGGTCTCCGTCCGGGTCGCGCCAGAAATCAGAGACCTGCTCCAACCCGCGCTTTATGCGCGCACGCTGGGATTCTCCGTATTTTTCAACAAGCGCCCCTTCGAGTTCCGTTATTGCGGATTTCATCCAGGAAGGCGGCGCCGCTTTCTCCGCGGCCCCGCCGCTTT
>CAZDMR010000050.1:0-9439 GCA_964506795.1 uncultured Acidobacteriota bacterium | reverse complement strand
CCACCAGCCGATTGGGATCCGTTTCGCTGTAATGATACGGATAGAGGATCTTTGGCCGCATCGCCCTGGCGACATCCGCTACTTGTTCGGGCGTCATCGTGTAAGGCTGGTTCATCGGAAGAAACGCCACGTCGATGCTTTTTAGAGCCTTGATCTCCGGGATGTTTTCGGTATCCCCGGCGATGAAAACGCGCTTGTCTCCGAAAGTAAGCAGATATCCGTTGCCGTTGCCCTTGGGGTGGAACGGCTTATCGATGTTGTACGCGGGCAGCGCCTCAATGGAAATTCCCAAAGCACTCCTGCGGTCCCCGTTTTTCATCACTAGGGCGTCGGGATAGTCCTTGGCGGCTTTCTCGTTGGCAATCAGAATTGTGCCCGCAGTCTTAATCTCGGCAATGGCTTTGGGGTCAAGGTGGTCCCCATGCTCGTGGGTAATCAATATCAGGTCCGCGTCGGGAAGCGTTGCATAATCCGCATACATGGACACGGGGTCGACGTGGATTATTTTACCGTCATAGGCCAGCATCAGGGTCGCGTGGCGGATAAACGTTATCTTCAGATCCCCGCCCGAAGTCTTGAATGTGTCTTCCTCAAACTTTTTCTGAGCATATCCCGCCGACACTAGCAACAAAGAAAAGAGCGCAGAAAAAAGAACGCATCGGACGAAAAAAATAATGTTCATATTTTCCTCCCCCCTTGGCTGAAATTGGTTTCAATCTAAACGGCTCATGCGGATTTTTAAATAAAACCTGGTGCAGATAAAGAGAAATTATTCGATCGCCGGTTTTATCGCGGGGCATCCACAATGGCGCGCGCCCGGCTGAAAACGGTATGAAACATCCCGCGCGTCATCTTCCCCGTTTGCGTATTCTGCCGGCTCGGGTGATAGGAAGCCAGGAGGCGGACGCCGTCGGGCAGGGTCCATTCCGCGCCGTGCCTGAATTTCAGGCCCAATCCCACCGTCTGCACTCCCTTATCCCGCAATATCCCGAGGAAAACTTGGAAGGCAACCCGTCCGAGGACGATAACCGCTTTTTTGCGCTGCGCCAGCCCCAGCTCCCGTTCCAGATATCCCCGGCAATTGCGGATTTCGGCGGGCAGAAGCTTATTCTTCGGCGGGGCGCACCGCGCCACCGCCGTGACCAGGCAGCCGCGCAGGAGCAATCCGTCGTCGATGGCCGTCGACACGGGTTGATTGGCAAAGCCGTATCGATACAGCGCCTCGTAGAGCCAGTCGCCGCTGCTGTCGCCCGTAAACATGCGGCCCGTCCGGTTTCCGCCGTGGGCCGCCGGCGCCAGCCCGATCACGACGAGCGCGGCATCCGGCGCGCCGAATGCCGGCACCGGACGCCCCCAATATTCCTGGCCGCGAAACCGGCGGACCTTTTGCAGCGCGACCCGCTCCCGCCATTCGACCAGCCGCGGGCATTTGCGGCATTGGACAATCTCCCGCTGCAGCTTCTCAAAATCCGCAATCGAATTCATGACCGGGAAATAATACAACGCGGGGATTCTTCACAAAAGCCGGACGGAGTCGACCGCGAGCACGGCGACGCCATATTCTTCCTCGACCGTTCCGGTCAGGACATAGGGCCGCGAGCGGTAGAGCATGTGGCAGAAGCGGGCATACGCTTCGGGGAAAAAGACGGTTTCGTACAGCGCGCTGGTGTCTTCAAAACTGATGAACTCCATCGGCTCATCGTCCCTGGTCGTGATGAGTTTGCCCGTGACCCACCACCCCACAGTGGTTGCTCTCTTTCCGGCATGCTTCAAAAGATCCGCGCCCCGGACGTATCTGAGATTCGAAAGCTGCCGCGCATACAATGATAAAGGGTGGCGGCTGATTAGAAAGTCCAAAGTCTCCAGCTCGTGGTCCAAAACCGTGCGGGCGCTGTATTCGGGAACGCGCGGCGGGACAACCGACGGCATGTCCTGGAAAAGCGAGCGCGCAATCGGACGGCGGGCCGCCCGCTCCTCATGCCATGCCAACGCCCGCCAGATCATTTCCGGCCGCGTTGCGCCTCCCGCAATGCCGTCCATCGCCCCCGCCTTGATCAGTATTTTCACATCGGCCATATCGATTTCCATACGGCCGAGAAAGTCCTCAAACGAAAGGAAAGGCCTTCTGCCGCGTTCTTCCAGGACCGCATCGAGCGCGGATTCCTGAAGCCCTTTCAACTGCATCAATCCGACGCGGATGGTTTTGCCCTTCCCCCAGTATTCCCTGCGGCTTTCGTTGACATCGGGCGGAAGAACGCGCAACCCCATCCGGCGGCTCTCTGAAACATACGCAAAGGGGGAGTAATAGCCGCCCCGGTTCGTAAGCACCGCGGCCATAAACTCGGCCGGAAAGTGCGCGCGCAGATAACAGGACTTGTACGATACCAGCGCATAGGAGGCCGAGTGCGGCTTGCAGAACGAGTATCCGGAAAAGCTCAGGATCATTTCCCAGACTTCGTCTACCACTTTCCGCGAAACGCCCCGGGCCGAAGCCCCCGCGCAGAACTTATCCCTGTAATCCTCGAGCCGCCGTCCGGCGCGCTTTTTCGAAAGAATCTTCCGCAACAGGTCCGCGTCCGAAGCGCTGAATCCCGCCATCGCCATGGCGATGCGCGATACGTCCTCCTGGTACACCATGATCCCGTAGGTCTCGCCCAGGACCTCGTCCAGCATGGGATGCGGCGATCGGTAGGAACCGCCGCGCAGTCGGCGCACGTATTCGCGGATATATTTGTTGGCCGCGGGACGGATGATCGAGCTGTGAATCACCAGGTGGTCGAAGTCTCCGGTGCGGCACTTTTGCTGCAGCTGCCGCATGGAAGGGGATTCCACATAGAAAACGCCCATGGTATCGCCCCTGCGGATTAAATCCTGCGTCCGGGCGTCCTGCGTAGGGTCCCATTGTTCGTAATCGATTTCGATTCCGTAGTTCTCCTTGACGGCGGCCAGGGCGTCCCGGATTACCGCAAGGGAACGGTTCCCTAAAAGATCGATCTTGATAAGGCCGGCGTCTTCGGCTTGGTCCTTCTCCCATTGAATAATCGGCACGCCTTTGGGCGCGGGCTCGACCGGCACGTATCGATCGATCCGGTCGGGAACGATGACAACGCCGCCGCAGTGCACGGACATGTGCCGCGGGAATCCGTCCAGTTTCACGGCCATCCGGATAATCTCGGGCCACGGTTCCTTAAATTGCACGTCCTTATAGACGGGGTGGTTCCGGACCGCATCCTCCAAGCTGCGCATCGACCAGTAATATTCCATGCGCCCGGTGACCGCTTTGATTTCCTGTTCGGGAAGGCCGTACACCTTAGCCACCTCCCGCACCGCCGCACGCACGCGAAACCCGACGTGGTTGGAAATCATGGCCGTCCTGTCCGGGCCGTATTTGCGGAAAACATATTCGAAGACGGCTTCGCGTTCATCCCATGGAAAATCGACGTCTATGTCGGGGGGATCCGTACGGCCTTCGTTGAGAAAGCGCTCGAAGAAAAGATTGTGCGTGATCGGCTCCACGTCCGTGATGCCGAGACAGTACGAGACCAGGCTTGCGGCGGCGGACCCGCGGCCGCAGCTGCGCGCCGACTGCCGGACAATGTCCCGTACAACCAGGAAATAAGACGCGAAACCCTTGTCCCGGATAATCTGCAATTCATGTTCCAGGCGCTTCCGCACCGAGTCCGAAAGCTCGCCGTAGCGGCGCTCGGCGCCGCGATAACACTCCTCTTTCAGGTACTCGAACTCATCCGCCCCTCCGGGAACGTCAAACGAGGGGAACACAAGCCCGCCGATGCTCAGTTCCCCCGAACACTCGCTTGCGATCCTTTCGGTGTTTTCCAGGGCTTTGGCTGCATGAGGATAGCGGCGCGCCATGCGCTCTTCCGGCTTCAGCCAGCGATCCTCGCCCGCCAGCTCCTCCGGCGGGACCCGCGACAAAGAGGTGTTGAGGTCGATGGCGCGCAGCAGCCGGTGCAGCGGGAAATCGGAACGGTCCGCGAAATAAACGTCGTTGGTCGCCACCGGCGGGATGCCGCTCTCGCGCGAAAATCGGAGCAGGGGAGGCTCCGCCGCGGGATCCTTAAGCTCCACGTAGAGATTTGAAGTTCCGTTTTGCCGGCCGAGAGCGCGGAGCAGCGGAAGATGATCGCTGACTATGATCAGGTTTTCGCGGTCCTCGCAAAGAGCCTCGCCGAGACGGAAATCCGGTTGGGAAAGGCGCCGGGAAATAATCCGGCAAATCGTTTCGTATCCGCTTCGGTTGCGCGCCAGCAAAACGGCGCGCTCCGTTTCCGTGCGCAGCTCCGACCCCGCAATCGGGCGCAGGCCGCGCTCCGCGGCATACTGCAGGAACCACACCAGGCCGTAGAGGCCGTTGATGTCGGTCAGGGCCATGGCGGGCATGCCGCGGGCCAGGGCTGCGTCCACCAGGCTTTCAATCCGGCTGGCGCCGCGGCAGAGGGAAAAGTTCGAATGGACATGCAAATGAACAAACATAATTTCAAACGACCAATGGATTCCGGCCGCCGCTGCCGCTCGTCATCCGCACTTCAACCGGCTCCCCTGCATTACGATCGAATTGCTGTAGCGGCGGCGCAAGTCGTCCAGGGCGGATTCCAGTTTCGACCGGCGTTCGGATTCCGGGTCGGCGAACAGGTCCAGCTGAACCAAACCGAAAGAAAGATCCGTCAACCCGAGGTTCATGCTCCGCACCCGAGTGCGCCGTTTCAGAACCAGGTCCAAAACCGGTTGGGCCTTCAGGTACAGGGCCTTCGAAGATTGCAGAGGAGGGTTCAGTCTCAGTCTGCGTCCGTCCTCATGGTAATCGGCGTACCGGACCCGCAATTCTATCCGCCCCGCGCGTTGTTTCCTTTCCCGCAACCGCTCGCCGGCGCTTTCGCAGAGGCCGGATAAGACTCTTTTCAGCAATTCATAATCGTTGCTGTCCTCGGGGAGCAGTTTTTCCAGCTCCAGCGCCGGAACCTCGCGCAAGGGATTCACCGGCGAGATGTCGATCCCGAGAGCGCGCTGGTGAAGCGCGAATCCAAGGCGGCCGAACGCCAGGGCAAGGTGTTCCAACCTCATCGCCGCAATATCGTGAATGATGCGGATATTGAGATCCTTCAGCTGAGCCTCGGTCTGCGCCCCGATGCCGGGCAGCAAACGCACCGGCAACGGCGACAGGAAAGAGGATTCATCTCCGTGCGGGACATCGCGCAAACCGGCGGGACGCATCACCTCTGAGGCGATTCTGCTTACCATTTTGTTGGAAGCAACTCCCAGCGCAGCGTCCAGGTGAAGCTCCCGCCGGATTTCCTTCTGGGCTTTCCACGCCGTGTCCCGGGCAGGGCCGAGAAGCCGGCCGGTGCCGGTGATGTCCAGGTAGGCATGGCCGTGTCCCGAAGGCTCAAGCACCGGCGAGAAATTCTCCAGGACTCTGAAAATCGCGCGCGAGGCCCGGAGATAGAGCGGTTCGTTCGGCGGCAGCACGACCGCATTCCTGCAGCAGCGCACCGCCTTGGACAGAAGCATCCCCTTGCGCACGCCCGAATTCCAGGCTTCCGAAGACAACGATGTCACTACGGAACGGGCCGCTCCAAGAGGAGCCACCACCACCGGCTGCCCTCGCAGCTCGGGGTGGATGACGCGTTCCACCGCCACGGGAAAAGCCTGAACCGCCATGTAAATAATCTCGCGCTCCATTATCGCGACGCACAAATGACAAACCGATTACAACCGCAATTCGTCAATCAGCATTTTAGCGTTGATGACGGCCTGGCCCCGCCAGGGATTGTTCATGAAAACCAGCACCCGCTCGCTCTCCCGCTCCAGCCGCCGTATTTCCGGAACCGCGGCCGCCAGCTCCGCCCGGCTGTACAAATAATCATGCTGCGCAGACCCGTCTCCCTTGAGCCACCTGGATTGATTTCTCCCCTGGAAACGAACATACGCCGGCTCCGCCGTCGCGCAGAAAAAAGTCTTCTCGCTCAGGCCCGCCCCGCCGTCCACGCACGCAAATGCAATGCGCGCCGATGCCAGATGCTTCGCCGCCCTCGACGTCCGCCAGGCGGGACAGCCGAATTCCGCTATCAGGGGAATTCCTTCGAGGGAATCCCGAAGAAGGCACAACCGTTCGTAGTTTTCCCGGATAAACTCAAACTCCGGCGGAAACTGAACCAAAACTCCGGCCAGCTGGCCCGTCTCTTTCAAAGGCCACAAAGCGCCCGCAAACCGCCGGGCCAGATCAGCGTTGTCGGCATGATCCTCCGACAAACGCGAAGGAGCGCGGAAAACCAAGCTCAGGGATCCGTCCGTTTCTTCTACAATCTGTTGAATCGCAATAACTTCCGGCATCCTATAGGACGTGAAGCCGAGCTCGCAGCAATCGAACTGCCTGCTGTAATAGCGCAGCCAGGAAGCAGGCTCCAGGGTTTTGGGATAAAATACCGGAACCCAGTCGCGGTACTGAAAACCGCTTGTTCCCACCAGGATCATACCAACAAAATAGGTGAAGATTTGGTGAAAATCAAGAGAAATAGACGCTCCAGAATCGCCTGCCGAAGCGGTCTTTTCGAAAAGCCAAAGGATGCGCTCCGAAGACGAATTGAAGTGAATGAGGATTGGAACGCGCTCTCCGCCTTCCAATCAAATCGAGGACGGAAATAAAGGCCCGCGCCGTTTATTGCAGCGCCTTGACAATTTTCTCCGGCAGCAGGACTCCCTGGCTGATGAGACTCTTCTGCAGCGCGCCGTAATCAACTTCCCTCGGCTTGACGCCCTCTTTCGCCGCCAGCGCCGCAGCCGTGCCGGCGGCCTGCCCCATAGCCATACAGTGCGGAATCAAATTGAAATACTCGTTGAATTGCCAATCCGAAGAGAAAGCCCGGCAGGCGACCAGCAGGCCGTCAATCTTCTCAGGCACCAGGGAACGGTAGGGGATGCAAACATTCGGGTGCTTGGCGGACATCTCCCCGTTATCGTTATTCGGGAACACCGCGATGGTATCCGGAAATATCTCGTCGGACGTCATGTCTTTGGCGGTGCAGACATATTCTCCGACAACGCGCCGGCCGCCCTGAGTGCCCAGTTGCGGCGCGCTGAGCGAGATATAGCTATTTTCAAAGCCGGGCACATGCCGCCGATAGAATTCATAGGAAAGGCGCATTTTCTTCCTGCCTTCGAGCTCGACGCGGTTAATCTCATTAATATCGGCCTGCTCCGTGGACGGGAAGAAGGGGTGGAACCACACAACCCCGTCGTGATACTTAACAAGGTCCTTTAAATAAAAAGCCGCGCCGCCCTGTTTATACAAGTCCTGCATCAGCTCAGCGTATTTCTCCGGCTGCGCCGACCGGAATTCTTCGACCTTATTCATATTGATATTGCCGATCCAGAACGGGGAGGCGAACGCCGCGATCCTCAAGCTTGGGACCATTCGAGTGTCGCATTCGGCGCCGGCGGGCTGAAGGAGATCGCCGTCTCCGGTGCAGTCGATGACCGTCTTCGCCAGTATCGCCTGCCTTCCCGATTTATTCTCGATGAAGACGCCCTTGACCGTATTCCCGGCAACGATGGGCCTGACTCCCCACGAATGGAGATACAGCTTTACTCCGGCCTCCTCCATCATGTCGTTCAGTTCGCACTTCGTTATCTCGGGATCAATCAAGGCCGTATAAAGGACTCTCTTGCGGCCGGTATTCAGATCCTCGCGTATATAGAACCAGGCGAGGTTCGCATCCGTGTAATACTTGACCAGATTTTCGTCGTCGGAACCCCAATCTTCCCTCTTTGGATAATGCGCCGCATCCCTGCCGTCCAGTCTGTCGATCAACTCCTGGCAGATGCCGGCTATTTGCCGCTCCCCGCTTATATCGCTCAGGTTCGGGATAATGGTGACCAGCCCGCCGGTAATCATGCCTCCCAGGTGGCCGTATCTTTCCACAAGAACAGTATCGGCGCCGCTGCGGGCCGCAGCCAGCGCAGACCCGATCCCTCCCGGGCCGCCGCCCACCACCGCCACATCCGCTTCCCTGACGATCTCTATGTCCCTGGATGGCTCTGCAATTGTCCTGCCGGTCGAAAGAATATCCATAACGCCGATCTCCTTTTCAGAAACGGCCTGCCGCCTATTGCTTGTCCATAAAATAAATGATTAAGCCGCCGGTTTCCACGAATTCCTCGCATTAACCCGGATTATTCATGAGGATTCGCCGCGGGGCGCACTTTTTCTGAATATTTATTAGACGCAGATTCCTATGATGTCATACAATCACGCGTCTTATAAAGATAAGATAATAAGGCAACGATCAGGAAAGCAATGTTCCCCGCCCGGAGGACCGCGCTGCCCTGTTGGAAGGCGGCAATTTTCGCTTCGCTTGCCCGGACGGAGAACCCTCGCATAGTTTTTTGGATTAATAGGGCTTCGGGAGCGCGCCGATAGGCAGTTCAGGGCGGCCGCGAGGGATTCGAAAAGTTACAGGCCATAATAACGGAGCTGGCATTATGAGGAAAATAAGGATTGTTCTTGGCTCAAACGACGGTGAAAACATCTTGCAGGACCATATGGGGATGGCGAGAGACTTCTATATTTTCGACCTCTTTGAAGACGGCAACTCGATTTTTGTGGAGAAAAGGGAAAACATCCTGCCCGAGGAAGACGAAAATGAAAGCAATCACGGCGACGAAAAAAAGTTGAAATCGGCCGTAAGGCTCTTTGATGATTGCGATGTCGTCCTGGGCAGGAGAGGGAGCCCAAATTTTGTGAAAATGAGAGACAACACCAAGTTCCAGCCGGTGTTGACGAAGGTGAACGCGCTTTCCGCATTGATGCCGGCACTGGCTAAATCATTTGAAGAAATACACGGTCTTGTGGAGCAGCGGAAACGGGGCGAGAGGCCGCGAAATATTCCCACGGTCGGGAGAGAATAAAAGCGAAGGCATACCGCGCCTTCTGTCCCGAGGCTGAACGATAACTCCAGCGCCTCGCGGATCTTTATCAATAATTCCGGATTAAAATCATAATATCAGGAGCCTGTCCGAGAATTAGGATGGAACAAGAACCTCGACAGATTAACTTCGCGTTTATAGGATTCGGGCACGTAAGCCGGGCTTTTGCGCGGCTTTTGATCGAGCGCAAAAACTGGCTTCTCAAGGAATTCGGCGTCGAATGGAAAATCACGGGCATTGCGACAAAAAATCACGGGATTTCGATAGACCATAACGGCCTCCCGATAAAAAAAATCCTCGGTTCCTGGAAGCGGTATTCCAACCTGGACCGATTCCACAACGGGACTTCCTGCGGTTCGCACGTCGACTTCATCCGCCAGTGCGGCGCCGATATTCTCTTTGAGATGAGCGTGCTGGATCTCAGCGGAGAACCCGCCGCCACTTACATCCGGGAAGCCCTGGGAGCGGGGCTTCACGTGATCACGACCAACAAGGG
>CAZDMR010000049.1:0-31397 GCA_964506795.1 uncultured Acidobacteriota bacterium | reverse complement strand
AACGCCGGCCTGTCACGCCGGAGGTCGCGAGTTCGAGTCTCGTCGGCCCCGCCATCAACCAAAGCAATACGACCAGGCGTTCTGTGCTTGCTTCGGGCCCCCGCAAGTCCGCGTTGTTCCATAAGCTGCTGTTTCTTTTGATAGCATTGTTCCGTAAATACCGCTATCTCGGAATCAAGATTCGCGCCTCCTGAATCGCCGAAAAAGGCGTGTACGATCGGGAAAATGAGGTTTTGTTCTTTTTTCCGAATTTCCTTTGTCATTGCCTCTATTTTGGCCATCGCAACAGTCTCCTGCATGCAGGTGAAAGGCCCGACATGGAATATGCCCGATATAATGGCGTTGCTGTCGCGCGGGATCATGTCTTTCATAAGATAGTAGGCTATGCTGGTGGTAAGGGGGGATTCCCCTTCTATATCCTGATGGTATTCGTGGTTTTTCTCCAGCGTTTTTATCATTCGCAGCGGGCTCGGCAATGTATGGCGGCCACGCAGGGTCTTCCTGAATGGACGGGCAATCCGCCTGCCGGAGTATGCCATACATCTTCCCTTTATGAATAATATCGCTGCTTTTAAAAATATCGAACGCGCCTTCTTTAACTCCAGCTTCTTTGCCTGTAACAGGAAATCTCTCCAGGTGTTCCGTAAACTGAGCTGGTTCGTATAATTAAGCCAACTGCTTACGGGATCCCGCACCACCTCAAGTTTTTGCTCTTCCAGCTGCTTAATGATAAAGCCGGTGCATGGGTCGTGATGCCTGACGTAAATTTCGCCAATATAAAGGACCAGCGGGTATCGCGCGTTGTTTCCCGGATTTAATTCTCTGAAACGCCGGACGCTTTTTCTACCCCAGAGGACCAGCGGCTTTATCTTCGCTCCTTCTTCCACGATCTTTATAAGCTCATGCAGTTGTTCTGCTCTCAGTTCGTACAACCGCTTCTTATCGCTCGCATAAGGACGGAACCGCAGATATAGATCGTCCAGGATATCGCCCGCTTTTATGCCTCTGAAAAGAATTCTTTGGATTTTAGCTCTTTGCCACGAAGTCATTTTTTTGGGAAGGGGAATGTCCAAATAGTCGTTCTCGGAAGAGGGCCCCACCACCGGTATTTTTTCCAATCCCTCCCTGTCAAGGAACTCTCTTGTCAATTCGGTGTATTTTCCGAAACGGCATGGCCCGCTGGTCGTGGTGAGCACCACTAAATAGTTTTTCTCTGTGAAATCCTTTCCTTTTTTCTCTATCTGTTCCTGCAGGAAACTGAGCACATCGCCCACGACCCCCTTAAGCGGCTGGCAGACTTCGGTGTATATATGCTTTCGAGCTGCTTCATAGCCTCTTTCCGTCGCCGTAGGCAGGACCATAGCGTCAATTCCTAGACTCCGCAGCGCGGCCACCCCGATATAGCTGAGGTCTCCCATATACGGCAGCAGCCAAGTCCGCCCGCTTGTATCGCCCGGCGGCCGTACTTTTATTTTGCCGAGCTGCATTTTCCAAGGCCTGGCCTGCTCGACCACTCTCTCATGGGCTTCGGTCCTCGTTATGAAGGGCGCGTTGTTTGTCTGCGCATCGGTCAAAAGAACCAGCATCGGCTTGCCGGCTGCCCGCTGAATGTTTTCTTCCTGGTAGATCTTCAAGCTGTCGGGCCCACAGGAAAAATTCATCATGCGTATTGCAAACAGCTTCGGATGATCGGCGACGTAAAGATTCGCTTTAATTATCTTTACGCTTTCCACCCAATATTCGTTTTCCGCAACGGGCCTGATGTCTATATCTTCGAACCTGTGCTCGAGAAAAATCTGCGGTATGTAATAAAGCCCCCTGGTATGAGAGAACATGGAACCCGAGTTCGAGCTTGCCTCCGGGTCCAGCAGCACGTAATCCCGGCCAATCCCGACATAGCCTTTCTCGCCGCTTCTTTCCACTTTCCTAAGAAATTTGTCTCCTTCCGCGTGCAATTGAGATCTAAACTCGCTTTCCGCTGCATCCGCGTAATCTATCGCAGCGCTTAGCCGCCGCCCGGAGAACCGATACTCCAGGCGTTTAAATTCTCGCTTGAGATCCTGAATCATAAGGTCTTTGTCGCCGAGGTGAAAAATGACATTGATCTGCCTCGATTTGTCCAACGAAAGGATATCGTTGAGGATGAATCCCTCGGATTCCGTGTAAATGCAGTATTTCAAATCCGGAGGTTGCGGCATTCTCAATTCAATGAAACTCGGATTGAAAAGATACTTTACCCGCTCATCTTTGCTGAGGACTGACGCGTGTCCGGTCACGAGCTTGCGCGCTATGCAGAATTCCGTCCTCGAATTATCCACGCCTATCTTGGCGATTTCCGGCGAGCTCATCGGCGAAACGACAGGGACGAAACCCAACGCCTTCAAAAGCGCGGCGCTCCATATTCCTTTCTCGCCCAGGGTGGCCGTGCTTCTTTTTATGCCCACGGTCATCGCCCCTTCCTTCAGTTCCGCGCTGTGTAGGTCCTTCTGCAGGAAGCCCTGTTTCTTGAAATGCGCTTCGTAAATTCGGTGATAGCGCTCCACGTAATCGGTTTTGCTTTTTCCTAAGGCTTCAGAATTTCCTCTCGGACAGAATCCTCCCGTGATTATTTGATCGTCTTCTATCGAGAAAATTTCCAATTGGCAATTTCTTATTCCGCAGGATTTGTCGCCGAACAATTCAGCGCAGGAAATCTTTTTCTTGTTGAAGGCCATGTCTACGACATCCCATCCCCGGAACGCCGAAGCGTATTTCCTGCCTGCTTTTTCCTGCTCTTTTATGCCTCTGATAATATCCAGCGCCTGGCCCCACGCGCCGAACATTTCTCGATGGGGGTAGGCTTCAATCTGCTTTCCCGTAACCTGGGCCAATGCCGCCAGGAAAGCCCTGCCCAGAGGAGGCCCTCCCTGCGCCGAGCATTTTCGGCCTGAATTCTGAGAACCGCCTACGAATTTGAAGTAATAGCTCGCGGCCGTGCCTCTGACGATTGCAGCAGCAATTTCATCCTTTTCGAAACCCTCGGCTATGAGGCGGTTCTCGTCCATTTCCATGAAGACACCGCACGTGGAGTCTATGTTCGGCACGCGTTTGGCTCTCAACGCGGCCTCCTGCAGGGTGCTTGTTACATCGAGGTTAAGGATGTCGGCCATATTTTCCAACGTCTGTCCCGAACCTGCCTGGCAGCTGTAATTCATCTTCGCTTCCTTAACGCTGCCGTCCGGGGAGAAGCTAGTGAATTTCATATCCTGCCCGCCTATCTCGAATATCGTGTCGACTTCGGGGTCGTAATGCTTGATTCCGAGGGCGTGGCAGG
This sequence comes from uncultured Acidobacteriota bacterium, assembly GCA_964506795.1. Taxonomy (GTDB): domain Bacteria; phylum Acidobacteriota; class UBA6911; order UBA6911; family UBA6911; genus UBA6911. Next base: position 28,084 of record CAZDMR010000049.1, on the reverse strand, counting down.
TAATTTCGTCCGTTATCCTATCGGAAATTTCAATTCCCTGCGCCGCCAGTTCGCCCATGCGCTTTTTGCTTAGAAGAATTTTTTCATAAAGCTTCCTTGCCGAACCTGTCGCTCCCACGCCTTTTACGATGACGTTTCCCCTGTGCCGCCCGAGATAACCAAGAACCCGCTTTAGGGATTGCTCCGGATTGCCGTGGGTTTTTATATAAAGCTTGTCGAGCAATCTCCCCGAAGGGAATTCCACCAGAGCGCCCTTGGTCGTGGTACTGCCCCCGTCAATCCCGATCACCACTTCAGTGCCTTTTGGGATATCCGCGGCCAGTTCCTCATTCTTTTCGTTTACCCTGGGAAGCGACAGCGACAGAGGCGGCGCAAATTGCCGCATTTCCCTGGCATCCAGCGCCGCTTTTTCCAGCTGCGGGATTTCAAAGACGACATGGCCGCCGCTTTCGATGCCGATCAAAGCCGCGCCGACAGCAGCGATATTTTGAAAATGCTCCGGCCTTTCTATGTCGATGCCCAGGAATTCGCCGAGCGCTTCCCTTATGAGATCGTTTGCCATTACCCCGCCCGTCGCTATCGCTTGGCCGCGGGATATAGATTCGAATTCCCTTGAAGCAAGCACGTCGATTTTGAAGTTTCGAGCGATTGTTCGGAAAAGACCGGCCAAATTGTCCGCGCGGCTGGCGCCTTCGTTCTGCTTGTGGATTAAGTCCGATTGAATCACCACACCGCAACGCGCCAGGAATTCGCTGGGTTCCTGCGACTTTCTGGCTTCGGCCTCAGCCCTAATGAAAATTTCCTCGATTCTTTCCTGCAGCTTGGATCTATTGCGGACTCTGATATCTTCCCTCACAGCCTCGTCCGCCGCACCGGCGGCATCTTCAAGAACCAGGGGCGGCACTTCACCTTCAAAGAGCCTTTTGCACTGCTTTTCTATCAGCGTGCCCGAACCTCCGCCGCATTTGCTTCCCGTTTTCCATTCTTGTATTACATTCAAGCCGTTGACGCGCTTGACGTTGAAAAAATACGGATCCTTTGCGCCCATATGAAAGATCAAATTGGCTTTCGGCGCTACGTGCGACGCTCCCTTGGCGATCACCACACTGTCATAAGCATACGTAATTCCTTCAATCCTTTTGGCGAGCATCTCGGCCCCGCTTCCCGTAAAAGCGGTGTTGACTATATTTCCCCTCCCGAATTTGCCCAGTACATCATTCCAAGCCTCTTTGACAGCGCCGATGGGATTGGCGAAATGCATCATGCTTTTCGGGCTGTACAAAATTTCTTTTTCGGCATTCAGAACAACGTAATGCACAAAGCTGCTGCCCACATCAAAACCTGAAAACAGCTTCCCGTTTTCTTTTCCAGGGAGGATAGCCGTCGAACTCTTCATTGGATTTCCATTCCTTAATCCCGAACGACACCTTCTATGCGGAATCGAAATGCGCTTTAATTTCGGTTATTCCTAAGGATTCGCGGCGGCGCGGACAGGCGTGGATTCAAGGCGCGCAATCCAAGGCTCCGCAGCAGACTCGACAGCAGGCCCATGATTTCGAAGATGCGCGACACCGTAAACACGCCCGGATCCGCCGCCGCAGCAGTAGAGGGCTAGCGCCACTTATCGATCTCCACGCTCTGCATATACCGAAGGCCTCCGATACTGTAATAATTGTTGTTCGACCCTCCGGTTACAATGATCGATATATTGGAAAAACCGAAACCGGGCGCTTTCCCTTTGGGCATTGTCATTTTGGGCTTGGCAACAGCCTCTGCCGATCCTTCTTTGGGAGCCGGCATTTTCATCTTCGGAAAGGCCATAGGGGGCTCCGCCCATTTTTCAAATTCCTCCAGCGTTTCAAAACCAGCATCTTTAATGAAATTGGCGATGGGAGGACTGATAATCGCGCAGGATCCGAACAGAAATCCCTGCTGGGCGAAAATGTCCTTTATGATCTGTGGAAAATTCATTTCGCTTCCCCACGCAGCCGCCTTCCAGTTTGCTGCCGAAAGAACTCCCCATCCCTCGAACAAGCTGACGATGCTCTCCCCCTTTTTAAAGCCTTTTCTTTCGGAAAACGGTTTAAACGGGGATTTCTCCTCGTTCTCCGCGATCACTATGTTGATTAAATTCATGGGATTTCCGACAACTCCCATATAGGTGGTTCCCACTTTCCCGCAGTTTCCGAGATTTATGGCCATCAGGCTCCATGCTCTGCCGATCGTTGTATTGGCATGAGCAAACGGCCCCATGGCTCCTACGCCGGAATTGAGACCGATTTCTTCGCGGATGGTTCCATTGATGACCATGGCATCCACGAAAGAATTATCGGAGACCGATATGGCTTCTTTGTTTGTAGATCCTACCGCAAGAAGCACGGGGAGATACTCCGGCCTGCAGCCGGCCATGACCGCATTGATCGCGACATCCTTTACCGTGAAGGTCCAGAATTCAAAATAAGTGCCCGTATTGGTGGGCGACATTTTGCCGACCACTTCGTCGGGATCATGGCTGGTGCCCTTCAGCATGTCCGCGACTCTTTCTTCCGTGGGCAGGACAATCGGCAGAAAATCGGTCCATCGATTTTCCAAGAACATTTTCTGCAGGTTTTCAGGCGTGTCGGTGAATCTGGCCGGGCCTTTTTCCCGTTTTATTTCACCCGTCCTCTTTTCCTCGCTCGTCAGGGGCTTCGTCAGTTTATCAACAATGCCCTGCATCACGGGCTCCCCCGTGATTGGATCTTTGCCGTTGATGACATCTCTCCGCAGCTGCTCCCGCGTCTTTCCCCAAACGGGGCCCCGAACCCACTGAATCCGGAGGCCAGGCATCCCGGATGTCAGCGTTTTCTCCTTTTCCTGTTCGTAGAATTCCGATAGCACGAGCGGAATTGAAGGCATGCCCATATTGGCTTCAAAATTAATGCTGTGGCCGACAACTGCCGGCGCGCACTGGCTTCAATGCCCCATCCCGATAATTACGGCGTCCCCTTTTTCCTTTATTTCCGACCACAATTGGGGATCCTCCGCGTCAAAGCCGCCCCCGCCTTTTCTTTTGAAGACGGCATTGGTTTTGGGATAGTTCTTTTCAAACCAGTCCACTATTTCATGCAGAAGGTTATCGCCACCCACAAAACCGTCATCCACGATATAAATCGTCTTGCCGTCCAGAGTATCCAATCGGGCAGCCATGGATTTAAGAGTTATCGGCGGCGGGGTCCCCAATGGGTTGAGCACCGTAATTTTTTCCTCCGCAGCGGCCGCCTGCGCCTCTTCGCTTAGAGAATGGAAGCCGCAGAAAAGTCCCGCGCAAAGCACCGTGATTAACGCTACAGCCGTATGCCACTTCATTTTTCATTCCTCCTTGATTTGGGCCGGATTATTGATGCGTATTCCCAGCGAGGCGGAGAAGACTGTCGCGGATGCAAGCCTCACAGCCGACGGCCCCAGGCGGATTCGAAAGTACGCCGGGAAGCCGGAGTTGCGCAACATCATAAACATGCCTGAATCCGCCGCCGCAGTATAAGCTTCATGACTAATCCGGATTGAGGGCTGACCGATTTTCATTATTAGCAGAAAAACAAATGCGCCGCAATAAAAGGCCTCATAACAATTACGCCGGCTGCTCCGCCCGAGCATTGCAGTATTTCCCTGACATCATAGTCATCATCGCGTCCGCGCTCGGAAGAAAAAGGTTCAACTTGCCAGAATTGCGGCTGTCTGCAGCTTCCGACAACGCCGGATTACACTTGCGCCTAAATCCGGCGGGATCTTGTATATTCCATCGAGACAATTCATTGTTCCAGCAGCCGGATTAACGGTAATATGGTTTTGCCGGCAGCGACCGGCGCCCTCAGGATTCAGGAGAAAAGCCAATGTACGAATTAAGCCCCGTCACCGACCGCGTCAAGAAGATACGCCAAAAATATCGCACCACGAGGCCAAGCATCTGCATTGCCCGCTATAAAATCGTTACGGAGTTTTACAAAGAGAATCCCCAGCTGCAGGGGGTTCTGAAAAGGGCTAAAAACTTTAAGAATATCTGCGAAAAGCTTCCGGTCCTGATCAACGAGGACGAAGTGATCGTCGGCTGGCAGGCTTCCAAATACCGCGCCTGCGCCCTCTACCCGGAGACGTCGTTCGGTTGGTTTCTGGACGAACTTGAAGCAGGCACTATTCCACACAGGGATACGGACCCGTACGATATCGAAGAAAAAGACGCGGAATACATCTTGAGCACAGGGGATTTCTGGCGCAAGGAGTGCTTGAGCGCAAAGGTGGATGAATATATCCCGCCCGGCTATCTCAACGCGGCCGGCAGCGGCGTGACCTATTTCGGGACGAAAAATACCTGTTCCTCCCCCGTGGGCCATTTCGTCGCCAATTTCGAAAAGGCGATGCACAAAGGATTCGGCACCATCAGGGAAGAAGCGCAAGCGAAAATGGACGCAATGGAAGGCGCTTTGTTCGGCAGCGACGCCGCAAAATACAACTTTTACCGCGCCGTCGCCATTGTCTGCGACGGCATGATTACGCTTTCCAAGAGATACGCCAAGGAGAGCGAAAGGTTTGCCTCCGCGGAAAAGAATCCAGCCAGGAGAAAAGAGCTTCTGGAAATGGCTGATTCCCTGAATTGGATCATGGCGAATCCCTGCCGCACCTTCCATGACGCGATCCAGTGCATGTTTCTTTATCAGATCGGCTTGTGCCTTGACGCTCAGCAGCATGGCATCAGTTTCGGCCGTGTAGACCAATATCTCGGCCCCTTTTATGAAGCCGATATCGCCGCAGGCAGGATTACGCACGAGAGAGCGCAGGAGCTGCTGGACCTGTTCTATTTGAAGGTCGCCGAAATGAACAAAATATGGCCCTATTTCGCCACCCTTTCCGGTCCCGGATACACCAGCGGGCAGCTCATGACCATCGGCGGCGTAACCAGAGACGGCCGGGATGCCACAAACCCGGTTTCCTATATGATGCTTCAATCCGCGGGGCGCCTTGTGCTGCACGATCCGCCTCAGTCCCTGCGTATTCACAGGGGAACCCCCCGGGAGCTTTGGGATGCGGCCATCGAAACGACGCAGATTGCAGGCGGCGTTCCCACCTTTGAAAACGACGACGTCATTATTCCGGCCCTCGCGGCCCGGGGCCTCCCGATTGAAAGCGCGAGAAACTATTGCCTGATCGGCTGCGTGGAGCCGCAAGGGTGCGGCGACGAATGGGCCTGCCCGGGCGGCACCGGGACGGAATCCTTCTTTAACCTGCTGAACGCCTTCCTCCTGGCAATAAACAACGGCTGCAATCCGATGCCCGGCCCCGACGGCAAACGCGGCGGTCAAGTCGGCCTGCCGACAGGCTATCTCTACGAAATGCAGAAGTTTGAAGACGTCCTGGACGCCGTTAAAAAGCAGATAGAATATTTTGTCAACTGGCACGTGAGTCTTGTGAATACTTGGGAGTATGTGGCTTCCGAACACATGCAGCTCCCGCTGCTTTCGGCGACCATTGACGGATGCATGGAATCCGGCAGGGATGTGATGAACGGAGGCGCAAAGTACAACTCCACCGGCAATGCGGGCATTGCCATCGGCAACATCACCGACTCGCTGGCCGTTGTCAAGTACATGGTGTATGACAAGAAACTCATCAGCGCGAAAGAACTTTATGAAGCCCTGATGACGAACTGGGAAGGCAAGGAGGATTTGCGCCAGTTTATTCTGAACGAAGCTCCCCATTACGGAAACGATAGCGAGTACGCCGATGAATTTGCCAAGTGGGTATCGGACGTTTACGGCAACGCAGTGAACTCCGCTACCGGTCCGCGCGGGAGATATGCCGCAGGCTTGTATCCGGTCACTACGCATGTCCTGTACGGATTGTCCACCGCGGCTTCTCCGGACGGGAGAAAAACGGGTGAGCCTCTGGCGGACGGCATTTCCCCTGTTCAGCAGCGCGATATAAGCGGGCCCACAGCCGTGCTGAAATCCGTTGCGACGATCGACCAAATGAAATTCTCGAACGGCACATTGTTGAATATGAAATTTCACCCCACCGCGCTGAGCAATGAAACGGGCAGAGCAAAGCTTATTGCTCTTATCCGAACCTATTTCGCTTTGGGCGGCATGGAGATGCAATTCAACATCGTCAGCGCAAAAGTGCTGAGGGAAGCGCAAAAAACCCCCGAGGAATATCGCGATTTAGTGGTTCGAATCGCCGGTTTCAGCGCTTACTTCGTGGAATTGTATAAGGCAAGCCAGGACGACATCATCAAGCGCACGGAGCTGAATCTTTAATTCGCGCCGAGCAAGAAACATGCCCGGTTAAACCCGATTTGCAGCGGCGCGCCTGGTTTGTCTTCCCCATTTGATCTTTTCGTGGTCCTAAATGAAAAATCAACTAACCGGCAAGATCTTCGACATTCAGGGGTTTTCCTTGCAGGACGGACCCGGCATCCGCACAACGGTTTTTCTGAAAGGATGCCCGCTTCGGTGTCCCTGGTGTCATAGCCCTGAATCCCAGGCTTTTTATTCCCAGCTGAGCTGGATATCCATGAGATGCATCGGCATAGAAAAATGCGGGAAGTGTCTCGATGCCTGCCCTAAAGGAGCGATCACACGCGGCCCGCTGACCCAAAACGCGGCAACGCATGAAACCATTCAGCTCATCCGCATTGATCGATCCCTTTGCGACAACTGCGGGGATTGCACGGCCGTTTGTCACTGGAAAGCTCTGGAAATGTGCGGCGCAGACTATACGGTCGAGGATATCTTGAATCGAGTGATCAAAGACAAACCTTTTTATGAACAATCCGGCGGCGGTGTCACCATTTCCGGAGGCGAACCTCTATCCCAGCCTGAGTTCACTTTGCAGCTTCTAATGCGTTTGAAGGAACGCGGCATTCACACGGCGCTCGACACAAGCGGATATGCTGCATATGAAGTCATCGAACGCGTTATGCCGTATGCCGATTTGTTTTTATATGATTTAAAGCACATGGACGACGATCGTCACAAAACGGCGACGGGCGTGTCCAATAAATTAATCCTTGAAAACGCCCGGAAAATCTCACAGGCCGGCGCTCGAATGCAAGTCCGCATTCCTGTAATTCCCGATTTTAATGATTCCGACGCGAGCATGAAAAACATCGGCGGGTTTTGCAGATCCCTGGGCGCCGCTGTGTCTGTCATCCAACTCCTGCCCTATCACAATATGGGAGTCATGAAATATCAGCGCATAAACGATGGGCCGGTTCTGGAGGCCGAACCGCCTTCCGATGAAAGGATCCGCGCGATAAAACTAATCCTTGAGGCCTTGGGCCTGCCCGTCACCGTTCATTAAGCCCGATCCGGACTGAAAAAATCGCCGCCTTATCAAACTTCCATAAAGCCCCCGCGCTTTGCCGCAAGACTTATTGCCATGACGGGAGCCTGAGCCCGTATCAGAATGTCCCGCGCGCAAGGGGCCTGGATTGTTCAAGATTATGGCCGCCGGGCCCCTTCTCCCGGCGCCTCAAGCCCGCGGCAAAAGCGAGACCGAATAAACTCAGCATCCCGAACATCCACAGCATCGGCAGGTACCCTTGGGGATTTTCGGCGCCGGCATTGCTTGCGTCGTTAAGCCTTCCGGCGGCGTAATTGACCACGGTCAATCCGACGTTCTGCAACATCGTCATCAGCCCGTAGGCTGTGCCGAGGCGCGCGGGCGCGACAAGATAGGGAACGGCGGGCCACATGACAGCCGGAACAAGCGAGAAGGCCAGGCCGATCAAAACCGTGGAAATCCATAGATCCCAATTTGTATAGGCCAGCACCGGAAACACGAAAAGCAGCAACAATGATCCAGCCGCCATGAATAAGGCGCGCCGGCCGACACGGTCCGCAAGCAGACCGAATGCGGGCGTGACAAAAATGGCCGCCAGGAAAACGTAACCGTTCATCGCGCCGGCTTCCTGCAGCGAGAGTCCGTGCGCATGCTGGAAGTATTTGATCGCAAACGTGCTGCGAAAAGGGAAAATGACGGAATAAAATGTCACGCACAATCCGACGATGTACCAATAGGAACGATCGAAGTGCCAGAAATCCTTCCATAAAACGCGATCCGTCTTCTGGGGCTGTTTCAGCGTATAGCGCCGCTCCGCCGAGCGTTCGAGGCCGAAGTAAAGAGCCGCGGCGAGAAGACTTGCCGCGCACATCGAAGCGGCCAGCCACAATGGAGGCTGCCACCCCCGCTCGTAGAGCCCTTCGGCCCAGGCGGGCGACATGTCCGCTGCATAGGAACCGGCCCGCGCAATCGCCAGATTAAGCCCGAAGGCAAAGCCAAGCTGCCGCCCGACAAACCATTGCCCGATAGCCGTGGTAATGGCGACGATCATCGATTCAGCTCCAAGCCCGAAGAGCAGCCTTCCCGCGGCCATCAACGGGAATGAAGGCGAAATCGCCGTCAGGATTGTGCCGAAAAAACAGACGGCCGTGAACGCAAGAGTGGCCGACCGCGTTCCGATACGGTCGACAATAACGCCTCCGATAAGAACCATGACAATGTTGGGAAGACTGTAAATGGCGTTCAGGCCGCCGACTTGAGTGTCGGTATAGCCGAGCAGCCGCTGCAGATGGTCGGCCAACGGCCCGATCGAGTCATAGGCATAATAGTTCCCGAACATGGCGACGCTGATAAGTGCCAGAACGCTCCAGCGCAGGGAACCCGGAGGAGGATTCTGCTCCGGCATGTGTGAAAGCGGTGCATCGACGGCTGTGCCCATGACGCCATCCTATCAAGACTGCTTCTTTACACGAGGTTATTTCTTATTCGATTCCGAAAACCGCAGTGCGTTGGACCGTTTTATCGGATGCGGCGTCTTTAACGCTGACGCGCAGCTCGTAGACACCGGAATCGAATTCGCTGAAGTCGATTCCCCCGTTGACTTCTATCCACCCTTTGCCCTCTACTGTCGCGCCATCTGCAGAGACCGGCATCCACGGCTCCTGTTTAACCGGTTTGCCATTCCGGTACAATTCTTCCTTCCACAATATATCCGATCGTCCGGCGCCCTGGGCTCCACGGTATATCCGGAAGAAATAGTCGCACAAATCGCTATGCGCATACAAAGGGATGCCTTGCACCATTTTGATCTGCTCAAGTTCGCCTATGCCCATTCCCTCCGTAGCACCGGGATCCATTTGCAGCGGCTCGAGCAGGATCACGCTGCTCATTTCCATCTTGTTCTCCGCCAGTTCCGGCACTTCAACCCAGGCCGACGCCGTGCCCATGCGATCCGTGCCTTCTTCCCGGACTCCCACGCGCATTTGATAGACGCCCGGTTTGAGCGCCAGCCGACGCGAAAATCGGAAGCCGCTCGACTTTGCCTGCGCCATTCGATCCACTGAAAGACGCCCCTCAACCTTGGCGGAAATCGCTTCAACTTGTTTTGCCGATGAATCGTAGACTGCATAAAGGATTTCAAGTTCGACGACATTCCGCTGATCCTGCTTCCGGTATTCGAAACTGTCGCCGTCAAAGTAAACCGTCAGGGAAACCTGCTTGTCGTCGTTGTCGGTTTCCAGAAAATCAGCCTTGGCCGAAACTCCGAGATCCGTTACAGGCAATGGAGCCATCATGGCCCGAAGCAGGCGCTCCTGGGGCGTTTTAGCTTCCTCGGGCCCCTGTTCAGCTTTTAAGTCGAATGGGATGAATCCCTTCGGCGTCCGGACTTTGTATTCGGGATGCCCCCTAACGCGTACTTTGATGCTCCGATACCCGCGGTCCTCAATTTTTTCCGGCAGATAATAGGAAAGCACATAATAATAGCGGTTGGCGTCGAAAGCGCGGTTCAGCAATTCATGAAGATCATTGTCATTTGTGTATAGCTCGCCGCCGGTTTCCCTCGCTATGGAATGCAAACCGTTCAGCTGCTCCTGCTCGGACAAACCCATAAAGCTTTCCAGATGACCGGGACCCGGTGGCAGGCAGCGCGTATCTTGGGGCTGCCCGCCGGATTCGCTCCCTTCATTGGCTGGTTGTTCGGCAGCCCCCAATGAATGAATCATCCTTCTGGAAGCGTCGATTGAGGGCGGAACCGTCAGGCCTTTGGCATCAATGGAATAGATCACTACCCCAGAGCGCACCGCGCGGCTGATGGCATCCCGAAGATCGCCGGTGTCGGTATCTCCAAAATCGCTATCCAGCAGGGTAAAGCCGTCGGAGAAGACAACAATCATACGTTTTCCGGGCACACCCATCATCTGTTCGGCAAGATCCTTAAGAATCCAAAGTGTGGTTTCCCGGAAATAAGAAGCTTCCTGAAGTATCATCATCGCTTTCATGCGCGCCATATTAAGCAAATATCCACAGTTTTCCTTTCTATTATTTGGATCCTCATTATCCTCCTGTATCAAAATTTCAACCGCCAATCTTTGTGCATCCGACCGCTCATGCAAAACATCCGCGGCCAGCCGGGGAGTAAAATAGCTTTCAATCCTGGTCGGCCCGACTCGAATCTGCTCAACGGCATTACGCAAAAGTTGCCGGTTCCGCGTGAACTGCTGGGCTATGCCTAGGGTCTGGCCGCTGGTGACGAGCGCAACCAGATCTTTTTCAGTCAGACGCTCCTCTATGAAACGGCGCAGCCCCTGCTTGACGCGGTGAAGACTGGAGAAAGACAGATTCAGGGTGTCCACAAAAACCACCGTTGTCCTTGCCGGCGGTTCGCTCAGCAGCTTTTGCATCTGTTTTGGAGGAGCCGCTGCGGTCTTTGCGTCATCTTCCTTCCGCGCCTGCGTTACAAACGTGCTCTTTCCGCTTCCAATATCAGATATGCTGAAGAAACTTATATCCTGCGGCTTGCCGTTTTCAAGCAGCTCGAAATCCTCCTTTTTAAGATTCTCGACCATCCGGCCTTTGCGGTCCGTAACAACCACCTGCACATTCATAAGATTGGTTTTAGCGGTGTATTTGGGACTCTCCTGAGCGTTTTCAGGCTTCTTCTGCAGAACGCTATCCGAAGCAATGCCGTTGGCAATCCAACACAACAGCGCCGCGGAGGCAAGGCACACAAAGTTTTTAAACATATTCTGCGCCTTTCGTTGTATTGATATGCAATGCATATACTTGGAGCACAATTCCAGCTGAACGGTTCAAGTTTTTATCGGACTGGCGCCGAAAGCCGCTAATGCAGTGAAAGCCCGCCGTCGTGGACGATGAGCTGCCCCGTAATCAACTGGCTGTCGTCACCGGCCAAATAGACGGCCGTTCCAACAAGATGTTCCGGATAAGTCGGAGTTTTTATAAATCTCATCGGCATCTGAATTTCATCAAGAGGCACGGATGGAAATTTCTTATTTCTATCGAATTCTTCTCCCCCCTCCGAATGGGTAAAGCCGGGCGCTATTGAATTCACATTGATATTATAGTCGCCCAGTTCCCGAGCCATTCCGCGGGTCAGCGCCATGACGGCTCCCTTTGACGCGATGTAATGCGGCAGCCCCGCCGCTCCCTCGAACACGGTGGCCGAAGAAATATTGATGATTTTGCCGCCTCTGTCTTTCATATATGGGAAAACCGCTTTTATGCAATGAAACGGGCCCAAGGCATTCGTTGCCATTACCTGCATAAATTCTTCCGTTGTTACTTCCGCAAAAGGTTTGATCGTTACCAGGACTCCTGCATTATTGAGCAGGATATCGATCGAACCAAAGCGGTCCACCGCTGCTTTTGCCAGGCGATCGCATTGGTCCTGTCGGGTAACATCCATCTTCACATAAATAGCTTCGCTTCCCGCCCTTTCAACCGCATCCACGGTCTTTCTGCCGTCGCGAATGTCTCCAATGACAATTTTTGCTCCCTCTTTTCCAAAACCTACGGCGAATGCGGCCCCCAGACCACGGGCTGCTCCGGTAATTATGGCGACCTTGTCTTTCAGTCTCATTCCGATCCTCCTCGCGTTGATCTCCGGCCATTGGATTCAAATGTTAGAAGAGAAGATAGTGCCGGGATTTATGCGTCATCATACTTGGGAGCGCCGGCCTGATCAATTGAGAAGGATCCCTATCACTCCCGACCGGCCGGCACAGATTGGTTTTTATTCCGGGGACCCGTGCGGATATTATGAGGCCCCGCGGGCATGGAGCCCCGCTTTGATCATCGGCTGGTGGTTTGGCTCAGTCTTTCCTCTTCAAGATATCCCGCAGCCTGCTCTCTCAGCGAATTCCACAGGTCGATGTTGAAAATGCAGCCCGGATCCGAAGCCGTGATGTCTCCCGTATAGGCATAGGCGCGGGCGCGGCAGCCGCCGCAATAGCTGTGGTAATCGCAAACGCGGCAGTGGCCGCTTCGCTTGCTGCGATCCGAAAGCAGCGCAAAAAGATCGCAGTCCCAAATTTCCTGCAGGGACTGGCTGCGTAAATTCCCAACTCTGATGTCAGAGATATACACGCACGGCGTTACGTCGCCATTGGGTTCAATCGAGCAGTAGCAGCGGCCGGCTCCGCATCCGCCTATATATCGGGAAAGTATGCGGGTTTTTGTTCCCGAACCCTGGCCGGCGTGGCCCGTGGCGAACAAGCCGTCCTGGGGGCCGTACATGACGCAGGCCCGGCTAAACTGCGGCGATGTGGAAATAATGGTGATCTTGTTTTCCTGCAGGTGACGATTCAGTGCTTTTAATAGCCATTCGCGCCGTTCCGGAGTCAGATCGTCATCGAGAATATCCCTTCCCCGGCCCACAGGAATGAAGTTGAAGTGAGAAAATGTACGGCAGCCCAGATCTTTTGCAAATTGTATGACATCATCCACGGTATGCACGTTTTTTTGGGTAAAACACGTAGCCAGCCCGGTTCTCAGTCCCACTGCAACGCAGTTGCGGATCCCCTCAATGGCTTTTTGCCAGGCGCCGCGCCGCCCCCGAAATTCGTCATGTTCCTCGGGCACAAGACTATCGATGCTGATCTCCACGTACTTGACGCCCACCTCTTTAAGACGAGCGGCTTTTTCAGGCGTAATCAACGTTCCGTTTGAAGCCACCGTCAAGTGAATGCCGCGCCGGTAGGCGTGTTCGAGCACCTTCCACAGATCCTTGTCCGCCAAAGGCTCGCCGCCGGCAATGGCGAGGAAAGGAACATAATTGTCCCCCAATTGGTCGACAACACGGATTTTTTCTTCCAAGTCAAGTTCGTCGGGATCGCGGTGCGGCCCGGAATTCTGGTAGCAATGCTTGCATGCAAGGTTGCATAGATTCGTAATGTTCCAAACAACAAACAAGGGGGCACAATAACGCTGCGGTTCCGTGAGCCCGAAGCGCCCGATGCTGCGGGCTGTGAGAGCGAGCGCTTTCACCGTAGGAGGATGATGGAAAAGCTTGAATTTCATGTGTTCCTTATCGAGCTTAGCCTTATTCAACCGGCGGTCGATAAAGCGCGTATACAAACTCCATCTCCATTTTTGGAATCCCGTGAGAGCCGGATTGTCATAATTGTAGAATAAACGCTCGAAGAAACACGTGCCGCTGCGGCCCGGCTTACTGGCCCATTTTAGAAACCTTCCTGTGAGTTTCCATCTGAGAATAGTTTCCAGCTTGTTATGGGGTTCTTGGAACGGCCCATCCATCCCGGATACCGCCCCCTGGTTCGATTGCGCGGACGAATAGTCTGAGCGATTAGCGTTCATGGCGGAGCATTGTTCTTCTCCTGGAATTATTTTTAATCTTGGTTGGCGGTCTCCGACTCCAGGAGAGGATTAACATTTGCCAGAAACGCCAACCCCCCAGTTCCCTATTCTGAGAATGATCCAAACAACAATGCACCCGGCGATCGCCGCATGGCGACTAAAGCATCACCGCCCGGCATTGCTTCCCTATCAGGATTTCTTTGACCAAAAAAGACATTATATTCGGTTGCATACCAAAGGCGGTGCCGCTTTTTTAAGCTATATACTAACCCATTTTGGGCCCATATCCACAATATTTGATTCACAATTTACTATCGACGAGAATCGTTCCCGTGAACTGATTTTCATGTCAGGGCTCTCTTATTATTTCCAACACCTCTGAGATGCTCATCAGCGGATTAAGCGCCCCGCGAATGCGGGCTACATTTCTTTCGATGAAAGGGATTCCGCCTTTTTCCAAAGAAAAGGCCTCAAGCTTATTGCAGGCGTTCTTTATGGCCAGCAATTCTTTTTCTGCTAGTTCCAAATCCCCCCGCTCATATAGAATTGCAGATTTTTTCATAGCAATCCTCTTCCCCAGGAATTCAGCCCGCATTCCCGGATTTTAAAACGCCGCCAAAGCTGATCGGCTGTCATTTTCGGAGATCCTTCAGTCGCTTTGACTTCACCTCGTAACGTTTTAATGTGCCGAATTTCAGGATCTCCGCTTCACATCTCAAATGAGTCCCGTTCTGCAGTTCTCTTGCCAGCTCAGAGCAAAGATCCGATCTCCTGCTTTCGTATTCAGGGAGCACCTCCGCTCTCACGACAATACGTTCATAGTTGCCCTCTTTTGTTATTTCGATTTCATACTCGTCGCCAAGCTGCGGGATAGCCCTGACCACTTGTTCAACGCTCCCCGGAGAGAAGAGCACACCCCGAATTTTGGTAATTTCATCCCGTCTCCCCAGAATTCCGCTTTTGATGCGCCTCCATGTGCGCCCGCATGCACAGGGTTCCTCAGTGGGCCAGAGCATTGCGAGGTCCTTAAGGTCAAAACGGATACTCGGCATGGCGTATCGATTCAGGTTCGTCACGACCACCGTTCCTATTTCGCCGGGCGCGACGGGCACCAAGCTTTGAGGATCCAGTATTTCCACCAAAACGCTTGGCTCGTTTAGATGGAGTCCGTTCTGGGCGGCGCATTCAAAAGCCCACAGCGGCGCTTCGGTGGCTCCGCAATGATCATAGACTTTTGCTTCCCAGGCCTCTTCGATTCTTTTTTTCGTCGCGGGAATGGAGGCCCCGGCCTCGCCGGCGCAGAAAATCATTTTTACCGGAATATCCTTCCTGGGATCTATGCCGATCTCGAGGGCCACTTCCGCCATTCGCAAGGCGTAGGTGGGCGTGCACATGGTTGCGGTACACCGCAGATCCTTCATCTCTCGAACACGCTGCTCCGTGGTTGTTTGGCCCCCGGCGACCACCTCGGCGCCGATTTTTTCAACGCCGTAATGCCCGCCCCAAAATGCGATAAACAGATGATATGGAAATGGGATATATACACGATCATTCCGCCGCAGCCCCCTCGAATACATCATCATTGCCCAATTTTCAGCGTAGGACTCCCAGTCCGACCATGTATCCGCAAACCTGACGGGGGGCCCCGTGGTCCCGGTCGTCTGGTGGTAAGAGGTAACTTCTTCTATCGGAACTGCCAGCATTTCGCCATAGGGAAACGGCGCCTTGCCTTCCTGGCCTTCGCGGAAATCATCTTTTGTCACCATCGGGATATGCTTCAAATCGTCCAGACTTCTGATATCCTCCGGCGCAATGCCGGCTTTCGCGTAAAGCTTTCGGTAAAAGGGGCTGTGCTTGTAGGCATGGAACAAAATCTTCTTGAGGCGCGAAAACTGCAGGTCGCGAAGCATTTCGAGGGGCAAACGCTCCAAGACGGGATTCCACATATTTTCCGTCATACCCGTTCTCCCTATTGGACCGGAATTCCTTGATTGGTTTTTGTCCCATTGAATCCCGATCATTCAAGTGCTTTCTATTACGGCGGCGCATTCGTAAATGCTTACGGCGTTGGGCCCTTCGCTTTTTCATGGGAACCATGCATTCGCCGAACTTTGGATGCGCGGCCGCATGCTTTCCCCCTCACTCGATCTTAATGACCCTGCCCACTCCGTAATCAATAAAATTTTCGTTATATTCTTTCCTAAAAGCCTCTCTGACCGCATCGCCGGTGCAATGAGATGGAGCGACTTTTCTCACTCCAAGTTCTCTGAACTTTTCAACTACGGATATGGGCGGATGATGGAAGCCTCCGACGACAAGATATACGTCTTCACTGGGGAACATTTCTTTGCTTTTTTCAACGATGTTCACGACGCCGGGGTGGGCGCAGCCGGTAATAATAATCAAGCCCTTTCTTGATCTTACGACTAGCGCTTGTTCCTCCGGCGGCCCATAAAGCTCTCCGGTAGAAAAAAGGAATTCCGAAATCCTTGTGGATCCGCAAACATCCACAAATTTGGCTTTTTGACGGGCTATCATTTCTCTGATTGAATTCGGGAAAGAATGCGGAATGAAAACTGTAACTCCGTTGTTCTCTCTTAAAAATCCGTTCAACCCGCCGGCATGATCCGCGTGAATATGGGATATAATTACGGTATTAATCCGTTTGGGATCGATGCCCATCTTCTTCATGTTGGACAGTAAAATCTCCGAGTCCCCTCCTGTGTCGAACAAAACCGGCGGCCCCGATGCTTTTATAATGCACCCAAAACCCCATGCCGTTTCCAATTTTGGATCGACCTGATAGTTGTCATAAACGGAAACCAAAACCACTCCTTGGGCTTTTTCGTTTGCTTCCGCCATCGCGGGTTTCTTAGCTTGCGGATAGGCCTTAGATTGCGGCTCCCCAGATAAGCCTGACGGGGCGATAGAGCCGATCGCCAAAACTGTGAATGCAATAAACCCAAGTAATTTATGAATGATCGGAGCCGGACAAGCTTCATCATAAATTCTTTTTTGCATAAGGAAACCGAGTTCTATTTTAATTGCCAGATATAAACCGACCCGTGCTCCCGGACTTCTACCCGCATGATTCACAATTGTTTGCCCCTCAATTGCTATCGATTTACCCACCCCTAGTTTGCTGAAAGATATTTTAGTCTTGAGGATGCGGCATGAAAATAAATATTTACCTGAGTTGCATGCAGCGATGTATCTGCGGCCCTTTTCTTCTTTCTTAACCCCGTCAATTCATGAAGCTTCTACGGCGCCGGCAACTCCAGGCTAATTGCTCATAGCAATTTAAGGCATTTCAAAATATCATTGCCCACAACGCACATTTCGACAGGATGAAGATGAAAGGAGCGAGGCTTTTCTTGATTAATTGAACATCATGGATCAGATAAAATTTCCGGAACCCTTCACCCGGTCCGATTTGTTTGCAGGCATCGACGAAGACAAATTGTCCGATATTTTCAACTTCGGTCATCGGCGTGTTTACAAACCGGGAAACACACTTTTTAAGCAAGGATCGCGGGCGGTAAATCTGTATCTTGTCCTGAAGGGCCGTCTTAAACTCAGCAAGCTTCACCGCGACGGCAAGGAGGCCATTATTCGCTATATAGACCCCGGCGAAATTGCGGCTGTAGTCTCCGCTTTCAGTGAGAAAAATTACCCCGTTACAGCTCAAGCGGTGGCGTCCGCTGAAGTAATTCGATGGGAACGCGAAGTATTTCTGAGGATCATGAAAATATATCCGCAACTGGCAATCAATATGCTCCGCGCGGCAATCGAACGCCTGGAGGATATCCAAAGCCGATATCTTGAATTGAGCGCGGAACGCGTGGAACAGCGCATCGCGCGGGCCCTCCTGCGCATCATGAAACAATCCTCGCATAAAACCGATCTGGGCATTCAAATAGATTTCCGCCTCAGCCGTCAGAATCTTGCCGACTATACCGGTACCACCCTCTATACGGTCAGCCGCACCCTCAGCACTTGGGCAAAGAGAGGCTGGATCCTGTCGGGCCGAGAGCGCATCGTCGTGACCGATCCTCACGCCCTGGTAGCCTTCGCGGAATCCGGATGACCATGGGAGTTTTCCGCCGCCGCTCTATTACGGGTTGATTTACGCGGTAGAAAAAATCCGGTTTGCATCGACTGTTTGCTCTGGAGCAAAGACATGCGCTGCGGCTTGCCCTACTCTTTAAATTGATGAATTTTGATTCAGCATTCGGGCCAACCATGACGGTGGGAGAGCTGCTGAGGCGGCACCCTTCAGTCGTGCATGTCTTTATTGAGAGAAAAATGCTCTGCGTGGGATGTCCGGTCCAAGACTGTCATACCCTTGCGGATGTTGCGGATATTTACGGCTATAGGCCGCAAAGCTTCCTGAATAGCCTGCGCAAAGCTGCACGAATTAGGAAGAAGCGATAAAGAGCCGGAAGGAATTCCCCTTCCGCGCCGTCGTTTATTAAAATGTTCACGGTTGCCGATTCCGGAAATTTCCGGAATCGGACCCAAAATCGGGGCACAAGCCTTTCCACCTGTTCGGCAAATTCGCGCCCCAGGCAGATTTAAAGGAGATCAAACTATGTTCTGTTTTCAATGCCAGGAAACACTCAAGAACCAAGGCTGCACGGTAAAGGGAATATGCGGCAAGCCGGAAAAAACCGCGGATCTTCAGGATCTGCTTATATACGTATGCAAGGGCATTTCAATCTACGGCGAGATGCTGATGGAACGCAGGGAGCCGGATAGAAAAGCCGGACGTTTCCTCTGCGAAGCGCTGTTTACAACCATTACCAACGTGGCCTGGGACGATGACGACATCATCAAGCAGATCAAGCAAGGCATCCTTGTTCGGGACGCCGTCAAAGCAAAGGCCGGCGATGCTTCCGCCGCTCCCCTGCCCGATTGCGCCACCTGGGCGCCGAACAGCGATGAGGAAATTATAGCCAAGGCTTATTCCGACGAAGTCCGCATCACCGCAGCCCCAAACGAGGATGTTCGTTCGTTGAGAGAGCTTCTCATTATCGGCTGCAAGGGAATCGCCGCATACGCCGATCATGCCGCTATTTTGAATCATGAAGACAATGATATTTATGGTTTTCTGATGGAAGCCCTGGCTTCTACGACCAGGGATCTTTCAACCGATGAAATGGTAGGCATGGTCATGAAAGCCGGAGACACGGCCGTAAAGGCTATGGCCCTTTTGGATAAGGCCAATACAAGCGCCTATGGAAACCCCGAGATTACCGAAGTCAATATCGGCGTCGGCGGGAAACCGGGAATTCTGATTTCCGGCCATGACTTGAAGGACATGGAGGAACTGCTCAAGCAGACCGAACCAGCGGGCGTTGATGTCTATACCCATGGCGAAATGCTGCCTGCCAATTGCTATCCCGAATTCAAAAAATACAGCCATTTCATAGGCAACTACGGCGGATCGTGGTGGCGGCAGAACACCGAATTCGAATCCTTTAACGGCCCCATTGTTTTAACCACCAATTGTTTGATTCCCGTTAGGAAGGATAACACCTATTTAGACAGGCTTTTCACCACTGGAATGGTCAGCTATCCCGGCGCAAAGCGTATTTCAGACAGGCCGCAAGGCGCTGCAAAGGATTTCTCTCCGGTTATCGCATTGGCCCAAAAATGCAAACCTCCCAAAGAGATTGAAGCCGGTAAAATCGTGGCCGGATTTGCGCACAATCAG
Organism: uncultured Acidobacteriota bacterium; assembly: GCA_964506795.1. Taxonomy (GTDB): domain Bacteria; phylum Acidobacteriota; class UBA6911; order UBA6911; family UBA6911; genus UBA6911. The sequence goes on along the minus strand of CAZDMR010000049.1, from coordinate 8,715 downwards.
GTGCTTGCCCTGGCGGATAAGGTGGTCGACGCCGTGAAGTCCGGGGCCATCAAGCGTTTTGTCGTCATGGCCGGTTGCGACGGAAGGCATAGCGCCAGAAATTATTTTACCGAAGTCGCAAAAAATCTGCCCAAAGATACCGTGATTCTGACCGCAGGGTGCGCCAAATACCGTTATAACAAGCTTGCCTTGGGCGATATCGGCGGCATCCCCCGCATCCTGGATGCCGGCCAGTGCAACGATTCCTATTCCCTGGCCGTCATCGCTCTCAAGCTTAAAGAAGCGCTGGGGCTCAACGATATCAATGAACTCCCCATCTCTTACGACATTGCATGGTATGAGCAAAAGGCTGTAGCCGTGCTGTTGGCTCTCCTGTCCATCGGCGTCAAGGGCATACGTTTGGGACCGACATTGCCTGCATTCCTGTCCCCCAATGTTGCCAATGTCCTAGTTGCTAAATTCGATATTAAGCCTATCGGTACCGCGGAAGAAGATATCGCCGCCATGATGTCCGGCAAATAAACCATTTGCGGCCACCCAACTGTCTCTAAGCCTGTCCGGGAAATGGAATATGCCGCGTTCCGAGCGCCGCGGGGGCGGATACAAGGCCGCGCAGCGCAGGCAAAGGGGCATTTAATCTGTGCAATACACGAGAATCCGCAGTTCATTTTTGAAGCAGGAATACGTGTCTACCCTCGGGAGACTTGCCCATCAGCCGCCGTTTGTTTAGACAGGATATTTCAATGATATGATCCGCGAATTCCTCAGGGCTGAAATTTTTGAACGCGCCGCGCATCTGGCTTTCTTCGGGATTGTGTGTTTGCAAAATCATACGCTCCATTTTAAGCCGGCTCAGCAGATGTCTCAGGCCTTGATAGGACTGTTTTGTCTTAAGAAAGTGGTGAAATATCGCAAATGCTAGAACCAGCTCGTATTCTCGGGAGCATATCTCAGAAATGCCGCGGCCCAATATGTTTCCGCGAGTCACCGCAAAGGATTTCCCCTCGATGAAACGCAGCAGTTTCATATGGTCGACAAGAATGGCATTGTTTTCGACTGCATGGCATTGGTACCCAAGATCCTCCAAGAGGTGGCAGAAAAATCCAAGGTTTGCCCCGATATCAAGCGCCCTGCCGGCCTTTCCTTCTTTCGCGGCTGCCTCGACGAATTGTTCGCGAGCATCTCGTTCATGAAGGTGGGGGACATCCATCAGGTCGGGATGCCATAACTGCTGATACAAAGCTCCGTGTCCTTCGGAAAACGCACTCGCGGCAAGGACAAAGAACCTTTTGCGGATCCGTTGCCAGGATTTGTGCCGGGCCACAACGTATCCGAGGACCTGCGCTTTTCCGGCGATCTGGGCGATAGAAAGCGCCACAACCGAGGCCGCCTTTGCGTCGCAAATCATCTGTCCCCGCCTCCCAACATGTATGGAGATCTCCGGAAATGATTTCCCAAAGCCGGCATGCGCCGCCGTTTCTTGTATCATTCCCGCGAGGCCCTGCAGCCCCCCGGCTTCTTCAACCAAGGCGTTGTCCAGCGCCGTTGCGTTCCTATCATCTTTGCTCCAAAGATTTTCCAGTTCTGCAACACTCAAGCCGGGCGAATGCATATACAGCTTCACCGATCCGTAAATGCGCGTCTGCTTCAAGGGAATTCCCCGTTGGTCCCAGTTCCCTCCGCGCACTTTGATGGATGCCCGGCCGGATTTTCCGCTTGAATTTTCCGCAGAGAAATCGAAGGCCGTATGGACGTTATTGACCCGCTGGGGTGCGAATCGGATTTCCGAGCGCCGACTTCCGCCGGCATCCATCGCCATCATTTTCAGCGGCAGCAGAAAGCGATATACATGAGGATTCCGCTTCCAAAAAGTGTAGTAGGCGCTTCTCAGGCTTCGATAGAATAACGAGCTTTTGTTCATTTATGCCGGCCGCCTCCATCGTCGTTGTACTCGAGGCCAATATCTAGAAAACCGGCGAGCCGCATGAGTCAGAAATCCTGTTACATGCCGCCGCTTCTCCATATCGCGCACAATCTTGTCATTCATATACCGGTTGAATTCATCCCCGTAATCGTGGATGTGCGCAGGCTTGTATTGGCACCCGGCCGTTCGAAACGCGCGATATAAAACAAGCCTTTCTTCTTCCGTATGCAGATTATAGCTGGCCGCAATCTCAGCCTCCGTCCCAAAGGGCGCACAAAGCTCATAATCTATGTACCACGCGCGCTCCGATGCTTTATCCAGAATAATGTTGTTGGGACTCGGATCCAATTGACATATGCCCTCGTGTGCAAACGCCTCATTAACACGGTCCAGCATAGTGGACACCCAAGCGACCATCGGTTTTGTTATCATCATCGCATTTGACAAAGAGGGTCCGGCGATCCGTCGGTAAATCAGGCAGCTTGTGTCCTTATCCTCGTAAAACCCGATCAAAGCCGGGCAGAAACCATAAGGAATGAATCGCTGGGCCATGCGCGCTTCATTGCGCAGCAAAAACCGCCTTTCCCGACTTCGGCATAATTTTATGAAGTATTCGCTAAAAGGTCCGCGACATGAAGATTCGGCGTCGCGAAAGAACGGCACTTGATTCAATTGCCGATATATTGCCTCCGGCTCCTGCGCGTCGCCCATCTCGGATCTCGCTTTATCAAGTTTTACATCCTAATCGCTTTTTGGGAATGGCTCTGCATCCGCGAATTCTGCGAACGATCGATATATTTCTTTTATGCAAGCCTTCAGAAAGCCTTTTCATTTTTCAATCGCATTTTACTGCAGGTCTGAGGAAACAATGCCGAGAATATGCACACACGGCCCTTTTAAGTAATTTCTATCGCCGGCGATTGCCGGAGGCCGGTCCTCATTGCGGTTGCTTTGGCGGCTGCCTTGAAAATGCTGGAAACAACCGGCATGGGGAACCTCCGCCATGCCGAGGAATCCAGAGGCGGCGCCAAATCCCTTTGCATTCCTATTCTGTTTTTTTAACCTGGATGGGTCCCATTTGCCTTATCGCTGCGGGTCCGTTTTGCTTCGACATTGAGACGGCGGAGCATATCGCCCGTTATCACCATGGATGGATAGGCGCGGCGGGCGACCACAATTGGGGAAAAGGAGGAAGGAAGCGAAAAGTATTTTCGATAATTGATTTGCGCGGTTATGGGATCAACTCCTAAGAATTAACCACGTTGCGCAATTATTTTCGCCGACGCCCGCATTTGCGATGGTTGCCAATCCGCCGCTGTACATTCGCTGATTCAACATACACTACATTCAGAATGAAATCCGGGTTAAGACGGAGGAAAAAGGCTTCTTATCGACACGCATTCCCCCGGTTGCAGAGTCATTCACATTTCCCATTACTGCTTTTTACCGGAGCTTGCGTAAACTGTCAATTTCCTATCTTCCATTCCAGCGAATAGGTCGCATTTCCCTTTGGCTTCCGTTGAGGATTGAATGGCTTCTCTCCTCCGTGAACTGTCATATCTGAGATTTTTATGCCGAAAGAAGGAGGAAATTTGCCGTTACAGTCGGCAAGCCACGATTCTTGGCCGCTCATATCACCAGATTGGGGCAATTGCATTTGAAGGCCTATGATAAAACCCGGAAATCTTTTTTCAGTTTCCTCATATTCGCAGTTCGATTTCCTTTTTGTTCCCTTTACTTTTATTTCCAGCGGCGAGGTTTCCATAATGTTTCCCCCGCCAACGGCAAATTGATAGTAATCCGGCAGCACGGACTGCAAGCTCGCCGATCGTTTGTACATTTCCCGTTCTTTTCCAGACAATTCTTTTAAGAAAGGGGCCATGGCAGAAGACAAATTACTGATGGTGAGAGTGGGCCCCCTGGTAATTTTCTGCGTGGTGCTTCCGTGGTAGCGCTCGATCAGGGGATCAGCGCATTGCCTGTCCTGCCGTAGGTCCTGCCGTTCCTCATCATAACTCATCGTTACCGTTAACATATCGCTGTCATAAATCTCGACCGGCATCGTCATTACACCTTTTCTGCTCACGACAGGGCTTGATCTCTGATTCATCTTCATAGTTCCGTCGATATTGATTACATACTTGCCGAAGGTTCTGCATAGTTCTACCCCATCATCCTCTTTTATTATATCCTCCCATTTTACGCTTGCTTTTATGGAGATCGGCAATCGTTCCAACGTTTGATTTTGTGCAGTAACGCTGTTCATGACGAATGAAAAGAAAAATAAAGAAACAATTGACGAGCATAGGTGTTTTGTTTTCATTTTCGTGAATTCCGATCTTTTGAAATCTTCCGCTACTCCTGCCAAATAACTCTCCGTCCGCGTCGCATTCTATCATAACCGCTTTCCCGGGGGCTCCCCGCTTGTTTCCTGGATACACCCTGGCTTTTATCGATTGCCTTCGGCCCCCCCCTTTTCCGCGGCATTGATGGGCAGCTCGGATTAAAATCTCACGATACAATTGAAAAGGCAGCATCGCATGGGATATTTTGATTCTATGAAATTCCATGTAATTATCCTGGAGTTTTTGTCGATTTGCCTAATCGGACTCCCCGCATGTTCTCGGAGGCCAACGGGCCGCGTAGCAGTGCCGACGGACACTCCCGTGCTTATCACTTCTGAGGACCATTGCCTTGGAATACCCGAAGGGCATTTACCCCCGCCCGGAGAATGCAGGATCTGGTATCCGGACAAGCCTCCAGGTCAGCAGCCGCCTCCTGGACCCTGCGGACTGAGTGTGCCGTTGGGAGCATGGCTTCTATCACGCCCTGATGGGCCGGCTTCCGTTCGCGTCGAAGAATTTGATGCGATACGGAAGGGAATCATCGTGGCAGTGAGAATCTACGAATCAACCACCGGCAAGCTTCTTCGCCGCGAAAGATAAATCCTGCGGTCAATTAGTTCTGAGGGCGGAAATCCCTTTTATCGATTCCGAATTGCACGGAGGAAAATGCCCTCTAAATTGAACAGCCCCCGATCCAGAATTCTTCCCCTATTTTCCGGATCATAGGCGTCTATCTGGTAATGATCCGGATCATCCAGTGGATGGCTTATGAGCCAAGCTCCAGGCGGAACCCGGGATGGATCGCAGTTTCCCGGAGGCGGTTGATGCCCCGCAGGCCGATCAGGGCATTCAAATAGATTTTCGCCTCAGCCGCCAGAATCTTGCCGACTATTCCGGCACCACCCTATATACGGTCAGCCGCACCCTCAGCACATTGGCAAAAAGAGGCTGGATCCTGTCGGGTCGAGAGCGCATCGTTGTAACCGATCCTCACGCCCTTGTGGCCTTTGCGGAATCCGGATGACCTTAGCTTTCTTCCACCGCCACTATATTGCGGGTGGATTTATGCCGCAGAAAAATCCGGTTTTCATCGACTGTTTGCTCTGGCGCAAAGACATGCGCTGCGGTTTTCCCTATTTTTTAAGAATTTTGATACAGCATTCGGGTTAAATATGACGGTAGGAGAGCTGCTTATGCGGCATCCTTCAGTCATGCACGTCTTTATTAAAAGAAAGATGCTCTGCGTGGGATGTTCAGTTCAAGACTGCCATACCATTGCGGATATTTACGGCTATAAGCCGCAAAGCTTCCTGAATACCCTGCGCAAAGCCGCTCAAATTGAAAAGAAACGATAAAGTGCCGGAAGGAATTCTCTTTCCGCGCCGTCATTTATTAAAATGTTTACGGTTACCGATCCCAGAAATTTCCGGAGGCTGAACAAAATTCGGGTGGCAAGATTTTTCCCTGCTCGGCAAATTTAAAGGAGATTCAATTATATTTTGTTTTCAACGCCAGGAAACACTTAAGAACCAAGGCTGCACGGTAAAGGGAATATGCGGCAAGCCTGAAAAAACCGCAGACCTTCAGGATCCGCTTATATACCTATGCAAGGGCATTTCAATTTATGGCGAAATGCTGAAAGAACGCGGGGAGCTGGATAGAAAAGCCGGACGTTTCCTCTGCGAATCTTTGTTTACAACCATTACCAACGTGGCCTGGGACGACGACGATATTATCAAGCAGATCAAGCAAGGCATCCTAGTTCGGGACGCAATCAAAGCAAAGACCGCCGATGCTCCTGCCGCTTCCCTGCCCGATTGCGCCACCTGGAAACCCAGCAGCGATGAGGAAATCATAGCCAAGGCTTATTCCGATGAAGTCCGCGTCACGGCTGCTCCCAACGACGATGTTCGTTCGTTAAGAGAGCTTCTCATTATCGGCTGCAAGGGGATTGCCGCATACGCCGATCATGCCGCCATTTTGAATCATGAAGACAATGATATTTATGGTTTCCTGATGGAAGCCCTGGCTCCTACAACCAGGGATCTTTCAACCGATGAAATGGTGAGCCTGGTTATGAAAGCCGGCGAGAAGGCGGTAAAGGCCATGGCCCTTTTGGATAAGGCCAATACAAGCGCCTATGGAAATCCTGAGATTACCGAAGTCAATATCGGCGTCGGCAAGAAACCAGGAATTCTGATTTCCGGTCATGACTTGAAGGACATGGAGGAGCTGCTTAAGCAGACCGAATCAACGGGAGTTGATGTCTATACTCATGGTGAAATGCTTCCCGCCAATTACTATCCCGAATTCAAAAAATACAGCCATTTTGTGGGCAACTACGGCGGATCCTGGTGGCATCAGAACACGGAATTCGAATCCTTTAACGGCCCCATTGTCTTAACCACCAACTGTTTGATCCCCGTTAGGAAGGATAACAGCTACCTAGACAGGCTCTTTACCAGCGGAATGGTCAGCTATCCCGGCGCCAAACATATTGCAGACAGGCTGCAAGGAGGAGCAAAGGATTTTTCTCCCGTTATCGCATTGGCCAAAAAGTGCCAGCCTCCGAGACAGATTGAGACCGGTAAAATCATAGGCGGATTTGCTCATAATCAGGTGCTTGCCCTGGCGGATATTGTGGTCGACGCCGTGAAGTCGGGGGCCATCAAGCGTTTTGTCGTTATGGCCGGTTGCGATGGAAGGCATAGCGCCAGAAACTATTTCACCGAGGATGCAAAAAATCTTCCCAAGGATACTGTGATCCTCACCGCAGGGTGTGCCAAATACCGTTACAACAAGCTTTCCTTGGGCGACATCGGCGGCATTCCCCGTATCTTGGATGCGGGCCAGTGCAACGATTCCTATTCCCTGGCGGTGATTGCTCTCAAGCTTAAAGAAGCACTGGGGCTGAACGACAACAATGAATTACCCATTTCTTACGACATCGCGTGGTACGAGCAAAAGGCTGTAGCTGTGCTGTTGGCTCTCCTATCCATCGGCGTTAAGGGCATACGTTCGGGGCCGACATTGCCTGCATTTTTATCGCCTAATGTTGCCAACGTCTTGGTGTCACAATTCGATATTAAACCTATCCGAACTGCTGAAGAAGACATCGCCGCCATGATGTCCGGCAAATAAAATATTTCGGCGCTCCAATTTCCACTCCAATTTCCAGGAGCCTATCCGAGAAACCGTGCGGTTTTAGTCGGTATTGATTCGGTATGTAGCATTGCGATATATTTACAAAATTAGAATTTAATCAACACTTTCATAGAGCATTGAGGAAATATGAATATGCTTCGTATTCTGATTTATTCCGTAGTGCTTATGTTATTCTCCGGCGGGATCGGACTGTTCGGGCAGGTTCAGATTGATCCCGGCACCGCCGAAAGCCTGCTTCTGGAAAGACCCATGCCTGCCGATTACGAGCTTGCCCGGCGGGCGAGAGTTCAGGATGCCGTGAAACTCCTCATTACTGTCTCTGATAAAGGACTGGTAACCGACGTGAGAATACTCAGCGGGCATCCTCTGCTCAACCAAAGCGCAGTGAATTCCGTTATGCAGAGCAAATATGAGCCGTATTCTCCCGACGGGAAGGCAATGCTGTTTATTACGACGGTTGAAGTCCCATTCAATTTTGGAATGTCAGAAAAAGATTACGAGCGTGACCAGAGCCTGGCGCGCCGGTATTTCAAGGAAGAAGAAAAGTGCCGCAATCTCATCAACGCATCCGAATGGCGGCACGCCGAAGAAATATGCAGCGCAAACCTTGAAATTGTCGAGGATCTCGGCAAGCATCGTGGAGCAACAAAAATGCGCGCCTACCGCATGGCTGGTTTGACAGAGCTTGCCCTAAGCAAATATGAAGAAGCGCTGAATTCTTTGAATCGCGCCTATAAATATGGCAAGTCCGCTTTGAAGGATGATGACGATGTTGAAGTCGGAGATTTGCTTTTGATGTTGGGCTTGGCGCACTCAAAAATCGGTAAACCGCAAAAGGCAAGGGAATATTACGCAAAGGGAGAAAAAATGCTTCAACTTGCCTACGACCGCGCACCGCCATTTCTCAAAACCCAATATTTGCCCCGGTTGAGGAAAGCGCTGGAATATTGCATACGCGCCGCGGAAGATGCGGGTGAACCGGAAGAAGCGGAACCGCTAAGAAAGAGATTGCGGGATCTCCCGGCCCAAAATCCTTAATGGAGAGAACGAATTGCGGATAGGCTGAAAAGCCCTTTTTCAAATGCCTATAAGAAAACCGGCTTCAATGCTTAGAAGCAAGATTCGGATGCGTTGGAATCGGCTGTTTCAGGGGCTTAACGGAGTATTTTGGAGTACGGGGTTGAGTGTCTGGCTGTAAGTAATTGATTTTTCTGGAGCGGGAGACGGGGATCGAACCCGCGACGTCCAGCTTGGGAAGCTGGCATTCTACCGCTGAATTAC
>CAZDMR010000048.1:0-31975 GCA_964506795.1 uncultured Acidobacteriota bacterium | reverse complement strand
GCTCGGCCATTTTGAAGCGGCGCTGCTGCAGAAGATTAGTCCGGCTTTCCATTACTCCCCAGTCCCTTTCCCTTCAAGTCGTTCTTAATACTGTCTAAAACGCCGTTTACAAACTGAGCCGATTCGTTGGTTGAAAATTTCTTTGCAATTTCCAGCGCTTCGTTGATCACCACGGTTTCGGGGGTCTCTTCGCCCCACAGCAATTCAAATACCGCCAGCCTTAAAACATTGCGGTCGACGATGGCCATCCTGCCCAGCTTCCAGTTTTTAGTATGCTGCTGGATGACTTTATCGATCTCGCCCAATCGCCCGACGGTTCCTTCGAACAGAAAGTCTGCGAAATCGCGCACTTTGGGGACATGCTCATTCATTCGCCAATAGGTGTGCAGTACTATGTCCTTTGGATGCTTCCCCACATCCATCTCATACATCATTTGAAGGGCGCATTCGCGCGCCGCTCTCCGATGGCCCATGGATAAAATTCGCCCGGATAAATGCAGGAACCAAGCAGCCGAAGGAGCTGCTAAATCTGTTTCATCAGAGCGACCATTTCAATAGCGGCCATGCAGGCGTCAAATCCCTTATTGCCTGTTTTCAGCCCGGCGCGGTCCACTGCTTGTTCCATTGTGTTGCAGGTTAATATTCCGTTGATTACCGGAACTTCGGCTTCCAGCCCGATTGCCCCCAGCCCTCTGGTCACCGTGGCGGAAAGATGATCAAAATGGGGTGTTTCCCCCCTTATAAGAGCCCCGAGGCAAATGACGGCGTCGTAGTCCCCGGACAATGCCAGTTTCCTGGCGACCGGGGGGATTTCAAAGCTCCCCGGCACCCATACGATATTGATATCTTCCTGCGAAGCTCCGTGCCTTTCCAAGGCATCCATTGCACCGGACAACAGGCGGTCGCTGATAAAAGAATTGAACCTGCTGATCACAATAGCAAAACGACTTCCCTTTGCATCCAGCTTTCCCTGGATAATTCTGGCCATTATCGTTGTCTCCCAATGAGGTTTCAATTCTGCAAGAGATACAGACGCTTTACAAGCCCAATCCTTACTCGATTTTATATAGAAGCTTAAAAAAATCCCGAACGGCGAGCCCGCTGGAATAAACGGGGACGCCCAGATCCGCGGACAGATTGTCGAGCGAGAGATCATCCAGCAGAAGACCCTCCGTGCGCGATATCGATTCTCCCGGAACAACGAGAAAGTCCCCCAGATCCGTTTTCTTGAGGGCCGCGAGTATGTCCCCCCCTGCGAGCAAGCCCGCAACCGTGATATTCTTTCCTAAAAACCGGTTGTCGATCTCGCGAACCTGCAGCCGCAAGCCGAATTTTCTGTTTAGCCGTTGGGCGCACCGCTGCAATATGGGGAAGAAAAGCCGCCCTGTCGCCAAAGTCCCCCGCAAGGCCGCGGGCGGTTTCCGCCGGCGTTGGTGCTCCGCTTGAAAACGATCGAGGAAATCGCGGACCATCCCCACTCCGTCTTCAATCTGCGAGAACCCGTCGTAATAACCGCTCTCGGGGATTTCGATTTCTCCCTGCAGAAAAAATTCATCCGCAAGGTAGGCGAACGTGCGGCCCGTTTCTGCGCGGAATTGATCGCACCAGGGCGTCGTTTCCCGGATCAACGATCGCGCGTAATCCCGAGTCACGGGGATTAAGCGTTCCTTAGGCTTTCCATGGTCGGTGATGCCGACGGGCACAATGGCCACGGATTGAACGCCGGGGTAAAGGCGGAACAGGTCGAAAACGGTTTTCTTTAAGTTTTTCCCGTCATTGACGCCGGGCATCAAAACGATTTGTGCGTGGACCCGAATCCCTCCGTCGGCCAGCCTGCGCAGCTTTGCGGCCAGATTATCGGGCTTTTTGCGCCCCAGGATGCTGCTGCGCAATTGCGGATCGGTGGCATGTACGGAGATATACAGGGGCGATAAACGTTGTTCTACGATGCGGTTCAAATCCCGCTCCGCCACATTCGTCAGGGTGATGTAATTGCCGTGAAGAAACGAGAGGCGGTAGTCGTCATCTTTTACTCTTAAACTCGGGCGAATGCCGGGCGGCAACTGGTCTACGAAGCAGAATACGCAGGAATTGTTGCAGGTTTTCGTTCGGAACTCTTCGACTGTTATGCCGGGATCGGCTTCGTCCGAAAAATCGGCCGTGAAATGTTTCTCGCCGCCGCTCGACCGCCGTACCCACAGATCGACAAGTTCTTCGGACAGGTAAAATTTAAGCGCGAGCTCATCGGCGACCTCATGGCCGTTTACGGTAAGAATCCGGTCTCCGGGCCGCAATCCGATCCGTTCCGCCGCGGAACCCTTGGAAATCTCCAGAATTTTAATCCCTCTTGCCGCCATCCTCCGCTTCCTGATACGACGCAATTATTTTTATGGATCGATAAGAGTAATGCAGCCCGGACGCCACCGTGAGGGCCAAAGTCGAATACACGCCCCAAGGGAAAAGCGCGGCGGCAAAATCTGCATCGAAATTCGCCGACATGCATACCGCTACGGTCAGGAGCTGAATCGCCGTGGTGTATTTCCCGAGCAGGCTGGGGGGGAAATGCGAATGCTGCGTTTGCAGATGGATAACCAGGACGGAGGCGGCAATGAGGACATCGCGGCTTATTGTCAGAACCGTCAGCCATGTCGGAATATGCAATGCCAGCGGGACCGAGGGAACCGTCAACGCAATAAAAGCCGTGGTCAAGAGAATTTTGTCCGCCATCGGGTCGAGAAAAGATCCCAACGTGGTCTTTTGACGCAGCTTCCTGGCAATAAGGCCGTCCAGGCCGTCGGTAATCGCAGCCAGAAGAAACAGGACGGTTGCGGATCTTGGGTAGCCGTAAATGAGCAGGATGACAAAACACGGGACGAAAAGCATTCGCAGGATCGTCAGTTGATTGGCAAACGTCAGCTGGCTGATATACCGTGGAATCAAGAGGCTCCTTTCCGCAGCAACTGTCTACCCATTACGCTCTTTTATCTTATCAAGATTTTTCTGATTATTGGAATGTGTTCAAGGTCACAGAATTTGCGAAGGTTTTGCGCCGCCGCGCTGCTAAACCTTATGAGTGCCGCAAGCCCGGCCGATAAGAAGATCGGAAACATACTCGAACCGAAAAGGAATAGAGAACGATGTCGCTTTCAGGAAGATTGAAAACCATGGGGCTGCCGGAGTTGCTGCAATGGGTGACGGCCGGCAGGAAAACCGGGTCGCTTGCGTTTTTCCGCGACAAAACAAAAGTGAACATTTACCTGAAAGACGGGCAGATTATTTCGTCGCGCTCGAACGATCCGACCAAGCAATTAGGACAATTTTTGTTGTTTCAGGGGAAAATCAGCGAAGCGCAGCTCAAGCGCGGTTTTGAGCTCCACCTGCAGTCCCGAACCATCCTCGGCAAAATTCTGGTTAAAGAAAACTATGTATCCCAGGAGGATGTCGAAGAAGCGTTAAGAATGCGGACTGAGGAAGTTCTCTACGACCTTTTTCTATGGGAGGACGGCTACTTTCACTTTTCTTCGGGTGGATACAACCTGGACGACCTGATTCTGATAAAAATGGATGTCAGTTCGCTCCTGTTGGAAGGCGTCCGCCGCAAGGAGGAGTGGGCGCGCATCCGCTCCGTTTTCCCGGGCAACGACATTGTATTGTCCGTTCGCGATGGAGTGGACCTGAAAAACCTCAATCTCACCCCATTGCAGAAAAAGCTCTTGTATCTTTTGACGTTGAATAAATCCATTTCCCAAATCATGCTTGAGCTTCACGGCTCCGATTTTCTGGTCAATTCCGAACTTTTCCAGTTGTATGAAAAAAATATTCTGGAGGTTCGAGCGGAACTCCCGCCTCCGGTCCGGGAGGAAAATCCGGCGCAGTTGTTCAACAAAGGGTTGGAACGGATGCAGAGCGGGGATTATCCGCAGGCCATCGCCGCGTTCCAGGAAGTCCTGCGATTGGACCCGCAGAACAGCTGGGCTTCGGAGCAAATCGATCAGGCGGAAAGAGCGATGTGCCAGGAGTATTATCGAAACATTATTCCGGCCGCAAAAATACCTTATTTTCTCGTTCCGGAGTCTTCCCTGACACGCTACAACCTTTCCCACGAAGAAGGCTTCGTCGCATCCCGCATCAACGGAACCTGGGACGTCAAATCAATCGTGATGCTTTCACCCTTGAGGGAAATCGAAATCCTGCAGGTCCTGGAGAAGCTGCTGAAAATGAAGCTGATCGCCCTCAAATAAATTAGGGATAATCGAGCTCGCATTCAATGGAGCCGGTTGGCAAGAACGGTCAGGCTTCCCCTTAAATGGTACCTAATCCGGATTATTCATGAGGCTTCTACTGGAGCGGATCCAGGCGTGTTTACGGCGAGGCGTTCTCTTGCAAAGACGCGCCCGGCAATATCGCATGTCGATTTTGAACAATTCGAATTTGAAGCATGGCGGCTGCAGCGGGGAAATAGTTTTTATTATTGCATTCTCTTGACTTATGCTAAACTTGCAGGCAAATTAGGATGATTCTTTAAGTTTCAAAGGTGAAGGGCTTAATGAATCAGTTGAAGGCAATCCCCCTGGCAAACGCAAACTTGTGAGGTTATGCAAGCGGCTCAAAACAGTAGCCGTCGTATCGGAGGAATTACATGAAAATCAATTTTAGAGTCAATGTAACTGCATTGCTCATGATATTGGCGCTGTTCAGCCTGCCGATTCTAGCGCAGGAAACGACAGGATCGATAAACGGTACTGTCAAGGACCAGTCCGGCGCTGTGATCCCGGGAACAAAGGTAACAATCACAAATCAGCAGACCGGCGAAAAGCTTTCTGTCGTCTGCGATGATTCCGGCGTCTATCGTATTGCGGAACTGCGTCCCGGACGCTATGCCGTCGAATTCGAGGCCTCAGGATTTGCGCGCGGCGAACTTCGAGACGTGCAGGTGCTGGTTGGAAGGACCGCCCAGGTGGACGTGAAATTGCAGGTAAGCGGGATCGAGCAGACTGTTACCGTGACATCAAATCCTATAATCGATACAAGTCTGAGTATGGTGGCTTTGAATATACCGTCCGAAGAGTTTGATCGGCTGCCGAAGGGCAGAAGCTTCCAGGATCTGGCCTCCTTTCAGACGTCCGTGAATACGGGAGAGATCGAAGCCGGATATCAAGTTAATGGAGCGAGCGCGGCCGAGAACAATTTCTATATCGACGGCGTTTCAACCACAAGCGTTATCGACGGAAGCGCGCGCCAGGATGCGGTAATGGAGTATTTACAGGAAGTCCAGGTAATGACCACGGGCTTGGAAGCTGAATACGGCGGGGCCCTGGGAGGCGTCGTCAGCGCGGTGACAAAATCGGGCGGCAACGCATTCCATGGCGAGGCTCACTACTATTATTATGGAAACGGCTTGAATGCAAGCCCGACCAAAAGGCTCGAGCTCGATCCTGTGGACGATCAAACGATCGCCTATATTCAGGATGAAAAGCAAAAAAGGGACTATCACGAAATAGGAGTTACATTGAGCGGTCCTATTGTTAAGGATAAACTCTGGTTTTTCTCATCGTTGGCCCCTCAATGGCACCGCGCATCCTATGCGTATCATTTTGACAACGGCGAGACTGAGGATACGCTGAATCGCAACGCCCATAAGATGAGTTGGTTCAGCAAACTCTCCTATGATCCGACCAGCCGCATTCGCACAAATTTCACCTATTTGTACACGCCGCAGTATTTGACCGGATCTTTACCTACTTATGACGGGATGGGATCCAACATAAGCACTCTGAGTAGAGAAAATGCCCAGGGATACAGAACGCGGGGCTATAACCAGCCTGAAAATAGCTGGACGGGAAGCATTGACTATACGATCTCGAACAAGTCGCTGCTCAGTATTAAGGGGGGGCGCTATTACCTGAATTATAAAGAAATCGGCATCCCCTACAGTGAGTATTACTGGTGGCGGACCAGCTCCATCGGAATACCGGGCGTCCCGGAGAATCTGCAGCAGCCGAGCGGATTTAATACTCCCTCATCAGCCCAAGTCGTGCGCGACACCACAACGCGCACCTATGTCCAGGCCGATTTCAGCCAGTATGTCAGTTTCGGCGGCCAGCATAACTTCAAGGCCGGCGTGGGCGTGCAGAAGAACGTTAACAACGTGGAGGACTCGTGGTTGGGACCGCGGGGCCGTATAAATCTGTATTGGGATCTGGACTTTAATGGCGAGAGAGGCCAATACGGATATTACAGCGTGGAAGATGCTGCAACTCGGGGATCTACCGGGGCTACCATTACTCATCTCTATGTCCAGGATTCCTGGAGAATACACCCGCGGCTGACGCTTAATCTCGGCTTGCGGACCGAAAGAGAAGTTATTCCTTCTTTCGATCGGCCGACCTCGCTGGAAGTACTGGGAACCGAATATGCCTTCAAATTCGGCTTCGGCGACAAACTGGCTCCGCGTCTGGCCGCCAGCTTTGATGTTTTCGGCAACGGCAAATTGAAAGTCTACGGAGGCTGGGGACGTTACTTCGACTGGACCAAGTACGACCTATCTCGCGGATCTTTCGGCGGCGATCTGTGGCATATCTATTACAGAACGCTGGATACGCTGGACATTTACGACATTAACCTAGACAACTTGCCTGGAAGCAACATTTGGCCCGGCGGAGACTTCAGAGACTACCGCATTTCCGGTTTCGAGTACCTGGATAAGGACATTAAGCCGATGAGCGCCGACCTGATTAATCTGGGAGTGGATTACGAAATTATTCCGCAGGTTGTCTTCTCGGCGCGATACACGCGCAACAAGCTCAATCGCACGATTGAAGACATGGGCGTCCTGGATGAACAGGGCAACGAAGTTTATCGGTACGGCAATCCGGGCGAAGGTGTCAATAAAATCGCTCCCTCCGTTTCCGGTTTGACTTGCGTGGTCCCGGGCGACATTTGCGGCTTTCCGATGCCAAAGGCCGAGAGAATCTACAACGCCCTGGAATTGTCCTTATCCCGGCGTTTCACGGGAGGCTGGCTGGGCAGCGTCAGCTATGTATACAGCGATCTGTGGGGTAATTACTCGGGATTGCAGAGCACAGACGAAATTCGGCCGGCGACGCTCGGTTACGGGTTCGGGCTAAACCAGGTATTTGGTGCCGAAAACTACAGGCCGGGCGGGAACGTCAATCGTTATTTTGACCTTGACGAAGCCATGTGGGACGCGAATGGCAACCTTGGATTATATGGGCCGTTGCCCACCGACCGTCCGCACGTCTTTAAGCTTTACGGTTCCAAGGAGTTCGATTTTGGCACGGAGATCGGAGTCTATCTCCGCGCCATGAGCGGCACGCCGGTGACGACGCAGGTCGTGACCGTCAGCCCCATTCCTGTTTACGTGGAAGGGCGAGGCGATCTGGGCAGAACCCCTGTTTTCAGCCAGACAGACTTATTGGTAGCCCACGAAATCAAGGTGGGTGAAAATCAAAGGGTCCGCTTCGAATTCAATTTCGCCAACCTCTTCAACCAGAAGACAAGCCAATTTGTTTTCGATCGTTACAACCGGGAGGAGCGCTCGGATACGTCAGGCATCTACCTGTACGACAAAGACCTTTCCCAAGGATTTGATTGGAGACAATTGGTTCTTGAGAGTTCAGAAGGAGCAAACGCCCTGGATCCCCGCTATAAAATGGATGCCGCTTTCAACCCTGGCTTCTCGGGTCGTTTCATGGTCAAGTTTATCTTCTAGTCGAAACTGGAAAATGCAAATCAAAAAGGGGCGCGATCGCGCCCCTTTTTTTTAGCTCAAAATCCGGATGCGCGGCGCGGGAAAAGGGGAGAGCAGTGCCTTCCCCCGCGCCGTCGCGTGGTGCTACTCGGTAGAAATATCGAATTTCATGCCGGCCATGAAATTCGCGCCCAGGGCAGGGTATCCGAAAGTCTCTTCATACTTCTGGTTCAGGAGATTGTTGAGCCGGCCGTAAATCTCGACTCCATAAGCTATTTTGTATGAAAAGCCCGCGTCCACGCGGGTATACCCGCGGTTTCTAAAGAAACACGGCATGCCGTAGGAACAGGCGGAGAGCCCGTAGCTCGGGTCCACGTCAAGGACGGCGCCGCGGATGTTGCCGCTAGTATTGAGCGTCAGCCTCTTGAATCTCCAGGTGATGTTGAAAGCCGCGGAATGCCGCGGCCTCCGGACAAGCTCCTGACCGACCTCGTAGGGATCCAGGGCGCGGGAGCTCCCGTCGAGGGCCAGAATGGAGGAGTCCAGAAAAGTGTACTGCCCCCCCAGTTCGAGGGATTGCACCGGATAGGTCCGGAAGGAAAGCTCGATGCCGTGGGCGCGCGTGTTCTTGAGGTTGTCGGAGGTATAAGAACTCAGATTCGCCACGGAACCGCCCAGCGTGACAATCTGGTCTTCGAAGCGGTTGAAAAAGTAAGTAAGGTCCACGGCGGCGCGGGAAGCGAGGAAAGTCTGTTCGACGCCCGCGTCAAAACTCACGCTCTTTTCCGGCTTCAGGCTGGGATTATTGGTAAACGCCAATTCAAAGCCGTCCGGCGGGCGGATGCCCGTGCCGAAGCTCCCGTGAATGCGGGTGCCGTTGAGAGCGGCGTCTGACGCACTCTCCCGTGCGATATACGCGGCCGACAGGCGCGGATTTATTTTCACGATGGAATCTGCCGGTATGGAAGGGCGGGATCCCCATGCGTCGGGAGGGATGGAGTGCGTCCGCAAATTGTCAAAGCGGACGCCGGCGATCAGATACAGGCGCTTGGATAGGTTCCAGTGGTCTTCCACGAAGTAGGCGAGGCTGGTTCGAGGGAGCAGGAAGGGAGAGTTTTGGCTGTCGGTGATATAAGTGTGCCGCACCTGTTCCCGATTGAATTCGAACCCCGCCGAGAGCGAATTCGTGCTCGAAAGAATTATTTCGCTTCGGGTATTCAGAATTCCGCGAAGATTATCCGAACGGTAGTCTCCCCACGACGAACGGTAGTAAAGGTCGTTGGTGGCGAGATTGACCGTGGTGACCTGCCGGAACCGGCTCGAAAACTTTTCCACATAGCCCAGCTGGTAGGCGAAGAGGTTTTGTTTTCCGCGCGATATCGTGTCGATGCCGTAAAAGAGGTTGTTTGGGTCGGATCCGTACGGGCCGGGGGCTCCATTATGGTTGGCGTTCCCGAAGAAGTGGAAGTCGAACTGCCTGCGTCTGCTCGGGGCAAATCCGAGGCTTAGGTAAGCGCTCTGGTTGCGGTAGTTGTCATTGGCCACGACGCCTTCCGAATCGAGGCGCGAAAGGCTGTAGGACCAACTCAGGCCGCGAGTGAGGCCGCTGCCGCCGGTTGCAAAGCGCCGCGTGGAATAGCTTCCCCCTTCTGCCAGCGCTGTAAAGCGCGGCGAGAGTTCGCCTTTCCGGCTGATAATATTAATGACTCCCGTCACGGCGTTGGAACCGTAAAGCGCGCTTTGAGGGCCCCGCGTTATTTCCACGCGTTCGATGCCGTCCGCCGGCAACGATGCCAGATCGAAGGCGCCGCCGAACTCGTTCAAGGGAATTCCATCCACCATAACGGCGGTGTACTTGGATTCGCCCCCGCGGATAAAAGCCGAGGTGACTCCGCCGCGGCGGCCGCTCTGATTGATTTCAACGCCCGCAACGCCGCGGACGACGTCAAGCGCGTTTTGCGCCCGGCGGTCGTCGATGTCCTGCCGGCTGACCACATCGACCGAAGATCCGATCAGAGGAGCCGGCGCCGGGCTGAGGGCGGCGGACACGACAACCTTCGATGAAATCGCGCTGATTTTAAGATGGATGTCCTGTTTGCCCCCCTGCATTCCTTGAATTTCAACCTCTATGGGAGGGGCGGAGAGCGCATGCGCATTTGCCGACAGCTGATAGATTCCGTCCGGCACATCTTCGAATCTATATGCGCCTCGCGAGTCGGTCCTGCTTTCCCTCAAAAATCCCGGAAGCCGGGTCAGAGCGACCTCGGCTCCGGCTATCGCCTTCCCGCTGGGATCGAAAACGATTCCCTCCAGCGGCCCGGCCCAAACCGGTCCGCAGAAGGCGGCGGCTGCCAGAAATAAAACCAACGCATTAAACCTGAACAATTTCATGATGTGTTTCCTCGTTGATCACAGGGACCACTTCCACCCTTGCACCGGGGAGGCGCCGGATGGAAAAGTCCAGACCGAAAATTTGTTTGAGATGCTCCTGGGTGAACACTTCCTGCACGCTTCCCTGGAAATGAATTTGTCCTCCGGTTACAAGGAGCACGCGATCACAGAAGTTGGCGAGAAGGTTGATTTCATGCGAAACCACCAGAGTGGCGAGTTTTCTTTCGCGCGTGATTCGGCGCACAAGGCCCATGAGTTCCACCTGGTAATTAATGTCGAGGTTGGCGGTGAATTCGTCCAGAAGGAGAATTTCCGTATGCTGCGCCAAGGCCCTTGCAAGCAGCAGCCGTTGTTTTTCGCCTCCGGAAATTTCCGATACCCTTGCGGCTCGATAGTGAGTCAGCTGCGTCATCTCCAGGGCTTCCAAGGCGATTTCTTCATCCCGGGCGCTTTCGAAGCCCAAAAGCGAGAGATGCGGAGAACGCCCCTGGATGGCGAACTGGAAAACCGTCTGAAAGTGGTACAACCCTCCGTTCTGAGGAACCATGGCGATGTGTCTTGCAATTTCCTTTCGCCTCATTGCGGCGAGAGGGCGCGCGTTTCCGAGAAGCACCTGTCCGGAAAGCGGCGGCAGGATTCCGTCCAGCAGGCGCAGGATGGTGGTTTTCCCGGATCCGTTGGGGCCGATAATTCCGGTAACCGTGCCTTCTTCCAGAGCGAAGGATACGTCGCGTACGATCGGCCGCCCGTATTCAAAGCAAATGCGGCGAGCTTCGAGCATTACAGGTCCCGTACTCATGCTTTGCTCCCTTTGCGATGCAGCAGGTAAATAAAAAGAGGGGCTCCGCAAATGGCTGTGATGATGCCCACAGGGAGCTCCACGGGCGAAAGGATAGTCCTTGCCAGAGTGTCGGCCAACAGCGTGAAAATGGCTCCGAAAATGAATACGGTCGGCATCAGCATGCGGTTGTCGCCGCCGAACATCATGCGTCCCATATGAGGGCAGATCAGTCCGATGTAGGCGATGGGGCCGCTCACCGAGACCACGGCGCCCGTGATAATGGAAGCGACGATATAGACGCCGGTTTTCACCCGGCGCACCTCGATGCCGAGAATATTCGCATCCTCCTCTCCCATGCTGATCAGGTTCAAGCTGTGGGAAAAAAGGTAGAGCAGGAAAAATCCGGAGAAAACCAAAGCGGTCACGGGATAGATCGAAGCATCGACCGGCCGGCTGAGATCCCCGATGAGCCAGTAAAAAATACCGCGCAAATCCGCCTGATCCGTGCTTGTCAGAAGAAACACATTGACGGACGAAAGAAAGGAAGCGAGAACGATGCCTGCAAGCAGCAGCCTTTGCGAGCTTTCGGCTTGCCGGTACGATCCTCCTGCAATGACATAGACGGCTCCGACCGTAAAGACGGCTCCAAGAAACGCCGCGATTGGGCGGGCGTAAACAAAGCCGCCGCCCAAGGCGGCGAAACCGATCCAGGAGGCAAACAGGGAATAGAGGATGGTTCCCAGCGAAGCTCCCGTGGAAACGCCTAGAACATAGGGATCCGCCAGCGGGTTGCGCAGCAGCGCCTGAAAGGCCGTGCCGGCGGCAGCCAGAGCGGCTCCCACAAGCGATCCCAGGAGCACCCGCGGCAGGCGTACCGAGAACAATACCGATTCCAGGGGATCATTCCCGGTTCCGCCTCCCGTCAGATGCTCTGCCAAGAGCCGGAGCGAAGTTCGTATCGGGATCGAAACGCTTCCGATGTTCAGGGAGACCAACACGACGAAAAACCAGATTCCCAGCAG
Source organism: uncultured Acidobacteriota bacterium (assembly GCA_964506795.1). Taxonomy (GTDB): domain Bacteria; phylum Acidobacteriota; class UBA6911; order UBA6911; family UBA6911; genus UBA6911. Next base: position 20,070 of record CAZDMR010000048.1, on the reverse strand, counting down.
AGCAAGGCTGGCCACCAGGATTTTTGTGCCGGAGAGACGTTTCATTGAAAACACTCCGGATGAAGCTGCCGCGCCAAATCCTCCACTCCGTCTACAAAGAGCGGAGAAGGATGCTGCAGGAATTCGCTGACAACATAAATTCTGTTTTGCCGGACCGCCCGCAAGTCGCGCCAACCCGGGAGGGCTTTGAGATCAGGGAATGGATTCCCCTCGTGGGTGGCTTTCAGAATGACGTCCGGATCATTCACGAGAACCTGCTCCAGGCTGTATCGGGGATAGAACTGGGGGATGTCGGCGGTAATCGACGCCACTCCGACCAGCCTCAGAACGTCGTTTTCAAAAGTGGCTTTGCCGGGAGCCAGCAAGGGATCAAACCAGGTGATAAAAAAAGCGCGCACCGGGCGCTTGCCGCCGGTAAGGCTGCGAATGCGGTTCAACCTCTCCCGCATTCCGGCCGCAAGCCGCCGTCCTTCGTCGGCGCAGTCCGTAATGCGGGCTATGTTTTCGACGGACTCCATAATTTTTGAAACGGAGCGCGGCGCGGCGACGTAGACCGGCAATCCAAGCCGTGTCAACTTCATCACTGAGCTTTGGTCGTTGCCTGCCGTGGACGCGATAATAAGATCCGGCCTGGCTGCAAGGATGACTTCATAGTTCGGGTTCAACAGGTCCCCGATTTTAGGTTTGTGATTTGCGGCTTCCGGCCAGTGGCATTGAGTCGTGTTTCCTATGATTCGATCTTCCGCTCCGAGGAGGTAGAGCGTTTCGGTAATATCCGGGGCCAGGGAGATGATTCGTTCCGGGCGGGCCGGAATCTCGACACGCCGACCGATTCCATCCGTGTAAACGAGCTTTTCGGCGGACGGGGCTGCATCTTTTTGAGGAGCGGGCGGAGAAGGGCTTCCGCCGCAGGCGGTCGCAAAGATGCATAGAAGCGAAGAGGTTAAAATGAGCGCCCGGGCGCGGGAACAGCAAGACGGTAAACGTCCGAAGCCGGATAGATTCTTGGATTTTGAATTTTGAAGGCGGCGGAATCTTGGAAACGACATTTCAGGTCTCTTTCTCGCGAAGAGCGGGCTGAAAGTGGCGAAGAGGCAGGTTTCCTGGCTTACGGGTCATCGCCGGGATTCTCGCCTTCCCCGCATCTTGCCGATGCGAGTGGCTGGCATCAAACTCCTGATGCCGGAGAATCCGGCTTTCCGATTACAGTGGCGGGACCGCGCGGGAGTTACACCCGCTTCCCTTTTCCCCCCTTTGGGGGCACCTCAATCGCATTTTCACAGATCAAAAAAGAAACTTATATCATCAAATTTCTCGGCTTGTCAAAAAAATCTGTATTATATGTAGCTGCGGATTCAAGTGCGCGCCGCGGCGGGCTCCAATGGATCCGCCTTCGGAGAAACCAAGTCGGCAGGCCGCGAATGGATTTTGCGAAAGCGGCGACGGTTTTATTCGGCGCGATGCGTATTTCAGGAGCTTTATGATAAGGACAATTGAATGGACCGATGCAGGCGTGGTGATGCTGGATCAGCGCATGCTGCCTGCGGAGGAAATCTATAACACGTATACGACGCCCGAAGAGGTTGCCGAGGCGATTCGCAGCATGGTGATCCGCGGAGCGCCGGCCATAGGAATCGCGGCGGCCATGGGAATCGCCCTGGGCGGCCGCCGCTTCGGTCGGCAAAGCGGCGCCCAAATGGATGCGCAGTTTAAGCGGACCTGGTCGGATATGCTGGCCACGAGGCCGACGGCTGTGAACCTTTTTTGGGCGGTGGAACGAATGAAGAGAGCGTATGAACGAACGCGGTCCGGCGGGCCCGGCGCCGTGAGTTCCGCTCTGGTTCGGGAAGCCCTGAAAATGGTTGCCGAGGATGTCGACTCAAACCGAAAAATGGGCCGTTTTGGCCAGGAACTCATTCCGGATGCAGCCGGGGTGCTGACGCACTGCAATGCGGGCGCGCTGGCCACCGCCGGATACGGCACGGCCCTCGGCGTTATACGGGCGGCGTTGGAAGCCGGCAAGAAGATCCAGGTTTGGGCCGATGAAACCCGTCCCTTCCTGCAGGGCGCAAGGCTGACGGCTTGGGAACTGAAAAAGGACGATATTCCGGTGAGAGTGATTACGGACAATATGGCCGGCCATTTTCTGAAGGCCGGATCCATTGACTGCGTGCTTGTCGGCGCCGACCGCATTGCGGCCAACGGAGATGTGGCCAATAAGATCGGAACCTATTCAGTCGCGGTTCTGGCCAAGGAAAACGGCGTTCCCTTCTACGTTGCCGCTCCAATTTCAACGCTGGACCTGTCCATTGCGGACGGGGACGGGATCCCCATCGAGGAGCGGGACCCGGAGGAAGTCCGCAGCATCAAGGGCGTGCCCGTCACGCCGCCCGGCGTCGAAGTGTTCAACCCGGCCTTCGATGTAACGCCGAACCGGTATGTGAATGCCATCATTACAGACCGGGGCATCGCCCGGCCGCCTTTTAAGGAATCTCTGCGGGAGTTGGCCGTCCATGCTGATACTGGGAATTGAGTCTTCCTGCGATGAAACGGCCGCCGCACTGGTGAAAGACGGATGCATTGTCCTTTCCAATGTTGTGGCCTCGCAGGTGAAAACGCATCGGAGATTCGGCGGCGTAGTCCCCGAACTTGCCAGCAGGGAACACTTGCGCAATATCGGGTATGTGGTGCGGCAGGCGTTCCGGGAAGCGGGCAAGGAATACAAGGATATCGACGGAATCGCGGTCACACAGGGGCCCGGTCTTATCGGCTCTCTGCTGGTGGGAGTGTCGTTCGCCAAGGCCATGGCTTACTCAATCGGCAAGCCGCTCGTCGGGGTCAATCATGTCGAGGGGCATATCTATTCGGCCTTCATCGAAAATTCCGACATCCAATACCCCCTGCTCGCCCTGACCGTTTCAGGGGGGCATACGTCTCTAATCTATTCTGCGGAACCGGGCCGCTACGAGGGGATCGGGAGAACCCGCGATGATGCGGCGGGGGAAGCTCTGGATAAGCTTTCCAAGTACCTCGGCCTCGGGTATCCCGGAGGGCCCGTTATCGACCGGCTGTCAAAGAACGGAGACCCGCGCCGCTACGGTTTTTCCATCCCCAAAATAAGCGACGGAAAGCTGGATTTCAGTTTCAGCGGATTTAAGACGGCGGCGCTGAGACATATCCAACAATCGGACATCCGCCCGCGCCGCGGCGGAGGGAGAGTATCCAAGGCGATTCTGGATCTTGTGGCGAGCTATCAGCAGGCAATTGTCGACACTCTAGTGCGGCAGACAAAAAAGGCTCAAATCCGGCTGCAACCACGGTCGATCCTGCTGGTGGGGGGAGTGGCCTGCAACAGCCTTCTGCGGCAGACGTTCAAGAAGACTTTTGAAGATCAGCCCCGCGGAAGCACCGAGGCCGGTCGCCTTCGGGTCTATTATCCGAGTCCGTTGCTGACCACGGACAACGGGGCGATGATCGCGGCGGCGGGCACACCGAAGCTTCGCAGCGCCGCTCCGCTGGATCTTGAACTGAACGCCTCAGCCGATCTGAGGCTCTGCTGAAACGAGTTCCAATCCTTCTTCGACAGCCGCGAGTCCTATTGCCGCCGCCTCGGAATGTCCTCTCCGAGCCCGTATTTCCTGAAATGCTCATCTTTCGTGAATTGTTCAATCGATCGGGCCTTATCCTCGGCGGGCTGCCAAGAAAATTCGATGGCATTCAAAATCAGGCGGCATATCTCCGCCTTGGTCCAGCCGCCCTCCTCCTCCAGCAGACGATACTCTTCGGCGAGGCTTGTCTGAAACATTTTCGGATCGTCCGTATTGACGGTGACCGGGATGCCGGCATTGAAATACATGCGGATGGGATGCTCTGAAACACGGTTCACAACCCCCGTGCGCAGGTTGGATACCGGACACATTTCCAGGGGCACCTTGTGTTCGGCAAGGTGCTTGACGAGGAAAGGATCCTCATATGCCCTGGTGCCGTGGCCGATGCGATCTACGCGCAGATCGCGGAGGGCACTCCAGATGCTCTCCGCCCCCATTGTCTCGCCGGCATGGGCGTTGGTGCGGAATCCCATGCGGCGCGCTTCCTCATAGAGGCGATGAAACACTCCGGGAGGGACTCTCTGCTCCGAGCCGCCGATACCGATGCCGACGATTCCGAGATCCCGCACTTCGTAGAGCTGCTTCAGCGTCGCAATTTCAAATTCGGGGCCGAAATCCCGGACTAAATCGGCGATGAGGGCGATGCGGACGCCGGGCACGCGCTTGAGCCCGGCGCGGATGGAATGCGCCACCTTCTGCACGGAAAGGCCTTTTCGGGAAAAGGAAGAGGGGGAAAAAAACATTTCGGCATAAAGAATGCGCTGCCGAACAAAATCGCGCGCGATGTTTTCGGCGATGTATGCGAAGTCTTCATATTCCCGCAGAAATTGGTTTTTCCATATCCAGCGCTCGATGAATTCGGGAAATCCGGCGTACCGGAACCGTTCGGCAAGCGCATCCAGGTCGGGAACGGAAGGGTCTCCGCCATATTTTTGGATAAGCGCGAACAGCGCTTCGTGGGGGATGGATCCCTCAAGATGAACATGGAGCTCCGCTTTCGGAACACTGTCATACCAGCTCATTAGAGTTTTTCGCCCTGTTCGACTCTGGGTTTAGCCACCGGTCTCGCGGAGAACCAGGAACGCATTTCCCCGGGGGAAATCCTCCTGTTGTCTTTTATCCACCTGCGCGCCGCCCATGCGCCCGGCATAGCCCGGTAGAGAAGGGGAATCCCGCGAATCGAGGACCTTTCCCTCGCCAATACATAGACGAGAGCCGCTGCATCCCTTAAGGTGATGGGGACCAGGAAGCGGAGATAGGTCCCCCCGTCCATGTTTTTGATTCGCAGCAGAAATCGATTCTTGAAAGAATGCATATTGATTGTTTCCGGGAGAGCCGCGCGCCTTTCCGGGAGGACTCTCCGAACGTGGTATCCCTTCGCTTCAGGGACATAAAGGCAGCGCCATCCTCTCCATTGAGCCCGCCAGGCCAAGTCGGCGTCTTCCCGGTATGCAAAAAAACTCTCGTCGAAATACTCATCCCCCGCGCGCACATCCTCAAGCATGGAGCGCCGATAAAACGCCGCCGCGCCGGAGGCTCCGAAAATGTATTCGGTGTTTTCATATTGGCCCGCATCGATGTCGCCCGAACCCCGGTCGAGATGGCGCTGGTTCGGCGTCAGGTATATGCCGGCGGTATCCAATATTTTGCGCGCCTCGCCCTGATGCGCCGGATCCGAAACTCCGGATTGAAGGCGCCAGAGCCTGCCGCTCGCCGATCCCGCGGTCGCGTCGCGGTCCATTTCCCGGATCAAGGCCTCGAGGTAATGCGCATCCAGAACGGCATCCGGATTCAATACCAGGCAATAGTCCGATGCAGCGGAAGCAATTAATCGGTTTTGGGCGGCGCAAAAACCAACATTGCGCGGTGAAAAATGCACAAAGCTCAGATCCTTAGCGCTGTTTCTGAGGATGGCCGAGGTCGCATCGGTGGAAGCGTTGTCCCAGACAGCCACGCTGAAATCCTTGCACGTTTGAGCCCGCAGGCTTTCCAGGCAGGATTGGATATAGGGACCCGAATTGTAAGTGACGATGCTGACCAGAACCCTGGTGTTCATAATTCGGACTCCCGCAGCGCGGCAATGCTCCGGGCCGCATCCCGGTACATTTTAGAGGCATCCTTTCGAGACACGCCGGGTGCGGGCGAACGGACCAGCGCGAGCGCGCTTCGAAGCAGAAGGCCCGAAAGGATCCATCGCTTTGCCTTCCGAGCGGCCCCGGTTCCATGATGCTTGCGGAAATAGCGAATCTGGTTGCCATGGAATATTTCCAGGAAACTCCGGCGGGACATGTTTTGCAGGCTGTAGCCGCCGCGGTGCAGGAAGCGGGCGGCGGGCTGATACAGGATGCGGCCGCCCCGGTTGCGGATTCGCCTGCAGAAGTCCACGTCCTCAAACCACGCGGGATAAAAGGCCTCGTCGAAGCCCCCCAAGGATTCAAGCGCCGCGCGGGCAACCATCAGACAGGCGGCCGCGGGTTGGTCTACATCCATCGCGGTTTTCCCTTCCCCGCCGAACGCATGAGGCCATGGAATAAACCGGCGGATCCTGTTGATGAAGAGCATCTCGGCGGCAAGCCCGAGAAGACTGGGGAATGGCCGGACATTGAATCCCCGTTGAGGTTTCCCGTCCGGGGCGACGAGCTGTCCTCCCGCCGCCCATACGCCCCTGTCCGCTGTGAGAGTCTTTTCAAGACAGCCGACGGATTCCGGAAGAGACTCGGCATCCGGGTTCAAAAATAGAATCCTCTCGCCCTTGGCCGAGCGCCAGCCGAGGTTGTTCGCGGCGGCGTATCCGACATTGCTCGGGTTTTGCAGGAGGCTCGTGCCTTCGGAGATTTCCCGTAAAAAATGAAGGCTGGAATCGGTGGAGGCATTGTCGACAACGATGATTTCGCATCCCGCGGCGTGGCGCATCAGGGAGCGGACGCAATTTTCCAGCAGCCGTCCCGAATTCCAGTTCACGATGACAATGGAGATCATGAGCTTATCTATGCCGCCCGAAAGATCGATAAAATATAACGCATGCCGGAGAAAAGCCCTGAAATTCCGATGAAAGCATCCGCGCAGCGCGGGCTTTCTTTACATCACGCCGCCTTGATCAAAACCAGCGGAAGTAGCATTTCAGAAACAGCGAAACCCGTTCCGTCTTTTCCGGCACAAAGTCCTCGCGAGCCAGCGATTCCGATTTCAATATCTCCGTCCAGAGGCTGCGGCCGGATTCCCGCCATCGGGGACGAATCACGGCGCGCGCCCTCATCATGGCCGGGAAAAGCAAAAAGGCGCTTGCCGCTCCTTGAAGGTAGGAGAGCAGCCGCATCCGGACAAGAACCCGGGCAAGCCAGAATGCCTGCGCGAGAAGAATCATCGGCAGGCACCTCGCGATGATCTTTCCGGGAAGGCTCTTAAACAAAAGCAGCAGCGCATTGCGGGTGCGCAGCCGTACGGACAGGGATGAAAATTCCCCCCCGCTGGTTGCCGCGCCCCGGTGATAAACCACGGCGCCGGGGACATACAAACCGCCGCAGCCCGCGGCGTGCAGCCTCAGGCCGAGATCGACATCCTCGAGGTAGGCAAAGAATTTTTCGTCGAACCCATCCGTTTTCAATAACGCCCGCCTGCTGTAGAGGCCCGCGCATCCCGAAGGCGCAAAGATCTCGCACTCCCGGCTGAATTGCTCCCGATCCGGCTGTTCCTGTCCCCGGCGGTAACCGATGCCGGCGCGCAGGAAGCAATCCCCCGCGCTGTAAAGCCTGCCGGGATCGGCGGAGGTTTTTATCCGGCACGCCAGGAAATCGGCCTCCGGGTGGTTTGAAACGGCGCGCGCGCATTCCTCAAGCCAATCCGGCGCAGCTTCCGTATCGTTGTTGAGCACGGCAATCCAGTCTCCCCGGGCCGCACGGATGCCTCGATTGACGCCTCCCGCAAATCCCAGATTCCGGTTGCTCCGAAGAACGGCGGCTTGAGGAACGATTGTCCGAACAATCTCGGCGGACCCGTCGGCGGACGCATTGTCCACTACGATAATTTCCATTCTTTCGTAAGTCTGGCCCCGCAGCGATTCCAGACACGGTTTAAGGTATCCGCCGCCGTTATGGTTGGGAATCACAACTGAGATCAGCGGCAGATTAGACATGGAATTCATGGCCGGGGATAAGGGAACCCATGGCTTTGCGCTCCCCGCAGCGGATTTGCCCGCCGCGTGCGTTGCAGTAAGCCTGCCGCCCGTTCATAGACGACTTGAACTGAAATGGCTTCCATGCAACTTTTCGCCTTTGGGCATTTGCTCAGGTAGCACGGGCTGCATTCGAAATCGGAAACGATTTTAGCCCCTCGCCCGTAAAGCTCAATCTCCTGATGACAGGTCGGACCGAAAATCACCACTGCGGGAATCCGGAGTCCGATGGCGATATGCATCGCCAAGGTGTCTCCGGTGATTATGAGATCGCAGTTGCCCACAATGCCGGCGAAATTTCTTATGGAATTATGACTTCCGGTATCCACAGGCCTGGACCGGGCGGCAGCGGCAATACTCCGGTTCCTTTCGGCTTCTTTGGGCCCTCCCAGAAGCAGCACTTTAACGCCCAGTTCCTGGGCCAGCCGGTCCGCCAGGCCGATGAATCCCTCCTCGGTCCACTTTTTTGTGGCAAAGGCGTCTCCGGCTCCGGTATTCAGACCGATCTTAACGTCTTCGGGCCGCACGCCGCGGGCGGCGAGCGCTCCGCGGGCCTCTTCAATCTCAGCCGATAGATCCGGTAGGATATACTCCTGGGGTTCGGGGTAGGGAAGTCCCGCGCATTCATATATCAATTCCGGATAGGTCTTTTTGTTGACGCGAAATTTGAGGTTATCGTCAATTCCGAGGCGGTAGGTATATTCGGATTCCTTGTTAAGCGGCATCGGAGTTCCGAACGGACTCATGCCGAACCCGACCTTGCGGGCGGCGCGGAGTTTCATTGCCAGAGACGTCGCCTTGGGTTCCTTGTCAAAGCAATACAATTCGTCAAACTCTTCCATCTCCAGCTGCAGAACGGTTTCCCACGTGTAGGGCATCAGTCGGTCAATTTCGCGGATGCCCTGCAGCATAGGCAGCCCGCTGGCTTCCGTGAGCCACGTGACATGAGACATCGGATTCGCTTCTAGCAATCCCCGGAGCAAGGGCGTCGTCCGCAGCACATCGCCCATCGCCGCCAATTTGATAATCAGGATCCGCTTTTGAAAGGGCGTGTAATGGGGACAACCGTCGCATTCGCGGCGGAAGCGGCACGGTTTATGCCCCAGGAAGTGGCGGCAGCGGTATTGAATCATCATGGCGGTTTCTCGTCGATTTCATTCCGGCATAACGGAGCCGGACCCATACAAAAAGCAACCAAAAGAACCGGATAGGGAAAAATAGCGATTTTAATATTAATGCCCCCAGAATTTTAGCCGAATCTGCATGCCCCGTTCCCGTCCGCAAGTGGGAGCGCTCCCGCATTCTTTGCCAAGCAAGCGCAAAAAAGTGTTTCCAATTAAAGAAAAAACAATCGGAGGTTTCATTGAAAATCAGCATACTTTTCAGCGGCACGCCCAAAAAAAAGGCGAAAATCTTTATTTTCCGGTAACTGCGGTCTCCGGTCATGAAAAGAACGGCTGCGTCGAACTTCATAGCCCTGAGATTTCGCCAATGCATCGCGCTATCGCGGCTTTCCGTATGGAGCAGCAGCCGGTCGATTAAAGGATGCCCCCGGAAACGGTCTGCAATCAGCGGAGCGCTGCGGCAGAAAAGGGTAAAACAAGGATCTTTGAAGAGGCGCTCCGCATGCAGCTGATCCAGCGCCCTGAGTACGAAATCCGGTTCGGCGGACTGCACCACCAGCACGCGTGTCTGACTGCGCGCCGGATCCATTCCCGGCTCCGGCGCCTCAAAATCGCAATGGTCCGTCGGGAGCGGATGCCGCATGCGAAAAAGCGCGTGGCGGCACATGGCTTTGCAGGTGGGACGGAACTCGTTTCCGTCTCCGGCTGATACGATGAATCTGCCGGCTTTCAGCCGCAAGGGCGCAAGCTTTAATCGCCGGTGTTTTTTTTCTCCCGTCCAGAAGAGGAATACGATGTCGAATTTTTCTCCCCGGAGCTGCTTCAAGGCTCGGGAGGACTCCCCGGCTCCCGTGGAGTGGATTCTCGCCTCAGGGAGATCCTGAAAAAACCGCCGGCTCTCTTCACGGCATAGGATGTTAATTTCAGGCTCAGAATAGAGCCCGGAGCGCAGAATATCCTCCGCCTTTCGTTGAAGCCGTTTCGGAGATGCTGTTTCGATAAGGAGAATTCTCGTCATGAGTCTCGGCTCTCGGCGGCCCCTGTCCCTGGGGCGGATGCTTTGGATAGGGCGCGGAAAAGGGACGCTTTCGACGAAACTGCATTGTTCCCGCGTGGTATGTACCGGCGATAAAGAGCTTCCAGCTGGGCCGCGGATCTTTCCCAACCGTAATACTGTTCCACAGTTCTGCGCCCCTCGGCGCCGAGGCGTCGCCGGCGCAGGGGGTCTTTGATCAATGAGCAAATCCTCCCCGCGAAGCTTTCCGGCGTATCCGCGATTAACATGTTTTTATCGTTCTCGCACCGCAGTCCGGCGCAGCCCACGGAAGTGGATACGACCGCCATTGCCATACCCCAGGCTTCCAGTATCTTGCCCCGGATGCCGACCCCGAGCCGGAGCGGAACAATATAGACGGAACTCTGGGCCATCAAGGGGCGGATATCCGGAACAAAGCCGGTCACACGGACACGGGGAATTTCCGTAAGGCTCCATACCGCCGGGGGCGGATTGCTCCCGACAATCAGCAGTTCGGTGTCGGGAACCTCTTTTCGGACAAGGGGGAGAACGTCCCTGCAAAAATATTCCATGGCTTCCACATTCGGCAGATGCTGGAAAGCACCGACGAAAACCAGGCGGGCATCCTCGGCCGGTTGTTCGGGCGGCTTAAAATAGTCTAAGTCAACGCCCGTGTTGATGACGTAAACGGGAAGCGGCGGACTGAACCGGCTGAATTCTCGAGCGTCGGAGTCGGTCATGCATATAACGGCGTTTGCATTTTGCGACAATTTTATTTCCCTGTCCAAAACCTGGAGATAATTGTAAAACCAGCGCAGCTTGACCGCCGGATTGGCCTCCACGCGCGCGCGCCGGGCGCACGCGGCGAAATCAACTTCGTGCTTGGTCAGCAGCGCCGGAATCCCCGCGCTTCTCGCTGCATAGGCTGCCATCTGAGTGTATTCAAACTGGAGCAGTTCAAAATCCCATTCTTCCAGACAGCGGTCGACGGCATCCTCCATCTCGGGCGTCACGAACTCGTCGAACGGTTCGTAAGGAAAAAGCTGCAATCGCTTGGATTTGGACCGGGTCATAGCGATTACTTTTTCGCAAAGGGAATCCAATTCCGGCAAAAATGCCCTTTCTTCCTCCGTTTCCAGATAGGTAAGCAGGGTGATTCTGAAGCTGCGGGAAAGCCTTTTCAAAAGTTGAAACATCCTTCCCGCGCCGGCGTGGCGGCCCGTATGAGGGAGGTAGGCAGTGACCCACAGAACGCGGGGCCGGCCGTCGGCGGCGGCTTCGACGATTTCGCCCCCGGCTCTTTTGCCTCCGAAATAAAGACCCGGCTTTGAGGCGAGATCGAAAATTTGCCGGTCTGTCCGGGCTGCTCTGAATGGGAAGCTCAGCTTTGCGATTACCAAGGAGGGGAGCGCGCAGGCGGCGCGCACAATCGAAAGCCAGAGTACAAGCCCGTGGTCGCGCGTCAGACGATAGCAGTTGCAGGGCAGCAGCGCCGCGTGTTCGAAAAGCAGCTTCCAGTCTTGAATGTTCTTCCAAAGTAAAAGAAATTGGTTGCGCGCTATAAGCGTGCGGATCTGGGAGGCGCTGAAGCGGCGGTTGGTGGAAGCTCTGTGTTTATGGTACACAATGGATTTCGGAGCCAAAAGCACCTCCCATCCCACCCGCCAGGCCTGGTATGAAAGGTCGGTGTCTTCCACGTAGGCCGGGGAAAACAGGCCCCGGAATCCGCCCAGGGCGAGAAACTTTTCCCTGTGAAATGCCGAGGAGCCTCCGCCGGCCCAGAGAACGGGGTAATACTCTCTGGGGAGGGGAGGCGGGGGAATGGGTCGGTGGGCGTAGTCGATCATTCCTCTGCGGAAGAGCGCCGTGGTCTTGCCGGTTTCCTCCCTTTTTCTAGAAGGATCCTGATGGAAGATCTGGCTGGATACCGCAAACGTGTCCGGGCCGAATCCTTTAAGGAGAGGCCGGATAAAACCGGGGTCCACAATCATGTCGTTATTGAGAAGGATGACAATGTCGTTCGAAGCCGCCCGCACTCCGGCGTTGTTTCCTTCCGCAAAACCGAGATTTTCTTCAAGGGGAAGCACCCGCACTTCCGGAAAACACTTTTTGACGCTCTCGACGGAGCCGTCGGTGCTTGCATTATCGACCACCAAAATTTCATGGTTGCGGCCGTCGGCTCTCACCGCTTTAAGAATAGACGGGATTCCCTCCGCCAGGAGATCCTTCCCGTTCCAATTGAGAATTATAATGGAAGCCCTTCCCGAATCCGGCGCGCAGGAAGCCGGCGCCCGTTTCCCGGAAAAACCCGTGAATGCGTAAACGGCATTAAAGAGAAGCAGAATCAGTCCCAGGAGATAAAGAAAGGGCGTCAGCAGGACTGCAATGAAGATAAGACCCAGGGAGCGAAACCCATGCAACATTTTAAGACGAAAGATCCCAAGAATTGATGAATGGCCCGCGCCGCGGAAACGGGTTCGGCGCATGCTCTGCAATTCATCGTCGTTTATTCGGTTGTTTGAGATACATAGCTGCGAACATCGGCTTCCATGCGCAGGAGGCCGTAAATCAAGCTTCGGGACCTGAGAACAAAAACCAGGGCGTTGTCTATCCAGTCGCACATATCATGCCGATCGATGGTTCCCTTTGCCACAGCCGGGGAAATGGAATAGCTTCCCGGGGCCAGAAGAGGCAGAACAACGTGAAAGTCGCTGGTAATAATCTGGCCCTTCCGCGCAGGCGGCAGTTGTTGCCCCAAGTAAGATGTATTGCAGCCGGTCGTTTCGATTCCAAGCCGGTCCCGAAGAGTGTATCCTAGGATGGGCCGGTCAACATCCCGCTTGAACTCGGCCGAGATGCGGATGATCACTTTCTGCCCGCCGTCGGCTTCCGATAATGCATTGCCGTCGCCGTCGAGCAATTCCACCCCCAGCACCGCCGCGTCGCCGTTTCCGAAACGATGGTCTATATTGGGGATGGACCGCGAAATCGGCATTTCGCCGGCTGCGCGGATCAAGCGGTCCCCTTGCGAAATCCCGGAGGCGCCGTCAAAGCTTCCCGAAAGCCTTTCCTTCTCAAAAATAAGCGCGCGGTATTTCTGGACCACTGCTTCGGGCGTCCCCTGCTCCAGGAGCCTTCCATCGTCCAGGAGCATTGCGCAATCGCAGAATTTTATGACGGCGTCCAGATCGTGGGTCACAAGAACAATGGATTTCCCCGAATCCCGCAACCGGCGCATCCGATGCATGCAGCGGTGCTGAAAAATCAAGTCTCCCACCGAGAGCGCTTCATCTACAAGCAAAATGTCGGGGTCGACATGAACCGCCACCGCAAATGCCAGGCGCATGAACATGCCGCTTGAATAGGTCTTGACCGGCTGGTCTATGAAGCCGCCGATCTCGGCGAACGCGAGGATTTCGTCGAGGCGCTTTTGCATTTGACGGAAATCCATGCCGAGGATGGCCCCGTTCATAAATACATTCTCGCGGCCGGTGAATTGCGGATTGAATCCGGAACCGAGCTCAAGCAGAGCGGAAACCTTGCCGTTTACGAAACAGTCCCCCCTGGTCTGCGTCGTGATCCCCGCGAGGATTTGCAGAAGGGTGCTTTTACCGGAACCGTTCCGGCCGATGATTCCCAGCGTCCGTCCGGATTCCAATTCGAACGAGATGTTGTCGAGAGCCCGGAATTCCGTGTGAAACCGCTTGCCGCCCAGGCCGATCATATCGCGCAGCTTATTCATGGAATTGCTGTAGACCCGGTAGCTTTTGGATAGATTCTGCACTTTTATAACGGACATCAGAGAACATCCACAAATTCGCGTTTGGTCTTTCTGAAAAACAGGCCGCCGGCGGCGAAAACCGCAACCGACACTGCGGCAAGAATCGCCAGAATACCCAAATCCGGCATGCACATGCGCAGCAGACAATCTCGGTAACCGATGACGATATGGGCAAGGGGGTTCAGCCGAAGCAGAAAAGACAGGTACGAGGGAATCATGTCCGGCGTGTAGAAAATGGGCGTCAGCCAGAACCAGAATGTCAAGACCACCGACAGCACTTGGGATGCGTCCCGTATGAAAACGTTGACGCTGGAGACGAACCACGATAACCCAAGCGTAAAAAGCATGAGCAGAAGAACATAAACCGGGATCATCAAGAGAAATACGCTCACCTTTCCCAAAGTGAAAAGGATGATGCCGAGCAGAATGGCAAAACCGATCAGATGGTTGACGAATCCGGAAAGCAATGCAACCAGAGGAAGTATCTCGCTCGGGAAGAGAGTTTTGGTAACAAGATTGGCGTTGTCGAGGATAATAGTGCTTGATCTCTGAAGCGCGTCTTGGAAGAACAGCCAGGGGAGAATGCTGCAAAAGAGAAAGAGAGCGAAACTGGTCGTTCCCGTGTCGGGCCTGGGCTTAAGGCCGAATATCAGAGAAAAAACAAAAGTGTAACTCACAAGCAGCACAATGGGATGAATGACGCTCCAGAAAAGCCCCATGAAACTCCCCACATAGCGCGCTTTCAAATCGCGCACCACGAAGCTCCGGATGAGGCCGCGCTGAATATAGATCTTTTTAAGAAAATTGGAAAGGATGATCCATGGATCCATAAGAGACACATTCCCTTTGCCTGTCATTTCAAACCTCGCGCAGCGGGGAATTATAGCAAAAGAAATCTCAACGCAGCAGCCGGAAGCGGGCGAGGCATCATCCTTGGCCCGGGACGGCCTCATTGCCGGCCGGCGCGGCACACATCCATGAAGAGCCGCTCATATTTTTCGATAACGGCGTCCCAGCAGTACTCCATGCGGGCTCGATGAAGCGCCGCCGTTTTGAGGTCGGCAAATTTTTCCGGATGGTCTTCGACTTCCTGCAATCGCCGGGACAGGTCCCCCGCATCATTTTTTCGATACATGAGCCCGGCGCCGTCCAATACCTCCGAGTTTTCCGGCGTTTCGTTGGCGATAATAAGGCTGCCCTGTCCCATGGCGTCTAAGAGCGCCGGGTGCGTTCCTCCCACCTCGGTGGCGTGAATGTAGCAGTAAGCGAACGCCTGCAGCTGCCGGTATCCCTCTCCGTAAATCGCGCCCGGGTATAGGATGCGGGGATCCGGCTTTGAACGGATCCTCTCGATGTATTTCCGCGCATAGGGCGCGTCGCCTACAACGACCAGTTTTTTGTCCGTGCGTACTTTTGCGAACGCTTGCACGACTACATGCGCGTTATTTTCGGGTTCCAGGCGGCTGACGTAAAGATAGTACCCGCCGGGATGCAGACCGAGCCTGTGCAGCTTTTCGACGCTGTCCGGTCTTTCGGTCGATGCGCCGTAGGGAATGAAAACGGAAGCGGCTCCGTATCGCTCGCGGTAATACCGCTCAATAACCCGCGCGTCCGCCACAATCGCGTTGGGGAAAAGGGTGGAGAAATATTCGCCCAGGCGATAATACGCTTTCCCCGCCCGATTCCATTTTCGGCGCAGCCTCTCGATTCCGTCCACGTTGATGACCACGCGAATCCCGAAAATCCTCGGGAGCCAGGCAAAGACGCTGTTTGCGGCATTGCATAAAAGAATAAGATCGAACTGCTGGAAGAGGGCATGAATCACGGAGAGAAGCGAATGGATTACCGTATCGGTGTATTTCCAGGCCAGGGTGGGCAGCACAACGACGCGGGCTCCCCGGTAGGATTTAAGCTTTCTGGAAATATAACGCGAACGGCCGTAAACGGTCACTTCGTGCCCGCGGGCGGCGAGGCCGGCGGCGCACTCTTCGGCGAAAGTTTCAAAACCGCCGTAGTTGGCCGGAATCCCTCGCGTCCCGATAATGGCAATCTTCATAGCGCGCCCGATTGCGAAACGTGCCGGCCCGATACTTGCGGTCTGAAGCGGGGGAGCGCTCCAGGAATCCTCTTTTCGGAAATCTTCCGCGTGAAGGGTCGGGATAAAAAATAGTCCAATCAAACATTCGCGGAATGAGCCGAAGGCGCCGGCCTGTTCAGCAGATCCGCAAAAAGCCTTTCGGTTTCTGTGACTTTGCGCTCCAGCGTAAATCTCTCTTCCATGCGCTGCCTGCCGCGCCGGCCCATGAGCTCTGATTTTTCAGGGTCCTCCGCCAGTTGCCGGATGGCGCCGGCAAGGGCAGGAGGGTCTGCGGGAGCTATCAGCAACCCGTTGTCTCCGTTCTTAACCAGCTCCGGGATGCCGCCCACCTCCGTGGCGACAATCGGCAGCGACGCCGCCATCGCCTCCAGAATGGCGGAGGACAATCCTTCGGACAAGCTCGGAAGAACGAAGACGTCGAATTCTCTCATGTAATGAAATGTGTCGGGATGAAACCCGGCAAATTCAATTACGTCATCCAGTCTTTTCTTATGAACGAGCGCTTGGAGTTCCGGGAGGCATCCGCCGTCGCCCACAATGATAAACTGCAGCCTTCCGCGCATGTCGGGGATCAGGCCGGCGGCTTCAACCAGATAATGAAGTCCCTTTTCGCGGCTCAGGTGCGCTATGGTGCCGACCACGATGGGATCCCCCGGACGGCGGTTCTTCTTTTCTTTTTGCGCGGGATACAACGACGGATCTATCCCTTCGTAGATGGTTCGAATCTTTGAAGCCTTTATCCCGCCGCTCACCAATTGCAGATGGATCGATTTTGAAATGGCGATAATGCAATCGATTCCCCAGGTGTATTTGAACCGCGTCATAAAGCTTTTTCTCAGCGGAAAACTCACGCGGCGGAATATGATCCGCGCGCCGACAGGGATAAAGCGGGAGGCAAGCGTACCGATAAAAATGGCCTTGGGCGTGTTGAATGCCAAAACTTCCGGGCGGATCCTGCGGAGAGAGGAAATCAAACGGAACAGGGCGATCGGGGCCAGTTCGCCCCGAATGATCATCGGGTGCACGGATATGCCGTTTTCCACAGCGCGTTTTTCCAGGAGCGTTCTCGGGTGACAGATCAAATGAACGCTGTGGCCGCGCCGGTGAAGCCCTTCCATCAAGGTCCATAGTTGGGACTGCCCTCCTCTCCAGACGCGTTCCGTGTCGACGAACAGAAGAGAGAACATTTATTTTCCTGTCCTTGGTGCCGCGGCTCGATCCGAAAGAACCTGCAATGGGTCATGAAACGGCATTCTTTGCCTCGGTCAAGCCGCGGTACCAATCAAGAACACGTCGGAGCCCTTCTTCCAAGGAGACGGATGGAGTGAATCCGATAATTTTCGCAGCCTTGCCCGCATCGGCTGCCGAGTGTTTTACGTCGCCCTTTCGAGGGGGTTCATAAAGCGGCTGGAGCCGGGCGCCCAATATTCCGTTCAGCATGTCAATCAATTGATTCAGGCTCGTGCGCCCCCCGCATCCGATGTTGAACGCTTCCCCGACTGCGCGCGGATGGTTCGCCGCTATCCAGTTGGCTTCCACCACGTTGGCCACATATGTGAAATCTCTCGATTGTTCTCCGTCTCCGTAAACAACCGGCTGCTTGCCGGCCAGCATGCGGGTGCAGAAGCGAGGGATAACGGCAGCGTAATCGGAATGGGGGTCCTGCCGCGGGCCGAAAACATTAAAGTATCTCAGGCATACGGTTTCGAGACCGTAGAGAGTGTGAAATAATCGGCAGTATTCCTCCGTTACATATTTGCTGAGAGCATATACCGACAGACACCGTCCCAGGCGTTCTTCCCGTTTGGGCAGACCCGGATCGTCCCCGTAGATCGACGACGAGGAGGCGGCAACGACCCTTCGGACGCCGGCATCGCGCGCCGCCGTCAACACCGAAAGAGTGCCGTTGATATTGGCGCGCTGGGTCGCGGCGGGATTTTCTATCGATCGGGCGACTGAAGGAATGGCCGCAAGGTGGAAAACGCAGGAGACTTCCGCAAACGCCCGCCGCAGCAGGTCCGTTTCATTGATATCGCCCCGGACAAACTGAAATCGATCCCCCGCTTTGTCGGACCAGCCGGAAACGTTTTGTTCCTTTCCCGTGCTCAGATCGTCTATGACGACGACTGAAAGGCCTTTGTTTATAAGATATTCGGCAAGATTGGATCCAATAAATCCGGCGCCTCCCGTTACGGCGGCTTTATCCATGGCCTCACGCCTCCCTTTAACGGCCTGTTGTACTTTTACCGCGTACGACGGGCTGTTAGGCTATGCGAGAAAAACACAAAAGATGGCAAATGGTATCAGAGATGATCGGCGAGGGCAATTTGCGAATCCCATGGATTTGCTCACTGATGCCGGGGCTCCGGGCTGTGCTACAATAAGGGGCCATGCGAATACGTTTATACAGCAACCAGACGGAAGCTCTCCTCACCCCTTTTATTGGAAAATTCGTGGGGAATGTTTGTCTTGCCATGGTCGATTCGCTTAAAACACCTCGACCGATTGAATCGCTCAAGTTTGAGGTCGACGGAGAGGACGTTCATATCGAAGTCAACCGGACTCCCCTTGCATTGAATCTGAGCCGGGGCTTTTGCCGGATTATTATCCTCGATACGCTGCGCGCCTTGGTTCGCCATCTAAAAGTGGCTGATCCCAACGGCTCCATACGGATTGAAGTGGAAATGGAGACCGGAGATGTCCCCCTCGTCGACTATAAAACTGAGTTCTCAGATTCGCGATGAAGCCCGTCGGCTGGGCTTCTTTAAGGTCGGCATTGCGCCGGTGGGCCCCCTCCCGCATGAATCTCATTTCCTCTCGTGGCTCGATAAAGGGCTGAACGGTGAAATGGGCTACATGAAGCGCCAGGCGCCCAAACGCACGAACCCTCGTCTCCTGCTTCCCGATGCCAAGTCGCTGCTGGTGGCGGCCATGAACTATTATGCGGATGGGGCGCTTACCGGCGCGCCCTTGAATGGAAGAATCAGCCGCTACGCCTGGGGCGGCGATTACCATGACGTGGTTAAAAGCCGCCTGGACGAGCTTCTGGCCTTTATTCGAAACCGCGAGCCGTCTGCGCGGGGGCTTTGCTATGCGGACACAGGCCCCGTCATGGAAAAGGTGTGGGGAGCGCAAACGGCGCTGGGGTGGATGGGAAAGAATTCCAATTTGATCTCCAGGGACAAGGGATCATGGTTCTTCATCGGCGTCATTCTGCTGAATATTGAACTCGAGCACGACGCGCCGGAAAAGGATTATTGCGGACGATGCACCCGCTGCATTCAGGCCTGTCCGACCGGCGCCATTGTGGCCCCCTATGTTATCGATGCCCGTCTCTGCATTTCCTACCTGACGATTGAATTCCGCGGCATCCTTCCCCGCTTTCTGCGTCCTCTAATAGGAAACAGGATTTATGGATGCGATGATTGCCAGGAAGTTTGTCCGTGGAATCGATTCGCTTCAGCGACGGCGGAAAAGGATTTTATGCCCGCCGAGGGGAACCTGATGCCGCATCTCGAATCCCTGGTTTCGATCTCCGCCGGGGAATTTCGCGATCGCTTCAAAAAAAGCCCCATCCTCCGGGCGACGCGGGACGGCTTCGTGCGGAATGTCTGCGTGGCGCTCGGCAATTCCGGCCGAAAAGAAGCCCTGGCTCCGCTTGCCGAAGCGCTTCGGGACGCCAGTCCCTTGGTGCGCGCCCATGCCTCCTGGGCGATGGGAGAAATCCCCGCGGCGCACACGCGAAGGATCCTCCGGTCGGCTCAAACGAAGGAAAGGGATCCGTCGGTGCTCGAAGAAATGGATCTAGCCTTGAAAAAAATTCCTTGAGATGATTTTGCGCGCCGATAATCTTATAATAAATACCATTTTATCAAATGGGTTATTTCTCAGGGAAATGCTGACGATAAAAGGCAGGAAACCGGTTCATAAGCGATCCTGAAACAGTTTTTTTTCTTATTGGGATGCCTCAGTTCCCGCCGATGAAAAGACTATAGGTGCGACAATGGACGCGACCAAAGGCAGGAATGCAAAACACATCCGGAAGCCGCGGTCTTCGTCCAGCGCTGAGGATGAGCTGAAGCTGATGAAGAAGAAGTACGACGACCTCAGCAGCCGGATGGATGAGATTATGACCGAGACCATGCAGCGGTCCAACCGCATTGTCATGGAAGCGGAGATATCCAATCTCATTATGAGCCAGGTTTTCAATGCATCAAACGATGGAATTTGGGCGATAGACAACCAATTCAAAGTCATCCGGGCGAATAAAAGG
>CAZDMR010000047.1:0-32649 GCA_964506795.1 uncultured Acidobacteriota bacterium | reverse complement strand
GCATAGGCATGGATGCCGAAACTCAAGCGCGCATATTCGAGCCGTTCTTTACCACAAAAGGGCCGCGCAAGGGCACGGGCCTCGGGTTATCCACGGCTTACGGCATCGTCAAGCAGAGTCAAGGTTTTATTTGGGTACACAGCGAACCGGGCAAAGGCACCACCATTAAAGTTTATCTGCCTCGCGTTGAACGGGCAGCCGCCCTGGAGGCGGCTGAAATCAAAACGGATGGGGGATTCAGGGGATCCGAGACTGTTCTTGTCGTGGAAGATGAAAAAGCGGTGCAGGCTCTCATAGGCCGGATTTTGCGCGATCGAGGATACAAGGTACTGCATGCGGCGGACGGCACGGAGGCGCAGCGCATTGATCAAGAACACGAAGGAGAAATTCATTTGGTATTGACCGACATTGTCCTGCCGGGGATAAGCGGAAAGGAAATCGTCAATCAGTTGACGGCTTCCCGCCCCGGCATCAAAGCGCTCTATATTTCGGGGTATACGGATGACGCAATCGTTAATCACGGCGTACTGGATTCGAATGTCGCTTTCCTTCAGAAACCGTTCACAACCGACGGCCTGGCCCGCAAAGTTCGGGAAGTTCTTGAATGCTGAATAGGCGGGTTTACGGAGCCAGTGTTCGCCTACGAATCCAATAGTATTAACGGCAAAGATCAACAGGACCTTTCTTTCTCCGCAACGATACCATAAAATAAAAATCTATCGGGGATTGCGCTCGCCTCGCGGCCTCATACGGATGATTCATGCATTTGTCTGCGGCGGCGAGATAGAAATCAACGATGCACCCAATTGATAGAATTTGCCGGAAACGGCAGCGCTTGCCGCTTCCTGAGATTCACGGAGAGAGATAAGATGAAGAAAAAGCTTGCGCTCCTGATTACTGCCTGCTTCATTATGGGATCCGCGTCGGCATTCGCGCAGGACAAAAAGTTCGAGGCCTATGGCCGGCTGGGTTATGCCCTCAGCGAAGGGGTGGACGTAAGTCCCCGCGAAGAAGACAATCTTGGAATTAGGCGCCTTAGTCCCAAGAGCGCCGTCTCCTACGGCTTGGGCCTGGATTATTTTGTAACTGAAAATCTATCGCTCGGATTCAGCTTCGGCCAGGAAAACAGCAAGTTGAGAGCGTCCGTGCGGGCGCTTGAAGGCGTGGACATTACCGACTTGAATGTGAACAATTACCATGCAGTTGTCACATACAATTTCGGCGACCCTGACCGGCAGCTGCGGCCCTTTGTTTTCGCAGGGCTGGGAGCGACAAATTACAGCCCCTCCGCCATCGATGGTTACGACATCGAAGGGAGCACCAAGCTTTCCACCACCTGGGGGGCGGGAGTGAAATATTTCACTACGGAACGTGTTGGATTCAGAGCCGGCATTCGCTGGACGCCGACATATTTCGATGTGGAGTCCGGCGGTATTTGGTGCAGTCAGTATTGGACCTGGAACTGCTGGGCGGTTGAAAATTCGAACCACTCGCACCAATTCGAATTGAGCGCAGGGATCGTTGTCCGTTTTTAATTCATCGTGGATTATTCATCGAACAGCGAATCCAAGTTGAAGGAAATACCGATTTGCCCCCTTGCATCGCTTTCTTTGATTAACTCCGTCCGATTGGAAAAAGTAAAGGACAATGGAATCCGGATGGCATTGTTCGCCGTCGGCAGCTCGAATTTGGCCTGAAAAAGCCCAATATGCCCTCTTTCATGGATATCCCGCGGGCTGAACGCTGCGATACCCAATCCAAGCGGCTCCTGATTCAAATAAACATATAGCCCTGCAAAGCTGAGTGTCGGCACACCCCAATTGTTGATAACGCGCATATGGAACTTGCCTTCACATCCGACGCGGAAATCCCGAAGAACGGAATTCATGCCGGGTCTGGCTTCGGAAAAGAAGGACGCCGACGCGTTGGCCGTGATATCAAGTTTCCTATCTCCGATTCCTTTTGCAGCTATCAGCCGGACGCTGTGCACTCCGGGAGGCCGGACATCGACGGGTAGATCCGCATCCGTCCCTTCAGCGGCCATATCGGGCCTTTGATAACTGTATTCCGCCGCAATCACAGTGGCGTTCAACATCGCCGACTGCAGCCGGGAACCGGATTTCAGAGCCTCCAGCCAAAGGCGCCGCCGCTCCCGCGCGTTGTCCGGATCGCCCGGAACGCTATTCAGCGAGCTCCGGATTATGTTTTCAATCTGACGAATCCTCGCCTTTTTCCCCGCGTTTAAAAAGGTTTTGTTGTCGATCAAACGCAGAAGGCCGCTTTCCACATTCCCGCGCAGGCCTTCTTCGAAATCTCCCATCGCCGCTCTGGCGGACATGTTTGCAAACTCCGAGGCGGAAGCGAGCCATTCTTTGATTTCTTCTTTGAAAATCCTGTTGAACTTTTGTCCATCCAGAGTCCTGCGGTTTAGCAGCTCCATATGAACCGTGAATTCCGCAAACTGGTTGCTCAGAGTTTTCAGGTCGGCAAGTTCCCTTTTTCTCTCGCCTCGCGACGTGTCGAACGCCGATGTGATTCCCACTCGCTTCCAAAAGGTTCTGCAGGCATCGCCGTCGCGCAAAGCGACCGCTTGCGGGTTTGATCCGGATGAGCAGAAGAGGCCCGCCGGGTTGGCTTTTAGGACAATAGTCGAACCCGAAATGCTCCGCGTAATCGCTCCGCTCTCAAAGCTCACGCCGAAAATCGCCGGCAACAGGGGGCTGATCACGGCTGAGGTCGACCCCGACGCTCCCGAAGAAGAGCCGGTCTGAACATCCGCCCGCCGGAAAGCAAGGATCTGTCGGGCGATTTTGCGCCCTTCCGAATCAACGCCGTCAAGCAGCTTTACCCGGACCGCGTTGTCGGCAAGATCGCCGATTAACGATTCCCTTTCCTCGCCGCTTAATTCGCCGAGATCTGATTCCGCCAGTGTATCGATCTCCTTTCGAATCGGAGCCAAATCCTGAGCCCACGCGACCGCTTCAGAAAGCAGAAAGAAAACCGCAAGAAGCCGGAGTATCCGCATGGCTCCCTCCTCGTTCTCAGCGATAATAAAATTTCAGGTTGATGGATCTCGGGTTGATGGTAGGCGGGGATCCGAAAGTTCTCGCGACATCGCCCTTATTTGACGTAATGGTTACTTTATATCTTGAATTCGACGCAGCGTTGATGGGAAACGTGCAGTCAATCCGCTCAAGAAGAGTAAGATCGGGAGGAAGGGGCGGAATCGATATAGACCAGGATATGGAGAGATCGGCCGGATCCTGTTTCACCACCACGGGGATTGGACGCATCCTCATTCCGTCCATCCGGATCTGCACATCGCTCGCCGCAGCCAGGCAGAAGGGAAGGTTTTCCGCATGAACCGCGATTTTTATCGGGAAGTCGTCCTCCCCGACCTGATAGGCGCGGATTTTATCCGGTATCTTGAGCATGCGACCTCCTAGCCGCGCCACCGGCGCCCCCTGGCGCGCCCTCGCGACGACGACTTATTGCGATCTTGAAACGCGGCCTATCATAATACTCGGACGGACTCCTAGGGAATAGGAAATCCACTCGGTTCAGGGATTCCCGAGTCTCTCGAGAATGGCTTCCTTTGCGGCATGGAGCAAAGGTTGGTTCCGCTGTTTCCGCAGGCGACAAAAACGATTTTCCATTAACAAATTAGTTTTTCGGCTGTAAAATCTATGGATCCAAATGCTGGAGTCAACAAATTATCAAAGAGGCGCATCCTTCGGAGAAGACGGGCGCGAAGCCGGGCTTCCAAACGCACACTGTCGATGGGGATTTGTTTACTCAAGAACAGAAGCAAATGGCGTCGGGTCCGGACGGGGGACGCATAAAACTCTTTTTTAATGCCGGCCAACGTTACGGCCGGCCGCCGTTTGAAGAAGCCCGAAAATGGTGATTTTTATCCAAGCAGTCTTATCAACCAGGGCCATTGGGAGATAGAACACTGTGAATGATTCGGGACGCTTGCAACATAAGATCGATGATTTAGAAAACGAGTGCCGCCGTTTGGGGAAAGATCTGCGGGAGAGCAAGGAACGATTCCACAAGATTTTTCATGCGTCGTCCAACATGATAACAATCAGCACCATCAAAGACGGGAAAATGATTGATGTGAACGAAGCCAGCGCAAGCCTCGGCGGCTACAATCGAGAAGAACTTATCGGCACCGTATCGGCGGAGATGCACCTATGGGCAAATCCGAAAGAAAGAGACTTCATCATGCGGAAAATCCAGAAAGAAGGCCGGGTCAGCAACGTGCCGGTCGATATGCTGGCAAAAAACGGGGAAATTCGGCGCGTCCTTTTTTCCGCGGATCCGATCGTCATGAATAACGAGCCCTGTCTGCTCGGCGTATGCGTGGACATCACAACCCAGAAAAACGAAGCGGACATATTAAGGCATTCCGAAGAGAAATACCGGATGCTGGTCGAAAATTCGCTCCAGGGACTGGCCATCATCCAGGATCAGCGGATTGTCTTCTGCAACACCGCCTTTGCCCAGCCCATTGGATACTCCGTCGAAGAACTGACATCCCTGGCGGACCTGAAAACCATAATACATCCGGAGGACAGAGAAACCGTTGTTGCGCGTTATCATGAGCGTATGGAGGGAAAAGCGGTGCCCAGGAGATACGAATACCGCGTCCTTCGAAAAGACGGGAGCGTCAGTTGGCAAGAAGTTTTGGCAAGCCGCATTGAATACAACGGGGAGCCGGCTGCCCAGATCGTCCACGTGGACATCACGGAACGGATAAATGCCGAGGAAGCGCTCAAAGAATCCAGGGAATACTATAATCAGATCATTAACCGCATCGGCGATCCTGTTTTCGTCAGGGACAGAAATCATCGTTTTACGCTTGTCAATGACGCCTTGTGCGCGTTTATGGGGAGGCAGCGCGAAGAGCTTCTGGGGAATACATTCTTTGAATTTCTGCCCCCGGAACAGGCGGCTTCCATGTCAAGCCAAGAAGAGGAAGTTTTTGAAACTGGAAATGAAAATGTCACCGAGGACCTTCTCCCCGACCTTCACGGCAATCCCCACAACATTCTGACAAAAAAATCCTTGTTCGTTCAGAAAAACGGCCAAAAGCAAATCGTCGGCATTCTTCGGGATATTACGGAATACAAGCAGCTGGAAGAACAGCTGCTCCAGGCGCAGAAGATGGAAGCCATCGCAGTGCTGGCGGGAGGAGTGGCGCACGATTTTAACAATCTTCTCAACGTGATCAACGGATACAGCGAACTGCTGCTTGAAAGCCTTCCTGAAGAGGATCCCAAGCGCAAAGACCTCGAACAGATCAAGGAAGCGGGACTTCGCGCGGCAACCCTGACATCGCGGCTTTTGGCCTTCGGCCGGAAGCAGATCCTGCAGCCGGAAATCCTCAACCTGAACGACGTTATCGAGAATATAAGCACCATGCTTCGCAGGCTGATTCGCGAAGATATCCAACTGGACATCCTCCCCCAACCGGGCCTGGGAAAGGTTTATGCCGACCCCGGACAGATTCAACAAGTCATCATGAATCTGTCCGTGAATGCCAGAGACGCAATGCCTCTGGGCGGAGAACTGATCATCGAGACCGCGAATGTGGATTTCGATACAGACTATGTAGCAAATCACCCGGAGACGAAAGTAGGATCCTATATAATGCTGGCGATCAGCGACAACGGCACGGGCATGAGCGCAGAAACAAAATCCCGTTTGTTTGAACCTTTTTATACTACCAAGGAACGCGGCAAGGGGACAGGTTTGGGATTGCCCACCGTATACGGAATAGTAAAGCAGAGCGGCGGCTTTATCTGGGTATACAGCGAACCCGGCAAAGGCTCTACATTCAAAGTGTATCTGCCGCGCGTGGAGGGGCAGGATGAGCGACTCCGGAGCGAAGGCACGGAAGCGATCGCCTTCCAGGGGTGTGAAACCGTGCTTATCGTCGAAGATGAAACTGCCGTAAGGACTTTGATCAGCCGCATTCTCCGCGACCAGGGATATACGGTGCTGGTCGCTTCAAACGGCATGGAGGCGTTGCGCATTTCCCGCGAATACAAGAGCGCAATCCATCTTATCCTAACGGACGTTGTCATGCCCGGAATGCGCGGCACCGCGCTTGCATCCCGCATTCAAACGGAACGGCCGGACATTAAGGCGCTTTTCATTTCAGGCTATACCGACAACGGCGTTGTCCATAACGGCGCACTGGATCCGGAGGTCGCTTTTCTGCAAAAACCGTTCACTGTGGAGGGGATGGCTCGCAAGGTGTGGGAGGTGCTCCATCCATAGGAGCCTGTCCGAGAATTAGACTATGCCGCGCTCCGAGCGCCGCGGGGCGCAGGAGCGAATTGCGGCGATCACAGCCTCGGAACGGCCGCTTTTCGTAACATAGTCCACCGCCCCGGCTTCCCTCATAGCCCGGGCTTGTTCGCCTTCTTCGAACATGGATAAACCGATTATACGCACCTCCGGCAATTCGGAGTGAATAATCCGGGTGGCCTCAATGCCGTTCATTCCGGGCATGCTGATATCCATTAACACGACATCCGGCCGTATCTCGCGGATCAAATTTACGGCGGACTCTCCGTCCGACGCCTGGCCGACAATTTCCATATCCGGCTCCGCTTGAAGCAAGCCGGCTAATCCCTGGCGCATTACAATATGATCGTCCACAAGCGCGAGCCGGAGCTTTCTGGCGGAGGGGGATTCTTCGGATACGGAATCCGTCACAGTGGCAACCGATACGGCCGCTTGCGGGATTGCGGAAAGATCCGCCGATTCCGTCTTGAACCGGGCAAGGGGAACGGACAGCATGATCCGGCTTCCGCGCCCGGGAGAGCTGTGGATCGCCATTGTTCCGCCCAGCATGCTTAAACGTTCGCTCAAATAAAACAGTCCGACTCCTCCCGTTTTCCCGCCCACGGCGCGAAGCTGAGATTGATCGAAACCGGCGCCGCCGTCTTCGACCGAAATCTCAATGCGGTCTTCCCGTTGGATTACCTGAATAGACGCGGTCTTGACTCCCGCATGTTTTACGACGTTTAACAAAAGCTCCTTGATGCTTTGGAACAGAAAGACATTCAATTGGCCCTGAGGCAGGCAAATCCCTTCGTTCGCCCGCAGGTCCACGCGCAGGCCGTGTTTGTCGCTCATCCAGCGGACCAACCATTCCAGCGCAGCAAGAAGACCGCTCTGGTACAGTATGGGGGGGCTGAGCTCGGCGGTGAGAGATCGGGATGTTTCGATGGCATCATCGATTATGTCCGCCACTTCCGCGGCAGCCTTCTTGGTGTCATCGCTGCGTCCCAGCAATGCAAGACGGTACTTTGCCCCCACCAATATCTGCTGAAGACCGTCGTGCAGAATCTGCGCCAATCTGTGCCTCTCGCGCTGCTCCGCCACGGTCAATTCCGAGGCCAGTTGACGCAGTTGTTCCGCCCGCCGTTCTGATTCCGCCGCGCGTTCGGCGACGCGATTCTCCAGGGTTTCATTGAGCGATTTCAATTCCAATTCGCCGCGCTTGCGCTCGGTCGTTTCATAAAGAGAAAAAACCAAACCTCTCACGCTTCCGTCGCCGGCCTTAACGGGGATCAGCGTCCAGTCCCAGTAGGTCACTCCCCGCTGGGGCTGGTCGGGAAATTCGAAAGGCTTGTCGTGATAGGAAACCGGCTCGCCGGTGTCGCGCACGCGCCTGAATATCATTTCGTTTTCTTCATGCGGGTACAGAACGAAGTGGTTTTTGCCTATCATCTCTTCGGGCCGATATCCGCAGCTTCGGGCATAAGTCTCGTTGACTCGCACAAAGTTAAAGTCGCGGTCCAGGTAAACGAGATGAGAATTCTTCGCTCCATTCATGACGGCCTGCAGGATATCCCGTTCCCGCGCCAATTCCTCTTCCGCCTGCTTGCGCTTGAGCGCAAGGCCGATCTGGTCATCGAGACTTTCAAAAAACCGGACCAGGTCCGGCGTCAGCAAATCCTTCCTGTGGTCGTTCAACTGCAGCAGGCCTATGATTTCCCCTTCAGACCGCACGGGGATGAGAGCGACCGATTGATAGCCGTCCCGGAGACATCGATTGCGCCGGTTTATATGGAGATCTTCGATTGCCGCACTATTGAGCAATTCGGACGCCCGGTTCATCCAAAAGCTTCCTCCCGCCGTAAAAAACGGCTTGGAGGGATCGGTGTTTCCGGAAAGGACCAATCCGCACGCGCAATCCGGAACCGGCCTGCCGTCCGCATCCAAGACCGCAGATCCATCCGCATTTTTTCGGCATATATAATTTTCTTCACG
Organism: uncultured Acidobacteriota bacterium; assembly: GCA_964506795.1. GTDB lineage: Bacteria > Acidobacteriota > UBA6911 > UBA6911 > UBA6911 > UBA6911. The sequence goes on along the minus strand of CAZDMR010000047.1, from coordinate 24,354 downwards.
CAGAAATTCTTCCGGGAAACCGCTCTGTTCATAATAGGGATAATCGTTCCCGCTGCGGATTCGCAAGCCCACAGCATCGAAACCCGTGGATTCCCGGATCAGAAGCAGCAGTTGGCGGATCAATGCCGTCGTATCGTCGCCGCAGTTCAGAACCCGCAGGATTCGCGCCACCAGCGCCTGCTGCGCTTCCGTCAGGCCGGTCCGCACCGGCTCGTCATTTTTGCGCTTTGCCGCCGGACGCGGTTTTCTTTCATGCGCCTTTTTCTGCATCAGTTCCAATCCCGCATCCTCCATGCGCGCGACCCATGGTCCTTCCGCCACGGCCTGCTAGTTCTTGGGAGCCGAAACTGCGATGGGGGGAATTGCAGCTTGGCAAGAACCCGTTTCTCGCCTTCCGCCGATTTTGTGTCAACATACTCGCCTGGGGGAAAAATCGCAAGAGGCAAAATCGCTTCCGGATCTTACATCCAGTCGGGAATTTGCGTGAGATGAATATCGAAAAGAGGGCAGCCCAAAAACCACGTGGCCAAGGTGATCACAATCACCCCGATCAGGTTCAAAATGAAACCCGTCATGGCCATATCCGACACGCGAAGCCGGCCTGAACCGAAAACAATGGCATTCGGAGGAGTGGCGACCGGAAGCATAAATGCCAGCGAACTGGATAGCGTCGCCGGAAGCATGAGCAGCAGCGGGTGCAGCCGCAGACTCATCGCCATGCCCGCCATAACGGGCAGCAGGATCTGGGCGGTAGCCGTGTTGGATGTCAATTCGGTGAGGAAAATGACCAGCGTGCTCACGATCACGATCAGCAAAACAACCGGCAGTCCCCCGGCTGCTTTTAACTGGTCGCCCAACCACTGCGACAGCCCCGATACTTCAAATCCCTTCGCCAGCGCGAATCCTCCCCCGAAAAGCAGTACAATGTTCCACGGCAGCTGTTTTGTCGCGCCCCAATCCATTATCCTTTTGCCCCGTTCGGAGCGCGAGGGAATCATGAAAAGCAGCATCGACAGCGCTACGGCGACGCTCCCGTCGTTCAGATAGGAGGGATCCGGGAAAATGCTTCCCCATCCCGGCAGGGTGCAGATGCCCAATTGTAAATCGGAGCGAGAAAGCCACAGCAACGCCAGAGCCGTAAAAACGCCCAGCACAACTTTCTGCTCATAGCTCATGGGTCCCAATTCCTCATATTTTTCCCGCAGGGTTTCCTTACGGACTCCCGGCAATTTCCCCTTCAGGAAAAAAACGGACAGCAGCCCCCATACAAGGACCAGCAGAACGGCGGCCACGGGTAGAGCATAGAGCATCCAGCCCGAAAAACTGATTTCCGGGGCCTCAGGATATTGCATTTCATAAATGCGCAGGAATACCAGATTGGGCGGCGTCCCCACGGGAGTCGCTATGCCGCCCAGCGTGGATCCGTAAGCCGCTCCCAGAAGAAGCCCGATGGAAGTCTTGCGCGCCGTTCCGGCATCCATCGTTTCTTCGAATTTCACGATGATGGCCAGCACAATCGGGACGATCATCATGGTGGTCGCGGTATTGGAAATCCACATGGAAAGAAATGCGGACGCCGTCATGAAACCAAGAAGCAGGTTTCTGGGACCGGTCCCGAAAAGCAGCAGGACTTTAAGCGCAATACGCCGATGCAGATTCCATCTCTCCATGGCCAGCGCCACGAAAAATCCGCCGAGGAAAAGGAAGATGATGTGGTTGAAATAGACGGGAGCGACCGATTTGCCGTCCATGATGCCCAGTGCGGGGAAAAGCACCATGGGCAGAAGCGCCGTCACGGCCAGAGGCACGGCTTCCGTAATCCACCAGAAAGCCATGAGGAGCGCCACCGCCGCGGTCTGCGTCACTTCGGGATGTTCGGGATCCAGCTGCACGAACAGGCCGAATCCCAGCGACAAAACGGGAGCGACGATCAGGGAGATGTCCGCAATACGATTCTTTTTTCCCGGCATGCTCCCTTATTATCATCATTGCAGCAGGCGCATGCGAGCAAAAACAAAATCCTTCGGCTATTGCGGGCTGCCTTCCGAGCCCTGTATGCGGGAACTGTGCTTGACGATAACGGCAAAAAGCTCCTCCACCAGGTCCTCGGGCAGGCCCAGCGATTTTCCCCATTCCCTGCGCTGGAGCATCATCCGGCGCTCGCGCTCGGGGTCTACTACCGGCGCCTCCTGACTTTTTTTCATTTTGCCGATTTTGCGCGCTATTTCGATGCGGCGGCCCAGAGCCATAAGGATCTGCTTGTCCCAACGGTCGATGATGCTGCGCAAATCATGCTTTCTTGGCCGTATCAGGCTTTCCGGCCCCATGGTTCGGCGGCGGCTGCTTGCTTTCTCCCAAGCGGTCCGGACCTCGTCTCCCAATAATTCTCCGCTCAGAAAAGACAGGCTTTTATTGAACCGATCGATGGCCTGCAGGATCGCCTCCTTGTTGGTTTCCAGAATGCCTTTCCAGACTCCATAATCGGACGCCGCAAGCCGCGTCATGTCGAGAAAGCCGCGGCCCGCAATCTTGTTCAGCATATCGTGTTCGGCATCGCCCGCCTGCGCCGTATGCATCAGCGCCGTCGAAATAAGCTGGGGCATGTGGCTGACCATCGCCATGATGAGGTCATGCTCTTCCGGATCGAGGGTAATCGGGAGCGACGGAAGGCTTTCCACGAGATCCATCAGCACGATCAAAGAATCCGGAGGAGTGTCGGGATAGGGACAGAGCACATAAACTCGATCGCTGAACAGGAGAGGATCCGCCGCCTCCACTCCCGAGCGCTCCGAGCCGGCCATGGGATGCCCCCCGATGAAATGCACTTTTGGAGGAAGCAGCTTCGGGGCCTCCGTCATGATCCATTTCTTGGTGCTGCTGACATCGGTAACAATAGCGCCCTCCCGCAAAAACGGCCGAACTTTCCGAATCGTATCGAGAGCCGCTTCCAGGGGTGTGGCCAGAATTACAATAGCGCTTTCCGGCACATGCAAGGAGATGTGCTCCATAGATGCGACCTGGTCTGAAATGCCCGCTTCCTGAATGGCCGGGATTCGTTCCGGCAAATCCAAACAGGCGACGGAAAATTCGGGGCGGCGCCGCTTCAGCGCCAGGGCTATCGAGCCGCCGATCAATCCGCATCCGACAACGGCGATTTTCATGGTTTTCATTTCACCTCACTTTGCCTTCCCCAAGCGCCGGCCGATGGTTGTCGCAATGATTCTGCAGCGGTTCATCAGAAGGCCGAACTCTTCAAAGGTCAAAGATTGCGGCCCGTCCGAAAGAGCTCTATCGGGATTTGGATGGATTTCCACCATGATGCCGTCCGCTCCGGCCGCCACCGCCGCCCGCGCCATGGCGGATACAAAACGCCGGTTGCCGACGCCGTGGCTGGGATCCACGATAACGGGCAAATGGGACAAATGCTTCACAACCGGGACAGCGGAAATATCCAGCGTATTGCGCGTGGCGGTTTCAAACGTACGGATGCCGCGCTCGCACAGAATGACATCCGGATTCCCTTCCGTCAGGATGTACTCCGCGCTCATCAGCCATTCCTGGATGGTTGCGGACATGCCGCGTTTCAAAAGGACAGGCTTCCCCGCATGCCCCAGCGCCGTCAAGAGAGGGTAATTCTGCATGTTGCGCGCGCCCACCTGCAACAGGTCCGCGTACTCGGCAACCATCTCGATTTGACTGATCGTCATGACTTCCGTCACGACAGCCAAATCATACTTATCCGCAGCCTGACGAAGGAGCTTCAACCCATCAATGCCCATGCCTTGGAAGGAATACGGAGAGGAGCGGGGCTTGAAAGCGCCGCCCCTGAGAATCCGCGCTCCGTCGGCAGCCGCAACCCTGGCGCTCATCTCAATCTGTTCCTCGTTTTCGACCGCGCAAGGTCCCGCCATGACTTCGACCGTCGTTCCACCCACCAGAACGGATTCCCTCACGCGCACAATCGTGTCCTCCGGATGGAACTCCCGGCTGGCCAGTTTGAAGGGAGTGGAAACCAATACTACGTCGCGGACGCCCGGCATCATGGAAACGGCTTCTACGTCCAGCCGGTTGCGGTCGCCTACCACGCCCAGGATCGTGTGGTCGACGCCGTCGGACCTGTGCACCACCAGGCCGGCTTCCTCGATTTTTGCCTGCAATGCGTTGATCTGAGCTTCCGTTGCCTTTGCCTCGCAGATGAGGATCATAAATTCCTCCTAAAATGAAAACGGCCCACCGCTTTTTTCCGTGGGCCGCCTTTTTCTTTCTAATTCCGAGCGAAGAAAAGAGAGATGCAGCCCTCAAGGGTCCGCTGTATAGAAACCGCCGTAATAATAGCCCGATGGATATAGGTTCATAATTTCTCTTTCTTCGCCGCTTATAGTATCAGAAATTCAATCTGGCGGGCACGAATATTTAACCCGGATTATTCATGAAGCTTCCACTGCGGCACCGGATCCAGGCATGTTTACTGCGTTGCGCTCCTTCGAGCTCCTCGACGTACTGTCGAGTACGCCGGTGGGGCTCTCGGTCGCGGGCCATCATCGAGGAGCGCCAACCCCGCAAATGCCCGTGCGGCGGAGGACTCCCGGTGGATGACTGTTCTTGCCAGGATGCGGCGGAAGAAAATTTAATGAATGATTTCCAAATTATGAATACGGTATGCTGTGAGAGAGCAGTTGGAATAAGAGCAATAAGGGATTGGAGAAGTCAGTGCTTATCAGACAATTCGAAGTGGGAAATTTCAGCGTTTTCAGCTACCTGATAGCGGACGAAAGGGCAAAAGCAGGCCTTTTTATCGATCCGTCCGATGGCCATGACATGCTGCTGCGGGAAGCGGCCTCCCATGATTTGGCCATTAAATATATCGTAAATACGCACTCCCATATCGACCATACCATGGGGAACAAAGAGATGGTTCGAAGGACGGGCGCTAAGGTCATTATCCATGAAGCGGATGCGCCGGGGCTTCTTGAAACGCCGCCCGATATCCTGGAAATGTTTGGGGCCGAGTGTCCTCCTCCCGCAGATATATTGGTCTCGGACGGTCAGACGATAGAAATCGGCAGCGTCGAACTCAGAGTAATTCATACGCCCGGCCACTCGCCCGGGGGCATGTGTCTGTATACAGATGGCATGGTTTTTACCGGCGACACGCTCTTCGTCGGCTCCGTGGGACGGACCGATTTCCCCGGCTGCTCGTATCAGCAACTGGAACAGTCGATCCGGACAAAGCTGTATACTCTTCCCGGCGATACAATTGTCTATCCCGGGCATAATTATGCAGCCAGCCCTACTTCCACCATTGAGCGGGAGCGCCGCACAAATAGCGTTATCCGCGCTTAGCAGCCCTTGGTGCAATTACAAAGGGCCGCGGTCCTAAACTCCGCAGAGGGACTCGGCCGCCGGCGCTCCGGCGAGGAAAGCGGTCAAGATGCTTCATCGTTTGTAAATGCGGCGCATGAGATCCGCGAATTCAAAGAAATGCAGCGATTGGGGGCCGTCGCTCAGTGCTTTCTCCGGCTCCGGATGAACCTCAATAATCAATCCATGGGGGCCGACCGCATGCGCCGCAAGCGCCAGCGGGATTACCAGATCCCGCCGTCCGGCCGCATGGGATGGATCTACGAAAATCGGAAGATGGGTCAAGCGCTTGAGGATCGGGATGGATCCCAGGTCCAGAGTGTTGCGCGTGGCGGTCTCGAAGGTCCGGATGCCGCGTTCGCAAAGGATCACCTGTTGATTGCCGCGGTTCAGGATGTATTCGGCCGCGCTCAGGAATTCCTCCATGGTGGACATCATGCCGCGCTTAAGCAGCACGGGCCGGTTCACGCCGCCGACTTCGCTCAGCAGGCTGAAGTTCTGCATATTGCGCGCCCCGATCTGAAGGACATCGGCATAACGGGCCACCAGATCCACATCCCCGGGGGATAGAACTTCGGTCACTGTGGGCAAATCATATTCGCGGCCCGCCTCGGCCAGCATCTCCAGACCTTCAACTCCAAGCCCCTGGAAACTGTAGGGGGACGTGCGGGGCTTGAAGCATCCGCCGCGCAGCAATTGTCCGCCGCATTCCTTTACAAAGCGCGCGCTCTTAAATATCTGTTCCCTGGATTCCACCGCGCAAGGACCGGCAATGACGACAAATTCAGGGCCGCCGATCTTGACGTTGCGAATGGAAATGACGGTGTCTTCATTTTTATTATTGCGGCTGACTAGCTTATAACCCGCCTTTTCTTTCTTTTCCGCCAGCGGTTCCGGAGGCGCAATTTCGGTTTCCGGCGGCCCGCCGGCCAAGATTTCAATTTTGGGGGAAGTCTTAGCGCGATACTGGGTCGGATAGGACCCGAGGACTTTCAGAGATGTCGTAACGGAACGCAGCTTTTCAAGCGCTTCAGAAACTCCTTTTTCGGCCGTGTTCCCCTCAAAGTCGATGTAGAAAAGATACTGAAAAGGCATTCCCGGAATAGGACGGCTCTCGAGTTTGGACAGATTGATTTTGTATTCATGCAGAAGGCTCAGAGCTTTCAGCAACGCCCCTTCCTCGTGCGGAGTAGCCATGACCAAGGACGTCTTGCAGGGGATCCGAAGATCCACGACGGTGGGCTTTTTGGCCAAAACAAGAAATCGAGTGAAATTGTTTGCCTGGTCCTCGATATTGCGGCGCAGGATTTTTAATCCATAAAGCCGCCCGGCTTCCTCGCTGGCGATCGCGGCAAGGCTGGTGTTGTTCTCGTCCTTGACTTTTTTGACGGCCATCGCGGCGTCCGGATAGGGCAAGGGTTGGCAATTCGGAAGCTTGGAAATGAATTTCATGCACTCCGCCAACGCCTGAGGATGCGAATAAATCTGGCGGATATCGGCCAGCGGCACTTCGTCGACGGCCAGCAGGCAGTGATTCACCCGCAGGACTTCCTCGCCGACAATTGAGAGCTGCGCGCAGTACAGAAGATCGTAGACCTCATTAATGCTTCCCGCGGTGTTGTTTTCCACCGGCACCAGCCCATAATCCACATTCCCGTCTTCAACGGCGTTCACCAGCTGTTCCAGAGTGCCGACGCCCACAAAAAGCGTATTTTCCAAATAGGGAGCGAAATGCTTTCGCCCGGCCATCTCGCTGTAGGATCCTTCGATACCCTGGAATCCCACGCGCTTCAGATTGGATTTGTCATAACCGAGAAGTTGAAGCTGCTGGGAGCGGATGGAATCATCTATGATTTCATGGAAAACGCGCGTAACCAGATGCGCGTCGAGCCCTTGGCCGCGGCCTTTGGCGATAAGGCCTTCCAACAGCTCTTCCTCCCTCAAGGCATCGCGGATGGGCGCACCCAGTTGATCCTTTGCCTGAATGATCTGCTGCGCCAGCTTGCGCCGTTTGGCAAGGGCATCGAGAATATGCTCGTCCACCGAATTTATTTCTTTCCGGATATCTTCCAGCGCGTCCATACCGCCTCCCTCAACATAACAATAGCAAAGTACAATTGTCCCACAGCCGCTGTCAGTCTAAAATAGTATGATTTTACTCAAATTTCAGGGCGGGTGGAAAAACAGGCTCTCATTTATACGCCGGACTCCGGCCGCTCCTGAAGCATACCGAATTTCGCTTTGGAGTCCCATGAAGCATACTGTTCCCAAAAGCGCCGGATTTCCTTTCCCCGGCGCCTATTCCACCCTGGCCCTTCTTCTTGCGATTAATATTTTCAATTACATTGACCGCCAGGTGCTGGCGTCGGTGGTAGGTCCCATCAAAAGGACATTTTTCGGTCAACCGGGAGAAGCAGCGCTTGGGGACGGCGGAACGCTGAGCTTCATCGTTCACTGGTTCCAAGCCCGGGTGGGATTCAAGCCTGAAGACGCATTGCTGGGGCTATTGGGGACGGCTTTCATGTTGGTTTACATGATAGGCGCTCCGGTTTTTGCGCGCTTGGCGGAGAGAACGTCCCGGTGGACTATTGTGGGATTCGGCGTAATTCTCTGGAGCCTTGCCAGCGGTGCGTCCGGGCTGGCTCACACTTTTTTGCTTCTTTTGCTCACTCGGTGCTTTGTCGGAATCGGTGAAGCCGCTTATGGGCCTGTGGCGCCGGCGATGATTTCCGATCTGTTCCCGATCAATATTCGGGGAAGGGTGCTGGCATGGTTTTACGTCGCCATCCCTGTCGGCAGTGCGCTGGGATATGTCCTGGGTGGATGGATCGCAAATTCCGAACTCGGCAGCCTGTTCGGTGAAATCATCGGCGTGCATCTGGAGAGCTGGCGCTGGGCATTTATCCTGGTAATGCTGCCCGGTATCATCCTGGGTTTATGGAGCTTCTTCATGCGGGACCCGCAGCGCGGCGCGGCCGACCCGGGCTCAAACGTCAAGGCGGCTTCTTTGCCCTGGCGCAATTATTGGATACTGGCGCGCACGCCCTCCTATATTCTATGCACGCTGGGCATGACGGCAATGACTTTTGCAATCGGCGGCATCGCATTCTGGATGCCCTACTACCTGGAAACACGCCCTGGAGCGCCCGATAACTCCACCATCGTCTTCGGGGCCGTCACGGCGACGGCAGGCCTTACCGCCACCATTCTGGGCGGCATCGCGGGCGACAAGCTGCGCCCGCGGTTTCCAAGCTCCTATTTCCTGGTGTCCGGCACGGCGATGATCGCCGGATTTCCATTATTTCTAGCTGTGTTGCATGCCCCGTTCCCGTGGGCGATTTGGCTCCTTATTTTTCTTGCCTGCTTCTGCCTGTTCTTCAATACGGGCCCGACAAATACCGTCCTGGCCAACGTAACGCATCCGTCCATGCGCTCCATCGCTTTCGCGATCAACATATTTATCATTCATGCATTCGGAGACGTCATCTCGCCGGTCGTGGTCGGATTTCTAAACGACTTGTACGGCGACATGAACAAATCCTTTCTCGTGGTCGGCCTGATGTTCCTTGCATCCGGAGTATTCTGGCTTATCGGGACCCGTTACCTAGAAGCGGACACCAAACACGGGAGCGGGCCGCTCCCTATTGGCGGCCGTCAAAGACAATAGTTCAATTTCTATGGACCAACGAGATGGATCCGCGCGTCATGCGCCCTTCAAACCGCGGTTGTGTTCATACCGCATTTGAAGCATTTCCACCATCAGGGCGAATCCCATGGGCAGGTAGATGTAAGCCTTGGGCACATGTTTATGCAGACCCTCCATGAAAATGGTCACGCCGATGGTAATCAGGAAAGAAAGGGCGAGAATCTTCAGCGCGGGATGATTCAGGATGAATTCGCCGATCGGTCCGGCAAAAAAGAGGATGCCGACAAAGGAAAAAATCACGGCAGTAATAATGACCCACATCTGTTGAGTAAGGCCCACGGCCGTAATCACTGAATCTATGGAAAAGACAATATCAAGCATAACTATCTGGGCAATCACCGAGGAAAAAGCCGCAGCGCCGCGCCCGCCCGCGCCGTGATCCAAATCCTGGAATTCGACTGTCTCGTGAATCTCGCGAGCGGCTTTGTAAAGCAGGAACAATCCTCCCGCCAATAGGATCAAATCTCTTACTGAGAAACCGCCGACAACGGGCCGGATCATTCCGGTCAGGGCGACAATAATGAACAGTAGAACGATCCGGGCGGCCATGGCCATGCTTAATCCCGTGATGCGCGCTGATTGCCGCTGTTTTGCGGGCAAACGGCCGACAAAGAGGGAAATGACCAGAACATTGTCTACGCCCAAAACCAATTCAAGCCCTACAAGCAAGGCCAGCATTCCCAATGCATCCGCCATTGACAGCCTCCCATGATTTATTGCAAAGCAGCGGGGCCGGAGTATGCTTCCGTTATTTGCCTCAGCAAAAGGGCTAAAACGGAATCTTTTTGTTTCCGCGAAGTTAAGCGGCCCGTGCGTATATTAACAGCTCGCGGGCATGCATTCTATCGAACTAAGAAAGGGGACATTTCTATCGAGGCTTGCCACGACTTAGATCGAACATTTAGGAGCCGTTCATAAACAGCTATATTATTTTGCTGATTGAAAATGCCGTTTGGTAAAAATATTCAGCCGTTCGGATTCCACCTAATCCGTTCTGAAAAATGCAATTTCCGGCGGTAATGCGTTAAGGGTTTTTCCATGAATCCCAAAGGCAATTTGATCGAAAATGCAGCCTGAAAACAACACTTTGCATCATTGTGCCGGTTAGCGGCGAAGCCATACTGACCAAAATCAAATCCATTAGGCTGCTTTCCGATGATAATAGCGAAGCATGCCTCCTAATCGACTGCGACAATCTATCTCTCCCTGCGACCTGCCTGGTTCGGAACCCGGCTGGATGATCCGATTTTCGAGGCCCGGATGGTTCCTCTCCCTATGAAAATGGTTCAAATATTCAGTTACGGCATTCCGCACTGATTTCTCCCCAAAAAGAATCAGGCGTCCAAGGCTCTCTTCCTTCATGGATCTCATGAATCTCTTGATATGCGCGTTCATATCTTGTAGCCCGGATTTGCCAATGCGCCCTGGATTCGATGGTAGCCCCAGGAAGGATTCTCTTCGGCCATTTTAACCACAAGTTCAACCACCTCTTTTCCCGTGCTTGGGCGTCCCCCCTTCTTACGACACTTGCTGTAATCCCATTTTCCGGCTATCAACTCCCTGTGCCCGCGAAGAATTGTTTCCGGCGTGACTATGCTGCATATCTCGGCCAGTGCTCTCCTTCCCAGAACCTTGCCCTTAACCGCCAACCGCCGTCTCTGATCATCCGTTAATGAAATTCGCTTCTTGCCGATCTTCTCCCGCAGAATTTGATTCTCCGCTATCAGATATTCCATGGCATGCTGCTGTTGTTGATTTATCCAGCCCGCCAAAAATGAGAAGAAGCGTCTGCCGGGGATGCAAGACTGATTTCTCGCTGACTCCGGATTGGGTTATTGAAAGAAAACAGCATCCGGCATCTCAAATCCGATGTCAATTACGACGAAATAATAAAATAGTTCTCAATTCCTATGTTTCTCATTTGCTGGCACTTGCGGATGGACCGATTATTTTGACCATACGGGCTGATCGTTGTATCCTGCGGCAGCGATCTGGCCTGCTCTCAGGATATAAACGTGACCCGTGCCTCCGATGCCGGACGGATGGCCTTTGCGAAGATTGAAGCCCTAATATTATCCAAGGATTTGCCGAATCCATAAACCCGGCTGCGGATTACAAAGCGGTGTCTTATCTCAGGGACCCTGCGGGCCAATCCAGACTGTCTGGATGTTGACGAATTCGCGAATTCCCAGCTCGGAGAGTTCCCGCCCGTAACCTGAACGCTTGATCCCGCCGAAAGGAAGCCGCGGGTCTGAAGCGACGATGCCGTTTATAAACACCTGCCCCGCCTCGATCCTGCGGGCCAATTGTTTTGCCTTCTCCAGATCCGAAGTCCACAGGCTCGAACCGAGTCCGTAGGGAGTGCGATTCGCAAGCTGTATTGCCTCTTCTGCATCAGAAGCTTTCATGATGGCGGCGACCGGGCCAAAGACTTCCTCGCATCCGGCCGGCATATGCGGCTCGACTCCCGTGAGGACGGTCGGTTCAAAAAAGTAGCCTCTACCGGCGCAACGCTTCCCGCCTGTCAGTATCGAAGCTCCTTGCCGCACCGATTCGTGGATCTGCCGTTCAAGATTCTCCCTGAACTCCGGCCGCGCCAGCGGTCCGACGTGCGTGGATCGTTCCATCGGATCGCCTATTTTCAGAGCGCGAACCGCTTCGACAAAACGGTCCTGGAATTCCCTGAACAGCGATCCGGCCACAATAAAGCGCTTTGCCGCAATACAGCTCTGGCCGGTGTTCTGGTAGCGGGCGAATACGGCTTTCCGGACCGTTGCATCAAGAACGGCGTCGTCGAGCACCACGAAGGGATCGGAGCCTCCGAGTTCCATCACGGTTTTTTTGATTGCGCGGCCGGCGCACGAAGCTACCTGGCTCCCCGCGGCCTCGCTCCCGGTCAGAGTCACGGCGGCCACGGCCGGGTGCTCGATAATGCCGGAAACGCGGGATCCGGGGATCAGGATGGCCTGGAAGGCACCCTCCGGGAAACCGGCTTCCCGGAAAACCTCTTCGATCGCCAGCGCACATTGCGGAACATTGGACGCGTGTTTCAGAATTGCCGTGTTTCCGGCCATCAGTGCAGGCGCGGCAAAACGGAAGACCTGCCAGAACGGATAATTCCAGGGCATGATCGCAAGCAGGACTCCCAATGGCGTATACTGGACATAGCTTTCCGCAGCCAGGGAAGCTCGCGGTTCATCCCAGAGAAATCGCTCCGCGTTTTCGGCGTAGTAGTCGCAGTTCCAGGCGCACTTCTCGACTTCAGCCTCCGACTCCACGATTGGTTTGCCCATTTCAGAGGTCATGAGAACGGACAGCCTCGGCTTGTTTTCACGCAGGTACGCCGCCGCATTTTTCATCAAACCTGCGCGCACGGAATACCTCTCCGTGTGCCACTTCTCAAAGGCTTTCCGCGCGCGGCCGAGCATTCTCTCCGTTTGTTCCGCGGTGTGAATTTTATAAGATCCTATGGTTTCTTCAGTGGACGGGTTGATGGAATACACAAGATCCTGTGAAGCCATGCGAGCACCTCCAGACTTTTTGAGGAATCATAACGCCGTCGAGAGCAAACGCAAAGGCATCAGGGAGCTCCGTTTCAGCTCTGTCCAAGGCTGATCATGTTGGCAAAGATCCGGAAAGCTCCGTGATTGCCCCCCAGAAGCCGGCGGAACCAGGAACAGCCGGTGTAGATATGGTGTCCCCCTGCCATACCGTGCATACAGCATCCCGCCTCTCCTGGGCGGCTCGCCGGGATCGTTCCCGGACAGGAGAGCGGAGTAGCGTTTATCCCAGGAATGCATGAAATGCAGCCCGCGTTCCTGCACCCACCCGTGGAAGTCATCTTCATTGATTTTGTTGGTCCGGCTGAAGACGGGATGCACCGGTTCCAGGATGCTGATGGAGGAGTCTCCAACCGTAATCCTCTCGGAACCCGATACGCTCATCGGATAGGGACCAAAAGGAAACGGTGGTCGCGCTCCACCTTCGCCACTGCCGCCCATAGGGCGGACATACTGCCCCATCAGGGTTCCGCCCTGAGCCACGCAATCCAGAAAGCGCTGACTATTGGTGCGCAGGTCCTCGTTCACGTTGTGAGCCCGGATCCCTGTAACGATTGCCGCGAAGCGGCTGAGATCGCCGAAAGCGAGATGGCGATAGATGCTGTTCCTCCGCTTCCCGGGTGCCCTTATGTTTTTTACAATCCGGCAACCGGAACGCGATGGCGCGACTGCAGGAAGCCATGGATAAATGAACGGAAGGCGGCAGTGTGTCCTTGGATGACACCGAAGTATCTTCGGCCTTCATTCCCGACCAATTTGTCGGAAATGGGGCTGGAAACGCATTTTGTTTCCGAGCTTTTAGGCCATTCCTCGGCAAGGGTTACTGAGGAGTTTTATATCAAGCGCCGGCAGGTTGAAGCTTGCCGTCAGGCCCTAAGAATAATCGAGGGCGGAAAAAGAAAAGCGAGTTGATCATGTCTGGATTGGCGTCCGACCTGATGATTTGGTACATAGGGCGGAGCCGGCCCAATTTTTTTGAATCATTTTTGGTACCAATTTTGCGGCTTCTGCCGATTTTGGGTATTGCGGAAAATCATCGCTATCGATAAAGTATTGATTTTACAGTGTGCGCCCGTAGCTCAGTTGGATAGAGCGTTTGACTACGAATCAAAAGGCCGCGTGTTCGAGTCACGCCGGGCGCACCATTAAGCCTTTAAATTCAAACAACTTACAGAATCCCCTTCTGACGCGTGGTATCGTTTTTGCCTTCTTGTGCCACGGGTTGTGCCAAAGCGGCCTTTCGTGCCGACTCGATTGTTTCTCTGAGCGCTTTGGCGGCTGTGTCCGGAGCAAACTTCGCATAATACCGTTCAGTAACTGCTACGGAACTATGCCCAAGCGCCGATTGGATGAAATGCATGGGCACGCCGTTTTCGGCTGCCTCGATCCCAAAAGCCGGTCTCAGGTCGCGAACCCTGAGCCAGGAATATCCCGCTGCTTCACGAGCTGTCACCCATGGCTTTCGAGCATCGAACCAACGATTCCCGGTTTTGGAGTTATAGAAAATGTACGGACAGCCAGGTAAGGCCGGAATGCTATCGATAGCTTCCAGTGCCCGATTCGTTAAGGGAGCAACAGTGCTCTTGCCGTTTTTGGTTCTTTTGGCAAAAGTAACGACGCGGTTTACACGATCGACCTGCCAGTGCTGAAGGCTCAAAACCTCATCTCGCCTGGCTCCTGTTTCGCGGATTACTATGTAAATTGGTAGGAATAACGGATCGAGATTCTCGAAAACTGCTTTGACAACTTCATCGGTCGGCTTAGGTCCCGCCCATTCTTGCTCCTCTAATTTCTCAACTTGAGCCATGGGATTGCGCTCGATGAAATCTCGTTTTATCCCCCACTCAAAGAGATGACGCAACGCGGAAAGCTCTCGGTTTATTGTGGAATTCTTCACCCCATCTCTCTTACGATTTGAAATGTATTTGTCAACGTGATGCAAGGTCATGCTCTTGAACGCCAGCCGTCCCCAAGAAGCTTTGAATCGTTTGAGAAAACTGTCCTTTGCTTTCACAGAGCGGTTGTGTGTCTGGACGTGGTCAGTGTAATAAAGATCAGCTATATCACGGAAAAGGCCAGATGCAATCTTGCCCGGTTTTTCCTCTCTCATTTGAAGCGAAGCACGGATATTCGACCAAGAGCCTTTTTTCATTGATAACTGAATTTCCAAATCGAGTTCGTCGGCTTTTTCCTGAGCAGGCTTTCGAAACCTTGTTCGAATCCCATCTGGCCATCTCGTATCAACCACAAATTTGCCTTTTCTGAAACTCACAGTCATATGGACTCCTTAGTAAATGGAGTCCGATGAATCTTCGCTGGCTTGTATTTTAGCACCTATGGGAAGGCTTGATAGATAGTTATCCAGATCCGATTTCAGATAAATACGACGGTTATGTCCATGCCGTGTGCGAAACAAAATAACGCCCTTGTGAACCAGTTCTCTAAATTCATGAATGCCAAGCATGACATATTTTGCCGCAGTCTTTTCATACATGGCTGCCTGCGTTATCGGATCAAGTTTTTTATCGACTACGGGCAAGATTTCGAATTTACGCATATTTTCTATTCACTCCTCCGTAAAATCAGATTTAACTTTGTTTGGGTCCAGAGAAATTTTCAGAAGCAGCATCATTTGGCTTGGTTGCTTGAGTCAACGCGCTCGGTAAACCGAAACCTAATCTGCCTATCTCCCGGGAAGATGGGTTGTTCCTTCCGTTAGGGCTAGATCCTTTAATATAGGTTGAAATGCTTTATACTCTCCGCTGGCCATATTGCCGGGGATTATGCTTGTTATATTGTCTGTTAGATGCAATGAAGCCGAAATCCGAGAGATCAACTTCAGTGCCACATAGGTTTCGGACATTATCAGAAAAAATTCCAGGAAGCCGTACCTGGATTGTTCTTCCTCGATGTGCTGTTTCAGCAAACCCGAATTGATGGCGCACTCATAGACATTAAACAGGGTCACGTAATCGTAGAGCACCTTGTGAAGCAGAATGATGAACTTTACGAGGTTTGTATATGCCTGCTGCCAGAAGGGCTCTTTGCCGTGCCCGTAAAGGTTATTGAGCAGGGAAGCTATCCCGTAAAATAAAGATGTATGAAAGCGACAGCAGAATCGATATGGCAATGCATGGTGTAGTGAAACACAATGCGGCATAGGGCACCGGATCTTCTGATAGATCGCTGGCCGCAACAAGTGAATCAACTCAAGAATAGCATCGCCCTGAGGAAATGGATAAAAAAACCAGCCGATCATCCAGACTTTTGCGGCCACAGAAAGGGAGACAATGCTTCGATGGTCGACGATTTTGCGAAGCACAGGTTATTCCCCCTTGCCGGTCTTAGCGTGACTGCTTTCCTCTTCTGTGGCACCCTGCGTGTTCATCCAGAGTTGGAAGTCGCGGTCCTTGGCAAACATGTATCGCAGCGATTGCTCGATAACGTAATTCTGGCTGCTCTGGATGAAGCGGCAATAGTGGTTGAGCGTCTGCAATAGATCAGGGTCAATCCTTGCGGTAAGGTGCTCCTTCTTCGGAGGGATCACTTCCTTATCGATCAGCGCCATGATGTATTGCTCCTTGCGGCCACAGCTGTGTGCTCCGGTGTGGTCGCTTGTGTGTTCATTGAGAGTGAGGATGCATGCAGGGAATCAGGGAACGGGCGGGAGCGACCCCAGGCGGCATTGGCCGGCCGGCGATGGGGTCGCTCCCGCCCGTTCCCTGACAGCGCCCGCCGCCCAGTGGAGTTGCTAACATATTTATTATCTGGAGCTTTTGGCGCCCTGGGCAGAAAAGCCTCCAGAAACCTTTCCAGAAAGCTCGACGAGTTGCATTTATGGTGTTATCGAAGAGCATCCTTCTTCCAGGCGAGCCGGCAGGTGGAAAAATGCACCTCTCCGGACGAAGTGTTTTTAGGGTTTTGATTAAGATAGCCAAGGACATCATCCTTGCCGGCTTCCTGCCAAACCTTCAAAAGCCGTTCAGTCTGTACTCCAGAAAACTCGATTCTTAGCCTTTTAAGCTCGTCCAATTTGGACATATCAAGGCTTGCGAAATCCTTTCTTCTAAAGGCATCCTCAAGCTGAAAATAGACGAGCAGCCTATCGTTGGATGGAAGAGCGGAAGCCGCTTGGTAGGACGGCAGCGCACGGACAAACCGGCGAAAGAGCCTTTCGGCCCATGAGAAGCGGTTGTCTTTTGTTGCGACATAGACGACTCGAAACGTTTTGAGATGATCGAAAAGCTGGGCGTATTGCATAAGCCAGGTCTCAAACCCCGGCGTGGCAATCGATCCCTCGTCGATGTAGCAGAAGGAAACCACAAGGGGAGAGGAACATTCCGCTGGAGGAGGTTGAGGGCGGAATATTGAAAAAATCCTGGCTGCGCTTTTTGACGAATTGGCTGCGTTTGTGGTGACCGGTGGCAAGCTTGAGGTCAACCTTTCCCGGTTCCTGCTCACGTGTTTCGTATTCGATTCGCAGAGCCGGCAGCGGAATCTTGCCGCTTACAACGGTATCCATTCCTGTTTCTGGTCCGTAATCTTGGCAATGAGTTTTTCCTTTTTGCCGGGGTGGATCACTCTATCGGACTTATGGTTTTCAATAGCATATTAGTTGCAGCAAAAAGAGGTGTGTGACAAAAGCATGCTAAGAAGATTCGGGAAAAGCCTCAATTGTTAAATGCTCGGCCGGCTTTCCCAGAACTTTGCCAAGAGACCCGACTCCTCCCGTCTTGCCTCCAGGGGAGTATGGTTCCCCAATGGCAGCTTTGAATCTATTCCCGCCTTTGACACACAACAGCGCACGCTGCTGAACCGCGGCCATGTAATAAAAAACCTGCTCGCCGCCTGCCGTATCCGTCAATCCACCGTTGACATCCTCGACCGCTTTCAGCATCCCGGCAGCCGCATCGCCGCACGGGAAAGTCTCGCATCTTATCCGGTTCATGCACCCTTTTCTCATGGCAACCTCCATTACGGTCGTGAGGCCGCCGTTGTTGCCTCCAATCCCCGGACGCGCCTAGGCGCGCCTCATTCGCAAAGTGTATCTTGCTGATCTTTTGACTTGCACCCAATGGGGCGGAATGCTTCGCATCATTGGATTGATAAACAACCCCAGCGTCATCGAAAAGATCCTGAGACACCTCAACCTCTGGGATCTTCCCCAGCGCTCCCCGCCGCCGCCGCGGGATTTTGACGGCATCGATTGATACGGCAAATCGCCGCGCCGAATGGCGGAGCCGCACTTCTATGGGAATGCTGCGCCGCCCGATTACGGAAAATTTCTCTTTCTTTCCTTCCGTGCGGGAGAATTCCGGGATATTTCCACGCCGTCCCATGCTATTCCGCCCGCACCGAGAAAAAGCAGATTACTATCAAAAGCTGAACTGGTAGGGCGAACCTTATGTTTGCCCAGTCTGCGATAATGCGGTTTGTTCCGGTTAATAAAATTTGGACCATCCGGCCTTGAGGGAAATTAGAACTATTGCCGCCCTTTCGCTTTCGGAAAGGAGGGCGATGCCAATGGATCCAAGCCTTTCAGTTTCGGTTTCGAAAGAGATTTCTTTTGCATACGATGCTTTCGTAGCAAACAGTAAAGGTTTCTGCGTTTGTGAAGCGTCCGCCGAATACCGTCCCCGCAATCCCGAAGACAATCCCCTTTACGGCGTTGTTTCCCGCCATCTGGAGACCTATCTTGCGCGGCAGAGAGAGCGTGAGCGCCCGGTTCCGCGATTCGTCGAACGGGAGATGAGAGCTTTCCTCGACTGCGGGGTGCTGGCCAGAGGTTTTCTGCGCGTACATTGCGATGACTGCGGCAAGGACCGGGTTGTTCCTTTTTCATGCAAGGGAAGGAGCCTGTGCTCCTCATGCTGCGGCCGCCGGATGGCGGAAACGGCGGCGCATCTCGTAGACCGGGTACTACCAGTGATTCCCATCCGGCAATGGGTTCTCTCGCTGCCTTTCGAATTGCGCTACCGCCTTGCTTACGATTCCGGACTGGCGAGGGACGTTCTTCATATATTCATTAAGACGGTATTTTCTTCGTTTCGCCGGCGTGCGGAGAAGCAGTTTGGCATTCGAGAGGCCAAGTGTGGAGGAGTGACATTTGTACAGCGCTTTGGCGGCGCGATTAATCTTAATATTCATTTCCATAGCCTGATGCCCGATGGCATCTATCATGAAGATGACCATGGGATGATTCGGTTCCGCAGACTGCGGCGACCGACGGATGCCGAAGTGGAGAATATAACCGAACGCATCGCCCGGCAGATCATGCGCCTGCTGCAGCGCCGGGGGATGGGACCGGATTCGGATCCGGAACAAGCCGATACCCTATCCAGGGAACAGCCCCTGCTTGCGGAACTGTACACGGCCTCGGTGCAGGGCAGGATATCGACCGGGCCGCAGGCTGGGAATTACCTTGCGACTGCGGGTTTTGACCCGGAGCCGGTGCGAAGTAAGAAAATGAAAGGTCCCCGATGCTCAAACGTATTGGGATTCAGCCTGCACGCAAATCTATGCATTCCAGCAAAAGCTCGGCATCAGCTGGAAAATCTGTGCCGCTATGTTGCACGGCCTGCGGTGGCCACGGAACGCCTTTCAATTCTCCCGGACGGACGTGTGGCCTATCGACTTCGGCACAGGTGGCGCAACGGAGCAACCCATGTAATGTTCGAACCTCTTGATCTTGTCGCGAAACTGGCCGCGCTGGTTCCGCCGCCCAGGTTCAATCTGGTGAGGTATCATGGGATTTTCGGACCGGCCTCGCGCTGGCGGTCCCGGATTGGTCCGGCCGGGCCGCGGGATGATGACGATTCGCGGTGCTGCCCGGGCTCCTCAGCCAGGCAAGCAAAGGGGTGCGACAGCCCGGGTAAAATTCATCCGAGAAACTATAGCTGGGCTGAGCTGATGAAACGGGTTTGGGGGTTCGACGTTTTAAAATGTCCCGAATGCGGCGGCCGTATGCGAATCCTTTGCGCGATCAATCCACCTGCAGCGATAAGGAAAATCCTCGATTGCCTCGGATTGCCGTCGAGGCCCCCTCCGGTGTTCCCTGCCTTACGGGGCGATCCTGCCTATTTCTAATCCAAAGCCGGACCTGCTTATGGGCGCAAGCCGAGAAATAGGTATCGTGTGCGAATTTGCCCCTTTTCCGCCCTCACCTGCAGTAAAATGCCCTTGAAAATCGACATGAATTCCTGGAAGTTAACATAAAAAGGAGATTATCAGAAGTGCGGCTGGAGCGGCATTGCTGAAAAAGGGCTTTTATTCGACCTATCCGCATCAACAGAGGATCTTCGGATTTCGCCTAATTTGGACATTAGTGATCGCTGATGGGGTAAGTTTGGCATTTTCGACCAGTACAGGAAATAATCTTCGATTAAGGTATTGGGGTCCGCCGGTTTTCCGGACTGAATAATCGAAATGGATCCATTTTCAATTTTCCCGGCTATTTCGATCCCTGACTGTAGTAAAATCAACCATTGAAATTCAGGAATAGTCTAAATAATACATCTAATCAAAAGCCGAAGGCGACTTGATGGAGAAGCCAATTCGAAAAAATACGGCTTATTCCGCCTATTGCCACACCTAACGCAGCGCCTCATCAGTCAGCCTGACACAGCATCCTGCGCTATCTATCGCGCTTTTGCTATATATGTTTGAGGATTATAATCAGTTCCGAACATAGATCAAATCAGGATCTTAATCTATGAAAATGCTCAAGATCCACCGTATCTCTTCCAGGCTAGACCTGTTTGTGGCTGTTCTCGTGTTGCTTCAAATGTCCTACGGAGTATGGGAGATCCATTATCAACAATATAGTTTTGCGTCCATAGCTATTTATGCAACAGCTATTTTGACCCTGCTAGCCTATATGCGCGGAAACAAAATGGCCTGGGGGATGCTGTTCATGTTTTGTTTATATATCCTTCATGAAGCCATATGTCTATACCATAACTGGTATTATGCGATGGACGACTACCCGCGATGGCTTGCGGTTCTCCAATTTGCTGTTGCTCCAGTGTGCCTTAGAGTTTTGGCGGCACGAACAAAAAGCCACTCTATTAATCGTCATGAATTTGCGAAAGTGCTCGGGGCAGTGGCAATTGCGGCCGGTATGATTTTCATAAGAGGAAAGTATTTTCCCGCTTTTGGCGGCATCGAAATGTCTCGTCCTGTCAAAATGTGGGAATATCTTGTTGATTATTCGGGTTTTGCCTTGTGGAGAACTCTTCTGCTAATGTGGTGCTGTTACGCTGGCATAAGCATTCTGGTTTGGACTTATCGTTCAAAGTGCTCTGCATTATTCCGCTGACTCCTTAGCAAATCCAACTTACTAATCTGTTCTGAATTTGGTCATTGTCCATAAACGGCGTTGTGGGAAATAACGGCAGTGAGTTTATTATCGTTTCTCGCTCGCATCTTTCATCTGGTCGCGTCGTGGTCCGCGAAAACCTCAAATTGCCTGGGGGCACTAAGGAGAGGCCCAGTTCAAGAAACGTTTCTTCTTTCGTTTCGGCCCGGCATGGACTCGCCCTCTTCTCAGGGCGCGCCCTTGATCCGATCCGTTGAAACACCTGTGGCGGGAGATTTCTCAATATCAGAGTGCAGTCGACGCCAATTATGCGGCGAGCCGGTAATCGTGATGTAAACCGTTTAACACAGGGATGGCTATAATTCTGCCGCCCGCCGACTTCGGCTTTCTCCATCAAACCACGGTATCCGGGCTCACGAGAATCAATTCCGATTTCCATTGTTTCCAGGTCTTTGACAGCCAGGACCAGAAGAGTCGATCCCTGTTTTTTAGATAAGGTTTCTTGGACCTGCGCTTGTAGACGCCGATTTGCTGACGGAGCACCAGGATCCGCAAAGCTGCTGTCCGATGGGACCACGCAAAGACGACCAAATTGAGAGCTTGTACGTCCGCGATTAAAAGCAAGATCTTCATGCCGGCAGCATGTAGTCCCGGGCCTCCGAAAATCCAACGAAATCAGTTGGGACGGGATTTTCGCGGAGCACGGGAGGGTAAAAACACGGGACGCAATCACCTTATGCCTGCCCCGCGTTGTATGTGACATGGCGCCCGCGAGGAGCCTAGCGCAAAAGGCAGCTTGTGCTGTGTGCTGCCACTCGCGTTGGCAATCATCACGCTGACGGTGGACGTGCCAAGGCTTTCTAAGAGCTTGTCCGAGAATTATCTAATTTCTATTGATCTGCAACTGCAACCACTTTACTTTATATTTGATGGCACAAACATAGCGTCCCTAGTGCCCAGATCAGATGTTTCTGCTGCCGCCCAGCCTTCGTGATGAACCGCCCCGGGATTGCCGGAGACTCTAATATTTGAGTGGAGGATGCTGAGTATGCCACTTTGGAATGGGTTGACTGGTTTAATAATCGCAGATTACTGGAAACTATCGGGAATATTCCACCGGCGGAATACGAAATGATATATTATCGGCAATTTAAAGAGTTTGCTATCGTATCATTACTCAAATAAAAAACTCCCCCAGCCCCGGGCCGTTCAGGACTCGCCGTGCACTTTTCATTTTCTACCCCATTTTGCCAAACAACTGATCCAATTTCCAACACCTGTTTTTGACAAGAGTGATATTTACCAGAGAAAAAATCGCCCTTATTCTTATCACAACAGATTAATTTGCACAGCCATCATTCTTTTTGGTTCCGCTTTTTAGTCAACATAACGCACATCAGTATTTTTTAACATATAGATAGTATATCCTGCTAACTCCCTATCATATGCTCGGAATTGTTTTATAATAAATTCTTTTTCCCTTTGAAGAATGGATCCATGAACCCATGGCGTATATATACCAGTTACCTTTATCGCCGACAACCACTGTTTATACTTTTCAATCAGCGCTTCCGATTCCTGCACGACTCGAATTGTTCTTTTTCCTTCCATAATTAACAATGCAAAAGCTAATGAGCTTTTTTCAGATATACCATATGATTCTGATGCATCATTTATCACTTCCTTTATATAATCATCTGTTATATCATTAATGTATCTGGGTTTTATTAGATTTTTCTCAATGAAACTAATTTCCTTATCGTATTTGTCGCTAATTGCTTTGTTACATCGAAGCTGAGATCGGAAAAACTTATCCTCCATTTCCCTATAACAAGCAATTTCCTGAGTCCATACAGCGCTCCTCTCCTCTAGCTTGAATCTGACAAACTCATGTTTTAGTAACGGATTTTTTCTGAAAGCTTCGCACAATTCACCAACGGCAAAGCCAAGATCCATAAGTGGCATATAGTTACCATATTCTTCTAAGTCGTTTGTTATGGTTTCGTCCAAAACAATATTATCGTTACTTGCGACTATATTGTTATTAAATAAACCACTATACATATTAGAACTGAAAAGCAATCTGACAATACTAATAACAAATATACTTTTCCACATACTATTCCAATGAAGCGTTCAACATAGCAGGAAATACATATATCTCCATTACGGATGTACTTGACGATCCTCTATGTACATATTTCCTGAATAATTTGTATATTTAATTATATCTTTCACGGCTTTGCTACTTTTTTCAGTAGTATAGCCATTAGAATTAAGATTATATGAAGGCATAAAACAGCCTGTGCCGTCAGAGCCATAATTTCCTGGATGGAATAATACCGCACTATGACCATCAATAGCTACACCAACCACATTTTGCCATTTTGCCCCACTATGCCTATACAATGGATAGGACCCTCCAACAGGCATTAAATAATTTGCATTTTCAAGAACATAACAACTGATATATGTCTCTCCGTTATATACCGAAAGGTCTCCCACTGTAGTACCGTTTATTGTATACCATCTGGTTAGCGCTACAATAGGATCTTGTTTAGGGGTAATAGGATTAACCGAGCCAAAATTTCCGCCTTTCTTAGAAGCAGCTGCACCATGCTCCGCTCCGGCTGATAGATTTGATGATTGCCCGGCACCACTATTGCCACCGCCTCCTGCCCCACTACTTTGTGCAGCCTGCCCAGATTGAGGAAGCAGCATATCCGCATATGTTATGCCCAGACCCATTTGGTATTGCCAATAGAGGTAGTCGCTATCACTCATGCCAAAGCCGCCGGGGAGCGCATAGAAAAATTCGATTGTTTGCCATATTGTAAATCCAGGAAGCAAGCCAATAAATTTCTCCAATCCCAGCTGTTGAAGAATATATCCAAGTTCAAATGACGTATCATCAAACGATGATATTGTCCCGTCTGGATCTATTCGATTAACAGGATCGTTCCTATTAAATGAATATCTGTTTAGTGATTGTGGATCGTAAATTCCTGAGATTACCGGATCGGGCGAAATCCAGCGCATGGATGAGCCTGCAGGAATCGAATCGTAATAGCGCGCTCCAAAATAATCCAAGCCGTTCTCACGTTTCTTTTCCTGAAATTTGAAATCAGTATATGGAGGCGTATATTCAGTCGATGAGATTAGCTGTCCCCAAGGATCGTATTTGTATTTGGCATTTAAGGTCTTGCCATAATTGGGCAACGCTACCGTATACAGCGTTCTGGTTGATCCATGATAGTCCTTAAACAACAGCTGGTACGAGTTTCCCGCCTGGCCGTGAATAGCAACCATTTGGCCATTGAAATAAATAAGGTTATCGGTTTTAGATTCACCTAAATTCAGAACTCCTGACACGCCCTGTTAAAAGTTAGGAAACTCTGCATTTCGGCGGA
>CAZDMR010000046.1:0-32729 GCA_964506795.1 uncultured Acidobacteriota bacterium | reverse complement strand
GCTTCCGCACCCAGCAGCACATTCGGGGAATTGCCGCTGGTTGAAATGGCGACGGCGATATCGCCCTTTTTCCCCAAGGCTTGCACCTGCCTGGCAAAAATCCTGTCAAAGCCGTAGTCATTGGCGACAGCCGTCAGGATGGAGGTGTCGGTGGTCAAAGCCAAAGCGGGAAGCGGCCGCCGGTCGCGCTGCAGCCGCCCCACAAATTCCGCCGCGATATGCTGGGCGTCCGCCGCGCTTCCGCCGTTTCCAAAGAGAAGCACCTTGCTGCCGTTGTCGATCGCCGAACGGATTTCGCGCGCGATCCGCGCGATTAGCTGTTCGTTGGCTTCAAAAAAAGCCTTCTTCAGCTCGAGGCTTTCTGCCACAGCTGAACGGATGAAATCGATCATGGGGTCAAAGATCCTTCAGCCCTTTCGCGAAGTCAAGCCTTAATCGGTCCCAAAAAGAAAGTGCAATCCGCAAATTTCCGCGTGTTCCGCGGGTTAAGCTTTTTTTGTCGACGCCGTGATGGCGCCCACCTGGGAAAAAAGCGCCCGCGTGTCGGCGACGTCCCAATGTTCGCAAAGCTTTCCGTCGCTGAGGCGGTACATATCGACGACATCGAAATGCAGCTTGTTGCCTGTCGGCGGATAATCGAGAAATCCCTCTCCGGAGTGCGTTCCTGTAACGGTATTGTAGACAAAAACAAGATCGTCTTCGGCAACCATCCGGTTGATGGCCGCGAAAGAATCGGGGATGGCGGCGAAGAAACCTTTGTGGAAATCGACAAATCCCTTCTTTCCCTGGCGCACGTCCGGGTTGTGCTGGATATAATCGTCGTGCATGAATCGATCTACCGCGTCCAGGTTGTGTTTTTGAAATACTTCCTCGTAGAATTCGCGGACCACTTTTTTGTTGTTTTCCGTGTTCATTTAATAGTCCCCTGACTTAGCTCAAATCCCGTTGCCTCACAATTAAATGCTGCCGAAACGCACCGCAGCAGAACATTGACTACAGATGCCCTGTTTATAGCAGTATTGGGAAAATTTTTTAAGCTTTGTTTCGAAGGTTTCCCTTTCCCGGTAACAGGAAATATGAGTCAGTGATCAATTTGGGGCGAATTGACTCCAACGGCCGATATCTGTTAGATTAAATTATTTATATGTCCATTGGAGAAATTCTCCATGATCGGCGCAATCCTTACGAAAATCGTCGGCAGCAAAAACGAGCGGGATCTCAAGCGGATCTCTCCTATCGTGCAGCGCATCAATGAACTGGAACCTGACAGGGCGCGCCTTTCCGACGCGCAGCTGGCGGAGCTTACCCCAAAATTCCGCGAACGCATCGCCAACGGAGAAGCGCTGGACGATCTTCTTCCGGAAGCGTTTGCGACGGTGCGGGAGGTTTCTAAAAGAGTGCTGAACATGCGGCACTTCGATGTGCAGCTGATCGGGGGCGTCGTCCTGCATTGGGGCCGGATATCCGAGATGAAGACGGGCGAAGGAAAAACGCTGGTCGCAACTCTCCCGGCCTACCTCAACGCTCTGGAAGGCAAAGGCGTTCATATTGTCACGGTCAATGATTATCTTGCCGGCCGCGACGCGGAATGGATGGGCAAGATCTATCGAGCGCTGGGCCTGACCGTCGACTGCATCCAGCATCCGCTTACGGACGAGGAACGCAAGAGGGCTTATGCCGCCGATATTACGTACGGCACAAACAACGAGCTTGGATTCGATTACCTGCGCGACAATATGAAGTACGATTTGAAAGACTGCGTCCAGCGCGGGTTCCACTATGCCATCGTCGACGAAGTGGACTCCATTCTTATCGATGAGGCGCGTACGCCGCTCATCATATCAGGGCCCGCGGAGGAGTCGACGGATAAGTATTACAAGGTGGACCGCATTATTCCCAAGCTCAAAAGGGACATAGATTTCCAGGTCGACGAAAAGGCCAGGACGGTAACTCTGACCGAGGAAGGAGCGGAAAGAACCGAAAAGCTGCTCGCGGTGGGAAATCTCTATGAGCCTCAGAATATGGATTGGGTCCACCATACCAATCAGGCCCTCAAGGCGCACCATCTTTTCAAAAGGGACGTCGACTACATGGTCAAGGACGGCGAAGTCGTCATCGTCGACGAATTTACCGGCCGATTGATGCCGGGACGCCGATACAGCGACGGCCTCCACCAGGCTCTCGAAGCCAAGGAAAACGTCAAGATTGAGCGGGAAAACCAGACCCTGGCGACGGTCACCTTCCAGAACTATTTCCGTATGTATAAAAAGCTGGCCGGCATGACGGGGACGGCCGAGACTGAAGCCGAAGAGTTCTACAAAATTTACAAACTCGAAGTGAACGTCATACCGACGAACAAGACGCTCATCCGCACGGAATATCCGGACGTCATCTACCGGACCGAGCGCGAAAAATACAATGCGGTTGTCGAAGAAATAAAGGAGCTCTACGAACTGGGCCGTCCCGTTCTGGTGGGCACCATTTCGATAGAAAAATCGGAAAAACTGAGCACCCTGCTGAAGCGCAAGGGGATTCCCCATGTGGTGCTGAACGCCAAATATCATGCCAAGGAAGCGGAGATTGTGGCGCAGGCGGGTCGCAAAAAAGCCGTGACGATTGCCACCAATATGGCGGGGCGCGGGACGGACATTCTGCTCGGCGGCAATCCCGATTTTCTTACCCTCCAGGCGCTTCGCGAGAAAAAGCTGGACGCGGCCACGATGCCCAAGGAAGAGTACGCGAAAATCCGGCAGCATCTCGTTGGACTCTGCGCCAGGGAGCATGACGAAGTGGTCGGCGTGGGAGGGTTGCATATTCTGGGGACGGAACGGCACGAAGCCCGCCGCATCGACAACCAGTTGCGCGGCCGCGCCGGAAGGCAGGGAGACCCGGGTTCCTCCCGTTTCTACCTCTCGCTGGAAGACGACCTCATGAGGATTTTCGCCAGCGACCGCATTTCCGGAATCATGCAATCGCTCGGGATGGAGGAAGGCGTCCCCATTGAAAGCAAGCTCGTTACGCGCCAGATTGAAAGAGCCCAGAAACAGGTTGAATCCCACAATTTTGAAATCCGCAAACACCTGTTGGAATACGACGATGTGATGAACAAACAGCGGGAAGCCATCTACGCCATCCGGAGGGAGCTTCTGGAAGGGGCCGATCAAAAGGATTACATCCTCGAGCTTGCCAACGACATCGTTCTGGATCTGATGGATCGATACACCCCGCGCAACAAGCCCGTAGATACTTGGGACCTGGAGGGCCTCCGCGTCAATCTGCGCAACCAGTTCGGATTTGATATGGCGCAGCTGGGCATCGCCCCGCAAGATGCGACCTACGAGCAGTTGGCGGAAAAGCTTCCCGAGACGGTACGTTCCATTTACGAAGAGAAGGAAAAGCGGTTTGGCGCCGAATACATGCGTTCCCAGGAGCAGAACATCATGCTCTGGGTTTTGGACATGCAATGGAAGGATCACCTGTGGTCTCTGGATCATCTGAAGGAAGGCATCGGGCTTCGCGGATACGGGCAGAGGGATCCGCTGATTGAATACAAAAGAGAAAGCTTCGATATGTTCGAGGCCCTGCAGACGAGAATCGAGGAAGAGTCGATCCGTTATCTGTACCTGTTCGAGCCCATAAGCGCGGAGGAACAGGATGCTGCCCATGAAAAGGCCCTCGAAAGGGCGCGCGAAGAGGCGCGGCGCAGGGCGAAGAAGAAACAGGACCTTGTTTACAGCGCGGCGGACTCCACTTCTGTGGCTCCGGTAAAGCGTGAATTTCCAAAAGTCGGAAGAAACGATCCCTGTCCCTGCGGCAGCGGCAAAAAATACAAAAAGTGCCACGGCAGATAGAGACAGGCGGCGGCCGGGATCGGTTGCAATCAATAAAAAGGATGATTTTTTTCGGGAATCCGGAGTGGTTATGGTTAGAAACCTGAATTTCAGCGAAGCTCTTACTTTCGACGATGTCCTTCTGGAACCGGCCAAAAGCGATCTGCTGCCGTCCGAAGTGGATATCACAACGCGTTTGACCCGGAACATCCGCTTGAATATTCCGCTGCTGAGCGCGGCCATGGACACGGTGACGGATTCGCGGATGGGCGTGGCCATGGCGCAGCAGGGCGGGATGGGCGTTATCCATAAGAACATGACCATGGAGTCGCAGGCGGAGGAAGTGGACAAGGTGAAAAGATCCGAAAGCGGCATGATCGTGAATCCCATTACCATGTCTCCCGATCAGAAGATTCACGAAGCCGTGGAAGCCATGAAGAAATACAAGATTTCCGGGCTGCCGATCACGTCCAACGGCAAACTGGTCGGCATCCTGACCAACCGGGATCTCAGGTTTGAAAGCCGCCTGAATATAAAAATTTCGGAATTGATGACGAAGGAAAACCTGATCACCGCTCCCCTGGGAACAACGCTGGAGGAAGCCGAGAGCATTCTCCATCGCCATCGAGTGGAAAAGCTGCCTGTTGTCGACAGCAGGTATCGGTTGAAGGGATTGATTACGGTAAAAGACATCCAGAAAAAAATCGCCTATCCGAATGCCTGTAAAGATAAGCTGGGAAGACTTCGCGTGGGCGCGGCCGTCGGCGCGACCGGCGATTTCATCGAGCGGACCACGGCGCTTTGCAAGGCGGGCGCCGATGTCATTGTTGTCGATACCGCCCACGGCCATTCCGTCAGGGTGATCAACGCCGTTAAGCAGATTAAGCGCAAATTTCCCGAAATCGACTTGATCGCCGGAAATGTCGCCACGGAAGAGGGGGCGTCGGCGATGATCAAAGCAGGGGCGGACGCCGTAAAAGTGGGGATGGGGCCGGGTTCCATTTGCACCACAAGGGTGGTAAGCGGCGCCGGCGTACCCCAGATAACGGCTATTCTTAGGTGTTCGAAAATATCCCACCGGGCTGGAATCCCGATTATAGCCGACGGGGGAATCAAGTTTTCGGGGGACATAAGCAAAGCCCTAGCGGCCGGGGCGGATTCCGTTATGATCGGATCGCTTTTTGCCGGAACCGATGAAAGCCCCGGCGAAACCGTGCTGTACCAGAACCGAAGCTATAAGGTCTATCGCGGTATGGGTTCGCTGGAAGCCATGAAATTAGGGAGCCGCGACCGTTACGGCCAGGAGGGAGCTTTCTTCGAGGGGAAACTGGTGCCGGAGGGCATCGAGGGAATGGTGCCCTATAAAGGAAGCATTGAAGTCATGATTCCGCAATTAACCGGCGGATTACGGGCGGGAATGGGGTACTGCGGATGCCGGAACCTCGCCGCTCTTCAGACTCGCTCCCGCTTTATTCGCGTCACCTCCTTCGGGCTTAAGGAGAGCCACGTTCATGACGTGCTGATCACGAAAGAAGCCCCCAACTACCGTAGCGAGCTGTAAGCGCATTGCGAGCGGTTGATGGATCCCGTCTTATTTTCCTTTAATTTAAAATTTTATTTAGACTTTCCGGGAATAAAAAACATCCTTATCATTGGCTGCCGATATGGCCTTCATTAAGGCAGAAACCGACGAAGCCGTCCGGAGATTTCTCAACGGAGAGGAAGAGTCTTTCGACCTGATCGTGCGCCTGTGGGAAAGAAAGGTTTACAGCCTGGCTTGGCGCATGCTCGGCAATAAAGAGGACGCCCAGGATGTTGTGCAGGAAACCTTCCTGTCCGTTTTCAAATCCCTGCGGCGATTGCGCGATCCCGCAAGCTTTCCTTCTTGGTTGTACCGGATCGCATTGAATCACTGCCGGGCGCGTCAAAAGTCGCGCGCCTTTGAGTTTGCCCGGAAACGTCCCGCCTCGGTCCCGCAGGCAAACGACGAAGCGGCGGGGCTTTCGGAGACGGCGTTTGTGCCGAGCGGTGCAGCCGCGCTTGAAAACGCCGACATTATCCGCAAGGCGTTGGCGGGACTTGGTGAAGACCACCGGACCGCTGTGATATTGAAGGAATATTTGGGGCTCAGCCTGGAGGAGCTTGCGCAAGTGATGGAATGTCCGCTTTCGACCGCAAAATCGCGGCTGTATCAGGGCCTTCGCGAAATCCATCGTAATTTGGAACGATTGGGGATCAAATCGGCGGCGCCGTAAGCGCGCCCGGATCCGCCTCGCAGGAACCATGCGCGCGGCATCTCCTGATGCTTCGAAAGGCCGCCGGCTTAAAAAGAGGGTGAAAAATCATGCGTTGCGACGAAGTGAAGGAAAACATCATCGATTTTGTTTATGATGAGAGCGGCGATCCGGCCGCTTACGCCGAAATAAGGGAGCATCTCCGCACATGTCCCGCATGCCGCGAAGAAGTCAGAAAACTGAAGCAGGCCCGGGAGTATCTTCAGCTTTGGAAAGAAGAGCCGTACCCGGCAACGGGAGTTTTTAGATCGCGGAAAGCCGCTGCGCGCCGTTTCCCGGAATGGAGATATTTGCGCTATGGAGCTATCGCGGCCATGGCGCTGATCGCCTTGCTGGCGGTTGCAAACACTCAGATCCGGTGGGACGAAAACGGTTTTACATTCAGCGCCGGCTTGTTTCGAGAACAGGAGGCGGATCGCGATTATTACACAAAATCCGAGCTGCGCAATCTGCTCATCCAGGCGCTGGACGACAGCGAGCTCCGAATGAGCGAAACCAATTATATGATGATGCAGAAAATGCTGGATACGATTGAACGCGACCGATGGATGGATCTGCGCCTGGTCTGCGAATCCTCCGGCGGGAACACAAACAAGAACGGATCTTTTTAGTTTCGAGAGGTATTCATGGAAGCATCCCATGCAATGAAAGGGGCCTGGAAATGCGCGGCGGCCGCGCTGCTGCTTGCCGGCGTTTTCGTTTCTCCGGAGGCGCTGCATTCTTTCGAGGGGGAACCCGCGGCGGGGGCGAGAATGGACTATGCCTTGGCCCGGCAGGACATTCTGAAATTCGAATCGGCCGTCGATGCAGTGATCAACAGTGCATTCAGTTCAAGCCCCTTCGCGGTGGTTCAAAAGGCCAAGGGCGCCTATTTGCCGGGATACGGCATCAGCCTGACTTTCCTGATCAATATTCATCGCGCCGTCATCAATACGCCCTTCGGCGAGGTTCGTTCCCGGACGGTGACGCCTGAATTGAAGAAAAAGCGGATCGAGGAATTAAAGGACGAAATGATCCGGGTGCTGCACCGTCACGGCGGCAATTTTCAGGGCATCCGGAAGGATGAACGCGTGACGATTATCGCCTTCATCGAAGACCGGAATTTCCCCGACGAGCCCAACAAAAACATGACAATCCTTCTGACCGCCCTCAGAAAGGATCTGGATGAACTTGGGCGGAAAGACGGCCGCTTAAAAGAATTCAAGCAGAGGATTAAAATCGTTGAGTATTAAAATCCAATCTCTAAAATCGAAAAAACTCATCGGGCAGGTCTTCCTGGAGCGGGGTCTCGTCGACAAAGAGGAGCTGCAGACGGCTCTTAATCTTCAGGCGGAATCCCGCGAAAAGATCGGCAAGCTTCTTGTGGACTTGGGGTATGTGTCCGAAAGGGATTGCCTCTCGATTGTTTCCGAACATCTCGATATTCCCGCGGCGGCGGTTTCCGATTACCCGGCGGTTCCCGTGCTCGAGGGCGTCCTGAGTTTTCGATTCATGAAACAATGCAAGTTGGTCCCCGTCTCCCTGGAAAACAACGTTCTGACGCTGGCGATGACGGATCCTCTGGATGACGCGACTCTGGACTCGGTCCGGCAGGCGACAGGAATGGCGCTGAAACCCTTGCTGGGGGCCGAAAGCGAAATACTGGATGCCCTTGAAAAGTTATACGGATCCGCAGCCAGCACGCTGGGAAGGATCATAGAGGGAATCGACGAAGGCAACATCGAGAGCCTGTCCGATGAGATCGAGGATATCGAACAGCTCAAGGATCTGGCTTCCGAAGCTCCCGTGATACGCCTGGTAAACCTGCTGATCTCCAAGGCCATCGAAAGCCGCGCAAGCGATATCCACATAGAGCCTTTCGAGAAGGACCTGAAGGTTCGCTACAGGATTGACGGCATCCTTCACGA
Organism: uncultured Acidobacteriota bacterium; assembly: GCA_964506795.1. GTDB lineage: Bacteria > Acidobacteriota > UBA6911 > UBA6911 > UBA6911 > UBA6911. The sequence goes on along the minus strand of CAZDMR010000046.1, from coordinate 24,698 downwards.
CGTGGAGTCTCCTCCCAAAAAGCTGAAGGCGGCCCTTATCAGCCGGGTAAAGATCATGTCCAAGCTGAACATTGCGGAGCGCCGACTGCCCCAGGACGGAAGGATCAAGCTCAAGGTTCTCGGGAAGGACATCGACCTGCGCGTTTCGACCCTCCCCACCCTGTACGGCGAGAGCGTCGTCATGCGCATCCTGGACAAGAGCAACACCAGCCTGTACGACATCCGCCGTCTTGGATTTCCAGAGGATTCGCTCCGCGAATTCGAATCCCTGATCCGGCGCCCCCACGGGATTTTTCTCGTCACCGGCCCCACGGGCAGCGGCAAGACGACGACACTCTACAGCGCCCTGAGCGCCATCAACCTCCCGGACAAGAAAATCATCACCATCGAAGATCCTATCGAGTACCAGATCGACGGCGTGAATCAAATCCATGTGAACCAGCAGATCGGCCTGACATTCGCGACCGGCCTGCGGCATATCGTGCGGCAGGATCCCGATGTCATCATGGTCGGAGAAATCCGCGATCTGGAAACGGCCGAGATCGCCATCCGAGCCGCGCTTACGGGCCATCTCGTCTTTTCCACCCTGCACACCAACGACGCGCCGAGCGCCATAACGCGCCTGATCGATATGGGCGCCGAGGATTATCTGATCGCCTCTTCGCTGCTGGGGGTGCTGGCTCAGCGGCTGGTCCGCGTTATCTGTCCTTTTTGCAAAGCCGAGGCGCATCCCGTTCCGGAGCTGCTGGACGAGATCGGATTCCGGCGCGGGGATCCCCGGCAAGGGCCGGATCGATTTTTCGAAGGGCGGGGGTGCGATCACTGCAGCAACACAGGATATAGTGGACGGGTGGGCATCTATGAACTCATGCCGATGACCGACGAAATCCGCAAGCTGACCGTGGCGAAGGCGGATTCGGGCCAAATCCGGAAAAAAGCGCTTGAAAACGGGATGCGGTCGCTCCGCGACGACGGCTGGCTCAAAGTCCGGCAGGGGATTTCGAGCATCGCGGAAGTTTTGCGGGTCACCCAGGACGAATGATATGAATAGAATATTGAATATTCACGAACGGATTCATTCCTATGCCTTTATACAACTATAAAGCGAGCACCCTCGAGGGAAAGGTCCTGGAGGGCACGATGGAGGCCTCGGACGACGGGACGGTATCCCTGAAGCTCCAGGAAATGGGGCTTATCCCCGTCCGCATAGGGACCACGAAAAGCGAGTCCGTCCTGGCCCGCGAAATGGAATGGCCCTGGAAGCGGAAAAAGGCCCGCCGCAAGGATCTCCTGATTTTCACCCAGGAGCTTCATACGCTCGTCAAAGCCGGGTTCCCGCTCGACCGGAGCTTGGCCGTCCTCGGACAGTTGGCGGAAAGTCCGGCCATGGCGGAGATCGTCCAGGATGTGCTGAAGGAGGTTAAAGGGGGCAAATCGTTTTCGGAGGCCCTTGCGAAGTACCCCGGGACTTTTCCGAAGGTGTACGTAAACATGGTCAAGGCCGGGGAGGCCGGAGGCATGCTCGACGAAATCCTCGGGCGCCTTTCCTCCTATCTTACGATGAGCGAAGATTTAAAATCCTATATCCTGGGAGCCCTGATTTATCCCGCCTTGCTGTCGGCGGTGGCGGTGGCGAGCGTGACGATTCTGACGCTGTTCGTGGTGCCGAAATTCACCGCGATTTTCAGCGACATGGGAGTTCCGCTTCCTTTGCCGATGGCGGTACTCGACGTCCTGAGCCGCTTTCTTTCCGGATACTGGTGGTTTGTCCTGGCCGTGGTTTTTGTCCTGGTTTTTTATTTCAAACGCTTTCTGGAGAGCGAAGAAGGCAGGTTGAAATGGGACCGGAAGATGCTCCGGACCCCGATGGTGGGCGCAGTGCTGCAGAAGATCGAAGTGGCGCGCTTTTCCAGGACGCTGGGCACGCTTCTCCACGGCGGAGTGCCGCTGCTGCAAGCCATGACCATCGTTCGGGAGATCATCGGAAACCAGAGCATCGCCAAAACGATCGAGCCCATTCGAAACGGCATTAAAAAAGGCGAGGGGATCGCTCAGCCCATGAAGCAGAGCGGAGTCTTTCCCCCTCTGGCCATGCATCTGATTGAGGTCGGAGAAGAATCGGGAAAGCTCGACAGCATGTTGATTCAGGTTGCGGAGGTTTACGATACCGAGGTGCGCAACGGCATTAAAAACCTTATCGCGTTTTTTGAACCGGCGCTCATTCTCTTGATGGGGATCATTATCGGGACCATTGTCGTTTCAATGCTGATGGCCATATTCAGCATCAACGACATACCCTTGTGACGCATAATTAACTGCGAGCGACGGGCGGCGAATTTATTCGGAGGGCCGGATGGGGAGGAGGTTATGTCCTTGGATTTAAAAGGGCGGAGGTCGGAGGAAGGTTTTACGCTTATTGAACTCATCGTTGTTTTGGTGATTCTGGGTTTGCTTGCCGCGGTGGTGGCGCCGAATGTCTACAAGAAACTTGCAAAAGGGAAGGACCAGATCGCCAAGATTCAGATTGCGGAATTCGAGGGCGCATTGCAGATGTATTCGTTCGACGTGGGGCGCTTTCCGGATTCGAGCGAAGGACTGGAAGCTTTGGTGCGGAATCCGGGCAATTTCGATGCCTGGAACGGCCCTTATCTGGCAAAGGAATTGCCGAAGGATCCCTGGGGGAGGCCCTATGTATACAGGCATCCCGGAATGCACGGAGAGTTTGACATCTTCTCTTACGGGGCGGACGGAATCGAAGGCGGCGAGGATGACATTTGCAGCTGGCGCTGAGAATTTTGCGGAAAAGGCGCGCGGGCGGGGATTCACCCTGCTGGAGCTGTTGATGGTCGTGATGATTCTCGGCCTCGTTCTCGCGCTGTCGTATCCGTCGCTGACGCAGGGTTCGGCGGCTTTGCGCCTGCGCGCAACGGGGCGCGATGTTCTGAATACATTCCGCTATGCGAGGGAAAAAGCGGTTACCGAACAGACAGGGATGCAGGTCACGGTCGATCGGGAAAAACAAACCCTGCTTTTAAAGGACATTTTCGGAAAAGGGGACAAAGCATACATCATGCCGCAGGATGTGAAAATCAGGCGCCTGGCCCTGGCCGGGGCTGAAATACAGGAAAATAGGATGACCGTGCGATTCAGCCCCAATGGGAGTTCGGATCGGGCCGAAGTGCTGCTCGAGTCCAAAAGGGGTTCCTTTTTGAGGGTAATCACGGATCCGATAACGGGCGGAGCCCGCATCGAGCGCGGGCAAGGAGACTATTTGCCGTGAAGCGTCGGGGGGCGGTATGGATGATTGAGCCTGGAATGGCGGAAGGGCCCGGGGGCGCATCTGCGCGCGGCTTCACACTTCTGGAGGTGCTCGTGGCGCTCACCGTGCTGGGGGTGGGAGCGGCCATAACCATGTCTCTGATCTCGGGATCGCTGGGCAATATCCGAAAGGTGCAGATGCGGACGCGCGTCATAGAACACGCGGAAGCGGTGATGGAACTGGCTCTGCTCGACGAGACCATTCGACAGCCCGCCACACTCGACGGAGATTTCGAGGATGGAACGCGGTGGACCGTTTATGTGGAAGAATATACGCTTCCCGAGAACTTGGAGCTGACCGAGGAGCAACTCCGCGGAATGCCCCTAAAGCTGCTTCAGTATACGGTCGAAATGTTCGCCCCGGATTCGGGGGCCGCGAGTTATCGCCTGCAGACCCTGAAACTGGTTTCGACGCTCGAAGAAAATCAACCCGCGAGGTGAGATTGATAATTTTGCTTGGGAAAAGCCGTCGAAAACTGCCGCAATCGGGTTTTACGCTGCTGGAGCTGCTGGTGGCCGTGACCCTGGTTGCCATGATGGCGGCCGGGCTGTGGGAGCTTTTCAGCATCAGCATCCGTTCCTGGTCGCGCGGGACGGAGTTCATCGATAAAAACCAGCGCCACCGGAGCATTTTGGATTTAACGCGGAAACAGATAGCCTCCGCGTACGCTTTCGATATGCCGGAGGATGAACGGGAGGCTGCGGGGCCCTATCCGATCTTCAAAGGATCCGAAACCGGTTTCAGCTTTATCAGCTTGAATTCGCTGCGCTTTCAGGAAAGCCCCGGCCTCACGCTCGTTTCCTATGACGTCGTTCAGGATTTGGAAGGGGATTATTCCCTTGTTGAGACCGAAGCACGGTGGAGGGGATATTACGCGCAAGCGCAGGGCAGCATGTCGGAAGCGACGATGCTTTTTGAGAACCTTTCTAGTTGTATCTTTGAATTCCTGGATTGGGGCGATAACGGATCGCCCCAATGGGTTCGGGAATGGGACGGCGAGAGCCGCGGCGAACTGCCGCGGGCTGTTTCGATTTCCATTTTATCCCGCGACCCCCGGGGCAATTTGCTGAGCCGATACATGGTGGTGCCGATTCACGCGCAAACCGGATCCGGCCGCGCCGCATTGAACCGCATCAATCGGTTCGGCCGGCAGATGCGGAGGATAGCGCGGTAGCATTCGCGGGCGGGGAAAGAGATGATGCATAATCAAAGGACGGCGGATGCGGGGTATCCTGCTTCGTTCTTTCAGCGTCGCGCCGGAGGGTATCCGCCGGCGCAAGAAGGCGGCGTGATTCTGATTGCGCTGCTATGGATTCTGACCGCGATTTCCGTTATTGCGCTCAGCTTTTCAAGAGACAGTTTTGTGGAGGTGGCTGCCGCGCGGAACGCCCAATCCATGGAAAGCGCCTATTATGTGGCGCGCGCCGGGATGCAGGCGGCGATTTACCGGATTCTTCAAAAGAGGCATGTGCCCTCGGTTAAAAGGGTTGAACTCGAGGAAACTCCGGATCCCGTGGATCTCGGCAGATTGAACGGCAATTTCGGCGGCGGGACCTACCGGGTGGATATCCAGGACGAATCGGGGAAAATAAACGTGAACACGGTTTCGGAAAAGCAGCTCCGTTTGCTTATGGAAGCCGCCGGGATCGAAAAACAGGACGCGGATATCATTACGGATTCCATTCTGGATTGGCGGGATGCGGATAGCGCGCACCACTTGAACGGAGCGGAGGACGATTATTACCTGTCGCTGGATCCTCCTTATGAGGCAAAAAACGGCAGGTTCGATACCATTGAGGAACTCCTTCTGGTCAGGGGGGTGACGGCGGATTATTTCTACGGGCATCCGGAACAGGACCGCGACGGCAGCATTGTCTATAAATATGGCCTTTCGCGATGCCTCACTGTTTACTCGCCGAGAAACCAGATCAACATTAATTACGCTCCTCTGGCGGTGCTTTTGTCCATTCCGGGAATGCCGCCGGATGCGGCCCGAATGATTTACGACAAGCGCCTTGTCAAGCCGTTCAAAAGCAGGCAGGATTTATCGAGAGAGATTCCCATAACGATCGGAGCCGAAGCGCTGTCGATGCTTTCCATGGGACAGACAGGCATATACACGCTTACGGCCGCGGCCCGGATGGATAATTCCAAGGCCCGGCGCGTCATCCGCGGCGTGATCGGCCTGACCGGGCGGCAAAGCGAGCCTTATCAAATTTTTTATTGGAACGAAAACGTTTTTTACTACGAAGGCATGACGCCATGATATATCTGAGGACGGGCATCGGAATCGAGCTTCGGGGAGAGGATATGCTGATTTCTTCTTTTCAAAGCCAGCTTACGGGGGGTGTATTCACCCACTTTACGCGCATCGCCGGCTACAGGCTGCGGGAGAAAGAAGAACTGCGGCGGGAAATCCATCTCTTCTTAAAATCGAACAGCCTCGGCAGGGACAACGTTGTGCTTGGACTGCCCCGCAGAGACGTCATTTTGCGCAGCCTCGATTTCCCTTCTGAAGTTTCGGACAATCTCAAACAGGTGGTCCGGTATCAGGTCCAGTCTTTTGAGCCGACGGGCGAAGACAGGTTCTATTACGATTACATTCCGGTCGACGGCGGCGACGGCAGCAAAAAAGTCAGCGTCCTGCTCGTCATGGTGCGCAAGGCGTTGCTGGACGAGCATCTTGCATTTCTGAGGGATCTGGGGATCCGGCCTTCCATGGTCGCCTGCAGTTCCATAGGGCTGTCCAATATCTTCCTGCGGGACAGGAAAGACGCAAAGGACAAGACGTTCCTGCTCGCGGACCTGGCGCCGTCGTCGATCGAGCTCCTGGCGGTGCATCGCGGATCGTTTGCATATTCCAAGGAAATCCCTAAAGAAAACGACCAAAACTGGCGGGACTTGATCCTTCACGAAATCGACGAGGCGGCTTCAAAAATGCGGCTCGGCCCCGAGGATGCGCTCGAAAAATTGATCCTCGCAGGCGAATCCTCGGCGGCGGCGCAGGAGGAAATAAAGGACGCTCTGCCGGATTGCGAATTGCTGAAAAATTCCGTCCATTTGAGCGTGCCTCCCCACAACGAGCGGCATCTCCAGACGGCGGGGGCCGCCGTTGGACTGGCGTATACCGGCATGGCGCGCCGTCCGCCTCTCCGGATGAACCTGCTGCCCGCCGAACTCAGAATCCGGCAGAAACGCTGGGCCTATGCGCCCACAGTGGTGCTGGGCTTGGCGATCTTGATACTGTTGTTTTCGTTGGGATTCCATCGGATGGCGCAGAACCGCATATTAATCCGACAGCTGGACCAGGAAATCGAAGCGCTCAAAGCCCCGGTGGCAAAGGTTCAATCCTCCCAAAGCCGCGCAAAGGCGCTGGAAGAAAGAATCCAATCCATGGAAGGTCTCTTCAGCCAAAGAGACATGAACTTGGAAATTCTTCGGGAGTTGAGCACCATCCTTCCGGACGACACATTTTTAAGCATGTATTCCTATCGGGACGGAGATATCCAAATTTCGGGATTGAGCGGTTCCTCCTCCGATCTTATTCCAAAACTGGAAAATTCGCCGCTTTTAAAAGATGTCTCGGCAAGGGGGCCCATATTCAAAGATTCCCGCTCAGGAAAAGACCGATTCACGTTTGAGGCGAAACTGGAGAAATAGCAGGTGAACATCACAGGCAGAGAAAGAAAGGTCATTATTTCGGGGGCGGTTGCGGCTGCCGCCATCTTGGTTTTTTACGCGGTCAATCTTCAGCTTCCGAACAGCGAAAGTTTGGCCCAGGAAGTTGATTTCAAGAAGAAACTGCTCCTCAAGCAGCGCGAGATCCTCAGTAACGAGAATACCTATGAGGAGCGGATGGAAGAGTACGCCCGACGCCTGGAACAAAATCGATTGAAGCTTTTGCCGGGAGACAATCCGAATGTGGCGGGGGCTGAACTCCAGAAACTTCTCATGGATTTCGCATCGCAGAGCGGAGTGGAAATCACGCAAAAGAATCAACTGCCGGAAAAAAATATCCAGGATATTCTCACCCAAGTATCCATACGGATACAGGCAAACTGCGATCCGGAACAGCTGGTGAATTTTCTAACCGCAATCCAGAATTACGGGAAATTTTTAAAGGTCGAGGAATTCACCATCACCGGGATTCCGGTGCTGAAAAAATACCGGATCCGGCCGAGCCTGACTGTCGTCGGGTACATCGCTTCCCAGAAGGCCGAGACCGCGGGGGAAAATCCGGAGACAGGAAAAAACCTATGACAAAAAAATGGATGGCGATCAACCTGTTATTGCTTGCAATCGCGGGCTTGCTTGGATGGCGGCTATATGCTTCGCTGGAAAGATTCCGTTCCGAGAACAACCTTGAGAAAGTCCAGCCTATCCGGGATGTGAAGAAGAAAATAATCCGCGAGAAATCCAGTCCTGAAACGTCGTCGGCAAGAAATTACCTTCCGGCGGAATTTGAGATTATTGCCGAAAAAAACCTGTTTTCGGACACTCGGAGCAGGGACGAGCAGGTCGAGGATGTTATTGAGCCGCAAAATCCGCCCCTCACCCAAAAGCCTTTTCTGGTGGGGGTCATTTTTAAAGGCAGCGAGAAAACAGCTTTGATCGTCGATCCTGCGGTTTCTCCTCAAAACAAGGTCCGTCCCACAAAGACGAGGCGCGTGGGGGATGTTTACCGGGGATACACGATAACGAGCATTGAGTCGGATCATATCGTTCTTGAAAGCGGCGGGAGAAAGGAAATCATCCCGCTGCACGAGGGTTCCAAAGGGAAGCAGGCGGGAAAAACGCCCATTCTGTCCACACGGGTCGTTTCTTTCGGAGGCGGCGCCGTCAGCGGGGGAAAGGTTATAGCGGCGTCTCCCAGACGCGCGGGCTCCGCTGCGTCGCCGGCGACGGTCGCTATAGGAAACATCAATGTTTCCCCGTCCGCCGCCGTGCCGGTTGCGGTTTCTTCTTCCGGGCCCGCGGCGAAAGCAAGTGCAGCGGCTTCCTCTCAAGCCCAACCCCCCGCGCCGCCGGCGACTACAAAGCAGCTGAGCACAACGCCGGATTCCGGTTCGCAGCGAACGCGCGTCATCCGGACTCCATTCGGCGATATCATCCGGCCTGTGCGCGATTAGCCGCCGCTTTAAGGGGTTGGAGAATCCCGGAAGCCTTTGCAGAATGAGTTTACTTTTTGCGCAAGTCCTAAGACAAGTGGAGAGAAAGCAACATGTCTATGAGTATTCATAAGTATATGATTCCGCTTATGGTCTTTTCCGCCGGTTTGCTGATAGGCGGCTCCAATCGAACGGCATGGGGGTTTCAGCAGCAGAAGACTCCGGGCGGGGCGTCGGAAGGCGAAAAGCAACCGTTGCCCGAAGACGTAAAACAACGGCTGCAGCCGAGGAAAGTCCGCGCCAATCCTTTTCAGGCGCCGGCGAGGCAGGCTCAGACTTCGCCTCCCGCGGAGAGCGCACCCGCTCCCGCATCGCTCGCTTCGAAGCCTTCCGAAGTTTCAAAGGGCAATGGCGATAAAATAAAATTGAATATGGAGAACGCGGATCTTTATGAATTTGTCACCCAGATGGCGGCCATCCTGGAAATTTCTCCCATATTGGTTGATCCGGAGGTCAAAGGAACAGTCACAATTTTATGCTCAACTCCAATGTCGAGAGAGGAAATATTCCCCCTTTTCGTTCTGATACTAAAAAACAATAACGCTGCCTTGATTAAAGAGGACGGCGTGTACCAAATCGTCCCGATCTCCTCGGCGTTGAAACGGGGGATTGAAATCATCGAGCGGCTGCCGGAGCCTGGTTCCGGAAGGGCTTCGGACGCCAAGCCGGGTGCGGCGGCGAAGGCGGCCAACCCTCTTTTTGAAAAATTCAGAGCTCTGGCGGCGGAACGGAAACCGGCTGTTGAGACTGCGGCCGCCGCTTCCCGCAAGGCGCAGGAACCCGAGGAATCCGGCGTTCGCAGGCTGGCCACGCATGTCATACGGGCGGAGTTCATTCCCGTCAGCGATTTAATCAAGCCGCTCGAGCTGCTTATGACGGAAGGCAGCGTTATTATGCCCTATGAACGCCTCAACATGCTTATCCTGACCGATTATACGGACAGCGCGGAAAGAATCTTGAAAATCATCCGGATGCTGGACAACAGCTACCTGGATCCGGAACTGATCGAACTGATCAAGGTTGAAAACCATGCTTCGGCAGACGTCGCCGAGGATTTAAAAAAGATCTTCGGGTCGGGAGCCAAGGATTCGGCGACGGGGATCTCCTTCATCCCGATAGACCGCATTAATGCCATTTTTGTGATTGCAAGTTCCAAGAGAGGACTTGAGGAAGTCAAGCGCTGGATCAATGAACTGGACGCTGTTACGGGAAGAAAAATTCAAACCTATGTTTATGTTGTTCAAAATTCAACTGCGGCCAACATAGCAATGATGCTCTCGGTTCTATACGGCGGAGACGAAGCGACCGCGGCGGCTCCGGCGGCTGCGGGGGGCGCAACGGGAGCGGCGAGTATTTTCGGCGGCGACGCGAATATCCAAACGGGCGGTTCCTCCAGGTCGGGGTACCAAGGCCAGATGGGAGCGGCGGGAGGTCTTTTCGGCGGACAAAGCGGTCAATCGTTCGGCGGCGGATACGACGGTATTGGAGGGAGCGGGGTTTTCGGCATGGGACAACGATTGGGGCCGCAGCTTAATGTTCAGCCCACCGTGTCCTCCCAAATACTGCGCGGCGGCGAATTCAGCGGCCTGCAGGACACGGTTCGGATGGTCGTAGACGGTGTTAACAATCGTTTGATTATCCAATCGACAGCCGCCGATTATGCTTTCATTTCCGATACCATTAAAAAAATGGACGTTCTCCCCCGGCAGGTGATCATCGATGCCCGGGTTTTCGAGGTGGATCTCACAAATAGTTTTAGTTTCGGCGTAAATGCGGCGCTTCAAGGACGCACGGATAATGCGGAGGATCATATCACCGGCGCCAACCTCAATCAGGGAGAGGATGTTTTAGGGCTGTCGGCCAACACTTTTGCTTTTGTCGGCGACTCGCGGGAAATACTGATGAGAATCAATGCATTGAGGCTCAAGACGAACGTCAGAATCCTGGAGGCTCCCTCCGTCCTGGCGCTGGACGGGCAGCCGGCGAGCATTTTAGTAGGCTCAGAGATTCCCTATGCGGGCGGCAGCTATACTTCGTCCGCCGGAGGCAGCACAACGAGCGTGCAATACCGGGAAACAGGCGTATCGCTTCTGGTTTTGCCCCGGATATCGGCGTCGGGGTCCGTAACGCTGAATATCACCCAGGAAGTCAGCAGCCCCGGATCCTCAATACAGATAGGAAATTCCGATACCCCGTCTTTTTCCGTATCCAAAGTAATGACGACGTTATCCGTAAAAGACGGAGAGACGGTTGCCATCGCGGGGATTATTCAGGACTCCGACGACTTTAACCGTGCCGGCGTCCCGTTCTTGTCGGATATTCCAGTCCTGGGATATCTGTTCGGGCAGAGTTCCAAGACCAAGCACCGAAAAGAGCTGATTATCCTGATCACGCCTCATGTGATCCGTACGGTGGAAGAATTCCAGCGTGCGAGCCAGGAGTTGAAGGATTCATTGCGGAACGTGAGAAAACATGCGGATGAAAAGGAAAGGGAGCATATTCAGGACATGCAAGATGCTCGGGAAGACAGATACAAGCAGGAGCAAAAATCCATAAAGGAAATGGAGTCCCGCTAGTCTTGGATTATGTTATAGAGAAAATCCCGCTTGAGCGGAGTAAACCCGCTTTCTCGAATAAAGTCGCGGGCGTCGGCCTCCGTTTGCAGCCCGTAGCTTTCAAGCACATTTTCCTCAAGAACCACGGAAGAAATGTCGTCGGCGCCCGAGTAAAGCGCAATCGATCCTACGCCGCGGCCGAAGACCAGGACGGAAGCCTCTATGTGGGGGATATTATCGAGAAATATTCTCGAGATGCCGAGGAGCTTGAGGTATTCATGGGCCGGGACGCGGCGCAAAGGAAATTTTGAGGTCTGCGGTTGAAAAGTCCAGGGGATGAAAGCCAAAAATCCGTTTGTCCGGTCCTGCAGGTCGCGCACAATGCGCAAGTGTTCGATGATTTCTTCCTGGGTTTCATCCGATCCGAACACGATGTTGGCGCTTCCCGGCAGACCCTCTTCGTGGCAGGTCTCCATGACGCGGACCCAATCCGCCACCGATCCCTTGTTGGGAGACAGGATCGCCCGCATGCGGTCGCTTAGTATTTCCGCCCCGGCCCCCGGCACGGAATCCATTCCCGCGCTCTTCAATTCACGGATTATTCTGCGCCGCGGCAATCCTGTCTGCTGCTGCATGCCCATGATTTCAACGGGGGAGAATGCGCGGATATGCAGGCGCGGGCCAAACGCGTCCTTGACGGTCCGCAGGACGTTCAGATAGTAATCGAACGGAATATCCGGATTCACGCCGCCCTGCAAGAACATCTGTTCCGCGCCGACGGCAACGGATTCCTGCATTTTGCGGACTATTTCTTCGGCCGAAAGAACATATCCGGACGGAGAATTCATGGGCTGGTGGAAACTGCAAAAGGCGCAGCCCACTCTGCAAATGTTCGTATAATTGACGACCCGGAACATCGTGTAGGTGACAACAGCCGGGTCGTGCCGTTGGTTGCGGATTTCGCGCGCGGCGGCCATCACCTTCAGGAAATCGGCGGACCGGTATAAATCGAGAGCTTCCGACGGCGAGATCCTTTCGCCGCCGACGGCTTTTTCCAGGATGGGATCTGTGGGCTCGAATTTCAATAGTGTCGCCATGGAAAACCCTAATTTTCTGACAGGCTCCTATGTAGTAAACACGAAATGGCGGGGGAAACAAAAGCAATTTTAAATTAGCAGCCTGTCTGAGGTTTTTGCTATTCCCATTTAACGATCGGGCGTAAAGTGCTATAAAAAAGTTTGCAAAAGAAGAGCGGATTCAATTGAGGAATCCGGCAAATCCCGCAGCAAATCGCCAAGAGGCATGTTGAAGGAGATCCATGAGCATAGTGGTCCGGTTTCCCGAGGCGGTTGCATCCGAAAAGATGCAGCGTGTTCAGGCCACCTACACGGTTAGGGAGATAAGCCGGCAGTTCGGCCTGAGCGAAGACTTCATCCGGCGATGGACCCGGGAAGGCGTTATTCAGGCGTCTTCTTCGACCGCCGACGGCCAATTGCGCTATGATTTTCAAGCTCTCACACAATTCAGGCGGGTCCGCGAACTGAGGAACCAGGGCTTAACAAAGCGCCAGATAGAAGCTGAGCTGCACGGCCAGCTCAACCTGTTTCCGGAAAGGGGAGGGCGTCTTATCCCGCTTCCCGTCAGGCTCAGTCCGTTTGAAGAAGCCCTTATTCTGCATGAGCGGGGTGAAAAAGCTGCCGCTGAGAAATACATGCAGGCCATCCGGGACGGGGAGTGCATCTCCGACGCCTACTGCAACCTGGGCATTTTGGAATACGAGCAGAACAACATACCGAAGGCCTTCGACCACTTCACGCATGCCCTAAAATACGATCCTCGGCATTTTGAATCGCATTTCAACCTTGCCCATCTCTATTTCGAAGAGGGCGATTTCAAACTGGCCCGCCTGCATTACGAAATTTCCGGGGTCATAGAGCCCAACTCCGCGGGAGTGCACTTCAACCTGGGGCTGATTCATGCCATCGAGGGGGACCTCGAAGCTGCAATTAGATCTCTCGACATAGCCAAGACATACTCAACGGAAGAAGAACTGGCCCAAGTCGAGGAGCTTCTAGCGAGCCTGCGGAATAAAATGAAGAACTCCATCTAACCGGATCTTCTGCTGCGGCGTTACGGCGCTGCGACCCTTATTTTTTCAGCCGCAAGTCATCCATCGCAAATCCGATCACTCTTCCCAGGGAAGGCCGGGTTTGCCGAAATGGCCGTAGTTGGTGGTTTGGCGGTAGATCGGCCGGAGCAGCTTGAAACGATCAATAATGGATGCGGGGCGGAAGTCTTGCTTCCTTACAAATTCCTCGGCGGCGCGGGCATCGCCCGTCCCAAAAGTCTCCACCTTTACGGATATAGGATGATGCATGCCGATGGCATAGGAGACCTGAATTTCCGCCTTATGCGCCAAGTTCTGCTTAACGATCTGCCGCGCGATGAAGCGGCAGAAATAGGCGCCGCTTCGATCCACTTTGGAGGGATCTTTCCCGCTGAATGCTCCGCCTCCGTGCCTGCCGGCTCCGCCGTAAGTATCCACAATGATCTTTCTTCCCGTTACACCCGCGTCCGCCGACGGACCGCCGAGGATGAAGCTTCCCGTGGGATTTACATGAAACCGGATTTTATCCGTGAACCATTCTCCAAGGGCGCGGGGAGCCAAGGATTCTGTGACGTAGGAAATAATCGCCTCTCTCTTAATCGTCGGCGCGTGCTGGGGCGAGACGATGGCATCGGTCACCGCAATGGGAGTGTTGCCGTTGTAAAGGACCGAAACCTGGGTTTTCCCGTCAGGCCGCAGCCACGGGCAGCTGCCGTTATGTCGATCCTCGGCCAGTCCCTTAGCCAGGCGGTGCGCGAGAAGAATCGGCAAAGGCATGAGCTCCGGAGTTTCGTCCGTTGCATAGCCAAACATGATGCCCTGGTCTCCGGCGCCTTGCTCGTGTTCCGTGTTGCTGTCCGCATCCACTCCCTGTGCGATTTCCGAAGACTGCTTGGACAGAAATTGAAGGACCTTGACGCTGTCGGCATTGAAAGGAATTGAGCGGTCCACATATCCGATTTCGCGAATTGCCTGCCGCGCAACGGTTTCAACGTCCACCATGCCGTTGGACGTAATCTCGCCCGCCAAAATAACAAGATCTTCCTTGCAAAGGACTTCACAGGCGACCCGGCTTTTGGAATCCTTCTGAAGGTAGGCATCGAGAACGGAATCGGCAATATAATCGCAGACTTTATCAGGGTGGCCCTCGGTAACGGATTCGGAAGTAAATATATATTGACTGGCAGATGAATTTTCCGCAGCACCTGTTGTCGTCATGAAAAATACTCCTTTGTTTTGCTAATCTATCCTCTTCCAGGCTTCGTAACGCACCCGAAGAATAACACATCGGATGCAGGGACTTGGGATTATTGCATAATATCCGCCTGGGCGGCAGGAGAAAAAACGATCGGTGATGCAACCCTTCCCCCGGCAGTAAGATATAGCCAGCGGGCAGCAATTTCCTGCTGGCCGCCCTACCGGGGAGACAGCGCTGTCCCGTTGACATCGCCGGATCAAATCAATATAAAAACTGCCTGTCGTAAGCCTTAATCTGGATCAGCGTATGGATTTTTCGACCGGCATGATTTAATGGTGCACTTTTGATCGGAGGCGGTTGTGGCAAAGATTTCGGATCTATTCAAAGTGGACGACTATGGCGTGGTCGTCACCGGAGGAGCAAGCGGAATTGGATTGGCCTATGTTGAGGCGCTTGCCTCGAACGGAGCGCGCGTAACGCTGTTGGATGTTCATTCTCAACGTGTTGAAAATGAAATGAGGAGACTGCGGGATGCCGGCCTCCAAATCCGCGGACAAACGGTCGATATCACCGACCACGAGAAGCTGGACGCCGCCATAGACGATGCCGCCCGAGCCTACGGCCGGCTGGACGTCGTTTTTGCCAATGCCGGCATTGATCCGGGAGCCGGTTTTGTGGGGGCCTGGGTGGGATCCAAGCGGCCGCGCGTCCCGGAGGGGGCCATTGAAAACTATACGGATGAGCGCTGGAACCGGGTGATTGACATTAATCTGAGCGGTACGTTCGCCACGGTTCGGGCCGCCGCGCGCCACATGAAACCGCGAAAATCGGGCCGCATCATAGTCACGACTTCTCTTGCCGCGACGCGCGTGGAGCCTGCAATCGGCGCGGCTTATATGGCGGCCAAGGCGGGATCCAGGCAGTTTGTCAAGACCGTCGCCCTGGAACTCGCCGCCTACGGCATTACGGTCAACGCCGTCGCGCCGGGCTATATCGTCACGAACATCGGAGGCGGCCATGCCAAGGATCCCGTCGAACAAAAGGAAGTCGCCGCCACGATTCCCATGCACCGCGTGGGTTTCCCCGGCGACATGCACGGACTGGCGCTGTTCCTTGCTTCTCCCGCATCCGACTACATCACAGGCCAGGAAATCATCATCGATGGAGGCCTGGGGCTTGGAGTGGCGGATTAAATATGATTCAAGGCATTCATCGCCGAGCTCGGGGACATGTGCTCCGGTTATTGTTCTATCTGCTTGCAGTCGCCGCTGCGGCGCACAGCCAGGCGGTCGAATCCCCCGAGGACTATCCCTATGGAAAGATTGTGCGCGATATCCGGATCCGCGGGCTGCACAACACAAAAGAATCTCTGGTGCGCAGTCAACTGATTTCGCGCATAGGCTGCGTTTATACAAAAGAAACCGAAAAGCAGGATCGCCGCTGGCTCGAGCGGCTCAAAGCATTCAGCTCCGTCCGGACGGACGCAATGGCGGTTGATGACGGAGTCATTCTTATTATCGAAATCCTGGAGCTTCCGGTTTTTGTGCCATTTCCTACTTTAAACGTCAGCAGCGAAAACGACGCCTCCGGCGGTTTCGGCGCAAGGCTGAAAAATATTTTGCAAGAGGCCGGCGTCCTGTCGGGATCCGCCAAATTCGGGGGCCTTACCGAAGCCGACCTGTCCCTTGAGGCTCCGTGGACGCGGCAGACAAGGGGGCGGTACAGCATAAAGTATAATTATCGGGACCGGATAAACAGGGACGATTCATTCCGGGAGAATTCGCATGAGCTGGACTTGAAGATCGGAATCAGCCTGCACGCGGATTGGATGCTGAGCGGCAGGTTCGGTTTCCTATCTATGGGAAGCAATATTCCCGGAGTCACGCTTTCGCCCGGCGGCCGGGACAACACGCCCGCACTGGGAGCCGTACTCGAGTACGATGGCCGGGATTCCCTCTTCAATCCTCGCGACGGATGGCAGGGAATCCTGGATATAACTCAGAACGGTGGATTTCTCGGCGGCGAGGGGGATTTTGTCACAACGCGGATCGATGTGCGGCGCTATCAGCCCGTGGCTTCGCGACACGGGCTGGTTTTTTTCTCCTATGCGGCATTTCAAAGCGGCGCCGTAGGGGAAGACGTGCCTGAATACCGCGACTATCAGATCGGAGGGACGAATTCCGTGCGCGGATGGGATCCCAACGCTCGGAGGGGTGAAAATCAGTTCCTCAATACCCTTGAATATCGCTTTGAGTTGTTGCCGCCCAGAACTCTTCGCATATCCAAGTACAGTTTTCCTATAGGGCTGCAGCTTGCAGGCTTCGCGGATCTCGGAACGGCCTGGTCCCAAGGCAGCGGTTTCACTCGCAACATGATCGCGGGAGGAGGATTCGGGTTGCGTGTGATTGCGCCTTTTGTGAACGTGGTGCGTCTGGATTTGGGCTTTGGCCAGACGGGGGCCTTGCTGCGCCCCCATATCCATCTCCGCGAAAAAGCTCAATACAGCCGCGACCGAATCCGATGAACCCCGCAGAGATGGCTTTGCAGCGGAGGCCGACGCGCCGCTGCGAACGCGTCACCTGCCGATACGCGGACAGCCTCCTGGACTTGTAAGAGTGAGAAAGGCAGCGTATATTCATTCCTTTGCCGCCCAAAGGAAATCCGAGGATGATGAAACTGCACATCATACAGCCGACCCATTATCGATCGCCGTCCAATCGATCGCTGCACAAGACCAAAAACAGAAGCGTGGTCGCCCTGACGCTTCCGTATCTCGCCGCTCTTGCGCCTAAAGAATGGGAGGTCACCCTCATTGACGAACAGCTGACCGATGTGGATTTCGATGCTCCGGTGGACGTGGTGGCAATCACCACGTGGACTATGAACTCTCTGCGCGCTTATGAGATTGCGGACCGGTTCAGGGAGCGCGGCGTCCCCGTGCTGATAGGGGGGCCGCATACCTTTTTTCACGACGAAGAGGCCGCCGAACACTGCGATGCGGTGGGAGCGGGCGAAGGGGAGGTCATTTTCCCCCAGATGCTGCAGGATGCGGCTGCGGGCAGGCTGAAGAGATTTTATCGTTCCGAGAGCTTCCACAGCCTGGAGAATCTGCCGCTGCCGCGCTACGACAAAGTTGACCTCAGCCGCTACGGGTTGTTTAAGACCTATTCGGTCCAGTCTTCCAGGGGGTGCCCGTTTAAATGCGAATTCTGTTCCGAGAGGTTCTATCTGGGGCACCTTTATCGGTATCGCCCGACCCATGAAGTGATCGAAGAGATCCGGCACACCAAATCCAAGAGCCTATTATTTGCGGACAGCAACTTCGCGGGCAACGTGCCGCACGCCATGGAGCTTATGGAAGCTCTCATCCCCCTGCGTTTGCGCTGGTCGGCGCTTTGGTCGGTGCACCTGTGCAGAAACAAGCGCTTCATGGACCTGGCCAAGAGGAGCGGCCTTCTTCACGTGAATATCGGAATGGAGAGCATCGATTCAAATACGCTGATTTCCATGAACAAGCGCGCCAACAGGGTGGAGGAATACAAAGAAATCCTGGATGGTTTGAGAAAGAGAGGAATCAGCTACTCGTTGAATTTCATTTTCGGGTGGGATACGGAATCGGAGGATGTTTTCAATTCCACCTTGGCATTCCTAAAAGAACATAAGGTGCCCGCCGCTTACTTCAACATCCTGACGCCGGATAAAGGGACCGTGCTGTACGACCGCATGAAAGAAGAGGGCCGCATCCTGGATATCGATGCTATGGGAAGGTGGCCGGGGGATAAATGCTACATCAAACCGCGCAACTTTTCCGCCGAGACGCTGGAAAGAGAAGTCCGGAGGCTGTACGAAAAGTTTTACAGTTTGCCCTCCATGCTGGCGCGCTTGCCGCTTCCCCTCACCATGGCCAATATTGCCTCCTGGGTCATCAATTTCTCGCAAAGGGGTGTTTTGCGGGCGGATTCCATGGAAAGTTTTGATACCTACTGAAATATCCAAAGGATGCTTCATTGTCCCGGAAGCATCCTGTGTCCATCCTTTTGCGGCGATTCCCCCATCCGGGATCCGGGGAAATCTTAGCAAACGCCTTCATAATTGTGAACGCCGGCATGACAGCAGGCAGAGAGCTTTATATTTTGCGGCTCGACCCGAGAAATGCGGAGATCCACTGCGTTTCAGGCTTGCTCTTCAAGGCGATGATGGCGGTCATGGTAAGCGGAACCGAAAGGAACAATCCGATGGTTCCCAGTACCCAGCCCCAAAACAGCAGCGAAAGAAAAACGATAAGGGTCGAGAGTCCCAGCCCGCGGCCGAGAACCCTCGGCTCGAGGATCATTCCAAAAACCACGTTGACGGCAACATATCCAATAATGACCAGGATACTTCCCGCCCATCCAAGCTGGATGATTGAAAGAAGGACCGCGGGTATGGCGGCGATGAAAGATCCGATGTTTGGAATATAGTTCAACAGAAAGGCCAACAGGCCCCAAAGGAACGCGTAATCCACCCCGAGCATCCAAAGCCAACCGGCTACGCAGAGACCTGTTGCCAGACTTACCCATGTCTTGATGGCGAGATAGCGCCGGACGTCTGCCGCAAAATTTCCGAACCATCCGAACTCTGCGTGCGGCTGCCCCAGCGCTTTTCGTATCTTTCCGGGAATCTCCGGCACCTCCAGCAGCATAAATACCGCGATCAGAAGAATTAGAAAAGCGTTCGCCACAAAGTTGCCGAATCCTTTCAGGAAGTTTGCGGCAAAAGAAAATACGGCTTCCGCATCGATCAAGCCCATGATTCCTTTCTCCGGGACATCGATGCCGAGCCTTTGGATTATATGGATCAGCGATGCGGCTTCGCGGTTCAGGCGTTCCTGGTAGAGCGGAAGGTTTTGAACGAAGCTGTCGACGGAGGTCCAAACAAGGATCCCCGTGACCATGCCGATAATGATGACGCCGAGAACAACAATAAGGACCGAGATAATCGCCGGGATCCGATGGCGTGTCAGCCATATTACGAAAGGAGAGAGCGTGGTTGCGACGAAAGCCGACACCATCACGGGCGCAACGATCGATTGGGCCGCTCTCATGCCCGCGATGATAATCACAACCGACGCGAGGATGATGCTGCCGCGCAGAAGGGGATCAAATTGTTTTTCCTGTTCTATCACGGTTTTTCCTTTAACGTTTTGTTCCATTAATAAAGTACGGTCTGCAAGAATACAAGAGCTATATCCCCCATGAGCGATAATCCGGTTAAGGTTGTCTGAAATGGGAATTATCGTTTAAAATGAAAATTAACTCTATCCCGGCAGGATAAGCTCTTCGCTGATGAAAGAATTCCTGCCGCCGAGCCGACGCGGAGAGCAGGCCATGCAGGCGGGTGTGCGAAAAGCCGCGGTCGGCGCCGCGGACTCCTAGGGCAGCAAGCGGAATTCGCTGAATAATTTGAAAGTTGGGCTTGCGGCAGATCATGTTTTGAAGGGGGAGCGGATAAAAAATGGGACAATCATTAAAGGAACGCTATACTCTGGAAAATTTCAATTCTCAGGCGGAGACGATCCTCTCCATCCTAAAGCGTGCGGATTCCGTCGAGGAGGCAGGAAAAGCTCTATACGATTACGTATCCGAGAGGCAATACGAAAAATATATTGAGGGGGCAAGCTCCCTTGGGACGATTCTTTCGATTGTCCGGGACTGCGCCCGCGCCTGGCGCGGAATTCTTATCAACGCCTCTGAAAAGCTGGCGGGGTTCAGCACTCTCAAGGCCTTGTGGGACGTGGCTCATGGAAATCCCCGGCCGGATCTGCAGCCCGGTTTCTACGCCGAGATGATCCACTTGGCGCGGGGAGTGGAGGGTAAAGCAGCGCCTCTTCAGAGCGGATTGGTCGAGGAAGCTTCCGCAATGACGGATAGGGACATGGCGTTGCTCCGCTCTAAGGAGATGGACCAGCTGTGGCTGCATGTGGAAGAGCAGATGTCCCGCTACGAGGACGGACTCGGCGCCGCGGCGCGCCGCAGGCGTTCGAAGATGCAGGCGAAAATACGGACGCTGTTGGGCGCATCTAAAGAACAATTCGCCGACTGGCGCTGGCAGGTGGGCCACATATGCCGCAAAGCGGAGGATTTGGAGCGTTTGGTCCCGCTGACGGAGGTGGAGCGTGAGTCCATCCGGCGCGCCAACGAAGGCCGCCTTCCTTTCGGCGTGACTCCTTATTATGCGAGTCTGTTCGACGAAATCCCTCATAACGGGCGTGATCGAGCCGTTCGCGCACAGGTTATTCCTCCGCCGGATTACGTGGATCAGATGCTGGCGAATCGAGATAACCGGGAGCTGGCCTTCGACTTTATGCTCGAACATAAAACGTCTCCCATCGATTTGATTACCCGCCGATATCCCTCGATTGCGATCCTGAAACCCTACAATGCCTGTCCACAAATATGCGTCTACTGCCAACGCAATTGGGAGATCGATGCGCCCATGGCGCCTGGCGCTTTCGCAAGGCCCGAAGAGCTGGATGCCGCGATAGAGTTTATCTCGCAACATTCGGCGCTGCATGAGATTTTGGTTACCGGCGGGGATCCCTGCAGTTTGAAGGATGAAGTTCTGCTCGGCATTTTGCACCGGTTGGCCGCGATTCCGCACATCGATTTGATCCGGATCGGCACGCGCACTCCGGTCACAATTCCGATGCGTTTTACTCCGAAATTGATCCGGGGGCTGGGAAAATTGCGACGTCCCGGGCGCCTCGAAGTTAGTGTCGTTACCCATATCGAGCATCCTTACGAGGTCACGCCGGAAATGGCTTCGATAGTGAACCGGATCAAACGCCAGGGGATTTCGGTTTATAATCAGCAAGTCTATACTTTTTACGTCTCCCGCCGCTTCGAAACCGCCAAGCTGCGCATGATCCTGCGCCGGATCGGGATCGATCCTTACTATACTTTCATGGCCAAAGGAAAGGAGGAAACAGACGCGTATCGCGTCCCTCTGGCAAGACTACTGCAGGAGTTCAAAGAGGAAGCACGGCTTCTCCCGGGGTCGCGGAGAACGGACGAAGGGGTCTATAACGTTCCGGGTTTGGGGAAGAATTACTTGAGGGCCAGCCAGAACAGGGATCTGATAGCCATCATGCCGAACGGCGCCCGCGCCTATAAATTTCACCCATGGGAGAAAGGCATTGTCGACAGAAAATCCTATGTCGGATTCGATATCCCGATTCTTCAATACCTCGAGAGACTTGAATCTATCGGGGAGGATGCGGCCGCCTACGAGAGCATTTGGTATTACTATTGAGCGCCGCCCGGTGCTTCAAAGAATATCAGGCTGTCTTCCGGAAGCAAAATCCGGATGGGCAAGCGGGGGGAGGCGCTCTTCGGACGCAGGCGTCGGCCTCTCTTTCCGGCCGGCGCTTCCCTGCATGCAGCATTCGGGCAATGCCGGGATGCATGCGGGCATTTCACCCGATTCCGATTAATTTTTTGACAAAGAATTTTGTATAGTCCGCATAATCCATTTCGTCCGCGGCCAAATCCATGTATCGGTGGATCACGCTCTTGCTTTTCTCCAGCGCCTTGGCGAACAGCCTTTCGGAGAGAGCGGAGAACACAAGGTGCCGCATCCGGTTGGCCAGCTTCAGGTGTCGAGTGAGAGCGCTGCAGCGGTTTTGATAGTACCGCAGGGCGCTTTCCGGATCTCCGCTGCGGGCGGCGTCCATGACCGCATCCGCCGCACAGAGGGCGCTCTCCATGGCGAAAGAAATTCCTTCTCCGGTAACCGGCTCCACAAAACCGGCGGCGTCGCCCACCAGCAGGCTGTTTCCGCGGCCCGGCCGCAGCATAAGATTGCAGCACGGGATAATGTGGCCGTCCCACTTTATGTCCGGAACCTTGGAACATATCCGCCGCAAGAAAACGCGGAAGGTGTTTTTAAGGTCGGGATTCTTTCGCGTCAAGCCGCCGATGCCGATGGTAAGGGTTTCTTTTTTGGGGAAAACCCAGCCGTATCCCCACCGGAGAATGCCGAAATGGAATTCGGGGCGGGAAAGGCCTGCCCTGTCTCCCTGGCGGGGAAACTCAATCTCCAGGCCCGCCGCCAGGTTCTTTTTTGCAAACGAAAACCCGAGATTTCTTGCCACCACGCTGGCGGCGCCGTCCGCGCCGATGATGAAGTCTCCGCGTATCGCGGCGCCTCCGGCCAGGCGGACGGATCTATTATTCTGCTCCAAGGATACCGCGTGGGCGTTTTCAATAAGGACTGCGCCTTTGGAGCCTGCCAGCTCCGCCAGGCGATGGTCAAAATGTGAGCGCATCGTGAAATACATCCTGCGGTAGTTGCGAACCTCATTGAGAAGGCGTCCCTTATAGTAAAAATCAGCATCCGAAGAGGTGAATTCGTAAGCATCCTGCCAGCCTTCGCCGAAGATTCTTTTATAGATTTTTTCCGTTCGCTCGCTCAGCATCCCCGCGCATAGCTTGTTCCTGGGGAAGGCCGCTTTATCGATGAGGGCCACCCGCATGCCGGCCGAGGCCAGAAGATAGGCGGACGCCGAACCGCCGGGTCCGGCTCCGATGACAACGACGTCAAATGCGCTCATATCCTGTGAATCCAAACCCGCATTTCGTTTCCGCTTGAGCGGAAAAGGCGGGGCGGCATCCGTCGATTCTTTGGCCGCCGTCCGCCGGGCTACAGCATAAAAAGATTCTTTGTCGAAAAATTCGGCTCGCTGGTCAGATTGATTCCCAAGCGCCTCAATCCCGCTTCGTCTCCGGGAGTTGGAATGTGCGTCATGTGCGCCTCGCAGTTGCGGAGATTCTTCAACTTTTCGATGGCAAGCTCGGCAGCGGGATTGGTCGTCGCGCTGATGCTGAGCGCGATCAGGGTTTCCTCCAAATCCAGGCTTACGGAACGCTCGTTAAGAATATCCGTTTTCAGGTTGCTTACGGAATCGGTAATCATGTCGGGAAGCAGCTTTATTTTTTCGGGTACTTCCGCCAGGAATTTGATCGCATGAAGGACCAGACTCGAGGCGGCATGCAAAAGGGACGAATTGTTGCCCGTCACGATTGTACCGTCCCTGAGTTCTATCGCCGCGCCGCAGAAGATGCCCTCATTCCCCTTGTCCAGCTCGCAGCCCTGCCGGGCGGCTTCCCATGCGGGGCGGACGACCGCTCGGTCTTCCGGCCGGATGCTGAAATCTTTCATCATGAGCTCCACGCGCTGAACCGTTTCCTTCTCCGCCAGGCCCATGGCGTACTCGCATTGATACCGGAAAAATCGCCTGATGATTTCCTGTTTGGCGGCTTCCTGCGTCACCGCGTCGTCCACGATGGCGAATCCTGCGCGGTTCACGCCCATGTCCGTCGGAGAAAGGTAGAAAGAATTGCCGCCTGTGATCTTGCCCAGAATACGTTTTACAACGGGGAAAATTTCTACGTCGCGGTTGTAATTCACCGCCGTCTTTCCGTAGGCTTCCATGTGGAAAGGATCAATAAGATTGGAATCGCGAATGTCCGCTGTAGCGGCTTCATAAGCGGCATTAACGGGATGTTTCAGGGGAATGTTCCAGATGGGGAACGTTTCAAATTTTGCGTAGCCCGCCTTCCTCCCCCGCCGATATTCGTGGTAAAGCTGGGAAAGGCAGGTCGCGAGCTTGCCGCTTCCCGGGCCGGGCCCCGTCACAATAACCAGGGGCTTGTCCGTCTCGATGTAGTCGTTTGCCCCGTATCCCTCGTCGCTCACGATCGATTCCACGTCCGTCGGATATCCCTTGGTGAAACGATGAGTAAAAACTTCGATGTTTCTGCGCTCCAGCTTGTTTTTAAAGAGAATTGCGGCGGGTTGATTGTCGAAACGAGTAATGATGACGGCGCGCACGCCGATGCCCCAGTCCCTCAGGTCGTCTATCAGCTTCATGGTATCGGAGTCGTAGGTGATGCCGAAATCGGCCCTGATTTTCTTGCGCTCGATATCGCCCGCGTAGATGCACAAGACTACGTCCGCCCTGTCCTTTAGTTCCCGGATCAGCCGCATCTTTACGTTGGGATCATAGCCCGGAAGAACCCGCGCGGCATGAAAATCAAACAAAAGCTTGCCGCCGAATTCGAGGTAGAGCTTATTGTTGAATTGCTGCACTCTCTTTGTAATTTCCTCGGTCTGTTCGCGGATGTAGCGCTCGTTGTCAAAAGCAATTCTGCCGGGCATGGAAGATGCAAGACCTCCTGGGGAAAGGTGCCGATTGGTTTTTCGATGACCACGGTCGGCACATTTTATACCGAATGGGTGGATTAGAAACGGATTTCTGCAAGAAACCGCGAATTCGGCGAAAAAGGTTGCGGGTTGGCGCTCTGATTCTATG